>NZ_LMRY01000001.1:0-863420 GCF_001427935.1 Paenibacillus sp. Soil724D2
GAGTCAATTTCATAATTCCAAACCCTTGTTACATCTAGCTTTTTAAGGCATAAAAAAAGGAGTACCTCCCCAAATCTCGAAGGTAATAGGCGACGAAACCAAATACCGAGAGAAAAAAGGGGGACTCCTCATGTATACTATTCGACAAACAGAGCTATTTTCCTTCGATCAATTATTGAAAATGAATCCAGATGATCGATATAGTCAAATATTCGTTCACCTGGACCTTGGGCCATTGCTTCGGCTTCTCGGTAAAAAGTCCCACCGCGGACGTCCCGAAGAGCTGAACGTACGTGCCATGACCATCTCTCTCCTCATTGGCAAAATAGAGCGAATAGAGTTTGTAAAGGATATCGTCCGCCGCCTTCGCTCCAGTGAGGAATTTCGTTTGCAATGTCGATTTACTGGATCGGATCGTACGCCAAGCGAAGCCTCTTATTCAAGACTTATCCATGAGCTGCTCAGGCTAGAAATTATCGAAACTGCCCAAGACGAACTGGTACTGGATGCAATATCAGAAGGGTTTCTTGCCGGCAAACACTTGGCCGTTGACTCTTCTGCCGTAGAAGCATGGGACTGTCAATACTCAGAACAAGCTTCTAAGCGTGCTGCGCATCGCCGCAAGAGCAAAACACCGAAATCACCAGAAGAACAGCTCCAACTGAACATTGATGGGGAGGCAGAGGGGGAACTTAAACCTGAACTTGAGATGAAGCCTAAGCGTCGAAGGGGACGCCCCACTCGTGAAGAATCGGAGCAATTGAAAAAAGAGCGTGAAACCTACGAGGCTACTTTAGGCCCTTTTGAAAAGAAAATCGCAGATATGATGCCTTACTCCTACGAAGAGTTGCTTGAGGCTATGCCACGCCATGCGTCTTTTTGCTCCAAGAAAAATTCAAAAGGGAAAGTAGAGTCTTGGTATGGATATAAGGCTAACGTAATCGTGGATACAGACAGCCAGTATATGGTATCCGGCGTACTTAGCTCGGCACACCCCAACGATCAGCGCATGGCAATTGTGCTTTTAAAAGGGCTCCAGCTGAAGTTCCCAATGCTGCAAATAAAGCATGTGTTAGCGGATAAAGGATACGATTGCACGACCGTTTATCAACTTGTACGTTCCTTAGGGGCTTATCCTGTTATTGACATCATTCATCATACCGAACCACTGGAAGGATTTGATGGCAACTTCAAGCCAGTTTGCAAGCAAGGCCATTCCTATCGATACGACAGCTTTGATCCCAAGTATAATACGCTTAAATTCACAAGACCCAAGGAATGCAATAATTGCCCAATGGCGGAGTCAGGCTGTCAGAAGGTCCACAAAATCAAGATAGAGCAGGACTTACGCAAGTACACGTATCCAGCGAGAGGTAGCGAGAGTTTTATTGAGCTTTATAAAAAACGTACAGCCGTAGAGCGTGTATTTGCTTATTTGAAAGAATATTTCGGTCTGAAACGTACACGGCATCGCGGACTGCGAGCAACCGTCGATTTTCAATTGAGTTCGTTGGCTTACAACTTGTGCAAATTTGCTTTAGACAAACTGAACAAACGAATTGAGATATCCGCAGAGGCAGCTTAGAAATCGAATTTTCAAAAAATGAGGGACACCCTGCTAGGGGAACTCCGTGCATTAACCAATATTTAATTATGAAATTGACTCCATGGCCTGTATAGGACCAAATTGTTGTACAAACTGAACAAACGAATTGAGATATCCGCAGAGGCAGCTTAGAAATCGAATTTTCAAAAAATGAGGGACACCCTGCTAGGGGAACTCCGTGCATTAACCAATATTTAATTATGAAATTGACTCACTTCTCCAACTAATCGCATATGAGTATCACGCCAAAAGCCTACGTCCGGCTTTAATCCTGTATACTCATCCCCTACATTGATACCACCTGTGAAAGCTTCGATCCCATCGATGACGACAATCTTACAATGATCCCGATAAGTCAAAGTGGGTATCCAAGGAAAACTCAATGGAAATATCGTCCGGCATTCAATTCCGGCATCCATCATCCGATTGATCACATGTTTTGGAAATTGTTTACTCCCCCATCCGTCTCTAATGAAACGGATCTTCACGCCAGCTTCGGCTCGTTCAATCAGGATATCCGTAATTCGTTTGCCAATCTGGTCATCCCGATATGTGTAATACTCCACTTCCACGGTGCTTTGTGCATTCTGTAGAGATGCGATAAGTTTATAATAGGTTTCTATGCCGTTCGTAAGCAATTGAACTCGGCCACTCCTAAGTCCATGCACCGTCAACTGACTTACAGATTGAGCGATGATGGAGGAAGCAGGACTGAACGAATTAGGCAATGGATCTGACACATTGTTCGGAGAAGTGAGTCTCTCTTTACGAAAATGAATTGGGTTGGCAATGATAAGATATATGACGTATCCAAGAACAGGAAATATCAGACCTATAGCTAACCAGTTCAAAGCTTTTTCCGGACGACGTACTTCACGGATCGCTACGATTAACATAAAGATTGTATTCAAAACATAAAGTCCAATAAACCCCATGAAATAGCCCCCAAAGTTATATTCAAGCCACAACATATAGTAATAAACATCCGAAAACTTTCACACCAAAGCTTTTTCTTATGATTCACAAAGGCAACGAATTGCATACTAACTATTGGAAAGTAGTTTTACTGTTGAATAAAAAACCGCTTATTTCCTGTTTAAGGAATTAAGCGGTATCCGTATCAAAATCTTTGATTTCTTGATTTCCTAAGAAAGTTAATTAACAATAAGAATACTAACTGCATGAGTCCAAAAATAATTGCTTCCATCACTACCAACAACTCTAGAATTTGACCAAATGGTTTAAAGAAAGTTTCTGTTTTTGGGATATACATATTTACCAGTAGAATAGAAACTATGCATGATAAAATGAAACCTATTAGTATGTTTTTATAATTTCTAATAAATATGAATGGAACTACACTAGCTATGAAATAAAAATATGAAATTTTATAAAAATAATCAAATTACATTGCTACAAATATCAACGGCGAACAACATAAACCTATTAAAATCTGCAGTATCTTTTTATTCAATTAGTTCACATTCTTTCATTACTCTACTATTCAATCACAGCTATAGCATCAATCTGAACCATAAAACCCATATTTGATGGTCCTATGGTTCGTGCTGGGTATGGTTTAGAAAAGTAGTCTTTGTAAATCAAATTAAATTCATCGAAGCCTGCTACTTCTCCAAGGAAGACAGTTACTTTAACAACATCTTTCAAAGCAGCGCCCGATTCTTCTAAAATTGCTTTCAGGTTTTCTAATGCCCTTCTCGCTTGTTCATCCAAAGTACTTCCTACTACCCTACCAGTTTCAGGATCAAAAGGTCCTTGTCCAGCTACGTATACCGTATTACCTGCTTTAATTGCCTGCGAATAGGGCATTCCCCCTGGGTTTTGTGCTTTCTCTGTAAAAATAACTTCTTTCATGGTATACCTCCAAACAGTTATGGTTTAGTAGCTTTCCAAATATATTTATACTCTCTAAAACCGATATTTCCATTAATTAAATTTTCTTTGAACTTTTGTTGAAGCTCGTTACTCATTGTTGGAGTTGTATAATCCGAGATTCCCAGGTGAATACCGAATATTGTGCTCGCTTTTTAGGATTCTGCTATGATTTAATATGGAAGTTGGGCCTCTTCGATTGTAAATTAAATGAAATTGATCGTTATAAAAAGGGAGTTCCTCCTTGGTAGAACAATAAACAAATTTAACGTTATCACAAGGAGCTTCCTCTATACTTGATGTAGCAATGTTTATCATTTCTAATGAATTATCAAAACCTGTGATAACATTTCCAATCCTCCCCATCTTCCTAGTAAATTCCCCGTGACCGCAGCCTGCGTCTAAGACAGAATTAAACGTTGGCAGCATGCTCGTTAATCTCTGTTCAAAATCATGCCGCTCTCTTTCTTCAAAAAATTGAAGGTAGATGAATGGGATCGCATGATCAATGTCAATAATATTAATGGTGTACTTTACGGGTTGGCGTCATCGTATTAAACCTGTTTGGACCGAATCAAAGTAACTATTGATTTTCATAATACTTGACTAATTCAATAACCATGGCCCCCATCCGTTCGATTTCAGGTACTATAACGTGGTCCAAACCTTCTTCTCTCAAAGCCTCTTCCGTTACTTTGCCGACTGCTACTGCATTTACTCGTGTCCTGAATGATTCTCGAACTATATCCGCGATCCCTTGACGTTTGGCATATTCAAACAAATATCGCACCTGCACCGCGGTAGTAAAACAAACAGCATCTATCGATTTCGTTGAAAGCTCGTGACACAATGTCTCCAAAGTGGATGATTCCGGTTCTACATGCCGATAAGGCAGCAATTGAAGAACATTCGCCCCCCGATTCTCTAAGAATTGGATCAGATTGGGTTGTGGTTCACCATGTAACTGGATAACTACTGTTTTGCCCGCGAAATCGCAATGGTCCATACTTCGAATTAAACCTTGTGTTGTTCCATCTTCATCAACAATTTCAGGTTTAATATCCAACTTCTTAAGTAAAGCATACGTCTTATATCCGCGTGCTGCTACGTTCGCTTCTTTCATTATTCGAATCAAAGTTGCGTGAATTCCTAACCGTTCTGCAGCACCCAGCAGTGTATCTGTTCCAGTGCCTGTCGTAAGAACAAACCAATCAATCTTATTATTCACGCAAAATAATAATTCTTGTTTTATTGCCAACTCATCAAAATATAAAAGGCCTTGCAAAGGACGAATGACAGGGATACCCCCCTGCTTTTCAATTAATAGACTCATTTCCTCTGTTTTTCTTGAGCCAGCGATTACGATTTTCTTGTTGTTAAGCTTTTTCATTTTCTATAAATCCCCCTCTGAATGTCGTCCCTTTAATAGTACTAGTTTTCAAGTAATTTTAAAATGACCACGCTTCGCATTGAGTAGCGAAGGCGTGGTCATTTTTATCCGATCGAATAACGAATATACGCTAGCAAGGCTAACAATCCTGCAGCAATTGAAATCACATAAAAAGATGTAAGCCGAACCCATTTTACCTCTGTTTTTTGGAAATAGGTTTGATCACCTTCACGATTCTTACGAGAAAAACCAACCATAAAGGTAACGACTAAACCAAATAATAGTATGATTGAAAATATCCCAAAATAGATATACATATTCATATAATAACCACCTTTTTTTTGTAAAATGGGTCCTTCGGTGAAAATTATATAAGATTTTGATCTTAAATTCATCAACCACTTTGGCACTTTTTATACCATCCAATTATATATCAAAAAGAACTCCTTCCGGAGTTCTTTTCGGGTGTGGATTAATGAATGCTACATAAATTATTTCAATCCTTTTTCTTTAAGAAACGCTTGCCATTGTTTTGTAGTTTCAACTTCTATCTTATCTTGGCCAGCAGCTTTTAACTTGTCAATGTATTTAGGCAGTATGTCGTTTGGATCCACCGCCCCTGTTTCGAGTGCGACTTGGAACTCGTTGTTCACGGCAGTTGTATTTGCTTCCTCCGATTTAATTGAATCCTTATTAACACCAAATCCGTAAGAAGCAGGTACCATCGCACTGTCATTTAGTTTGATAGTTTTCTCCCATACGTCAGGGGTTTGTTTCCCTTTTAAGTACGCATTGAATTGATTGCCAAATACCCAGTCAACATTCGGAGCATAACCGGAATCTTTTATGGGTTCAATATATTTGTCATCTTTTTTGATATAATGCTTACCTTCAATCCCGTTTGCTATCAAATTGTATAACACTTTATCTGTATTGAGAAGATTGATTAACATAAGCGCTCGATCCGGATTTTTGGATGTTTTACTTATCACTTGCATAGCGCTAGCAATACCGGTAAAATACGAGTCCGAAATTGGAACGTAGATAACCTCGTTACCTCCGTTGTTGTTCATTTCATCAGCTTCTCCGCCAGGCTTCGTTGTAAACTCAATACCAACAGCAACTTTGCCTTTCTTCTTCAGATCCGTAATATTTTTGAGAAGAGGAGCATCCTCGTTGATATAACCGGCCTGGTACCATTTGTGCATAGTAGTGAAGTATTCTTTCTTATTCTGAAGTTGTTCGATTTTCGTTAAGCTTTTATAGTCTTTATCATCCTTTTTGAAAACCACAGCAAGACCGTCCGCCCCGACTAAACCTGGGTCCGTATAAAGTCCCCATGAGTTCTGTGCCATTCCAAAAGGTATGACGTCCTTCTCGTTTTCTTTCAAGGTTTTTAAGAACGGCTCTATGTCCTTATAGGTTTTGATCGAGTTGATATCCAATTTATATTTGTCGACGTACTGTTTTTGGATCACAAGGCTTTTCGTCTTGGCTGCGATTTGGTAAACAGGGAATCCGTATACTTTGCCGTCGGCTGCCTTCATATCCGGCCAGAATTTATCTGGTATGTTTTTACGAGCTTCAGGCGCAAATTTTTTGATCATATCATCCCTTATTTCCAAAAGAGCACCTTTATCGATGTTCGGCTGATAACCCAATAGCCAATATTTCGAACCCCATGCGAGGTCGAATGCTTCCCCTGAAGCCATAATCGTATTTAATTTGGGATCGTATTCATCAAATGAAAGCGGCTTCAAATCTACCGTTGCATTAATTTTGCTTTTTAAATATTTATTGATTTCATCATTAACCAGCTGCTGATCTTTTCCCGGAGGATTGCTTGGGTAATAAAAAGTCAGTTTTACATCCGGTAGTTTACTTGTTGTAGGAGTTGCAGCCGGTGCTGTAGATCCGGTTGGTGAAGCGTTTGGAGTCATAGATTCAATAACCGTGTTGGTCTTTGTACAGCCAATGACAAGACTGAAACAAAGAAGGAAAAAAGCAAGCAGTGTTCGTTTTGATTTTCTACCATTTTTCAAAATAGACACCTCCATTTTTGTTTACCCCAGAAAAGTAACAAACGGTGAAGCTTACTTACCTTTCACCTCCCCTCCTAACTCTTTAACGATCCCACCGTGATCCCTTTCACAAAATACTTTTGGAAAAACGGAAAGATGATCAGCATAGGACCACCCGCCAGAATAGCCATTGCCATCCTCACCGATAAAGTCGGGAAGTTCGCGAATTGTAGCTTACTTGCCGCCTCGGCTAATGGAGAGTTTGCTAAAAACTCAATTTGAGATAAGATTCTTACCAGCAGCAGCTGAAGAGGGACATACTTTTCATTGTCGATGAACAGCAAGGCATTAAACCAATCATTCCAATAGGCAAAAGATATGAATAAACCAAGTGTCGCGAGCGCTGGCGTTGAAAGCGGCAGTACAATGCGAAAGAAAATACGGAGCTCACCAGAGCCGTCAATTTTAGCGGACTCAATGATTTCGATCGAGATTTTATCCAGATAACCTTTCATGATCATGATGTTAAAAGGGTTCAGCATCAAAGGAATAATTAATGCCATTAATGAATTTTTCAAGTGTAGATATTGGGTCATCAGGATGTAAAAAGGGATTATTCCCCCATTAAAAAGCATCGTAAAAAAAATGTAAAAAGTTAATGGCCGGTTATAATGGAAATCCCTGCGTGAGATTGGGTACGCTGTCATTGCTGTCAATAGGAGTGATAGGATCGTACCGATCACAGTGATACCAATCGTCACGCCATAACCCTTAAGCAGGAGGTCCGGCGTTTTCAATACGATCCGAAAGGCTTCCAAGCTCAATTCTTTCGGAATAAAGCGATAACCATTTTGAAGTAAGCTGTTTTCTGAAGTCACGGATACGGCAATAACAAGGAAGAAAGGCACCGCAATCAATAGACAAACGATGATGAAAAATCCGTTAATCACCCAATTCGATTGTTGATTTCTATTCACTTTTTCCATAGTGCTCCTCCATCTAAAATAACGCGTTATCTTTATCAACTCGGCGTACGATGAAATTTGCAGTCAGTATGGTTATTAAACCAACCACGGATTGAAGGAACCCCACTGCTGCTCCGGAATTAATGTCACCCAGCTTTGAAAGAGCTCGATACACATAAGTGTCAATGATATCCGTCGTCGCCAAATTCGCACCTACATTATTAGGCACAAAATAATGCAGGCCGAAATCACCTCTGAAGATATTACCAAGCCCTAATATAAACACAATGATAATTAAAGGCTTCAGCAGCGGCAGCGTAATACGAGCCATCATCTGTATCCGCGAAGCCCCATCCAATTTTGCAGCTTCATAGTAATCGCTATGGATACCTATAATCCCGGCGTAATAGATTAAAGTCGAGAATCCGACCCCCTTCCATATAGCAACGAGAGGTAAAATAAACATCCATGGCGTCGTCTCAAAGTACCATTTATGCGGCTCAAGTCCAAACCATTTAAATAAAGCGTTAAGGTAACCGTTCTTATGATCCAAGAATGCATACGTAATGTAACCAACAAGTACGAGCGAAATGAAGTAAGGGAGAAACATGGTGGTCTGGTAAATCTTGACCATTCGTCCGCTCACCTCGTTAAGTAGAAGCGCGAAGAGCAGAGCTACAATCGTTCCAAGCAGGATATAAGTGATGTTGTATAATAACGTATTTCGAATGATTCTCCAGGCATCTTGCGATTTAACTATAAATTCAAAATTTTTGAGTCCTACCCATTGGCTGCCAAAAATGCCCTTATCATACCTAAAATATTTGAATGCTAAAATTAAACCAACCATAGGCACATAGGCAATGATGAGTTCGAATAAAATACCGGGTGTAGCAAGCAGCAGCAGCTCTCGATTTTTACGTAGGTGTAGAAATTCTTGGATGAACCATCGTTTTTTGACCTTGTGTGTTTTATTCATCGCGATCCTCCCTCCTAAGGCTTATCATGGCAGGTTTACATGTGAATATATAGAATACGATGTTCGAAAAGATGTACGATCCATGTGTAAAATGTTTGAATTCATGCACTTTTTACTTGGATAGATGAAAAAAACCGCCTTCCGTTCACCTATTGGTGTTAGAAGTGGCGGTTCTGCATGCTGCTAATCATGAAATTGATTTTTTCATACGATATTCCTTCGGTGTGCTGCCAAATTTGGCCTTGAACAAACGGAAAAAGTAACTTGGATTTGAATAACCGCATTTTTCCATAATTTCAAGAACAGTATGATTACCGCTTTCCAACAGGATCTGTGCATGCCTCAAACGGACCTCATTGATATACTCCGTGATGGTCATCTTGAAGCTTTCCTTAAACAGTTTGCCAATATAGGCGGAAGATAACTTGACAGTCAATGCGATCGATTGCTGGCCAAGGTTCACGTCCGAATACTTTTGATGGATCAATTCTTTCATAGTTTCGAGAATCAGGTCGTTACGCTCCGTAGTCCCCGGTCTTTGGCCTTCAATTATTTTCGCGCATAAAGACAATAGGGTGAGATACATTTCCTCCAATGTTTCTTTTTCCTGCGGAATGTGGTGGATGTAATCCATATTCAAGGCAAATTTGGAGACACGATTGTCCATTATTTCTAATGCTGTATTTTTGATCACCCAAGCCAAATTATTTACTGCCCGATGTATATCGTCATAATTGAATTTAGTAACAAGTGAGAAGGCTTTTTCCAGTTCGATACCCGCTTCCGTCATTTGCCCTTTCTTCAATGCTTCTGACAACTTTCTCTCGATGATATCGGGTATGGATACGAGCGAATTGGTTAGATTTTCTTTAATAGCATCGGTTGTAATGATCGACCTGTAGCCAAAAATAATTTTGTACAAACTGTTATTCAAAGCCTGTGTGTAGCCCGCCGACAAATGATCCAGCTGTGAGATCTTGTCACTTATGCCGCAGGAGAGAGATAAACCGTAATAATGACCAATAGTTAATTGAATTTCCCTAATAAGATGAACGACTTGCTCACTAACCGCATTTGTTGAGCTGCCACACATAGATACAATGAGGACAACGTGATCTCCCCAAACTTCCACTGCCTCACATGGATAAGCCTTTATCATGATTTCTTGTGCAATATTCACAATGGCGAAACTATACATTTTCTTGGTGGAAGCTGTTGTGTTTCTGTCATAGGTCATGAAATGATCGATGCGAAGCACACACACTCGAATTTCGTGCCTAACGGAAATATGTAGATTATGCTTCTCAATAAGGTTCACGATATCATGATGCGAATACATTTGACTGTCCGTTAAAAACTTACGAATATAATATTTGTTGACGATTTGCTCGGAGCTGATCTCGTGAAGCTTCTCAGATAATTTCAAATAACGCTCACTCATCACATCGAACTCGTCGCCTTCGAGTAACCCGGGCTGACTCTTCCCTGTCGTGTGATCTCGTATTCGTTTGAGCATATCTTCAATTGGGTGATACAGCTTATAGGACAACCAAATGGATAATCCTATCGCCATAAGCAGAAATACGCCTGAAATGCCAAACGATTTCACTCTCGTCTTCGTGACATCTTCCATCAATTTCTCATAGGACTGAATATAGAGGATTGTCCAATCAGGAATAGGATCCTCCAAATAGGTGACCATGCTTTTTACACCAGCAATGTCACCTATGACAAACCCCGACGGACGCTTCAAATCTCCATTGCTGCTCGTTATCATTTGTTGGATTCTCAAACTGTTTACTTCGTTGACATACGTATTATTGATCTTCGACGAATATAGCCGTCCTTCTCGGTCCGCTATGAGAAGATCGCCCTGATCGCGATTACTCCTGACATTCATCTTCTTCAAGCTATCAAATACCCAATCCGATTTAATATAGAAAATAATGGCTGATTCATGGCTAGAGAAAGGCTTGAACGAATCGGTGACGATGAATGCAAACGTATCGATTTGCCCATCCTCTTTCTCTAAGTTGACAGGAATGAGCCTAGACGTTAAATGCGGTTGCGATGGATCGAGCAGCCAATCCCGAATCTTTTTTTTCGTAACGCCTCCATCAAGCAAAAAATTGCTTGTGGTTCCGTAAATTTCATTCTGGGAGTGATTATAGATGGCCATGGAATGTAAAAAGGATGAGCTTTCCATTATGTTCGTCATTCTTTGATAACCCCGAATCAAGTCCATTTTGGGCAACATATCATCAAACATTAGTGGAATTAGAAGATTGTCCTTAATGACGAAATACGATAAATGGGTAATGACTTCGTTCATATATGAAAAATTGTATTGAAATTGTGTGAGCACTTTTAGATTCGATTCTTCCTGAATGCTTTTAACCGATTTCTCTAAAATATACGTATTAGCAAGAGTCGAGGCCATCAGCACAATAACCAAAGACAGCATGATAGAGATCAGAACTCGCTGCAAATATTTTTTGGATTTATAAAACCCAAATACTTTCACACGCACCAAGCCCCCTATGATGCTGCGATTTTACTGTGGTCCTATTTTCCCGAAGTCGATGTTCACCCAACCCAACCTATACGCAGGAGAATTCGGTTGGAGCCTATAATCTCCTTCAGCAACATGGATGAATAATGGATCCGCGATTAACGTGTGCCCGTCAAATTTACCATTCAATAACAATCGCCACGCCTCCCAGTCATATTCACTTCTACCGAGGCGATCTTGTCCGCATGGATCTAATGGCAATTTACCGGCGACCTTGCATAGGCCATCATCTCTCCAATACAAATTATGGTCAGCAGCAGCAAACTTATCCTCACGCCAATTTACAAAATAATATAAGTAGCCGGAGTTATACACGATGTTTCCATCCACCACAATGTTCTTATTTTCTTCCCCCGCCATCTCCTGAGTCCCAATGGCAGCAATTGCATGCGGGTTGGAGACAAGCAAATTACCTTGAATCCGGTTACCGATTCCTTTTGAGAAAATCAACATCCAGAGTTTTCCTTCTCCTGTGCTGTACAGATGACTTAGTACATTATTAGTTACTGTAAAATAATCAGACGCATCGTCTAAGTAAATACCGAACCCGTAGGAAAAATGAATGCCGCTATGATGTAAGTGATTGCCGTGAATAACATTCCCTATGCCTACGCCCCAAGATTCAATTAATCCGCCATCTTGACTATCTGTCATCACATTGGATATATCATTATAAGCAATGCGATTATTTCTTGTATGAAGAAAATCCCAATGATTTTCCCAAGTAACCGGAATCCCGTACAGGGCCAACGGCATGACTTTGTGTCTTAATCCTTTGAGAGAAATCCCGTAGCGCGGCATATGAGCAATGGTGTTATGGGAGATATCATTATCTCCGCTTTGGTATAACAAGATCCCGCAGCCATGCCCCACCAGTTCGCCTCCATGTTTGATATGGTTATTGGTAATCCTATGTCCTTTGTTCGTAAAAGAGGCCTCAGCAGTTGTAAAAGATCCTTGAATAGGGGAAAAGCCTGAAGCACAAATCCCGATATAACCCAGATGCTCGATATGATTGCCATCAATGGTGATGTTTTGAGCGTAATGATCCATAAAGATTCCACAGCTTCCCGAGTTCCCTATCTGGCAATGGGAAATTTCTATATCCTCTGCGTAATTGATATAGATTAAACCTTCTCTGTGCTCATCTCTTTCAACATTGTCTAATCCCGGCTCTTCTTGAATCATTTTATATTCATCAAAAAAGTCCGTACAAGACAAATTCAAACCCGAAAACGTTAGATGCTGTACCTGGCTTTCGTGATTGCTTCCTTTCAGCTCTATAAGCCTTGTGACGGTCGGTGCAATAATCTTTTGATGTAAAGGCTTACCACTCTTGGGACGGTAATAGAGCCAACCCTCCGTTTCATCCAGATGAAATTGCTCTGGTGACCGTAGGAAATGGAGTGAGCCTTGTATGTAATAGCGTGAACCAACACCAATATCCCAGATAGAAGGATCTTTGAATCTCACAAAACGCTTATCATAGTCAATCGAATCAATCGCTCTCATCTCCGAGAACCAATTCCATTCTCCTCTTCCTGGCCAAATAAATACCTGCGCATTCGTAAGATCGCTTCCAAAAGGAATTTCGTCTAGATGGAACTTGAACCCTTCATGGTAGGATTCACCTGATTCGTCTACTTGAAAATAACCGTTAGCTGGAAGTCTAGCTTTTGGGATACGATCTCCGTCTGCATAAAGCGTATGAAAGCTGCAACCTTGTCCAACCATTGCTCTCCAAATGCTATCCTTATAAGACTCCCAATGGGAAATCTGTTTTCCGCCAACTAATAGCGGTGCTTCACCTGGAAAGTTACGATAAGATACTCGGAATCCATCTCGACCAGAATCACGGTCGTCAAACTGCAGGGTTTCATCTACATAATAAGTTCCCCCGCGAAGATATACCGTTATATCCTGAGACATGCCGTCTTTAATACATTCACGTACCACATTCTGAGCTTTATTAATGGTTAAGAAGGGAGCCTCTTTACTGCCAGAATGATTGTCATTACCATTCGGCGCTACAACTAATATTGCTGCATGGGACATGAGGAATCTCCTTTATACACATGATACCCTTATTTATGACCGACTCCCCCCATTTATGCCATCCTGAAATTATGTTTTTTTGCCCAATATTCACAAAAAGCCGCAGTCTATAAAAGACTGCGGCTGATGCTCGTTTTATGACTTCAATCCGCTCACAATGACTTCAATCGCCTCGCTAAGTGGTGTAACCGGGCGACCAAGAAGTGTCTGAAGATCGTTGCTCTTTAGTTCTAGAACGCCATCTCTAATCGCGCTTTGGATAGCAACAAGAATGGGAACGACTTGCTCAGGAACCCCTGCACCGACCATGATTTTACCGTAAGTCTCATCGTCAACTTGCTGAATTGGAACCTCACGATCAAGGACCTTAGACAGAACCGCCGCGAGTTCTTCATGTGTGATCAGTGTGCCTGATAGCTCATAAACGGTATTCTCATGTCCGTTACCTGCAAGCACATTTGCTGCCGCTTGTGCATAATCCCCGCGAGAAGCCCACCCTACCTTGCCGGCTCCTGCAGAAGTCACGAGCGGTGCACCCGCCAATACCCCTTGTATCGTTCCAATCTCATTCTCAATGTACCAGTTATTACGCAGGAATGAGTATGGAATTCCCGTTTTGCGAATCGCTTGCTCTGTCGCACGATGCACTGGCACGAGAAAGAGAGAGCTTTCCTCTGCGTTTGTGGCACTAGTATACGCGATGAAACCAACCCCAGCGCGCTCAGCCGCGGATACAGCAGCTAAATGTTGACGAATTCGAGTTTCGTTATCCCCTTGCGTCGAAACGATAAGCAGGCGGTCAACATCAGCGAACGCTTTATCAAGAGATGCTGGATCATCAAAATCACCATGGCGTACTTCAACTCCCCGAGAACTTAATTCGGTTGCTTTCTCCGTATCTCTTACGCTAACAGCTAATTTTTCAGCTGGTACAGATGCAAGTAAAGCCTCCACCACTTTTGATCCTAATTGTCCCGTAGCACCAGTTACTAGAATTTTCATTTGTTAAAAACCTCCATCGGATTATTTATTAATGAGTTAGAATCACTTTGGTTATAACTATTTCAGTTACAACTAAATTATAAAAATTAGCTCATTTAAGAGCTATTTTTATTTAAAATTAGATATCAGCTGTTGCAAGGAAACGTTTGACAATTTTTGTTCCATCGCGGTTTGAGCATCGCGCATTTCTGCACGAAGGGCTGATTCAATATTTCTCCCTACCGTACAATTGGGGTTAGGATGGTTGTGGAAATTAAACAATTCCCCATTCTCGATCACTTTCACTGCCCGGTATACATCAAGTAATGTAATTTGATCTGTATCCTTACACAGCGAAGTTCCGCCAACTCCAGCACGTACTTCAACGAGTCCTGCCTTCTTCAGCATCCCAATAATTTTGCGAATGATGACAGGATTCGTATTCACGCTGCCAGCTATGAAATCACCTGTACATTCCGTTGGAATTGTCGCAATTAACGACAGGATATGAACAGCTATCGAAAAGCGACTGCTAATCTGTTTCATTCATCATCACCTACTCGTTGTAACCAGTATAGTTCTAACCAGTTTCAAAGTCAAGCTTGTTGTCATTTCAGTTAAATCGTTTTGTTCGTTCTATGTTCCAAAATACGTTCTTTGATTTCCAGAGGATCCTCAATTTGGAAAACAACTTTTCCAAATTGATGATTATTTAATTCAAGGATGACGACATCCTTATGATTCTCATAGGAAATGAAACACCATCTATCTCCGATCAGAAAACGTCCTTCTCTAATATCAGCGATTGAAGTACCTACTCTAATTTGAAACATGGATAACTTAAAGTCATCTATTGAAACATTCATTATATCCGAATACGGAATTTCAACACGTTGTTTCAAAGCCGCAGCACTTGTCAATCCCGAGAGATGAAGAATAAGTGCATCATTCGAAAATTCAATTGTTCTAGCCATATTGATTACCTCCGCTTTATATTTTAGATTTTCTTGTGGAAACACCTATAGTACGACTGAGTATGAAAAATCGTTCACATATTTTATAAATAATTTAGGGATTGTGGCTCATGATTATGTTTGTTAAAAAGAAAAAGAACTCCTTTCGGAGTTCTTCTTGACGGTGAATTGATTGATGGTACTTATGCCTTGATCCTTACTTGGCTTGGTCTATACCTCATCCATTATTGCAGTACAAGTACTACACTAAGTGTTTGCGGCACATCTCCTCGCTTCTATACGGATTCAAAAACAACTTCCCTGGTATTTATCTCGTTGAATGTACAACGGAACCACACCTCTCTTGTTTCACCGTCATAAGTATTATGGCTTATCGGAATCAAATTATTCACGTTCATTTTATAAAAAGAGTTTATGCACCGCTGTTGATTATTCATTAATGTATGTAGTTCTCAAGGTGCTCCATCCTATGTTGCTGCAGTAAGGTCCAATCTCCAGTCGTTGCATCTCATAAAGCTCCCGGGAGGGTACTCGAAGCTGCACTCGGCGTTGAACGTGAAGTCTAGTTTCCGGCAAATGGCATTAGATGCGGGGTTGTCGACCGACGGGAACGCGTGAATGTACCTGTTCTTCTGTTCCGCTCTTGCACTGGCAACAGCCGCCGCAGTTGCCGCGCTTGCTATACCTCTGCCTTGGTAAGTTGGCAGAACCCCCCAACCGATCTCATAAACGGTCTCTTCCTGCCAGACACGTTCCCAGTACCCAATGTTGCCGACCTTTTCTAATTCCGGAAGCAGGACGATGCTGAACATCCGGCCATTCCCCCTTCCTCCAATCTCGACGTAACGTTTGTGGCGCGCCAGAATTTGTTCTTCCGTCTCCGGACCACCCAAGTGCTCCAACATCTCAGGTGCATTCATGCGATACAACAATGCAAGATCCGACTCTGCCCATGGCTCGATCCGCACCTTTGAATCGTTCGTTCGATTTAGCATCATTATCACTCCTAGTAAGGATATCATGTCATAATTAGTTCTCTTTCATTGTACCAGAAATTGAAAACAGCCGTAGTCCTCTAATGGAGGCCCTACGACTATCGGACTAACTATTTACGTATTCATAACATCAGAAGCACGATTCACTGATTTCACAGTTGATGTGTTTAATTTGTTTGCCCAGATGCTGTATCCCATCCCTACGTAAGTTAATCCCCAGAAGAAGGCAAACCATTTATTATCTGCCACTGGAATGACCATGGAGAGAATCATAAGCAAGAATAATCCGGGAACCCAGCGCGGAAACACTTTAGCCCGGAATGTCAATATCACGAATAACAAGGTGCCGCCCATGAAACCAAGCATGCCAAACATTCTAGAGATGTTAACTAAAGTACTCTCTGGCATGACCGCTTCCGCCCCGCCTGCTGCAAATTGGGACCACAGCATCGCAGTCGTTAAAATGTTCCCCACAATGATAAAAAGTGTCGTAATGAATCCGGTGACTCCCGTTTCACGCGATTGTACCATATAGGTGACGATCGTCCCGACTGACATTAAAATACAAGCAATCAAGCCCGTTGTCAGCTCTTGCGTGCTGTCTGTCCCCCAAATAATTGAAGCTGGTGTCATTCCCATTCGTGTAATCCCTGCCAGGATACAGATCATGCCTAACCATTTGATAATTTGCTTCTCATTCATTTTACCTCATCCTCCAAAATCGAATTTGTGCTTCTCTGCTATTTAGATTACACGGTGGGAAATCACAGAATACAGAGCAGAGACTCCCGACTTTTCGGGAACTTTTAGATTTTTTTTGGGAATACACAGGATAGTCAATGGGAAATTATCCTATTACTATTTTCATGAAGCCAGGGATCAAGCTATAATTAGTTGAATAAGGAATCAAATAGGAACGCGATTGGGGAATGTCGATGGAGATTGTCAAAGGAAGTAATCCGGAAGTGCGAAGTGTACGAAAATCAGCTTGGAGAATGTTGATCTTGCAGCTGTTTGTGCTTGTTTTCAGCTTGATAACTGTCGCGATGTATATAGGAAGCATTCCGAAGTATTATACGGCTTTGGTACAAACATGTATTGTCCAAGGGTGCGGCATACTAGTCCCTGCCATGCCTTTGCCCGAACAGGGACTAAGCTTAGAAAGCTATGCTCTAATGTTTGTGCTCATTGACTGCGTCTTTACGTTTGTATTTTACTCCACTTCTGCTATTGTACTGTGGAAAGGTTTTCGAGAACCGATGGGACTGCTTGCAGCTCTAGCTATGGTTTCTTTTGGTACGTCATTCCCCTCACTGGTCATGGTTGCCTCTGATGGTTCTACACTCGTCCACAACTGGTTTATGTTTGTATCCATGTTTGGATGGGTTTCATTGTCTCTATTTTTCTTTCTTTTTCCTGACGGAATGTTCGTGCCGAGATGGACTCGTTCTGTTTTTGGTCTGATTGTGTTCGTTGATGTATTAAATTTCTTCTTTGAAGGAAATGTGTGGAATTCCGTTCATATTCCCCCATTCCTTCAACTATTCTGGTATGGGGGATCAACGCTCATACTCATCTATTCACAAGTTCACCGTTTCCGCAAAGTGTCCTCGCCAGCCCAGCGGCAGCAAACCAAATGGGTGGTGTTTGGGGTTTCGATCGGACTCGTCGGATTCGTTGGGATGAGCGCTTTATTTGACCCCAGTCTCAACGACGGTACAGCTATGACTTACGTTTATTTGAACGCCATTTTAAACCTCTCCTTAACCGCAATTCCCATTACGCTAATGATTGCGATTTTGCGGCAGAGGCTGTGGAACATCGACCCGCTCGTTAATCGGACGCTTGTCTATGCTGCCCTATCCATCTGTGTTGTGCTACTGTACACACTGGCTATTCTTTATTTAAGCCGTTTATTTCAAACCCGGGATAACTATATCGTATCCCTTTTGGCCACAGCTGTAGTTGCAGTAGCGTTCGCTCCATTAAAAGAATGGCTGCAGCGCCAAATTAACCGGCTTATGAAAGGTCGACATGATGACCCGTATGCGGTTCTTTTAGAGCTCGGCAATCAATTCATTCAGCCGCTAGCCCCGGAAGACATGCTTGATGCCGTCGTTAAGACAGTGAAAGATGCTTTACGCCTCCCTTATACCGGTATCTCTATTGGTGTTGGTGGTCAGGACACTTTAGTTGCTTCTGCCGGTGAGCCTCTTAATGACCTTCATGCAATGCCTATTATTCATAGGGGAGAAGAGCTTGGCATGCTCCACATTGCAAGTAGATCGCCTGGAGAAACATTTACCTTAGAAGATAGTAAGTTTCTAGATGTCCTACTACGGCAAGCAGGACCGATCGTTGAAAATGTAAACATGACGCTGGGCATGAAGCTGCTGGCTCAAGACTTGCAGGAGTCGCGGGAGAAACTGGTATTAGCCCGTGAAGAAGAACGCCGGCAAATTCGCAAGAATTTACACGACGATCTGGCGCCGAGACTGGCCGCGCTTGCTCTAAACGCAGCGACGGCTCAGAAATACGTCGTCAAGCAGCCCGATACCGCCATCGAGATGCTGGCGGATTTGCGGCAAGTCATTCGATCCACGGTGGATGAAATCCGCACCTTGGTCCATGACTTGCGCCCGCCTACGCTGGATGAGCTGGGGTTGATTGGGGCGATCCAAGAGCGGATCGCCCTGCTGTCCAAGCCTGCAATGCTGCTTGCGGATGAAGCGGGAGCAGCTCCACTGAACGTGGAGCTGCAAGCGCCACAGCCCTTGCCCTCTCTGCCTGCAGCGGTGGAGGTGGCCGTGTATAGAATCGTTACCGAGTCCCTTGTTAACGTCATTAAACATGCCAAAGCTACCTCCTGTGCCATCCGGTTGGACGTCTCCTCTTCCCACCAGCTGCGGGTGGAAATAACGGATAATGGCACAGCTCTCCCCTCTCGGCCAGGGATTTCGGGCAGTAAAGGCGGCATTGGCCTTGTCTCCATTCGGGAAAGGGCTGCTGAATTGGGTGGACACTGCACAATAGAGAGGCTTGAAAACCGGGGCACAAGAGTTTTGGCTGTGCTGCCGCTGTAAGAGTTGGTGTCGAGAGATTTGAAACTTGAAGGAGATTGATGATTAAACATGAAGATCATAATCGCAGATGACCATCCGATATTTCGCAGTGGAGTCAGAAATTTGCTAAAAACGACAGAAGATTTGGAAGTTGTTGGAGAAGCTTCCACTGGAGATGAAGCTTTGAAGCTGGCGGAACAATACCAGCCAGATTTGATTTTGATGGATATTCGCATGCCAGGACTGAATGGGATCGAGGCCACGCGGTTGATTAAAGAGAAATATCCAAATATCGAGGTGTTAATCCTTACCATGTTCCGGGACGATCAGTCAGTCTTTACTGCTATGCGTGTCGGGGCCAAGGGCTACGTGCTGAAGGACGCGGATGAAGTTGAGCTGATGCAGTCGATCCGCATGGTTGGCAGTGGCGGAGCTGTATTTAGCTCGGATATCGCGGCACGGATGATGCATTACTTTTCGGCGCCGAAGCTGGTGAACACCGTGGAACACCCTGCTTTGGCCGAGCTGTCCAAGCGAGAGATGGAGATATTGGAGCGTATCGCTGAAGGGGACACCAACGCTCAAATCGCCACGCGCTTGCATATTAGTTCTAAGACCGTAGCCAACAATGTGTCTACGATACTGAACAAGCTTCAAGTTGTAGATCGGAACGAAGCTAAGCGGCTTTTGAAGGAATCACGAGAGGGTTGAAATTCAAACCAACTACTCAACCACACCTGAGCGAACCATGATTGCCTTGATGTCCACTTGAACCTTGGCTTTGGGATACATTTCCCTCCACTTCTCATCCGTCAAATTGGCGTGTCGCACCTTTGATTGAAGAATCTCACCAAACCCAACCGGATCCGAATTAACCGCTTGGGTTTTGGTAATGAGATGTTGCGCACGCCGAACTAATTCCTTAGCAATCTCCTTTTCGAGGGCATGAACGACCTTTGGTTCTCCTAAATTCATCTCGTTTGAAATCTCTTGAACTCTGGCTTGCATAGATATATGAACAGAATATGACGGAACAGCGGGGTCAATTAGCTTAATTTTACTGGAACTTGTGATATTCTCTATCACGATATTAATTTTATCAGTCTGAATTCCAGACTTAATTAGTTTGAAAGGTTCAGCGTCCAAGGTTAATTCCAACGCACCGGCTCTGTAACGATCTCGAATAAGTTTAAGCACAAAAGCCTCGTCCACCCTAAGCCCTCCTACCATCTTATCATTATGAAACATTGCCGTATTATGCATTGAAATTTCGTCGCCAGAACGCTCAACAATTGGGAGAACCGGGTCTTTTCCTACTGCATATACATCATGAATAAATTCATGCAGTGTGCATGAGAGGATTTGTTCTCCTTGAATATTTTGACGAATCATTTTATAAAGATAGGTTCCAATATTGCTTATTTCCGGAAATCGATGGGTGATGATATTCTCCGTGCTCCCTTTACTAATGGTCACAAACATGGTATCCGAAATGGAAGGGTCTCTTGATAGTGTATCGGTAAGAGATAAGATCCCATTCCGGGCTAACTTCTCATTATACATGGCAATTCGGAGCTGTCCACTAACGACACGCTTTGATACTTCACGGTTTTGAGCATTTCGAATCCCTTTGCTTGTGTTACCGGTTGTAACGACGACTTGAACCTTTTCTTTCGCTTCCGGATCAATTTGATGGAGCAGTGCTGTTCCCTTGATGCGGTCATTCTCTTGAGGATCATAACCAACAATGACAATGAGTCCTAATTCTTCCAAAATCCTCTTTTGCACACAGCCAGTAGGAAAAAGTAGTACGATAACCGACAGAATTAGCAGGGATTTTCTCATTAGATCCCCTCTCTTTTCTTGTGAAAATGTTGTTTGAATAAAACCGCCGCGTAAAGTACCCAAGGATAACCAAAAACAATGGTCAGGGCAGCTTTCGAAAAGATGTCATTTAAAATATTAATCTGTAATCGTGTTTTAAAAAAGATCGATACAACAACCAATATAAGAGCAAAGGTATAAAGGGCATATTTTTGCTTCCATCCAAATATTCGTTTAATTCCTTTGGACGCTGCCCACATGTACATCATTAAGTTTGGAAGGACGACCAACATCCATATACTGATAGCCACATATTCAAAGCGTTCCAGAAATGGAAACGCAACAATCTTAAAAAGACTAAACGTAGCCCAAACGGTCTTCGATAATTGACCAGGACTAAAGTAAACAATCGTGACCAACATAACAGCTACATAGATGACAGTGGTCGCAAAAAGTCCCAAATGGGCGGACAATGGAGCACGGTGTTTGTTACGAATAAAAGGATACACAAACATCAGAATTTCAAACCCTACGATGGTCAATGACATTTTAACCATGCCTTGAGCTAGCTCAGAAATGCTTGCTTCCATGATCGGTGTAAGATGTGTCCATTCTGCATATCGAATAGGAAAGTACAAAAATATAATCAACCAAATTGTTAAAATTGCAGATATAAAGGCGATCCCAACAACAATCCGAATACCGCCAAGAACGCCATAAGTAATTAACATAGCCAAAAAAGCACTCAGCAGCCATGTTGGCAGGTCCGGGAATATCCAGGTCTGGACCATTTCCACATAATTGCGGGATATCACGATGACCGCAGTTAGCATATACAGCATAATCAAAGCGTTGATTATTCCCCCGACATATCGACCATAAAGGTCCTTGTGAACTTCATACAGGTCCATGTTCGGATTCAGCTTAAGTGTTCGCAGCATGACCCAAACCGTTAGATGAGACCATGCCCCAGCCATACAGACGGATATCCAGGCATCATGCCCCGCCGATTGGAAAATGATACGCTGAAATCCAGACAAACCAGTTCCTACCTGATTGGCAAGAATAACAAAGAATAAGAGAAATGAACTAAACATCAATCTCTTTGGAGGACTGCCAGTCTTCACCTTAACTCCTCCTTGTCCATTATTCATCAATATCTCCGTGGCTAGCCGCAGTTTCTTGTTCCTCAAACCTGTAGGTATCATCACCACGGATATACGTCGAGCGTTCGCGCAAAAAAGTGAAAGGTAATCTCAAAATGCTGTCTTTCAAGTCCACTTTTCGAAACGGATAGAGCGGGTACAAATAAGGTTGTCCCAGACTTGTTAAACGAAGAAGATGAATGATCAAAAAGCAGATTCCAATCATGATACCAATTCCTCCATAAAAGCCTGCGAGTATAATGATTGGATACCGGATGATACGAATCGTAATGCCCATTAGATAAATCGGAGTAATAAACGATGCCAATGTTCCAAGCGCTACGATAATGATGAGAATATTACTTGTAAATCCTGCCTGCACGGCTGCCTGTCCGATGACGATACCACCTACGATTCCGATTGTTTGACCAATCTTGGTCGGAAGTCTTGCGCCTGCTTCACGAAGCAGCTCGATCGTAATTTCCAGAAACAAAGCTTCCATTAAGGGGGGAAATGGTACCCGTGTTCGAGATTCAGCCAGCGGCACGACCATGGCAGAAGGAATGATTTCATAATGATACGTTAATGCAGCTACATAGACGGGTGTGAATAGTAAAGATAAAACCATGGCTCCAACCCGCAAAAGCCGGAAAAAGGTAGCCATATTCCAGCGAACTTGATGGTCTTCCGGGGAAGCGAAGAAATCCATCATCGTCGAAGGACATACAATGGCAAACGGACTTCCGGAAACAAACAGAACAATTTTCCCTTCTGATAGTGAAAAAGCTGTACGATCTATACGTTCGGTCATTACAAACTGCGGGAAGATCGTAAATTTATTATCCTCAATTAACTGTACTAATTGTGCACTGGATACCACACCATCTATCTCAAGACTATTGATCCTATCGCGTACTCGTTTAATGAGCTCATTATCAGTAAGATTTTTGATATAAAACATCGCCAATTGTGTCTTGATATCCACTCCAACTTCCAAGTTCTCCTGACATAAGTTTGGACTCGGCAGATACATTTGGAGCAAGGCAACGTTAGACCTTAATATTTCGTTGAAGGCGATCTGCGGGCCAAATACTTGGCTTTCAATATCAGCTTTTGAAAAGTTCAGATTAGTAGGTTTGTACATATTCAGCATAAGATTAAAACGGGAATCATCGGAGTGAAGATACACCCATCCGAACAATAATTTTTCCACAACAGCCTGAGTATCTTTAACCTCAATAATCCCTGCAACGGGAAATCGGTCTGTTTCACTTATTGAAGGTACATCGACTAAAGTTAATAAAGGTTGAATAATATCCCTTTGAAGCAAATCCTGATCAACTAATGTTTCTATGTAATAGATGGCGGCCGTTTGCTGTCCAAGCATGACATATTTGGCAATTAGATTTGGATTATCATTGAGAGCCTCTTGAAGCAGCTGTTCCAACTCAATAATATCGGCAGGTAAGTAGTTATTCATGTTCTGCACGTTAAACAATCCCTCGTTTCACAATGCCATATCGCATAGTATGTCAAAAAGTCAGGAAAACAATCCCATATAGCTTTAGAAAATGCAAAAAACCATCGCATAATTGCGATGGATCTTAAGGGCGTGACTCGTTCAGGACCAATGCGGCTTCTGGCTGCTAATCCATGGCGACGGTTAACCGAATATGATTTCCTGATGGGTCGACTGCTATATATTCGTTTACAGGATAGCCCAACAGTTCTAGATTCTTTATGGCGCCATCTCTAGTTTTTTCATCGGCAAATACAATTGTGAAATATTTCAGACCAACGCTGTTACGAGATGGTTCTTGTATGTTTTTACCGTTCCAGATATTTAATCCGATATGATGATGGTATCCTCCACTCGAAATAAAGAGCGCTTGATTGCTTATTTGATAAACAACCTTAAACCCAAGTCCATCCATATAAAATTCCGCTGCTCTAGAGAGGTCTGAAACATGTAGATGGATATGCCCCATAATAGAATCTGACGGCAAACCCGTGAACTTCTCTTCATTCGCTTCGGACAAAAGACTGTGTAAATCAACCTGTTCAGTTGCCATAGTGACTTGCTCCCCAATCCATTCCCAGCTTTCAGATGGACGATCTACATAAATTTCCATCCCATTCCCGTCTGGGTCCGCCAAGTACAGCGCCTCGCTCACAAGATGATCAGATAATCCTTGTAACGGGTATTTGATATCAATGAAGTGCTGAATGACTTTTGCCAACTCTTTCCGATCCGGCAGTAGTATTGCGTAATGATAAAGTCCTGAACGACGCGGTTCTTTCGGTAAGACATCTACTGGCTGTTCTAGGGTAACCAGAGCATCCTTTCCGTTTAGCGTCATTGAAATTGAGGATCGTGTGCGATCCAAAATTTGAAACCCTAAGACCCCTTGATAGAACGATAATGACTTTTGAAGCTCTTCTACGATTAAATGCACATGACTAACAAATGTATTTGGACGTTGATGAAACTTCTTCATATGAGAACCTCCCATAAGATTTTATCTTTTGAAACTTGAATAATTACTTGAACTCTTTATTATCAAGCATAATTAATTGGGAGTTTGACGTTTTCGCGGTCTGTTTCGTATGTTGAACGAGATTAAAAATGTCTTTATACGCTTGTTTTGCCCCTATAACCAATAAGGGCACACCTATGAAATCAATTTTTAACCATCGTGAAAGCATTCCACCACACGTCATCGCAAAAGGCACAGTTGGAGACGTATTGGATAAAATGATTTTTGCGTCGAGAACCTCTTCTTCAATCAGCATATCAATGAGATTAAAAACGCCCGGAACGAGGATTTTAGACCTCCCTCTGCCCATTGTGTATACTTTATTGCCATCCTCATCCTTGCCATGAAAGTAAAATTTCCCTCTGTCTTTATAAACTAGCTTATTGAAATTGTGTGTATTCAGTATTTCATCTCTTGAGGGCTCGTGAGAACCGTCCAATTTTTTGAGATGATAAGCTGCTGCTAAAGCTGTTGTATGTGTTCCTCCGAAATCGTTATAAATATAAATCATAGTTCATACCCACCGCCCTGAGAATATTGTATATTACTTGTTTACTCATTATCTCCTATAATGAATAAAACAACCTTATTCTCGTGCATATTACAGTTTGTTGTATCCTTTTAAATAACAGCAAGGGAGCCTTCATGACAATGACAACAAACAGTGGACATCAAGGAGCGCATGGGATCGGCCAAGAGGAAGAACAGTTGAACAATCAGGCACAAGCGGCAGAGCTCATGCAAGGAAAAAATAAGGTAGATCAAGAAATCATTGCAGCTGCAAACGAGCATAGTTCAGAACTAGAGGAAATCATTGAACGTGAGACAACGTAATTAGTAACTAATAGAAAAATTACAGAGAAGCCACGCACTGTTGCGTGGTTTTTTGTTGTTAATCCGTCATCTTGGAATATCCTTTAGGTAGGATCAGCTGCATAATCGGGGTCCGTATCTTTTGTTTCTTTGCCAAAAAACAATAAAACGAGTGCTCCGATGACAATCGCTACGAAGAATACCATAAAAATGGAGGTGATTGCTTTATTACTCGCCACCAACAAACCTACAAGGTACGGACCAATGATACCGCCGATACGTCCGATGGATGCGGCAAGCCCAACACCCGTAGAGCGAACTTCGGTTGGGTACAACTCCGGTGTGTAAGCATACATGGCTCCCCATGCCCCAAGATTAAAAAAAGATAAACTAACGCCCGCTGCTATCAGCAGCCCTTCCGTTTCAGCATTACTGAACCATAATGCGCTTGCTGCTGTTAGCAGCAAATAGGTGACGAGTACAAACTTACGTCCGAATTTCTCAATAAAATAAGCAGCGGTAAAATAACCTGGAAGCTGTGCCAACGTCATAATCAATACATATTGAAAGCTTTTCACGAGGCCAAAACCCTTTAGAACCATGACCGTTGGAAGCCATAGAAACATGCCGTAATAGGAAAATACTACTGTGAACCATAAAATCCAAAGTGTTACGGTCGATCTTCGATATTTAGATGACCATACGGAAGCAATACGTTCGCGGAATGACAATTTCCGACTACGCAGCTCGGTAAATCTAGGTGAATCTTGAACCGATCGTCTGAGGTATAAAGCATATAAAGCCGGCAGCGCACCGATAACAAACGCCGAACGCCAGCCGTATGTAGGAATGATGAAATAAGCAATAAGCGCCGCGACGATCCACCCGCATGCCCAGAAGCTTTCTAGTAGAACGACAGCACGTCCCCTTTCATTAACGGGAAATGACTCAGAAACAAGAGTTGATGCGACAGGAAGTTCCCCGCCAAGACCTACTCCAGTAACGAAACGTAGGATACATAGAATAACAAAGCTAGTGGCAAGAGCAGAGAGTCCGCTGGCAGTCGAGAATATAACAAGCGTCCCAAGCAATACCATACGACGTCCGTATCGATCAGCAAGGGAGCCTGCTAGTAAAGCTCCTACGGCCATTCCGATCGAATTAATAGCTGCCAGCAGGCCAATCTGCTGTGCACCTAATTTCCATTCGACAGCTAGCGCAGCAACAATAAACGAAATTATCCCTACATCCATAGCATCGAATAACCAGCTAATCCCTGTGCTGAAAAGCAACTTTCGTTTTGCCGGTTCACGTAACAAATTTGTTTTATTCACATTCAAAACGCATTCTCCTCATCGCATTAGCTTGCCTTATCCTATTTTGTGTTACATCACAGAAAAACACTCCCTCTGCAAACCAAATATCTAACCTCAAGTCGATCATGCTGCCCATCGGATTAAATGTGACAGATCTAAACATAATATGGGTATCATCGATCGGAGGCTTATAATGAAACATACAACAAAAATACTAATTGCAATAAGCTGTATATTTGTTTTATCCGGGTGCGGTAAAGGGAATGTTGCCCCTCCAAAAATTGGAGTCTCCACGCAGCAAGGCGGTATGGATAGTCGATTGTTGGATCCTAAAATTACAAATCAAGACGTATTGCTTCAACGAGGTGACGCGAACATTGAACTAGAAAAGCGTGGCTATCACGCTCAAGATGCCGCTTCTTCCTCTAATAGCTCTGTCAAAATCCTTGGAGGAACTCAAGGACTCGTTCAAGTATGGCCCAATCCCTCCATACAGCCCAAAGAAGGTAATTATGCAGAAAATGTGATCTCACAAGCCGCTATGTATTATGGAACTCCATACGAATTCAGTTCGGATCGATCGGACCCATCCACATTTGACTGCTCCGACTTCACACATTGGGTTTATTTTTCTTCTCTTGGGATGGATATCCCAAAAGATTCTCGAAGCCAAGCATCCTATGTTCAATCTTTTTCCAATCGGACTTACACATCTATCGATCAAGCCCAGCGTGGAGATTTACTTTTCTTCGTCCCTTTTAAAGGGACAGATCCGAATAATTACACTGGAATTGATAAATCAATCGAAAACATTACACATGTTGGTATCTATTTGGGTAATGGCAAAATCATACATACAGCCTCAGCGGCCACAGGTGGCGTACGTATTGATGAAGTTGCTAATAATCATCTAACCTATCGCTTTGTCTTAGGCGGTTCGATATTAAATACTAAATAATCCTTATTTTAACCTTTAGCTATGTTTTCACTGTGCATATCTCAAACATTCTTGGGAACTTCTCGTAATTAAAGAGACGTGTTCTTTTCTAAAGAACACGCCTCTATGTCATTAATCTCTTATAGGAATTAATATTTCAACATTTTCTTCCTCTACATTTTCTTCAAAGTAATATATTTCGATCGGACATGAATGATCCAAAAACTTTTGTTGATATCCATTTTCTTTCATCCACTCAAATATTCTTGTGTACGCTTCACCTATTGTTTTCGTTGTACAATTTATTTTGGCATAAGTGACGGTAGGGAGCTTAAAACCAATCATCCCTTCGGGTATTAAAGTTAAATCGTCCACTTCAAGGCAAGCAAAATAAGTAGCAAATATACCATTACACATATATGGCGAAAAGAGTACTTCCTGATCCATAGCATTCGTGATCTCATGTCTTCTCTCAGCAAATTGACTTTGTATTTGTAGGGCTGCATCTGGGAAGCCTTTTGGAAAATTGGCTGTAAGACTCTGACCAACTAATTGGTACTCTCTTCTAAGAGTCTCACAGTGAAATTTAATCATCGTTTTGTTTTCCAATGTATTCGTCCCTCCTATTGCTTATTTATTTTGTATTAAACCGATCCCATTTCCTACTGGATCCACTAAATAAGCAAGATAAAAATGATCAAATTCCATTTTACCTTTAACAATTTGCGCTCCCGATTCAACGGATTTCGTAAGTGCCTCATCTATGTTGTCAACTTCGATTTGAATTCTTATTCCGTGTGGATAATCACTGGGTCCCTTAGAAATACCGCCGTTAATGCCAGATTTATCGTCATTTCCTGTTGTTACTGGATGGTATCCCCAGTTAGGCTCTGCAATCTTCCAACCAAAAACTGACGAATAAAAACTTGCAGCACGTTCCGGATCTTGACTATTCATTTCAAATAATACAACACGACCCAAATGATTCAACCTCCCTAATTGGTATTTATACCCATCTCCATAATACCGAATATTTGTTCCCATGTAAATGAAAATATTTCTGGAGCAAACAAAAAAACCGACCCTTGATGACCAAAGATCGGCTTCTTTTTGTATTAATTATACGTAATCTTTAAACCTAATTCTGAGGCTCTGGCAAGCGCCCCTTCAGAAAATTTAGGTTTCTTATATTTTTCTTCAAACTCTTCTTTAGATAGCGGTGCCCAGATGAAATCTTTATTCTGATAGATCCACGTTTTGGTTCCCCAATCAACGTGAACCGTTCGGCTCGCAACCTTTTTTACGACGCCAATCTCGATAATAACACCCGTTTTACCGAATATTTTGGCACAGTATTTGTTAAGCATTTCGCTCACAACAACACCCCATTCCTATACGTCTGATCTTAGTGAATATATGATACTTGAAGCTATTTCAATAGACTGTTCGTCTGCTTGAAATTCATCACGAAAAGAATCACCTAATACCTTATTAATCGCCTTGCCGAGGGATGGAGCATCTAGATCATCTAGATGTTTCGTGATGTAAATGGTTATTGTTCGCGTTTCACCATCATACTCATCCTCCGGACCATCCATCGCGAGAAGCTTTATGGGATCCCATCTATCGATGTGGTGTTTCACGACCTCCATCATTGGCGTAGGGTCATAAGGTAGGGATTCTAAATACCTATTCTCTTTCATGATTTCCTTTTTAATACTCCAAAGCATAACATTCATTTTCGTCTGATCAGATACTGCTCTAAATTTCAATAGAAAAAGCCTCCTTTACAGGACGCTTTCTCGATCTTCTGTCACAATCTTTTCAGACCGTTCAATTATCGCCCCATTGAAGTTTAGCATTTTCCCTGTACCTTGAGCAATACATTCCATCGGATGCTCTGCGAGATGAACCGGAACGCCTATGTCCTGCTGCAATCGCTTATCCAATCCTTGCAATAATGCGCCTCCCCCACACAACAGGATGCCCTGCTCCATCACATCACCGGCAAGTTCCGGCGGGCATTTCTCCATCGCGAGTCGAATACAATCTATAATGGATTTAATAAAATCATCCATAATTTCGAAAATTTCCTTCGATGAGATCGATATCATTCTTGGCAAGCCCTCCACAAGGTCACGCCCTCTTACATCCATCTTCACTTCATTCACAGGCATCACAACAGCAGCGACATTCTTCTTGATTTCCTCCGCAGTCCGTTCTCCAATAGCCATATTATAAGTTTTCTTCACATACTCAATGATATCCTGATCTATCGACATGCCTCCACGGCGAACCGACTCACTTACGACAATTCCACCCAGTGAAATGATGGCTACTTGGCTTGTCCCTCCGCCGATATCAAGGACCATACTGCCAATTGGTTCTGCTACAGGCAGCCCAGCGCCCATAGCCGCAGCCAGCGGCTCCTCGATCGTGATAGATCTCCTTGCTCCTTTATGTACAATCATTTCCTCGACGGCGCGCTTTTGCACATTCGTAATGCCACAAGGCACGGAAATCAGTACTTGGAAGCTGCGAAACCATTGATAACCTCTTTTTATTTTGCCTATAAAATATTTTAGCATCGCTAAGGTCATATCGAAATTCGCGATAACCCCATCTTTTAAAGGATAGATAACCTCCACATTAGCTGGAGTTCTCCCTATCATATCATAGGCTTCCTTGCCAAAAGCTTTAATCTCCCCGGTATCCGTTTGAATGGCGACGACAGATGGCTCTGACAATACAATCCCTTTTTTTTGTTGATAAATAAGTGTGTTACAGGTGCCAAGGTCTACTCCAAACAGTTCTTCCAATCTCTTTAACATGACTCGCTCCTTCTCGCTGTTCAATAGACTATGCCCATAGTAGCGTGTATATTAGTTGATTTTGACTTAACTGCATCTTCATACTTGTTCGCATAAAGCAGCCATTCTATGGGGGTAACCCAAAAAATGCCGCCCACCATAAAGGTGAGCAGCACTTTTAAATAAGTATAATTTAGTTCGCAGCTGCTGGTTCTGCTACTGCTTTATAAGCTGAGGAAACGTAAGTTACGGCTTTCGCCTCCGTGATTACTTCAGCATACATCGTGTCCGGTTTTGGATCCTGAAGGGTGTATGAAATCACCGCTTGACCGTTTTGGTCAAATCGAACATTTTGAATGGCAATACTGTAACCTGAATTCGGTTTTTGACCTCTTGATAAGGTAACCTTGTTCACATCGTCATTTACTTTCTCCACAGTTACGGATACATCTTCTATAGGTGTCGGTTTTTGGATATGTGTTTCCAAGACGCGAATCGCATTATAGATCCAGCCTGCAGCTTCCCCACGAGTAAGATCAGCCTTAGGATTAAACATACCTGCTTTGTCTAGTTCAGCAATTTTGTAAAGCAGCAGTCGCTGTAAAGCGCCTTGATATTCAGGAGTGATCTGAGCTTCATCTTTGATCGGGATAAACATTTTCACTAATGGGAAATTGCCCTTCTTTTCCAAAGCTCGTACGAGCATTTCACCAAATTGTTCACGAGTAATTGTAGCGTTCGGGTTTACATCCTTCGGAATGTTCATACCGTTGTAGTGCGCTATGATAAAGGCATCCGCATACCAAGCATCATTAGGGATGTTGGTAAAAATGTCTGAAGCTAATGGCTGTTTAATGAAGCGTAACGTATCTAAGTTCAAATTCATGCCTTTAACAATCATTTGAATGGTTTGTGCATAACTAATCTTTCCTTTTGGGACGAAATGATCCTTATCAATACCGCTCACGATTCCGCGATCTTGTAGAGCAGAGATCGCTGCAGCTTGTCCTTCCTCTACATCCGTAAAAGCAAATGCACTGCTAAAAGTCAAACTGCTAACCAATGCTGTTGTCAAAGTTAAAGCTGCTATCTTTTTCATAGTTAATTCTCTCCTTTTAGTTGGTTATCTTATTACACACTCTTAACGTATCGTGCGTGAAAAATGTTTCAGTGATTATAAAAAAAAATAAAACCGAAGAATACCCCCGGCATAATTACTTTAATTTAAGTTCTATATTCTGCTTCAGATCATGATTTATTCTCCTTATTTCTTTGAATGACATACGTCAAACAATCACTCTTAAGCAAAATCTCGCGCCCATTTCTCTCTATATTAAATTGCAATGCTTTTAAAGTAGTAAAGATTACTTCCCAGTCTGAATACGCCGATGATATTAATTGTTTCACATCACTAGTTGTTAAGTTAAGTTCCATAAATGGATCTAATTCCATTCCTGACTCTACATCTATTTCTTGAATGTTGGTGCTCATAATAACGCAATTAATCCCATTCTCTTTCGTTCCACGGGCCATTCTATCTACAACTTGTACAAATTTCGGAACTGATTCTACATGTTCTAATGCAGAAACAGCAATGATGTAATCAAATTGATTCTCTTCGATGATATAGTCTCCGATGTCTGATAGCTTCGGTTCTATGTACGCACGAACTCCATTCTGTTCACTATAATCAACTAATTTCTTAAGTGCAGATTCCATAATATCCACACAAATAATTTTTCCTGACTGGTGCTCCTTCAGTGATTCAGCAATTGGAATACTGTTTCTGCCCACTCCACAACCTAGATCTAATACCGTGAGATTTTCTTTAGATTTAAAATGAGTTAGCGTATCCATCACTGTTTTTACAGGTTTTGATAGCCAAGATCCCTCTTCAAATAATTTGTAGTTATCGTAACAAGCTTCATGATATTTTCGCTCTTCATCTCTAATGATTTTGATCCTATTATCCATAGTTGTCGTTTCCTCATTTTCTTTTCACATAAATAAACATTCACTTTAATGTCTCTTTTCCGTGACCTATCCTAAAAATAGAATTGAAGCCAATCCTAATTTGCAGCCGTATATTGAGCGTTCCAAGAAAGTACATACTAACTTTCTTCATTGGTGAATACTGGTATCCTGCAAAGCATTCTTTAAAGCAAGCCTAGGGTATCCTTCCACTAGCTGCAGACTAACAGAATCATTCAGCCATATATTAAGACCTACAATATTCAGCTCGTCAGTAGGGAGATATTTTTCAATCCAATGTTGTGTTATGTAAATTTGCTCATTTATTGATCCCACGATGCTTCTATTGTGAGTTTTCGTGTAAATAAACTTGTCCATATTCGATAAAAACAAATTAACCTCTTGCCATGCCAACTATTCAATGGTCTACATCCCACTTCCGGAATTGGCGAAACTGGATAATTACTTAAATCAAATAACTTCTTTGTACATGCAATTACAGTCATTCATATTCACTACTTTCTTATAGTTTCTTACTCATTACATACCAGCTATCTGTTCGATCCGGATAAAATTTATGTTCACTCACTTCATATTTTAGCCTCTTATACATAGCTATGTTTTCTGGAATCGACAACCGTACCGCAACTTTTGATTCTTTAATTCCCAATGACAATGCTTTATTTTCTATAAAATTCAATAATGATTTACATATTCCTCTTCCGCGATATTCCTGTATAACTGAAACTCGCCCAATATAAATATAATCTTCAATAAATCTATATCTAGCCGAGCCTACAGCACTAATTTCATGCCATGCTAATACGGCTCCCCCACCTTCTTTAAAGGTATTTATTACATGTTGAGTCGTTTCAGCAAGTGCTCCTGAAGGTGGATTCAGCTTCCCACTATATTCCATAAACGATTCTTGCATTGTACGAAATACAATGTCTACTTCTTCTATTTTTGCTTCTCTAATTTCTATTGACATGTAACACACTCCACTTATTATTTGTGATCTCAATCCTCACGTTTCTCATTTAACCATTTGTTCAAAATTTCTTTACCAGTTACAATTTCAAACGTTTTTATAAAAAACCATGTAAACCCAGAATAGAAACCTATAAGCGGGTAACGAAACGATGCCGGTTTATTCCCCTCAAAATAGAAATGTCCTACCCATGATAAAAGGTAATGTAATATGGCTAGGATTAGCGTTACTTTCAGGTCATAAAACAAAAATAGCCAAGCCATAAAAGCCGACATAAAAGCAAAATAGTGCATTATTCGATTGGTCTTATTCTGATGCTCTTTCAGATAATAATCTAAGTCGCGTTGAACTCGAACTATGAACTTCTTTAGTCTCATCTCAATTTTTCCTCATTTATCATTGTCCATATCTTTATTTTTATCTTTCACTTTGTTCAAATACGCTTCAAGCTCATCTTCAATTTCTACATTAATCTTTTCAAGATGCTTTTGTTCGGATTCACTATGCACTTGAAGTTCAAGTTCCTCTTCAATTTCCTCATTCGTCATATGAAAATCGTTACGATCCACGATGCCTAATCGTTCTTTAATTCTCTGAATATCTTCATACATTTTTTTGTTTCTTTGATGTGTACTTAAAACTAGCCCAAAAATAACAGCAAGTAAAACAATTCCCCCAAATGGCCCTAGATAAATAGAAATCAGTATTGCAAATATAATAGCTGTAATAATTCCAATAATCGTCATAGGTTAATCCTTTCAGTGGTTGATCCATTTTTTATCATAAACTTCCTTTGGTTTAATTCAATAAATCCCAAAATATCCCTGCACAAACTCCCTTCTTTCTCAAAAATTCTTATGGTCGAATCAAAATGGACAGCCCCATGTGTAGTGACTGTCCATTGGTATCCTTTTTTTCAAACAGGATACGAATAAAAACCTTGACCAGATTTGCGCCCCAAACGCCCTGCTTTCACGTACTTCCGCAGAAGTGGACATGGACGATATTTCGAATCTTTAAAGCCTTCATAAAGGACTTCCATAATGGATAGGCATGTATCCAACCCGATGAAATCCGCCAACTCTAGCGGTCCCATGGGATGCTTCATACCAAGCTTCATCACGGTATCGACCGATTCAACAGATGCAACACCTTCATAAACGGTAAAAATAGCTTCGTTAATCATCGGCATCAAGATACGATTCGACACAAACCCAGGAAAGTCTTTCACTTCCACAGGGGTCTTCCCCATCTTTTCGCTCAGCTTATAAACAGCTTCGAACACTTCCTGCGAAGTTTCCAAACCACGGATGACTTCAACTAAAGGCATAACCGGTACTGGGTTCATGAAATGCATGCCAATCACCTGGGTCGGACGCTCCGTGACCGCGGCAATTTCGGTAATAGGAAGCGATGATGTATTCGATGCCAAGATTGCATTAGGCGGGCAAATGGCATCCAGCTTTTGGAATAGTGAAGTTTTCAACACCATATTCTCGGAAATGGCTTCAACTACAATATCTACCTGTTCCGCTTGTTCTAAATGCTCCGCCGGTTGTATTCGACTTAGAATTTCAGCCTTCCTTACTTCTGTAAGACCACCTTTCTCAACTCCTCTAGTTAGTTGTTTATCTATTGAGGCTAATCCTTTGTCTATAAACGTCATGGAAATATCATGCAAGATCACCTTGAAACCCGAAGCAGCAGCAACTTGAACGATACCGCTCCCCATTTGTCCCGCACCTACAACCATGATAGTCTGTATATTCATCTATTCACCCCCGACACAAGCTTATGGATCTACAAGCAAAAGAATAGCGTCTCCTTGAGCTGCACCGCTGCATATCGCGGCTATGCCATAGCCTCCGCCATTTCTCCGCAGTTCATGGATCAAAGTCAGTATGATTCGCGCCCCGCTTGCGCCAATAGGATGACCAAGAGCAATCGCTCCCCCATTAACGTTGACTCGCTCCAGATTCCAGCCAAGTAATCTTCCACTAGTCAGTAAAACGGCCGCAAAGGCCTCATTTACTTCGAACCTGTCGACTTGCTCCAACGACAAACCTGTTTGACGCAAAAGCTTCAGAATCGCCAGAGCTGGTGTGGTCGCGATATATGGCGCTCTTTCACCTACAGCAGCGTGACCAACAATCCTAGCCAGAGGCTTTATCCCCTGAGAAACAGCCTTCGCTTTGGACATGACCACCATGGCAGCTGCTCCGTCATTAACACCCGGGGCGTTCCCAGCTGTTATGGTGCCATCCTTTGTGAACAAAGAAGGTAAAGCGGCAAGCTTTTCAAGACTTGTATCCGCTCTAGGGACTTCGTCTTGACTAATCTCAATCGTTCCTCCCTTACTCTCGAAGGTTACAGGGATGATTTCCTCCGCAAAATATCCCTTATTCATCGCATCTATGGCACGAATATGACTGCGAAGTGCCCATTCATCCTGTGCTTTACGGCTAATTCCGAACTCTTCGGCAACAGTGCTGCCATGCACAATCATATGCACATTGTGAAATGAACACCATAAGCCATCATGAATCATGAGATCCATGAGGCTTTGATCTCCCATTCTTGCTCCCCACCGGGCGGTTGGAAGTGCAAATGGTGCATTACTCATGCTTTCCATCCCGCCGGCTACGATAACATCTGCATCTCCTGAACGTATGATTTGATCAGCCATTGTCACACTTCTCAGCCCAGAAGCGCACACTTTGTTAATGGTCTCCGTCGTCACGCCCCAATCTAAACCGGCCCATCGTGCAGCCTGACGTGAGGGAATTTGTCCCGTTCCTGCTTGCAGCACCATCCCCATAAGCACCTCGTCAATCGTTGCCGGATCAATCGAAGATCGGAGGATTGCCTCTTTGATCGCTGTTCCACCAAGATTGACGGCTGAGATCTCTTTCAAGGCACCGCCCAATTTACCAAAAGGGGTTCGGGCACCGCCCACAACTACACTTTCCCTCATGGATTCGTCCCCCCATCATTCTCAATAAATGATCGTTTCTTGATCATATTTCTCCAAATAATACTTAACCCGCTGCATGAAACGGCTGCATATCAATCCGTCCACCATCCGGTGATCATAGGAAAGACAAAGGTTGGCTATCGATCGGATCGCAATCATCTCCTGAATAACTACGGGCTTACGCACAATGGACTCAAATGTCAGTATGGCCGCCTGCGGATTATTATTGATTGGACAGGAAAGCAAGGATCCAACCGAGCCGGTGTTGCTAAATGTAAATGAACCCTCAACTAAATCGGTAGGCAGCAAAGAATTTCTTCGCGCCCTGTTGACCAACTCATACAGCTCAATTGCGATTCCTGCAATGGATTTACGATCCGCATGATAGATCACAGGTGTTACGACGGTATCGTTGGCAATAGCAACAACTATCGATAGGTTGATATCCTTTTTGACAAGGATGCTGCCCGAGTGCCAGGTTGAATTCAGTACGGGGAACTCCTTCAAAGCATTCACGATCGGTTTCATTACGAATGGGCTAAGCGATAGCGGGACGCCCTCTCTATGCATAAAATCGTCTTTCAACTCTTGCCGCAAGGCGACGAGGTTACTGACATCCACTTCGATCATCATCCAAGCGCGGGGATTTTCAGAGATACTCTGCATACCCAGCCTCCTTCAGATTTCCGCTAATTGGCGCATGGCTTCTTTGACGATGTCGACATTCGGCAGGTAAAACTTCTCTAAGGTTGGCGCCATGCCAACAGGAGGAATATCGGGAGGGCAGCATCTCATAATGGGTGCATCCAATTCGTACAACAGGTGTTCCGCGATTAAAGCCGATATTTCAGCCCCAATGCCACCTGTTTTATTATCTTCGTGTACGATCAATATTTTACCGGTTTTTGCTGCCGCCTCGTAAATAGCAGGCTTATCGAGCGGATGCAGCGTCCGCAAATCCAATATCTCTGTACTTACCCCTTCTTGCTCTAGCTCAAACGCAGCTTTAATTGCATAATGCACCGACAAACCGTAGGCAATCACTGTGATATCTGTACCCTCGCGCCTTATGGCTGCCTTGCCAATAGGAACGGTGTAATCTTCTTCAGGTACTTCATCTGATATCGATAGATAGCACTTCTTATGTTCGAAAAAAAGGACCGGATCCTCATCACGTACGGCCGCTTTCAGTAAACCTTTGGCATCATAGGCTGTAGATGGCGCAACAATCTTGAGTCCGGGAGTGCCAAAAAAGACCGACTCCGGACACTGTGAGTGATATAATCCACCCCCGCCTGTCGCGCCGTAAGGTGCGCGTATGACGATTGGACATTGCCAGTCATTGTTCGAGCGATAACGGATTTTCGCTGCCTCGCTTATGATTTGATTAGTCGCCGGGAAAATAAAATCGGCAAACTGGATTTCCGCTATCGGCCTCATCCCGACCATAGCCGCTCCAATCGCAACACCCACAATGGCTGATTCAGAGAGAGGCGTATCAAGGACTCTCAATTCACCGAACCGATCGCGCATGCCTTTCGTCGCATTCAAAACGCCGCCCTTCCCGATATCCTCTCCGAGCACAAAAACATGCTCATCACGTTCCATTTCCTCCACCATCGCACGGCGAATAGCCTCCAAATACGTTAAGATTGGCATTTAAGCTTCACCCCCATCTTCCGCATAAACATGCCGTAATACATCCTCGGGAGCCGGATAAGGGGCTTTTTCAGCATATTTCGTTGCTTCATTCACTTCTTTTGTAACACTCTCATTCAATACTTGTTCGATCTCTTCAGACATAACGCCGCATTCGATCAAATAACGGCGAAACCGCTGCAAGCCGTCCTGCTCCTTATGGTACTCTACCTCTTCTTTCGTCCGGTACAGCATATCGTCATCGGCTGTGGAATGCGGCGGGATCCGATAAAGCATCGCTTCAATCAATGTCGGCCCATACCCGCGAACGGCACGCTCCCTCGCTTCTTTGACCGCGCGATACACCTCCAGAGTGTCATTGCCGTCCACACGCTGGCCTGGGAAGCCATAACCGGCGGCACGATCAACAACGCGTCCAGCCACTTGTCTATGCGCAGGAATGGAAATCGCATACTGGTTATTTTCGCAAAGGAAGATAACGGGCAGTTTGAATACACCGGCAAAATTGAACGCTTCGTGCACATCCCCTTGGTTGCTCGCCCCTTCGCCAAAGCTGACGAATGCGACATGATCTTCCTTCTTCATCATGGCCGTCAGTGCGATGCCGACAGCGTGTAGGGCCTGCGTAGCAACCGGACTTGATCCCGAAACAATATGATGCTTCTTATAGCCAAAATGCCCTGGCATTTGCCTGCCTCCGTTGATGTCCTCCGCTTTAAATAAGGCTGCCAGCATGAGTTCACGCACGGTCATACCCACCGTTAGGACAAAGGCATAATCCCTGTAATAAGGAAGAAAATAGTCATGCTGCTTATTTAATGCGAATGCCGCTGCTACCTGGGTCGCTTCTTGACCCAAACTAGAGATATGAAAGGCCGTTTTACCTGAACGTTGTAGAAGTGTTGCTCGCTCGTCAAACTTCCTTGCTTTGAGCATGAAGGTATACATCTGCAGCACCTGTTCATCGGTTAAACCGAGCTGTTGATGCTTCATATTTTGCTGAGAAGACATAGGAATTCCTCCTCTCTCCTGCTGCTACATATTTCTGCGATATTGCCCGCCTACCTGATAAAGCGCATGGGTAATTTGCCCCAAGCTTGCTACCTTGACCGTTTCCATCAACTCGGCGAAAATATTGCCGCCATCAAGCGCAATTTGCTGCAGCTTTGCCAAAGCCTCGGGTGATTCTGCTTGGTGCCTCAAGAGAAACTCCCTGAGATTCGTAATTTGCTGCTCTTTTTCTTGCGACGTTGCGCGAGCTAGCGGGATATTCATGTCCTCATCTTTGGAAGGATTGGTAGGAAGGAATGTATTTACGCCAATAATGGGCAGCTCGCCATGATGTTTTTTCATTTCATACAGCATCGATTCATTCTGGATTTTACCCCTTTGATACTGAGACTCCATAGCTCCGAGAACACCGCCTCTTTCACTAATTCGTTCTAATTCCTGCAACACAGCCTCCTCAACCAAATCGGTTAATTCCTCGATGATAAACGAGCCCTGCAGCATGTTTTCGTTTTTAACAAAACCAAGCTCCTTCGTGATGATTAATTGAATAGCCATCGCTCGACGTACGGATTCCTCCGTTGGTGTTGTAATAGCCTCGTCATATGAATTTGTATGCAGTGAGTTGCAGTTATCAAGAAGGGCCATCAGCGCTTGCAGCGTGGTTCGGATATCATTAAAATCAATTTCCTGCGCATGCAGAGATCGCCCCGACGTTTGGATATGATATTTCAGCTTTTGGCTGCGCTCATTAGAATTGTATTTGTTCTTCATAACCGTTGCCCAAATTCGGCGCGCCACTCGTCCAATCACCGTATATTCGGGATCGAGACCATTGCTGAAAAAGAAGGATAGATTCGGTGCGAAGTCATCAATTGGCATACCTCTAGCCAAATAATACTCAACATAAGTAAATCCGTTAGCTAGTGTAAAAGCGAGCTGTGAGATCGGATTCGCCCCTGCTTCAGCAATGTGATAGCCCGAAATAGAGACGGAGTAATAATTACGTACCTCATGATCGATAAAATATTGCTGAATATCACCCATCATCCGCAGTGCGAACTCTGTGGAAAAAATGCACGTATTCTGCCCCTGATCCTCCTTCAAAATGTCAGCCTGCACCGTCCCCCTCACCGATTTCAGCGTCTGCCAGCGGATCTGGTTCGCCTCTACGTCCGTAGGTCGTCTACCCTGCTCCCGAGAGAAGCGTTCGATCTGGAAATCGATCGCTGTGTTCATGTACATCGCAAGAAGTATCGGTGCAGGACCGTTAATCGTCATTGAAACCGAAGTCAAAGGATCACAAAGATCGAACCCGGCATACAGCTTTTTCATATCGTCTAGTGAACAGACACTAACCCCGCTCTCACCGATCTTGCCGTAAATGTCTTGCCGTTCATCAGGATCCTCCCCATACAAGGTGACGGAGTCGAAAGCAGTGCTGAGCCGCTTGGCTAGATCATTCTGCGACAAATAATGAAAACGTAGATTAGTGCGTTCCGGCGTCCCTTCGCCTGCAAACTGACGCTTGGGGTCCTCCGCTGTTCGTTTGAAAGGAAAAACACCTGCTGTAAAGGGAAATTCCCCCGGAACATTCTCACGGTACATCCAACGAATGAGGTCTCCTGCATCGCGGTATTTAGGCAAGCTCACCTTCGGGATATCCAGCCCTGATAAACTTGACGTTGTTAGCTCTGTTACAAATTCTTTATCCCTTACTCGGGTTGTTAATGTTTTGCTTGTGTATTTTCTTTGCAGCTCCGGCCACTGGGCCAGTAGATGGCGAGTTTCTTTTTGCATACGCGTCTCTACATTCATCTTAAGTGTTTGCAGCACAGATATATTTTCGTCTGCACCAAGCTCCTGCTGTAGGGCCGTTATCGCCCCTTCAATTCGGTAGCAGGCAGTGGCCAGTTCGGCTTCCCTTTCTGCGTACGCATGATACGCCCGTACCGTATTCGCGATTTCTCCTAAATATTGTGTGCGGTCAGCTGGTATGATGACATGCGTCTTAGCAGCAGCATGACCAGATGAAAAGCCCTGAATAGGCCACTGCAAGGCACATTTTCGATTCAAGGTATCGATGAGTGCACGGAATAATGTATCCACACCAGCATCGTTAAATTGACTAGCCATCGTTCCATAGACAGGCATGGTTTCAAAATTCAAATCAAATAAACCATGATTTCTCTGAACTTGCTTCTTCACATCTCGAAGTGCATCCGCAGAGCCTCTTCGGTCGAATTTATTAATCGCGATCAGGTCTGCGTAATCAAGCATATCAATCTTCTCTAATTGCGAAGGCGCACCGAATTCGCTTGTCATCACATAGAGCGACACATCAGCTACTTCGGTAATCTGATGATCACCTTGACCAATTCCGCTGGTTTCCACCAAAACGAGATCAAAATCGGACGCCTTCAAGATGGCAATGGCAGGAGTGATTGCAAGGGATAGTTCATTGCCCGAGCCCCGTGTTGCCATACTTCGCATATACACGCGGTCGTTGTGAACAGCATTCATGCGGATGCGATCCCCGAGCAAAGCGCCGCCGCTTCGCTGCTTGGTTGGATCGACCGATAGGATAGCGATCGTTTTATCCGGATACTGACGCAGGAAACGCTGGACTAATTCATCGGTTAGGGAGCTTTTACCCGCTCCTCCCGTGCCTGTGATGCCAACAACTGGACATGTGGCCCCACTCAACTGCGTGTTACTTAATGTCTCTATCTCCGATATCGATTCCTTGCTTTCACAAGCTAGTTCAGCAGCTGTAATGAAGCGGGCTATCGACCTATGATCTTTGATTTGCCCTACTCCACTTACTTCGTAACCTTGGGCATAACCAGAAACCGTACTAAAATCACACTCCTTCATCATGAAGTTAATCATCCCTTGCAAGCCAAGCTCCCTTCCATCATCAGGTGAAAATAGGCGAGTAACGCCGTAGTCATGCAGCATTTTGATTTCCGAAGGAAGGATCACACCTCCTCCGCCACCGAAGACTTTGATCTCAGTCGCCCCTTTTTCCCGCAATAAATCAAGCATATAAGTAAAAAACTCGACATGCCCGCCTTGATACGATGAGACGGCAATTCCCTGAACGTCCTCCTGAATAGCTGCCTGCACAATTTCCCTTACGGATCGGTTATGCCCTAGATGAATGACCTCCGCTCCACTGGCTTGAAGAATGCGCCGCATAATCGTAATGGACACATCGTGGCCGTCAAATAAAGCCGAAGCCGTTACGAATCTCACCTTATGCTTCACACGATAGTTGGTTTCCGAACCCACAGTTGACACGGCTGCACCTCCCTTCCTCAATCAGCAAGAAGGCTTCGAGAAATGACCACTCGCTGGATTTCGTTCGTCCCTCCATAGATTTGTGTGATCTTGGCATCGCGCATATAACGTTCAACGGGGAATTCTTTTGTATAGCCATATCCTCCGAAGATTTGAACAGCTTCTACCGTCACCTCCATGGCCGTGTCTCCAGCAAAAAGCTTGGCATAAGCAGATTCTTTGCCGTATGATAATCCCTGACTTTCTCGCCAAGCGGCTTGATACGTCAGCAGCCTTGCCGCTTCGATTTTGGTTGCCATATTCGCAAGCTTAAAACCAATCGCCTGCTGTTGAGCAATAGGCTTTCCAAACTGTTTGCGTTCTTTGGCATAGGCCAACGAGACATCCAGTGCTCCTTGCGCGATCCCCACTGCCTGAGCCGCGATTCCAATTCTAGCGCCGTCAAGCGTGCGCATGGCAATTTTAAACCCTTCTCCTTCATTTCCGAGTAAGTTTTCCTTGGGTATGCGGCAGTTATCAAAACGGATCTCCGTCGTCGGCGATGAGCGAATGCCCAACTTTCTTTCCTTTTTGCCAAACGTAAATCCGGGTGTGTCTTTCTCTACGATAAATGCGCTGCAGCCTTTGTGCTTTTGCGAAGGGTCCGTCAAAGCGATAACGATATAAATGTCCGCAGCACCTGCATTGGTAATGAATTTTTTGGAGCCGTTTAATACATAGTGATCCCCATCTCGTATGGCTGTCATTCTCATAGATCCAGCATCGGAGCCTGAGCCTATCTCTGTCAGACCGTATGCCCCAAGCTTCTTCCCTTCTGCCATCGGGCGTAGAAACCTTATTTTCTGCTCCTCCGTCCCAAAGGTATAGATAGGCCAGCCCGCAAGCGAAATATGTGCAGACAGAGTAATACCTGTAGAAGCGCACACACGTGATAGTTCTTCTACAACCAGACAATAGGTCAGATAATCGGAGCCAAGCCCACCGTAGTTCTCAGCCCAAGGAATCCCTGTCAGACCAAGCTCTCCCATTTTGTCAAATAAGGTCCGATCAAACCGTTCATCCTCATCTCGAAGGGCAGCACTCGGTTCTACCTCGTTTTCGGCGAAATCACGGACCATACTGCGAACCATTTCCAGTTCCTCCGACAAGCTAAAGTCCATGCCTGCAAGACCTCCTCTAGATGACTTATGTGTGCGCAAAGACCCCACCGATTTCAGAAGCTCAGTGAGGATGGTTCATAGACCGCTACTCATTTTCATTCAAAATCGTTTTGGCAATTTTTTCATCTAATGCTTCATAATCGTAATATCGAATCGTATCATACAGCTCACTCCGGGTTTGCATACGGCTGAGAGAGCCATTTTGAGTTCCTGTTTGACTGATTTCCTCAAAAACTCTTTCATAGGCCTTGGCAGCTACGCGAAGTGAAGTGACTGGATAAATGACCATATGGAATCCCCAGCTTTCAAATTGCTCCGCCGTATAATAAGGAGTTCGCCCGAATTCCGTCATATTTGCTAAAAGTGGACCCTCCACTTCCTTACTAAAGTGTTGAAAGTCCTCCTGACTCTCCAGCGCTTCTGGAAAAATCGCATCCGCTCCGGCTGCAAGATATTGCTGTGCTCTATGAATCGCTTCATCCATTCCCTCGACGCTTTTGGCATCCGTACGCGCAACGATAAATAACGTCGGACTCACGGCTTTGATCGTTCGAATTTTCTGAATCATCTCTTCAGCCGAAATGAGCTTCTTTCCATTCAAATGTCCGCACTTTTTCGGCATTTCCTGATCCTCGATCTGAACGGCTGCGACTTTCGCCTCCACCATTTCCTTAGCCGTTCTTGCTACGTTTAAAATACCGCCGAATCCGGTGTCTATATCGACAAGTAGAGGAAGACCGGATGCACGAACCAGCTCACGGGCACGTTCAGCCACCTCATTAGAGTATATGAGGCCTAAATCAGGTAGTCCCCTGCTAGCTGTATAAGCAGCTCCCGATAAATAAATGGCTTTGAAATGAGCTTGTTTGGCTAATCTTGCTGCCATTCCGTCGTGGGTACCTGGAATTTTGACTATTGGACCAGCACCAACAAGCTGACGAAATTCAGCGGCCAATCGTTGTTGATCCGGTTCTTCTTCAATCAGCCATGACATAAAGACCTCCTGCATCTCGCCGACCTTATTAACCGATGGTCATATAATAAAATGCGCCATAAACTCATGAACAGGCGTTTGAATCAACCGCTCATAATCAAGGGAGAGCTTCCGTATATCTGTCGTCTTCTGACGAGGAAACCGAGTTAGTAGATTTGCTTCATATTTCTCAATAACCTTAGGTAAACCTTCCTCACGACGCCTTCGATGCCCGATCGGATACTCGCAAACGACTTTCTCCGTTTTCGTACCGTCTTTGAAATGAACTTGGACCGCGTTGGCGATCGAACGTTTGTCAGGATCCAAGTAATCTTTGCTGTACTGCTCATCCTCGACAACGACCATTTTCTCCCTAAGCGCATCAATCCGAGGATCCTTAGCGACCATTTCTTCATAATGCTCAGCGGTCAATGTACCAAACAGCAGCCCAATCGCTACCATGTATTGCAAACAATGATCTCGATCAGCAGGATTGTGCAAAGGTCCCTTCTTATCAATAATCCGAATCGCAGATTGATGGGTAGTCAATGTGATGTGAGCAATCTCATCCAGTCGCTTGTGTACTTTTGGGTACAGCTCTAATGCGCACTCGACGGCTGTTTGAGCATGAAATTCAGCAGGAAATGATATTTTAAATAGAATATTTTCCATCACATAGGAACCTAGTGAACGACCTAATGTGAGTTCTTTTCCTTGAAATAAAACATCTTGGAAGCCCCAGATTTTCGCGGTAAGAGCCGACGAATAGCCCATTTCGCCACCTACAGCCATCAAAGCTAACCGTACCCCACGACTTGTGGCATCACCGGCAGCCCATGATTTACGGGAACCTGTATTCGGAGCATGCCGATACGTTCTTAAGCTTGCACCATCAATCCATGCGTTAGAAAGCGCGCTGCACAACTCTTCTCTGTTCGCCCCCAACATTGCCGCAGCAACGGCTGTCGATGCTATTTTCACAAAATGAACATGATCCAGCCCTACACGGTTTAAGCTGTTCTCAAGTGCAAGCACTCCTTGAATCTCATGCGCTTTAATCATCATGGTGAGGACATCTTTCATCATAAGCGGCTTTTTCCCCTCAGCAACTCGATTGCGGCTAAGATAATCGGCGACGGCAAGAATACTGCCAAGATTATCCGAAGGATGCCCCCATTCAGCAGCCAGCCATGTATCGTTATAATCTAGCCAACGAATCATACATCCGATATTAAAAGCCGCATGGACAGGGTCTAGCTCGTATCTCGTCCCCGGCACACGGGCACCACCCGGTAAGCTTGCACCTGGTACAATCGGCCCCAAATGCTTCGTACAATCCGGGAATCGCAAGGCGAGTAATCCGGTGCCAAGTGAATCCAATAAGACATGCTGTGCGATGCGATACGCTTCCTCACTTTCAATCTCTTTTGCCAATGTATAGTCGGCAATTTCCTCGATTAAGGGGTCAAAGGTCATCTCCTTATTTTCCAGATATCTGGAACTACTCATTCGTATTCGTCCTTTCTGCTTAAGTGATTCGGTAGCTGAGGAGGGTGTAGATCTCGAGGTCCCTTATAATGAACTCGTGGTCGAAAGAGTCGATTATTATCATGTTGTTCGATCACATGCGCACTTATGCCGATCGTGCGGGCAGCAAGAAATACCGGTGTAAACAAATCAATGGGAATCCCAAGCAAATAGTAAACAGGAGCTGCGTAATAATCCAAATTCGGATGCAAATTCTTTTCTCGCTTCATGACTTCTTCCCCAAGGACACACATGTTGTAGAGCTCTGGTTGATTTTTGTCTATGGCGAGTTCCGCTAGTGCCTCTTTCATAAGCAGTGCACGTGGATCCGCCTTTTTCATATAAACTCGATGTCCAAAGCCCATAATTCGTTCTTTCTTTGCTAACTTATTAAGCATGAGTGCTTCAAGATTTGCTTCCGATCCCGCCTCCAAAAGCATCGCCATGACCGCTTCATTCGCACCGCCGTGCAGAGTCCCTTTGAGTGAAGCAACCGCGCCAGTTAAGGCACCGTAAAGATCGGATTGTGTGGATGCAATTACACGCGCAGCAAACGTTGAATTCGGCATTTCATGCTCACTATAGACGATCAGTGATTGATCAAAGATAGCCTCTTCTATCTTGGATGGAATGCGTCCTGTGATCATATATAAGAAATTGGCTGTATAGGATAGCTCTTTGCGCGGGTCTATGAATGGCTGCTTCGTTTGCGCGCGAAATCCGTTGGCTACAATTTCCGGCACTTTCGCGAGCAATCGAATGGCTTTACGGGTATTGGCTTCTCTGGAACGATCCTCAAGTTCGACATCGTAACTTGCTATTGCTGAGATGCCTGTTCGCAGAACATCCATGAAGTCGGCATGCTCGGGGAGTAGTTGTAGAATCGCCTTCACATTTGGAGGTAATCCATATTCCGATCTCAACTTCTCTTCGATCGAATGCCGTTCATCTGAATTAGGCAGTGCTCCGTCTAAGAGCAGCCCTACAATGTCCACATAGGTTACATGTTGGGCAAGCTCAATAAGGTCATACCCGCGAACAACAATTTCCTCCTTCTCCACATCCAGATACGAGATGTTCGTCTCGCTAGCAATGACATTTTCAAGTCCAGGCAAATAGTCGTCACTCATCTCATCGCTCTCCCTTCCTCCGTTCGTTTCACTTCCTTCAGTCGGCAAGTAGCATTCGGGATATCACAATTCGCTGAATCTCGTTCGTCCCTTCATATATCTGGGTCACCTTCGCATCGCGCAAAAACCGCTCTACAGGGAAATCCTTGGTATAGCCGTCGTCTCCAAAAATTTGCACAGCCTCAATGCAGACCTGAACAGCGGTATCACTGGCGAAAAGCTTGGCAATAGCAGCTTGCTTTCCATATGTTAAGCCCTTGCTTTCCCGCCAGGCGGCCTGATAGGTAAGCAGTCTAGCTGCTTCAATGTGAGTTGCCATATCAGCGATTTTAAAAGCAGTCGTTTGCTGCCCACCTATCGGCTTTCCTACTTGATTACGCTCTTTAGCATAAGCAATTGAAGCATCTAAAGCGCCTTGAGCAATTCCAAGCGCTTGAGCAGCAATTCCGATACGTCCGCCATCCAGACTTTTCATGGCAATTCGGAAGCCTTCCCCTTCCGGCCCTAGCAAATTCTCCACAGGAACACGGCAATTCTCAAACCTCAGTTCCATTGTCGGCGATGATCGAATGCCTAGCTTCTTTTCTTTACTTCCAAAAATGAATCCAGCAGCTCCCTTTTCTACGATAAAGGCGCTGCACCCTTTTTGCCTTTGCTGCAAGTCCGTCATCGCAAAAACAATGTAAACCTCCGCCTCCCCTCCATTTGTAACAAATAGTTTGGATCCGTTAAGGACATAACTGTCCCCGTCCTTTATCGCTGTTGTCCTCATCGCCCCAGCATCGGAGCCGGAACCGCTTTCCGTTAAGCTATAGGCTCCTAGCTTCTTGCCTTCTGATAAAGGCCGCAAAAACTTTTGTTTCTGTTCTTCTGTGCCATACTTGTATATCGCCCAACTGACTAGAGAGGTATGAACGGAAAGCATAACTCCTGTGGAACCACATACCCTAGAAAGCTCTTCAATGACCATAGCATAGGTCAGAAAATCGGACGCAAGCCCACCGTACGCTGCAGGCCACGGAATGCCCGTCAAACCAAGCTTTCCCATCTTATCGAACAAATTTCGATCAAATCTCTCTTCTTCATCCCGCTGTGCAGCCGTCGGCTCTACCTCATTAATCGCAAAATCACGAACCATGGAACGAATCATGTTCTGTTCATCCGTATAGGACACATGCATTCGACTGCCTCCTTCGACATGATGGACATTCCTTCATGTTTCTGCCGAGGATATATTCGGTCGATGGGTTGAATAGGACAAGCTGTAAACGCTTTCAGTTCTATGCTTTATATATACACCCTTTTACAAATGCTTATACCTTCGGAGCTGCACTAAAAAATTAAAAGAGCCAGACCTTTGTAGGGGTTGGCTCTTCCAAGTTCATTGGTATTCCATTATTTATACCAGTTCATTGACCAGCTGTTGATTTTTCTTTCCAAAAGATACGAAATAAAGAACTGTGCTTGCTATAACAACTAAGCATAAGATCAGAATGAGATTGCCGTACAAGTAGGCGTGCGAGTCTGATAGTAGAGGATGAAGCGGAAAAGCAAGCAGCTCTTTCTCCATCACTTTGGCAACAAGTGCCGTCACGACCGCTCCGGAAATCGTTGATGTCATATTAAAAAAGCCCATCCCGACGCCAATTTGTTGAACCGGCAAAATTTGCGTAATCGTTTCCGTTAATGCCGTCTGCATGAAAGAAAATCCGATGTACATCATGATGAGGGCTGCTCCAATGTACCAAACCCAAAGTCCGATCGATGAAGATTGCAGTAAAAGACTAGCTGCTATTAATATCAATCCTAGATAGACAACATAATGGCTTCCTCGCTTGACCGTCATATTGCCGGCTACTTTCCCAAATACGACCGCGCTAATCGCTCCAGGAAACATAATAAGTCCAATATGTTCTGTGTCTAGCCCGTATATGTTACTTAGCATCAGCGGTATAACGAACATGACCGACATCACGGTGCCAAAAATGAGAAAGCCGATGATGAGACCATTTCGGTAAAGAGAATTTGTGAAAAGTGCAGGTTCGACGAACGGCTCCTTCGCCCTGCGAATATGAACGATAAATAGCACAAGAGCTATCATTACAATTCCCAAGTAGATCCAATTTCCTTCGGTCGTAAACAAAATAAGCGTTGATATGATCACACCTAATAGTACCGCTCCTACAACATCCAATTTACCTTCTTTGCGAGGTTCAACTGGCAGAAACTTTTGAAAAAAAGGAATAGCAATGACAACTGGTACCGCAACAAGAAACAAAAAGGCCCAGTGAAACGATCCTGCAATATAACCGCCAAGCACAGGTCCGATCCCAATCGCGAATGAAACGGTCGATGTAATGATACCAAACATTCTTCCCCGTTCTTTCACAGTGAAAAACCGGGCTACCATGACGAAAATCAAGGCTGGGATAGCTGAGCCACCGGCCCCTTGTATGGCCCGAGATAAAATGACTGCGGGATACCACGATTGGCATACAAAACCCAATATGGACCCAAAAGCGTAAAGGGAAATCCCTATTGTAATCAACTTTTTGATGCTGTACATATCGGAAAGCTTCCCAAAAATAACCATACCCATACCGAAGACGATAAAAAAGATCGTGACTACCCAACTTACACCGGAAGCATCCAGACCGAACTGCTTGGAAATACTTGGGGTGGATACATTGAACACGGATTCATTCAAAACGGCAAAAAAGATCACATAATAAATCCATGGGACACTTTTCTTTATTTCTGAGTTGTCCTCCTCAGATTGGGTTTGACTCTCTACAATATTCATTTTGATTGACTTCCTTCCTCTTTACGAATTTCAATTTCATTTTAACGATCTTATTATCCCATTTACTCCTCGATCCCACCAATTATTACCAAATTTGCGTTATCTTCAGTATACCAAACACACGTTCTCATGTATAGTAGTTTACACAACAAAAATATTTGGCTTATGCGGGTATTCCACGCGAATGTTGTAAAAAATACATCAATACTATACCCAAATTAACCCAAAAACATAAATAAAGGCTAAGATGTTGTACAGCATACAACATCTTCAGCTTACCCACAAGATATCAAGGAAATTGTTGTACACTGTACAACCTGTCTTTCTACTTCCCCATTTCGCGGAAGGCTTCGCCTTAAGAACAATTAAGCGCGAAAAACGCACTTAATGGTGTTGCCCCAAACAAAGAAGCGCGAAAAACGCGCTTTCAACGAGAGTTCCTCGAGCCGAAGCTCGTCGACAGTGTCTGAGAAGTCGGAAATCGACTTCTCAGCTTACATCTCTTATCCACAAATCAGCATCTTGCATAATTTCCAATACAGCAAAAAAAACTACTTACTTTCTGTCGCCAGAGAATAAGCAGCCTTTAAAAAGCAGCAATTAGTATACATCCACACTCACTGTAGCATGAGCAGCCTCGTTATAAATAGTAATCTTATGAGTGCTTTCGTTCAGTGGCTTGGCAGTCAGTCTCACTTCAAAGCGGGCGTTCCCATTTTCATCAAATAAATCAGTTGTTCCTAGCGAAGTGCCCGCTTTTACAATCTCGAGGTTTGGATTTTCAGGCGATACAACAGGCGTCAAGCTCTTTGAAGTAACCTCATTTTGATCAAACTGTTTTTTGAAGATCGGGTTCCCATACTGGTCAAACAAATTCAATGAAATGGATGCTTTATCGCCCACATCAATCAATCTATTTTTCATATTCGAATAGGTTATTTTGTTCGGTTCAATGAAACTGAGAACAGGTGCGTTGCCTACTTTGAAGCTTCGAGATGTACTAAGTTTACTATTATTCACATAAACGGTAACGGGTATATAATCTTTCATCTGAGAACTATTCGCTTCTTTGATGTTAGCAATAATGACCAAGTTGCCCCACTCATCCTTTTTAAAATCTGCCGGAGCTGATCCTGCAACAATAGCGGTATAGCCCGAGGTTCCAAGGGATGCCGTCTCTCCATATTGATTCAAGGCTTTCACTCTAATCGTTGCAGCTGTGCTGTTCGCAATAGTTTCTTCTGGATTGATGAAGTTGATTTCGGTCACCTGCTCCGCTTGTGCTCTGAAATAGACTTCATTTCTCGATACTGTCGATCCGTCTAGCCCAGTAATAGCAGTTGTATAATCTCCTTCACTGATCGGTGAAGATGTGAGTAAAGTAGCCCACTTGCCATCATCAGACCAAGTCACAGTTACCGGAACATTCAACGTTCCTTTGCTTAATGTAAGGCTTGCTTTTGTCTTATCTACTGTTTGATTAAACCAAACTTTCACTTTACTTGCTCCAACAGCCTGTGCGCTAACTAACGCGATTTTACCAGGTATGTATTGTTGTTTTGCTTCATAAGCGCCAGTTACCAACAGTTCACGGGTAGCAGGCATTTGACCTTCAAAAGCACCTATTGTTTCTGGGAGAAGCTTCAAGTTCAATGCAAGAGCTACGTACCCTTTTGCCCAATTAGAGACGGAGCCATCCGTTAGGGTCTTATTGCCTGCCTCTGCTTCCTTACCTAGGATTCGTACCAAGAATGTAGCTAGCTCTTCCTTTGTCACTTGACCAGCCGGGTTGTAAGCACCATCGCTGAAGCCATTCGTAATACCAGCTGTTTTCAAAGCTTCAATATAAGGTAATGCATAGCCATTGGCTTGATCATATATACTTACATCTGTATAAGAGGAAACTCTTAAACTAGTATTAATCGGAAGATCCAAAATCATTGCCGCAACTTTAGCGAACTGTGCACGGTTCATTGGACTCTTTAATCCGAACGTCGTTGCGGTCATGCCATCAAAAATTCCTGTGCTAATCATTGCATCGAATTTGGCTTTGGTAGAGGCGTCCAGTTGGCTCAAATCTGCGAAGTCAGATGACGTTTTTCCGAATGCGACAGATGAGAACATGGATAAAGCCATTGCAGATGTAAGTACGATAGATAGATTTTTTTTCATAACGTTTCTTCCTCCTTAGTGTGGGTTATGTGTTGATAGGAATTTATACCCAGCTGCTTTGAGATCGAAACGAAATGTTTTGAAATATTTTACAATTACCGTCTTGCTTGATGCTTGGATAGATTCCAGGAAGGCCATGAATAGTCTCCGGAATTTGCTTTAATGCGATCTATGGTTGCTTGTATCCTCAAATCAGGGTGCTTGGCTTGCTGTTCTTTAAGTGGCGGAATCACGTCGGTAGAGAGTCTCCCCAAATATTCAAGGTCGATGATTCCCGTTCTTTCGTACCGCTCCATGTTATTGATTACGATTCGTTGCTCAATATTCATGTAATTCATCACCAGATAGGCCAGGATTGCCGTTGTAATAACAGCTTTTGACAAGGACATCTGCTCCATCCAGATTCGGAATAAAGCAATGATAAATAGAACACTTAAGAATATCATGAATCCATGAACGAGTAATCTCGTTTGCGTGAAGCCATAAGCCTCTTCATATAACGAAAGCCTTCCATAAGCGGAAATGAGCATCACGATCGTGCATCCGACGAGCATCGTCAGCAATCCTTTTCGAATGGTTTCACCCATTTGACCGCTGCGGCGGATCCAATGCAGGCCTGGAAACAGCAGAGAGATATTGATAATAGCTACGGCAACAAGTTCGGCAAACCCTCTTCGCGCGTATTCCGCATAAAGCACACCATTAGGTAAAAACCCATTCGCTGCTCCGAATAAATAGGAGAACTGAATGATCGCGAACAGCACGTAGACAACATTCACACACACGAGCAAAGTACCGGCTGTTATTGGATCAATCAGAATCTTTTTGCTCACAGCCGCAGATTCCTCAATAGTCTCTTGAGGCGTTTGGCTGACTTCGATGACTTTTGGAAAAAGAATTCCCCATAAATAGCAGAACGTGTACAGGGTTATCCCTATCGCAAACCCGGTACGTACAATCCCCTCAGCAAACGATATTCCGTTGAACCAGTGCGGGATCCCGGCTACCCAAGATTGAAAAACAAGATCCGCAGAAGCCAATAACCCAATAACGATGAACAATATGGGGGCAGCCAACAAGAGGCCTGCGCCTACTTTCCCCATCTTTCCCCAAGCAGACTCCTTTTCGGTCTTTCTACTCGGTAGCCAAGCTTTGATCATCCCAAAAGGTACAGACAAGTAAGCAATCGGCCTGCCAAAACAATGTCTAAGCAGATCCTGCAGGAATGTTGCATGATACCATGCATGCTTACTATTGCGCGACAAGACAATCGTCTGCATCGCAATGCATATGGGTAAGGCAAGCAAATTAAGCGTATGGAACAGATTGTTAGCAAACAATGTATACGTCAAAGCAATTAATACAACAGGAACTAGAAGGAACCAACCCGCTTTATTTTGTCCTTCCCACGGCTCAAAGCCGCCCAATCTTCCTTTTATGGCGTAAAAGTAAAGGCTGTAAAAGCCAAGCACACTAATCAGAGCAGAGATGCCGGCGGCATGGTCAATAAACATGTATTGAACCATGAAACCAAATAAACATGCGTACATAAGCATTAAACCGTATTTTCTTTGCCATGGAGCAGGATCTCTCATTGGACTTTTTCTCCTTTGTTTTACAAATGGTAAAGCAGCAAAAGCATTTGTTATTTCCTGCCCTTTATTGTAACCTGTAAAACAAGAACAAAAAGTGTAAGTTTAAATTTCATAATTTCATATTTTATTTCCGGAGGCTAAAGGTGAAAATACGCAAACATTATTTAACACTTCGACGTTCATTTCCCCAGGACCATGAAGAGCATCCACTCGAAATAACATTAGAAGAGCTAGCGTTACATTTGGACTGTACGCACCGTAATATGGTGCTGCTTCTCAAGCGAATGCAGCAGGAGAAGTGGCTCACTTGGCTGCCAAAAAAAGGCCGCGGTAATCGCTCAACCCTTATTTTCCATGCACGTAAAGAAGATATGCTTCTGGAGGAAGCAAAGGAATTAGTCGCGAAACAGGATTTGCATTCTGCACTTGAACTGCTGCAAGCAGCCGAGCATGCATCTACCCTACGAGAACAATTCCAAGTTTGGTTGTCAGGGCAATTCGGCTTTCGGTCTGAAGTGCAAGGTCAGCGTCGAACGGATATTTTGCGCTTCCCGCTTACGCAAACGATTCACGCCTTAGACCCTGCAGCCATTCATTATGCGGGGGAATCGCATCTGGTGAATCAGCTCTTCGATGGGCTCGTTCGGATGGATGCCAAAGGAGATCAGATCCTACCTCATCTTGCCCACGCGTGGGATGTAGATGCTTCTCGCACCTTATGGACCTTTTATCTCCGCAAAGGTGTGCAGTTTCATCATGGCCGCGAGATGCTGGCGAGCGATGTGAAATATTCACTTGAACGGCTTGGGCGCTTAGCGCCGCGTGGTCTGTATAGCTGGGCTTATGCGGGCATCATTGACATCACAACACCAAATGAAACAACAGTTTGCATTCAACTGTCTGAACACAATGAATTATTTCTCGGATTCTTAACTACCAATCGTGCTTCTATCGTCCCAGCAGATGTGTGTGAAACAGCCGGCGGACTGATGGATAAGTCACCCATTGGCACAGGACCTTTCCGTTTAACTGGACACGAACAAGGGATATGGATCTTGGAGGCATTCCCTGCTTATTTTCAGGGACGCGGGTTCTTGGATCGGGTCGAAGTGTGGACATTGCCGGAGAATGAACAGACGGAATTATCAGCTGAAAAACAGCCTTTCCAAGTCATGCACAACGTGCGAATTTCAGACATGGAAGCGCAGCGTTGGCAGCAAGTAAGGCAATCCGGCATGACGACGAAATTCATGACCGTGAATGAATTGAAAGACGGACCGTTAAAGAATCCATTGAATCGCGAGGCACTTAACTTAACTTTGGATCGACCCTATTTGCTGGAACAGCTCTCGGGCGATGTGATTGAAGAGGCAAATAGCTTTTTCTTGCAGCCACAACAAGATACGGTTCATTCCAATCATGTAATTAGCACGGCTGACCAGCTAATTGAAATCAAACAGCTGCTAGAAGCTGCCGGCTATCAGGGAGACGTACTGAAGCTTGCGACCATCCCGCAATATGAGCAGGATGCGCTCCTCTTGCAGAAAATGTACGCAATGTCCGGAATCACAATCGAAATCCTGCTCATTCCTGCTGAGGAATTCAAGGGCGAGCTGCGCATGACGGCCGATCTGCTGCTGTTTGCCGTGATGCTAGACGAGCATCGCGAGCTGCGGCTCTACGATATGTACAAGAGCATGCGGCAGCATGCTGCGCCTGAAGTGCAGACCATGCTCGATAACAGCTTACAATTGCTGCGTTCCGAGGCCGACCCGAAACGCAGAATGGCACTGCTCGAGCAGTTGGAATCCCAGCTCAAGCAGCGCCACAGCCTGCTATTTCTATATCGAAAGCATCTCAAAACCGCTTACCATCCATCGATTCGCGGCATCTCCCTCGATTCGCTTGGATGGGTGCGATTTCGCGACATTTGGTTCACATAGAACCATCCACCCAAATAAACTATTCACTTTTCAGTGTAACACCAGCGGGTAATATGCGAACAATGTGCTCACGAAGCACCACGTTATCGTGCAGTTCATCATTGAAGATGGCAATAATACCACTATCTTCGCGGGTTCTAATCAAGCGCCCGATTCCTTGTCTCAGCCTTAACAGCATATAAGGAATATCCACCTCTTCGTACGGCGAAGTTGATGCTTGACGCTTCGCATTGAAAACAGGATCTTGTGGAGGAAACGGCAGCGACCAGACAATGACGTTGGACAAAGAAGGACCCGGTATATCAAGTCCTTCCCATAGGGTGACTGCAGACAACACGCTGTGTTCATCCCCCTGGAAAGAGGCAATCAAATGGCTGATTTCTTGATCCCCTTCAAACAAGAACGTCAATTCCGAACAATCCGAACGACCTTTGATTTCCCGTTTAAACCGCTGCAGCTCTTCGTGGGTTGGGAACAGAATAAGCGCTCTTCCTTCTGTTCTTTTTAACAATTGAACCGCGGATTCCATCTTTTCTTGAAACGTACCGCCAGAATCCCATTTCGGTGCGATCACTTCCATCCGCTCGGCATAATCAAAAGGAGAATTCACAGAAAATGAAAGATACTTATCAAGGCCCAAACTGTTAGCCACATAATCGAATGAACCCTCAACAGACAGTGTAGCCGATGAGAAAACGATTGGCATTTTGGAAGAAAACACATGCTCTTTCAGCACTTCTTTCACGGTTCTTGGCATGATCACAAGGCTAAGACCTGTAATGCTTTCAGTGGCCCAACAAATGAAGGTTTGATCGTTGCGGAACAATGCCAGCGCTTTCTGCATCATTTCCAAATGTTCTTCCACGATCTTAAGCTGGTAGTCATTTAATGTGAACATTTCACCTTCAAAGACAAGCTCCTCTTCAATCTCCGATAAAATATCACTTAGACGATGGATCTCTCGCAGCAGTCGGTCGTTGATGACAATCTGCTTACGATCCGATCCAACAATCGGTTGACAGCAGCTTTCAAGCACTTCGAACATGAGTTCGCTTTGCTCAATAGCCTGATCAATACAGACGGCTAACGTCTCACGCACTTCTCCTTTTAACAAACGGATCACTAATTCCTCGAACACCATATGCTTCAGCTTGTACGTTAGTGCTTTCTGAGCAGCCGATTCCATCAGATGTCCTTCATCAAAAACAACCGTACAATGATCCGGCAGCAAAGGAAGCTGGCCTTCACGCTTTCTTCCGTCGTAAGTCCATACATGTTCCATGTAGAAATCATGTGAGCAGATAATCAAATCTGCCGAACGTCGATAAGCTTCACGAGATAACGTTTGGCCGCAGCGATGGCGCTTATCACAGACGAAACAATCCTGATAAGCATCCCAACTCACCTTGTTCCATTGCTCATCATTCAGGTGTGGGTAGTTTTTACGGTCCCCATAAGCATGAAAGGTTTGCAGCGCTTCACGCGTGTGAACGAAGTCAGGAAGTCCTTCATACAGTTCTCTATATATGCCAGTATCCTCGTGTCCGAATCGCGCCTCATCAAGCTTGACGAGACATACATATTGGTCAGGCGATTTGGCAAGCCGTGCATCAATAACGAGATCCAAATGACGCGATATTTTATCAATATCCCCACCTGGCTTGACCAATTGCTCAATCAAAGATTCATCCGCACAAGCGATGATAGCTGGTTTCTTCATGAAACGCGAGTAACATATCGCATACAATAAATAGACAAGCGTTTTCCCCGTACCCACCCCTGCTTCCGCAAAAATGGTCGATTTCTCAGCAAAAGCTCGTTCTAACTGGAACGCCATGTAAATCTGTTCGTCACGCACCTCGAAACCCGCTTCAGGTAAAACTTCATAAAATGTATCCGCAATCCAGTCAGAAACCTGCTGCATGAATGGCTGTGCGTGATCATATGCAAATGGATAACGTCCCACGTAATGTGCCCCCAACAAATAGAATCGAATCAAACTTATATTATCCCACGAAAGTTGTTTAAAAGCAAAGAATCGCTAGAAAAAGAAACGTAAGAAAAAAGCTCATTCCGCAGCACACACGCCGCTAGAATGAACTCTCCTATTTTACATACTAAAACGTTCGCGATATCCGCACTTGCGGCATAATTCCTCGACAACTTCACGTCTGGAAAAGCCCTCAAACAATCGATTCGCCCGTTCACCCTCTACAATTTCGGAGAAAGGTGTTTGGTTGATATTGCCCAGATTAATAACCCCTTCACCATCTAGACAACAAGGAATCACAGTGCCATCAACAAGAATGCCTGCTTGATTCCGCAATGCGTGACAGAAGCCCGGCCCTGCAATTTCTTCCGCTTTCAAATCCGGCCACTGGAACTCATGATCCTGATTCAGATAGACGCGATCGGCCAGTTTAACGCCTGTGCCGCGAACGAATTTCTCATCGATTTTGTAATCAAGCTCAAACTCTTGCTCGAGCAATTCCAGCACTTCACGGTTTCGCTGCCGTTCTTGATTCGTCTGATTGTCCGTATCTAGATTCCATAAACGGAATGAGATAATCACATTGGACTTGGCAACGATTTCCTTAGCAAATCGCAGGATACTCGTGACATATCCTTCCTTATCCTCAGATCCTTCATGGCCATCAAAGCTGTGCAAGGAGAAATTCATTTGCCGCAGCGCCGGTTTGTCCAGCAGCTTGTGCCTATTTTTGTTAATCAGCGTACCGTTGGTTGTGATATTGACCTTGAAGCCTTTCTCATGGCTCAAATCCAGCAGTTCGTCAATCTTCGGATGCAGCAAAGGTTCCCCTTTGACATGCAAATAAATGTGATCCGTGTGCGGCTTAATTTGATCTAATATATTAGTAAATGTATCGATTTTAATAAAATTAGCTTGGCGCTTCGTCTGTGGGCAGAAAGTACAGGCCAAGTTACAAACACTTGTAATTTCGATATAAAATTTCTTGAACTTCTTCATTCTCTGGCTCCGTTTCTAGCTGCGCTCCTATGATATTTGCTATTATACCAAGCAAGCCCTATGAAGGAAAGGAAATCGAACAATTAGAAAAACCATTTGACCATCCATCCAATAAAGTGAGCAGACGGAATAAGGAAAACTTGCGCTAGCAATGTGCCCAGAAATCGAGATGTCATGAGCAGCGCATAGATTTTGCCAAGCTGTCTACGCTGGGATTCGTCATGAAGTGCCTTGTCCGTGATAAGACCTAACTGCGGATCTATGAATATGGTAAGCAAAATAGTAGCAATACCGTTAATAAGTCCGGATGCTTGCGAGGCTGTCGTTGCAAATTCAGGTAATAAATGCGCAGCATATAAGGAAGAAAGCACACCCACCGAATAGAAAGCTGTCACCATAATATTAATCAAAAGGAATCGTTTTGGAATCCCCAAATAACGGAATTGGCTCAGCAGCTTGACATTTGGCTTCTTCAAATATTTTTTCGTGTTCTTCAGCTGCGTCACCGTTACACTCGTTATGAGTTTTGGAATCGATCCAGCGATTTCCAGCCGGGAAATGACTCGAACACTGAGATTGATAAAAGACGGGAATAAAGCAATCGCAATCAATGTCCCAATCGAAGAGGCGAATAAACTGATTCGCAGGTATCGTTCCAAATCGAAGGTCGGTTCGATCTTAGCAAAATCAACGAAGTGCGCAGTCATTGGCGCCTGAATTAAATTCGCCGTTCGCGATACAAGGACAACAATGCCGACTAAAGAGAGTGCCACGGCAAGCTTATTCACTCGCACCCCAGCATATCGAATCGAGTATGACAACGTTTCCGCTGTATGGATAATCATCGTCAGAATGAAGACTAGTATGAGTGTGTTCGTCATCGTATGAACTTTTCATCAGATAAAGCTAGTAGTCCGCTGATTACTTCTTCCCAATGGGCTTTCATCTCTTCTCTTTGCTCCGCACTTTCCAGTTTCTCTTGATGGAAGCTAATCGTTGTTTTCCCTGGATTAGTAGCAGACAGCAGACGAATTTGAAGTGTTGACGTATTTGGGAAGCTAACAGGCTGCCAAGTCAGTCGAAGCTGCTCCAATGGTTTCACCACACGAAATTCTCCCGTCGTTCCTTCTTGCGTCACGAACTTGTGTCCCTTCACAAACTCAACCGACGTTGCATCTCCTAACCAAAGCTTTCGCCCTCGTGTTGAAGTCAACAGCTCCCAAGCTTCCTCTTGGAAAAAGGGGAGTGTACGTCTTACACCAATTTGAAAGCCTACCGAAGCGGTCAAACCAAGTGGTTTGTTGGTATCCATCTCTTCTCTCCTCCTATCGGGATAAAATTCACTGCTTTAACACCGGAAGTCGTTTCCTCATCCAACGAATCTGTCCCCGATGATTAATCTCATCCTCAAACACGTGGTACCACATGAAATAATGGTTGGCTGGCTGGTTCTGCCAGAATGGATACTCTTCATACAACCAATCATCTGTCAACGACTTGAAAACCTCATACGTTTTGCTTCGCACTTCGCTCATGATGTTGAGATAATAGTCGAGGTTATTCCCCTTAATCTGGGCTCTTCCTTGGTCACCAAGCTCGAGAGCTGCTCCCCATATTCTCATTTCCTCCTCGTTCAAGTCACGGTGCTCGAAAGTCTCCAACTGATAAGCAACCTCGACAGCTGCGAAGTGCAGCAGCAAAGAGCCTATGGAGTTGCTTGTTTCGTCGATTGTATAGTCTAATTGCTCGGTTGTGAGTCCTTCCACACTTCACAGCGTAGTACTTCTCGTGTAATTCATCATTGACATTAACCTACTAATTTGAGGCGCATAACCAGGTATGTCTGAGATTAAGAGTAGATTTGGTGTATCGTGCATATGTACTTTCGCTCCTTATTTATTCGTTAGAATGATCTTATTTAGATTCGTTATTTTGGTAGATTTTCCCTGCTTTGCGTTTTGACACCTCGCTCAAAACTTCCTATAGAGTTTTTACACTAGTCTAAAAACTCTAAGGAAACTACCTCTACCAAAACAACAACAACAACAACAACAACAACAACAACAACAACAACCTCTGCAAGTTCCAAGTTCCCAGTGCTAAGTGCTAAGTGCTAAGTACCAAGTGCTAAGTGCTAAGTGCCAAGTCCAGTTCCCACTTCCCACCCCCAGCACCTAGCCCCCGTTGGAGCATTCCTCGAATAATATTTGCTGTAAAACATGCTGTTAAATTCACTTCAGCAGCTCATTTCTAAATACATATAACGTGATTTCATGCCACCCTCATGGTTGGTCGATAATCATGACCCTACCATCGTTATATCCAATGACTAATGAACTTACCATGCGAGCAAATAAGCCATTATCAACAACACCTGGAATTACGTTGATTTGTTTATTTAGCTCTATGGGCTCTACTATTTTTTCAAAGTTACAATCTACGATTATGTTTCCATTATCCGTAATATACTCCTTATCGTTACTCATTCGAATCCTCGTGTCACAGCCTAGTTCCTTTAATTTATTCATTGTTAAATTCGCAGCAAAGGGTACGATTTCGACCGGTAAAAGAAATTCACCTAGATATTCTACTCGTTTTGATTCATCTACAATTACGAAAAATTTCTTACTATTTATTGCTAGTATCTTCTCTCTGACTAATGCGCCGCCTCCGCCCTTAATTAAATTCAAGTCATTATCAACCTCATCGGCACCATCAATCGTTATGTCTATTACATCTATTTCAGAAAAAGGCACTATAGGAATTCCTAATTTATTTGCCAATTCTTCTGAGTTTCTAGAACTCGCTACTGCCCTGATACGAAGTCCTTCCTGTATTCTTTGAGCAATTTTTTGGATTGCCCAATAGGCTGTTGATCCTGTACCTAATCCAACTACCATGCCATCTTCAATAAATTCAACAGCTTTCTCAGCTGCTAGTTTTTTGGGGTTCAGCATTTTCTGTTCTCACTCCTTGAATTTAGGTTTTTCCTTACCTTATTTTGCCCTCATTATATCTGAATTACAATCTTTGCCCTTTGGAAAAGGAGTTCATATATCTTCGTGAAATCCCAACAAATTTCCTTTACACAAATAAAAAGAAGCCCGCTCTCTCAGGCTTCTCTACATATTCATGATGAATGCCGTTCATCGCCATACCACAGTTCCCTAAACGTCGCACTCTGCCGCAGCAGTTCCTCCGAATTTCCTTCGGCCTCTATTCGCCCGTCCTTCATTACAATGATGTGGTCCGCTTGTGTGAGCGCCGTTTTGCGGTGGGATACGACCAGACAAGTCGCATCGCTTCGACGCTGGAACATCCGTTCCCACAGCTTCTGTTCCGTCTCGACGTCGAGCGCGCTCGACAGGTCGTCGAACACATACAGCTCGGCGTCTCGCACGAGCATGCGCGCTGCAGCCGTCCGCTGTGCTTGCCCGCCGGAGAGCTTCACCCCGCGCGGGCCGATGACGGTGTCCAGCCCGCCGGGCAGCTGCGCGACGTCGAACTCCATCACCGCCGCGTGCAAGGCCATTTGCAAGCTATCGCCTTGCTCCGCTTGCCCGAGCAAAATATTGTTGCGCAGCGTATCGCTGTATAGCCGCGGAACCTGCGCGGTATAAGCGCTCCGCGGCGGTGTAAAGAATGTGCCCGGATCTTCGACGGGCACACCATTCCACGCAATCGTTCCCTCTCCCTTGGGCAAAAGCCCAAGGAGCGAGCGAACAAGCGTGGTCTTGCCCGAACCAATCGTTCCCGTAATAACGGTGAACGATCCTCTTTTCAAGCTGAAGTGAATGTCCGAGATCCCTCTGCCGGTATCAGAGTAAGCGTAGCTCAGTCCATTCACATCTAGCCGCTGCAACGAGACATCAATCTCTTTTTCACGATTGTATCTCTCGTCAACCGCAATTTCATGCTGGAATCCTGCCTTTTGCTTTACCTCATCCGAAAATTCACGCTCGAATCCTATCTCTTGCTCTGCCTCACCCACGCTAAATCTCTCGAGTCCTCGCCCTATATTTGCTCCACTAGCATTTTCTCTCTCGTGTCCTTGCCCTACTAGCCCACTCGCAACCTCATGCTCAAGTCCATCCACCCTCTTTACCCGACCCAGACTTTCATTCTCTCTTCCTTCCTGAGCCAAAGGGATAGTGGACACAGTAGCTTCCGCCACTTTATTCTCCACCTTCAAATGCAGCGAATTAACCATCGTAAGAACCTTAGCCGATGCCCCCTGCAAAAGAAACGTCAATCTCTCCAGCGACACACTCATCTGCTTAAAATACGTAATAAATTTGCCCACATTCGTGATAAACTGCGTAACAAAAGTTAAATAGTATACGAACAAAGCGAAGTCACCAACGGTAAACGTCCCAGCTCTCATTTTTGTTCCAGCCAGCAATAGAATGAGCCCAGTCCCCAAGTTAACCGAGTTAGAAAACACCGAATCCAGCAGCTCACCCATGAGCCGATCCTTCAGCATTGCTTTCCTACGGTCATCACCGAAGCTGCTGAACCGAGCAATCACTCGTTTCTCCGCACCGGCGACTTGAATCGCCTGCACATTGCCGAACATTTCGCTAATCTCTCCCGTTACCTTGGAGGTAGCTTCGCGGCTAGCTGCACGATATTTCTGTAAGCGAACCGTAGCCAACTGCGCAGCCGTAATGACGAGAACGATCGGCATAAACACAAGCAGCGTCATTTGAGCATCAATCTGAATCAGGATATAGCCCGAAACAAGGGCAAAACAGGTCATTCCGAACACATCGACCGACCAGCTTGCTGCCTCTTCTGATTGATCGACATCATCTCGGAAATGGCTAATTGCTTCCCCAGGCGAAACGGGAATGGCTTGTGCCCCAGGCTGTTTTAATACATGCTCGAGCAAGTTGCGTCTAAGCAGCATCCCCATACGAAAGCGGAAATTAACGTCCGTAATAAAACCAATCACAATCAGCATAATACGCCCTAATGCTGCAGCCATTAACAATGCGATCAGTCCCCATACACCATAACCTAGCGCCGACGTACCTGTCAGAGAATCGAAAAACTCTTTCGTTATAAGTCCAGGCGCAATCGGCGCCAAATAGATAACGGTCCAAGCAATGGCGTTAACCAGATACCGTATGGGCCGGTACATAATAAGCCGCCACAAATATTGATACGTATTCATGCCAACACCTCCTCTAAGCCTGTGGCCAGCAATTGGCTGAAGCGAGAGTTCGGATCTGCGGCCAGATGCTCTCTTTTACCCGATTCCAAAACGCGCCCATTATCTAGAATAAGAATATGATCCGCTCGTTGAACGGTTGTTAAACGATGCGCAATCATGATACAGGATCGCTGTGTCAACAGTTTAGAAACCGCTTTTTCCATACGCTGCTCTGTCAGCGGGTCAAGTCTTGAAGAAGCTTCGTCCATAATCACAAGACCGGGGTTCGTTAAGAAAACCCGTGCGAAGGCTAGCAACTGTGCTTCTCCTGCAGACAAGCTTCCTCCCCCGGAAGCTAAACCTGTATTTAACCCTTCAGGCATGGCTTCATACCACGCTCCTAGTCCAAGTTCCTTGAGTACTTCAATAATTTGTCCGTCCTTGATCGAATCGTCGTAAAAGGTTAGGTTATCTCGAATGGTCCCTTGCATAATTTCAATATTTTGCGTCACAAGAGCTACACGTTTACGTAGGTCAACTAACTTACAGCTCCGGATATCAGTATCACCAAGCGCAATACTTCCACTTTGAGGATCGTAAAAGCGAAGCAGCAATCTTGCCATCGTTGACTTTCCGCTCCCCGTGCGGCCAAGGAGTCCTAGAACTTCTCCTGGTTTCAGTGTCAGATTTAACCCCTCAATTGTAGGCTGATCCCCATCATAACTAAACGTGACATCACGAAATTCAACACTAAGCGGTCCTTCCGGTAATGGAGCTCCCGTCCCATCCATAATCTCAGACTGGATAGCGAACAGCTCGCGAATACGTGAAATACTGGCGTCTGCCTTTTGCAAATCTTCCATTTGCGTACGAATCTTCTCAATCGGCTTGGCTAATAATTCCGTATAGAAGAAAATCAGATATACAGTACCTAGCGAGATATGCTGGGTGTGCCACAGATACGCACTAATACCAAACGCCATAGCGTTACCAAGTGCAAAAACGAAAATAGACATGTTCCACATCGCACAGAAACCGAGAAAGGCTTTCACCCGAAGCGGCAGCATTTTTCTAAGCATGGTATAGAAGCGATTCATAACGAAACCGACTGCGCCATTAGCGCGAATATCTTCTGTTCCTTCCAAATGCTCACCAATAAACCCATAAAACTCTGCGTTCGCCTGCCGCCAACCCGCCCAAACTGGAACAGCAAATTTACGAATCCATTGAATCATAAAGACTGCAAAAATGACGAAAAAGGCCATCCCCGCGCCAATCAGCCAATTTTCCCGCAGCAACAAAATAATAATGCCAGCCATCAAAAGCAGATTACCCAATAAATGAATGATCATGCTCGAGAAGAAATTGGCCAGAGCATTCACATCCCCATCCACACGTTCGATGAGCGAGCCTGATGTATGTGATTTATGAAATGACATATCCAGTGATAAACAATGAGCGGCAAGATCCACTCGCAGCTTATTCGTAGTTTTCCACCCTACATTTTCACTAAAATAGGTAGCTATGACGGAAACCAGCTGCTGAACAAGCGCAAAGCCAATAAACATAATCGCGGCTGTGATCAGTGGCTGCATCGCCCCTTGCGTTTGAGCGGTATCGATAAAATAGCGAATAATTTGCGGGTTGATGAGCTGAAGACCAATAGATGCGAATAAGAGCATCGTCAAGACAATGAGCGTACCCTTTTGGGGGAACAAATATCGGCTAAGCAGCTCCGTATATTGCCCCATCGTGTTATGCTTTTTTTGTTTATGCTTCGTCATAGAAGCGTCCTCCGATAATAATTAATGACATTAATATTTAATACGACTAATCAAACCATTTCTTATTTTTGAATAGCAAATACATACCGAAACCAATGCCGAACATGATAAATAGAACAATAAAATAACCCCAACGCCAAGTAAGCTCCGGCATATTTTGAAAATTCATTCCGTATATTCCAGCTATAAATGTTAAAGGCATGAAAATTGTCGTAATCACCGTTAAAGTCTTCATAATCGTATTCATTCGATAGGAATTTATGGAAACATAACTATCCCGTATATCCGCAGTTAAATCTCGATTGGAGTCAATAATTTCTGAGAGCTTAAGCAGATGGTCGTAGATGTCTGTAAAATAGACGACATGTTCTTTAAGACCATCTATTTTTTCGGTATTTATAACACGATAAAGCAGATCCCTCATAGGAACAATTGTCTTTCTAATCTTTAACAGCTTTGCTCTTATTTCAAATATTTCATTCATTAAGATATGAACCGGAACACTTTTACCTCTTACTTCGATTTCATCTAACTGATCTTCGATTTGATATAGACTAGGGAAATATTCATCTACCAGCTTATCGATAATTAAGTAGGCCGTGTATATGATACCTTTCTCACGAAACTTTTGTTGTTCTGCCATCCGATGCCATGCCTCATCAATTTCCTTAGACGGTGAATAATGAAAGGTAACGATGAAGTTAGTGCCCCAGAACATGTCTACTTCTTCCGCAGCTAACGTTTCAGGATGCAAAGCATGAAGAACAAAAAAATGAGTATCCTCATAATGATCTAATTTAGGTCGCTGCAGATAATGATAGCAATCTTCTACAGCAAGCGGATGAAATTGAAAGTGCTTTTGTAAAAGTAAGGCTTCCTCCTTGGAAGGCGCATTGAAATCTACCCAGTACCGATCTATATTTGAATGTTTCAGATCGTCTAATGAGGATATATGGATAATCTCCTGTTCTTCGTTAACAGCCAATATTCTAATCACTTGAGTCTCCCCCTTAATTCCCTATTCATTAACCTACATCAACGATTAAAGCTTGTCCATACACAACGGAAAAAAAGCCGCAATCGCTCGCGGCCCTCATTCCCTTATTCTTTTTAAAACTTATTTTAAAAATAACGTGATGTAATCATCTTTTTCTTCGTATAAAACTCTACACCATCTTTGCCATTGGCATGCAAATCACCATAGAAAGAGTCTTTCCAGCCCGAGAATGGGAAAAAGGCCATCGGAGCCGGTACGCCAACGTTTACGCCAAGCATTCCCGCTTCCACTTCTTCTCGAAATTTGCGTACAGCTTTTGCATTTTCAGTATAGATGACAGCCGAGTTGCCGAATCGAGATTGATTCACAAGCTGCAGCGCTTCGTCCAAATCCTTAGCACGGAACAGGGATAAGACCGGTCCAAATATTTCCTCTTTCGCGATCGTCATATACGGTTTCACATGATCAAATACTGTAGCTCCAAGGAAAAATCCTTCAGCCGAACAAGCCTCCGCATTTCTCCCATCTAATAGAAGCTCCGCTCCCTCCTCTATCCCTTTGTCAATAAAGGCCTCAATCCTGGTGCGCTGTTCACTTCGAATGATCGGTGTGAGTGTTACATCTTCATTCATCCCATTGCCAAGTACCATATTACGCGCTGCCTGATGAAGCATATTCACGAAATTCTCCCCATCCCCAACAACCACAACAGCCGAGCAAGCCATACATCTCTCCCCCGCGCTTCCAAAAGAAGACATGATAATATTCTCAACTGATTTTTCTACATGGGCATCTGGCATCACGATATGATAATTTTTGGCCCCTGCTAGCGCTTGCACACGTTTACCTGCTGAAGAAGCTTTCTCATAAACATATTTCGCAACCGGTTGCGAGCCTACGAAGGAGATTGCTTTCACGGCGGGCAACGTTGTCAGCGCATTCACCACATCATGTGCACCATGGACGATATTCAGCACCCCATCAGGGAGCCCCGCCTCCTGAAATAATGACGCTAATTTCATGGCAGTTAGAGGTGTTCGCTCAGAAGGCTTTAAGACGAACGTGTTTCCACAAGCAATGGCTAAAGGAAACATCCAGCAAGGCACCATCATCGGAAAGTTAAAGGGTGTTATCCCTCCAACTACTCCGAGTGGCACACGAAATAACTCTGAATCCATATCGGCGGAAATGTTAGCCAATGTCAAACCCATCATATGCGAAGGTGTTCCCGCTGCAAATTCTACACATTCGATACCACGTAGTACCTCACCTAACGCTTCTTTATAGCTTTTACCGTTCTCAGACGTAATGAGCTCTGCTAGTTCTTGCTCATGTTCCTGCAATAACTGCCAGTATTTAAACAATACTCTTGCCCGTTTGGGCACGGGAGTTCTGCTCCATGATTCGAAAGCCGTTTGTGCCGCTAGGACAGCAGCTTCTACGTCTTCAGATGAAGAAAGCGGTACACGAGCGATGATTTCTCCTGTTGCCGGATTAATCACATCACTCACTGAACCGTTTTCTGAATCGATCCAAACACCCTGCACGAAATTTTGTAAGAGTTTCATATTCGTTCATCTCCTAGCAGGAAGAATTTTTCCCAAAAGTCTCTGGACACATTGTATAATAGGTGAAATTACAATTTTGCTCTGATACGTCAACTTTCCTTACATGAAGGTGGTGAACTTGCTTGGTACAGACACTATTACAATTAAAAGTGAAAGATATTTTGCAGAGGCCGCTATTTCACAAAGCAGAAGCTATCGCAAATGAGGAAGCTTTGAACCGAAAGGTACGTTGGGTACATATCATGGAAGTGACCCAAGTCGGCCATCTTCTCAATGGGAACGAGCTTATTCTAAGCACAGGCATTGGTTGGCATGATAACGAGGAGCTAAGTCTTTCTTTTTTGCAGCAGTTGATCAACAGTGGTGCTTCAGGATTATGTATCGAGCTCGGTACATATACGAAACAGCCGCTTGAACGGATGAAGAAGCTAGCCACCCAAGAGAACTTTCCACTTATCTTTTTCCACGAAGAAGTACGATATATCGACATCACGCAGGATCTACACACCTACTTCATCCATCAGCATCACAAAATGGTGTCAGACCTGGAATCCCTCTCCACCCAGCTGAATCAGTTACTCCTCTCGGGGAAAGGATTGCAAGCCCTCTTAAAGCTGCTGCATCAAACAACTCACTCACAAGTCGCCTTCTTTCCCTTCGGCGCGGAGGCGCAGTTCGTCCCTTCCATGCCGAAAACGAAGGCCGATGCCTTTTATGAGAAATGGATTTATGGCGAGATCTTTCAACTTCCTAATGCCAAAAACAAACTGGCCCATCGCCCTATTTTAGCCTTGGAACATTTGTTCGCAGACTTAGTTTTATATGCCGATCAGGAACTCAGTGAATTTCAAATCCTTGCTTTAGACAGGTTCGCAACGGCCATTGCACAAGAAATGATGCGCACGAAATATATGGAGGAGAAAACGCGGTACAAACAGAATATCTGGGTCACTGATTGGCTGAACGGTAAACATACAGGGCAAGAAATTCGCGATTATATGTTCTCCATCAAACCCTCCATGAAGCTGAACCAAACCATCGTCTGTCTATTTGACATCGTCCCGACAGCCGAAACTTCCAAGGACTATGAAGACCTCCTTTTACAGAAGCAGATGATCGCCCGCGCCCTTTTCGAAGGTGAAGGTTTCTATCTCATGCCAACCGTCATACAGGATCAAATCGTATTCATCCTACTTGACCAATTGCCTGCCATGCCATGCAATGAACGAATCTCCAGAGCCATACAAAGACTTCAAAAATCAGAGACTAATCAGGAAACAATCTTACTCTCCCCTTGGTTCGGTATCGGAAAAACATTAAGTGACCCAACTCGCGTTAAGGAAAGCTATGAGTCCGCTCAAGAAACGATTGAGATACAGAAAGATACCGGTATGCTTACAAGCCCTTTCTATCATGAGCAGCATGTGAACAAAGTGATACTAAAAATGAAACATACCGGTCAGCTGGAGTCATTCATTGATGAATACATCGGGAAATTAATTCAGTATGATCGAGAGAAAAATGGACAGCTTCTGAAGACATTGAAGGTTTATTTAGCGCTATGCGGATCCAAACAAGATACTGCCAAGGAGCTGTTTATCGTCCGGCAAACCCTGTACCATCGTCTGGACAAAATAGCAGGGCTGCTTGGTGAAGATTACATGCATCCACACAAGAGGATTGCCATTGAACTGGCCCTACACGGCTACGAATACATACATGGCGCGATCGTTTAAGCTTGCGTTTGTTCTTGCTTAAGGAGCAAGGACACATAATACTTTCTAGCATTTGCCGTCGTTAGATGCAGATTCGCCGTTTCACCGCCGGGATGTTCGAAATCGAGCCATGCTCCCTCCAGATCTTCCTTCACCCCGACGATTTTGAACTTCTGAGCCACGAAGTCATCCAATTTCTGCTTTTCTAGCTTAAATTGTGCAAACTCAGACATGTGTGGCTCCCCCTTTGATAGCTTCTTCTTTCTTCGCTTTTTCATTGCGTGAAGCTGCTAGATATGTGCCTCGTTTCACGAATTGCCCAGCACCCGCCGTGCCAACGAATTGTTTATTCCGAATCACATATTCGCCTCGAGACAGAACAGTGACAGGCTCCCCAGAGATCACGATGCCTTCAAATGGATTGTAATCCACATTCATATGGTGGGTTTCAGCTGAGATCGTCCGTGTTACGTTCGGATCAAAGATGACAATATCCGCATCGCATCCTACTGCGATGGTCCCCTTTTTGGGAAATAAGCCAAAAAGCTTCGCAATTCGCGTAGACACGATATCTACGAACTGATTCAACGTGATGCGGCCCTTCACTACGCCTTCTGAATATAGGATGGAGAATCGATCCTCAATGCAGGGTCCTCCGTTCGGGATTTTGCTAAAATCACTAAGCCCCAAGTCTTTTTGTCCGTTAAAGTTAAAGGAGCAGTGATCAGATCCGAGCGTCTGTAGCTGTCCATTTTTCAAAGCGGTCCACAGAGCCTCTTGGTGATGTTTCGGGCGCAGCGGAGGCGACCATACGTATTTCGCCCCTTCGAAATTCGGCTTTTCCAAGTAAGTCTGATCCAGCATCAAGTACTGCGGGCACGTTTCCCCCCAGATATCAACGCCTTGATTCCGCGCTTCGGCAATCTGCTGAATGGCTTCTTCGCACGTCACATGAACGACATAGAGCTGAGAACCAGCCAATGCAGTAAGCTTAGCCGCACGCCCTGTCGCTTCTCCTTCAATTAAGGATGGACGCGTTAATGCATGGTAAATCGGATCTGTATTTCCCGCTTCCAACGCTTCTTTAATTAAATATTCAATCACATCGCCGTTCTCTGCGTGTACCATGACAAGGGCTCCGTGCCGCTTTGCCTCGAGCAGCGTCCGATACAGCGTGCCGTCGTCGGCTTGGAACACATTTTTATAAGCCATAAACACTTTGAGTGAGGTGATCCCCTCTTCGTGAATCATTTTCGGCAGCTCTGCCAGTACCTCATCGTTGATTTCCGCAATCATTAAATGAAATCCATAGTCGATGACGGCTTTGCCAGCGGCTTTTTGATGCCATGTTTGAACAGACTGACTCAGCGGTTTTCCTTTGTTCGTTAAACAAAAATCAATGATCGTTGTCGTCCCACCGAAAGCGGCCGCTCTCGTGCCTGTTTCGAAATCATCGGCTGTAACCGTGCCGCCAAAAGGCATGTCAAGATGGGTATGCGGATCAATACCGCCTGGGAACACGTAATGACCTGCGGCATCTACAATTTCTGCACCTTCCTTGGAGAGGTTCAGACCTATTTGCGTAATGATCCCGTTCTCGATAAGGACGTCCGCCTGGTACTGGTCAACAGCCGTCACGATCGTTCCGTTCTTAATGAGCTTGGACATGGTTACACAGCCTCCTTCTTGGTGGTGTCTTTGCCTTCAGACAGCTTGGCGATAGCCTCCTGCCTTTCGTTCCACGTCATTGGCGCATCTGTTCCTGATACCTCAATCATAGAAATGGCACCTTCAACGGGACAAACAATCGCACATAAGTTACATCCCACACAATCTTCTTCGCGTACTTGCAAATAGGACTGACCTTGATCACCGGTCAACATATCTATGCATTGATGAGACGTATCCTCGCAAGCAATATGGCATTTGTTGCAGTTGATACAGGTATCCGTGTCAATTCTCGCTACGACCGCATAATTCAAATCCAAGTTCCCCCAATCGGAGTAACGCGGAACGGATTTCCCGATCAATTCTGTGACGCTGGCGAGACCTTTTTCATCCAAATAGTTGTTCAAACCATCGATCATATCCTCCACAATGCGGAAACCATAGTGCATCGCCGCTGTACACACTTGAACGCCCGTCGCGCCCATCAGCATGAACTCAACGGCATCTCGCCAATTGGAAATGCCGCCAATGCCGGAAATGGGCACGCTAACCTCTGGATTTCGCGCACAATCAGCAACCATATGGAGGGCAATGGGTTTAACTGCCGGTCCGCAATACCCGCCATGGGAGCCCTTGCCCCCAACATGAGGAATCGTGTTCCACGAGTCGATATCCACGCCAGCTAATGAATTGATCGTATTGATCAACGAAATCGCATCCGCTCCGCCTCGAACCGCTGCCTTAGCAGTGCTCGTGATATCTGTGATGTTCGGCGTCAACTTCACGATGACCGGCGTCGTCGCCGCTTCCTTCACCCACATCGTCTGCGCCTCCACGAGATCTGGCTGCTGCCCTGAAGCAGCACCCATGCCGCGTTCAGCCATGCCGTGCGGGCAGCCAAAGTTCAGCTCCAAGCCGTCGACACCGACAGCTTCGACCTTTTTCACGATCTCATGCCATTTCTCCCGGTTCGGCTCTACCATCAGGGATACGACAATCGCATGATTCGGAAAACGCTTCTTCGTCTCATAAATCTCTTTGAGATTAATCTCAAGCGGTCGGTCCGTGATGAGTTCAATATTATTGAAGCCTGCAACGCGTTGTCCGTTGAAATGAATGGCCGCAAAGCGCGAAGATGTATTAATGATGGGATCGCCAAGTGTTTTCCAAACCGCTCCACCCCACCCCGCTTCGAAAGCGCGTTGAACTTGATAACCCGTGTTGGTCGGTGGCGCCGATGCTAACCAGAACGGATTAGGTGAAGCTATACCTGCTAGATTTATGCGTAAATCAGCCATGTTGAATCCCTCCCGATCCATTTAGAAAGTCATTAAGCCGATGCATGTGCCCTTTTCACCAGTTGATTATAAATAGCATAAGCCGTTTGTTTGCCTTGCTGAGCCGCCGATACAACCATCGCTTCTCCCTGTCCTTCTCCGAAAATGACGTCGCCCGCTGCATACACCTTGGGATTGGACGTTTGACCTGTTGACGGATCAACTGTAACGGTTCCTCGTGTATGTGCAAGTTCGAATTGACCAATGAGGGAAACATGCCTCGTCTGACCAATCGCCTTAATAACGGCATCCACCTCAATGATGAATTCTGAGCCTTCAATGGGAACCGGACGTTTGCGCCCCGCATCTCCTTCCACTAGTTTCATGCGCAGGCATTCTAATGCTACGACATTCCCATTCGCATCCCCGATGATCCGTTTTGGAGCCGTCAACCACTGAAACGCAACGCCATCCTGCTTAGCGAAATCATATTCAAAATCATAAGCCGTCATCTCTTCCTGCGTACGCCGATACACAATCTGCACCTTTTCTGCTCCTAGCCTCACAGAGCATGTGGCCGCATCAATGGCTGTATTCCCCGCTCCTATGACTGCTACCCGCTTCCCAACGAGGGATGTATCCAGCTCCTGTTCTGTCTTCGTAGATTCCACAAAATCGATGGCATCGTACACGCCTATCAAGGCTTCGCCTTCAATACCCAGCATCGGAACCTTCGACATTCCAACAGCAAGGACAACTGCATCATAATCGCCCAGTAAATCTACGCTGCTTATATCTATGCCGACTCGCGTGTTCATGCGGAATTCCACACCTAACTGCCTAACCTGCTCGACTTCCCATAGCGAAATTTCCTGAGGCAGCCGGAATGATACGATCCCGTAGGTATCTAGCCCTCCAGCCTGTTCCTTCGCCTCAAACACCGTAACCTTGAACCCGAAGCGGGCAAGCTCCCGAGCTGCCGATAAACCAGCAGGCCCGCCACCAATCACAGCAACTGACTTCCCATTACTTGTCCCGGCCTTGAACAATATTTGTTCATTTTTGATAGCCCAATCTGTCGCATAGCGCTGTAAGTTGCCAATTAGGATAGGCTTGGACGAATGATTGAGAACACAAGCTCCTTCACAAAGCTCCTCTGTGGGACATACCCTTGAGCAAGAGGCCCCTACCGGATTCGCATCCATGATCGTGCGTGCGGAGCCTATGAGATTGCCGGTAGCAATCTTTTTAATAAAAGAAGGAATATCAATCCCCGTTGGACAGGCACGAATGCAAGGAGCATCATAACAAAATAAGCAGCGGTTCGATTCCTCGATCGCCTCTTTCGGCTTCATGCCGGATTTGACCTCCGCGAAATTGCGTTTCAAATCGGTTAAGGAAATAAATGTTGAACTCATCTTCGCTCCTCCTCCATGCTTATAAGCTAACAATTTGATCATAGGTTTCAGGCCTGCGATCCCGATAAAATTGCCATACATTGCGGACTTCACGAATTAACTCTTTGTCCATTTCGCCGATGACCACTTCATCTTGATCCCGACTTCCGATGGAAACAATCGAACCGCGCGGATCCACCAAGTAAGATTGACCATAGAATTCTCCCATGTTCCACGGAGCTTCGTGACCAACACGATTAATGGCACCGACATAATACCCATTGGCCACGGCGTGAGCCGGCTGTTCAAGCTTCCAGAGATACTCCGACGTCCCCGCTACTGTAGCGGAAGGATTGAACACAATCTCTGCTCCGCCAAGTCCGAGAGCCCTTGCTCCTTCTGGAAAATGGCGATCGTAACAGATGTAAACCCCAACCTTAGCAAACACTGTATCGAAAACGGGATAGCCCAGATTACCTGGTTTAAAATAATACTTCTCCCAGAACCCGCAAGAACCGCCTCCCGCCGCCACATGCGGAATGTGATGTTTGCGGTATTTGCCCAAATAGGTACCAACCGCATCAATCACAGCAGCGGTATTGTAATACGAGGCGATGCCTTCTCTCTCATATATGGGAAGGATGATGACAACTCCGAGCTCCTTCGCCAGTTCCTGGAAGAGTATAGTCGTTGGCCCCTTTGGTATTTCCTCTGCGGCATCGTACCACCTCGTTGTTTGCTCTGCGCAGAAATAAGGGCCGTAGAATATTTCTTGCAGAGAAATGATTTGCGCGCCCTGCTGCGCCGCTTTACGAACCAACGCGATATGCTTTTGTATCGCTGCTTCTTTGTGCTTGACCACGTCCTCATCGCCATGCACATCATGCGAGGCTTGAATGAGGCCAATTTTCACTTTGCTCATGGCTGGAAACCCCCCTTTTCCGTGGCGATTCGTCGCGCAGTGCGGTATAAAAGCTCCGTGCCCAGCGTAATGTCCTCTGGACTAGCATATTCTTTGGGATTGTGACTGATGCCTTCGAGGCATCGAACGAAAATCATCCCATAGTCACACACATAGGACATGGTTAGCGAATCATGGAAAGGTCCGCTCATCAGCTCTGGCGGGGTCAACCCCATCAGAGCTGCTTCCTGATGCAGGCTTTGCTTGATCCAATTCGCGCAGTAGCGGGGTTCACTGTTCGTATCTTCGCGAATCGTATACGAGAGACCATGCTCGCGCGACACGTTCTCGATCACGCTGAGCAGCTCCGCTTCTACCGCATTGCGACGCCGTAAATCAATGTCCCGCAAGTCAATGGTGAAGGATACCTTCTCCGGGATGATATTGCGGGAATCCGGAAACACCGTAAGGGAGCCTACCGTTCCGACGGTCGGAGCACCTGGCTCCTGCCGCACTAACTCATTGAGCGCCACAATGATTTTGGCACAGCCTAGAAGCGCGTCTTGGCGCATAGACATCGGCACCGAACCCGCGTGCCCAGCGAAGCCGATCATCTCCACGGTGAGCCATAATGGACCAGAGATTCCGCTGACGATACCAATCGGAGCATCGAGTGACTCCAGAACTGGACCTTGCTCGATGTGCAGCTCCAGAAAAGCACCAACTCGTCCTTCTTGATACACATAGCCCTCGAATTCAGCGGGGTCGCACCCGAACTGAACCAAAGCTTCTCTGCGTGTAACGCCATTTTTATCCGTACGCTCCAACTCATTCGCTTCAAGCTTGCCGGTCATTCCACGAACGCCGAAAAGCCCTTTGTTGAAGCGGCAGCCCTCTTCATCGCAGAATGCCACAACTTCAATATTAAATTCTGGTGTTATCCCTTCCTCCACCAGCGTTTGGACCACTTCGATCGCACCAAGTACACCTATCGCGCCATCAAATCTACCGCCATAAGGTTGTGAATCCACATGAGAGCCTAGCATGAGAACAGGCGCGTCCGGATTGCTCCCCTTAAGTACCCCAATTAAGTTAGCGAATGGATCGATGGAAGCTTCCATCCCAGCTTCTTGCATCCAGCTTTTCACTAGTTCAACGCCTTCTCGATCTTCTTTGGACAAAGCAAGCCTGCATACGCCCGTTTCGCCAATTTTCCCTATTTGAGCGAGCTCCTGAATTCGCTGTTGCAGTCGTGAAGCGTTAATTTGTATCTGAGGCGCTTTAGGCAAGACCTATCATCCTTTCTCCTGATTGGCATCAAACACAGCAAGCAAGGTCTCGATGATAAAAGCAACATCCTCATCTGTCGAAGATAAAGGTGGACTTAGCGTGAGAATGTTAGCAAATCCAGGCACCGTATCCCCGTTCTTCCCAATGAGTAAACCCATTTGCTTACAGCCTGCTATAATCTTCGTCACACGGTCAGCAGTTGCCGGAACCTTCGACACTTGATCTTCTACGAGCTCGATACCCATCGCTGATCCAAAAATGCGTATCTCGCCTACATGCGGGTGGTCAAGCAAAGGTTCCAATTGAGTTCTAAATGTTTTTCCGATATGAGCAGAGCGCGTAACCAGATTTTCTTTTTCCAAAATCTCCATATTTTTCAACGCAACAACGCAAGAGACTGGATTACCACCGAACGTATTGATATGTCTTAAATGGCTCGTCGCTTCTTTAACTTTGAACGATTCATACAATTCAGCTGAAACAGCGGTTGCAGAAAGCGGCGAGTACGCACTGGTCAAGCCTTTGGCCATCGTCACAATGTCGGGTCTCACCCCATAGTTCAGATGACCGAACTTCTCGCCGGATCGACCGAATCCGCAGATCACTTCATCGACAATGAGCAGCACATCATACTTATCACAAATGCTGCGCACCATGGGCAGGTACTCGTCCGGAGGAACAATCATCCCACCTCCCGTAATCACGGGCTCCACGATTACGCCTGCAACAGAATCTGCCCCCTCCCAAACAATGGCATCCTCGATGGCTTTGGCACATTGATAGCTGCATGCCCCCTTCGTCTGGCCGAATGGACAGCGATAACAATAAGGCGGCGGCACATGCTGAAAGCCCACACCAAGCGGTTCATATTTCAGCTTACGCTGCGCTTGCCCTGTTGCACCCAATGCCCCCATTGAATTGCCATGATACGCTCGATGCCGCGAGATGAACTTATGTTTGGATGGCTTCCCGTTCTGATGATGGTATTGGCGAGCAATCTTAAAGGCCACTTCATTGGCATCCGACCCTGAGTTTGAGTAAAAGATCCGATACTCGCCATCCAGCCACTCATTCAATTTCGCCGCTAATTCAATCGCGGGTACATGGGACTGGACGAGCGTAGCATAAGCGATTTTCATCATTTGCTCAGCGGCCGCTTCCGCAATTTCTTTTCTACCGTGACCCACATTCACGCACCATAATCCGGACATGCCATCCAAATAACGATTCCCATCCACATCAGTAACCCAGCTTCCCTCACCAGAAGCAAGTATCATCGGATTCTCGTTATGTGCAGACATGTGATGCCACACATATTTGCGATCCTTCTCAAGCAAATCCTCCTTCGTCAGCAGATCACTAACCTCGTTAGTGCTCATAAGCCCAGCTCCCCTCTTCTGATGATGTAAAGAAGGATCGCAGACTACAGTCATCCACGATCCGCCTTCCTTTCCGAAAATTTACTTGCCCTGTAAAATCGTTTTATCAATAGCCGCTGTTAAATCGGCCGGTTTCTTAATCAAGCCATATTTCAGCGCAATGTCCGCTGTCCGTGTCACTGATTCATCTACGAATGAACCGATTTGTTCATTTTTAAATCCATCCGGCTTCACAAGCTTTGCCATTTCCTTCAGCATTGTCGTTTGGTGCTGTTTAGTAGTACTTCCTGCCGTTACACTTTTCATCACAATATCAACGACTTCGTCCTGATGCTCAATCGCGTAGTTCCAGCCTTTCATGGTTGCTCTCACGGCTTTAACTGCGAGATCATGGTTCTTATCGACCCAGTCCTTCTTCGCAATAAGCGTATCCTCCAGCATCGCAACACCGGCATCATCAAAGTTAAACACATTCAAGTCTGTCTCTTTCACGCCGCTCTCAAGTACAACATAATACTCGTTATAAATCGTTGCTGTCGCCACATCCAGCTGATCCCCAAAGAATTGATCCATCGTAAAGCCTTGTTTCACTAATTGAATGTCTTTTTTCGGGTCAAGTCCGTTCTTCTCCATAAAAGCAAGCACTTGGAACTGCTGGCTGCCCATCCATGTCCCGACCTTTTTGTCCTTCATTTTGGCTGGCGCATCGATACCGGTTGATTTTTTGGATAATAAACGGTACGAGCTCTTCTGTGTCACTTGCGCCAACGAGACGAGAGGTAATCCATTGTCACGGTTGACTAGCAAAGAGTCAAAGCTCGATACGCCAATATCGACAGCGCCATTTACAACTTGCTGCTCGATGATAACATCCGGTCCGCCAGGCACAATTTCTACATCGATTCCTTCATCCTTGTAAAAGCCTTTCTCTTTAGCGGCATAGATTCCGGCGAACTGCGCTTGCGGCACCCACTTCAACTGAATTTTGACCTTCTTGAGCGGCTCTGCCGAAGGGGACTTGGTTGCACCTGCTGCGGTAGATGCAGCTGGCGTTGTTGTTGCAGATTTTTCGGAAGCACAAGCTGAGATGATAATTAAAACCATGAACATACTAAACATCAAAGCCAATTTGCCAGTAAGGATTCTCTTTTTCAATCGAACCAATCCTCTCCTATTTATTTCTATGTATGTAAAGATGGTGTCATCCCTTGATGCTCATGTTAAATATTATTTTTCATCTAGCGATTGGAAATTGACCACGATATAAAGCGTTTCTCTAGAAGTTGAATGATCGTATATAAAACAATTCCCAGGATAGCTGCGATAACAATACAAGCCCAAGCTAAGGGCATATTGGCCAGTCGGATTTGATCCGAAAGCAAGTAGCCTAAGCCGCGCGATGCAATGAAAAACTCCCCCACGATCGCACCGATGATACTCGTTGACATGTTGATTTTAAGAGCTGAGAATATCGATGGTAAGGCTTTGGGTAATCTTAATTTGAGAAAAAGCTGTCGAGTGCTAGCCGCGTACGAAGTCATTAACTCTAGGTAGGACGGTTCAATGGAACGCAGCCCTTTGTAGGTGCTTACCGCCATGGTAGCCATCGTCATGACCGAGACGATACCCATTCGTGAAGCGACGCCGTCCCCCAACCAATTATTCATGATTGGCGCAAGAGCTACGATCGGCACCGCATTGAGCGAGGCCATGATCGAAATCGCACCCGCACCTGCTTGTGGCCTGAAGGAAGCTGCGACTGCAGCAAGCCAACCCAGCAGCGACCCAACAAGAAAGCCGCCGATGATTTCTACACCCGTGTATAGCGTATAAATGAGCAGGATATCGCCATTCTCGCGCATGGCTGTGATAATATCCGAAGGAATAGGCAGCTGATAGCGTTCTAAGCTGAATAAGGTGTGTATCCCTCTGAATTGCCAAAGCAGCAAGAATACGAGACCGAATACATAAGGGAATAGCTTCATTGGCTGCGCGAACATAGCCGTGTAGCCTTCTCGTGTCTTTCCCTTTGGCACCTGGGTCGGTTCTTCTAATTTCATTAGCGGCGTCACCGCAGCTTGTTGGTCTTTGCTTAAAACGACCTCTTTCATGCGCCTCCCCTCCTGCTTTCGCGGAAATCAGGCTGCCAAGGTGTCAACCATCTTTCTAGAAGAACTAGTAGTAGAAAGGTTGTAAAGCCGATGGCAATAGAGATCAGAACCGTGCACCAGAACATGTACACTTGTGCAGCTCCGTAGTACAGCGAGCTGACCATTAGTACGCCGATTCCATCGGGAGCCCCCATTAGCTCAACGATGATGGAAGCTGTGATCGCCAGCGGAGCTGAGATCTTGAGTCCGGCGAACAATCCCGGCAGCGCGGATGGCAGCTTGAGCTTCAGGTAGCTGTGCCAGGTTGAAGCAGCTAAGGAGCGCATAAGCTCCAGCTGTTCAGGCTGCACACTGCGCAGCCCGCGAAGCGAGTTAATGGTGACAGGGAAAAATGTCACATAACCTGCCATAACGATCCGCGAAAGACTCGGATCATGGAGGATGCCGTACAGGATCGGAGCAAGACCGATGATGGGCACCATTTGAGAAGCGACCATGTAGGGAGTTAGCGTGTGTTCAACCGTTTTGGAGAGGCTCATGGTAATGGCTAAGGCAGCACCGAAAATGGTACCAATCAGGAAGCCAGTCATCGCATTGCCGAACGTTGTGAAACCCTGCTTGATGAGGGTGGGAAGATTATCTTGTAAGGAGGTTATCACCTTATGCAAATAAGGCAGTTTGGAGTCGGGTTGTGAGACTTGAATCACGTTATGAATCAGCCAAGCCAACACTTCCCAGAGGAGGAGCAATGCCGCTATCCAACAAGCAATAACAGCAGCTTGATGCCATTGTCTATCCAATTTGATCATCAAGGGCATCACTCTCCTCGTAGAAGCAATTTCGAATGGAAGCGGTCAAAGCATGGAAACGTTCCGATTCTCGGGCTTGCAAAGTACGATCCTCTCCCAAATCGACGTGGTGAACGGAGTGTACGCGACCAGGATTTGCAGATAATACAATGATTCGATTGGATAAAAATACAGCTTCCGGAATACTATGAGTCACGAAAACGATCGTCTTATTCGTCTTTCTTTTAATTTCAAGCAGTTCGAATTGCAGTTTCTCCTTTGTGAACTCATCAAGCGCCGAGAATGGTTCATCCATAAACAAAATAGGCGGATCCAGCGATAAAGCACGTGCAATTGCCACTCTTTGCTGCATGCCGCCACTTAGCTGCCAAGGGTAATAATCTTTAAATTTCGTCAAACCTACGGTTTCAAGCAGTTGATCGACCGCACCTCGATATTCCGCGCGATTACATCCCATTACCTCTAAGGGAAGCTCCACATTTTCGCGTACGGTTCGCCACTCGAACAGTGTGGGATTCTGAAACACAATGCCGAATTTCCTGCGCAAACGCACTTCCCGCGGATGCTCCTTTTGAATCATAATTTGCCCGCTCGAGGGTTGCAGCAGGTCAGCCATCAGCCGCAGCAATGTTGATTTGCCACAGCCTGAAGGCCCAAGTAAGGATACGAATTCATTCTGGGCTACATCGAACGAGATGTCTTGGAGAACAGTCACTTGCTTCCCTTTTTTCCCAAACACCATGCAAACGCCATCCATCGATATTTCCACTTTCTGCGGGGAAAGATCTGAATTCATTGTGTCCCTCCTCATTTGAACTTTGATATTACGTTATGTAAATGTAATATATCATAACTGTATATGTTATATTATATTACTTCTATGACGATTTACATTATACAAAGTGTCCCAAAATTAAGCTCTGCATTTGACATAGTGTAAAACAATTACCAAAACAACCACATAGAATTGATATCATCTAGATGCCCCTACTCAATTTTTTTATCATACATGGGGAAGAAAGTTGTTTATTATGAGACTTCCTAAACTGTTAAATACATAATATATGTTATGTAAACAAATAGAACGAAAATTGTCCCGCCCTACGTTTATCCATATTTTGCTCATATTCTCTATTTATTCATTCTGATAAAATGTTTAGGTAACTACATATAACATCTAGGAGGAAATTCATGAGAAAGTTTATTCTTTCAACCGCAATGGCGACAACTCTCTTAATCAGCGGAATCGCAAATGCGGCACCTTTGAATCAATACGTTGCTACGGATACTGACACTTTCTGGTCCATCTCACAGAAGTTCAATGTTCCATTAGCTGATCTCATCGCAAATAATCCAAATGTTAATCAGCAAAATATCTACGCAGGTGTTTTAATTAATCTTCCAGTTAAGGCTTCTATTAAACAAAGCTGGGAAGTAAAAGCAGATGCCATCATTGCAACTGGAATGAAGCAGCTTGGAACACCATATGTATTTGGCGGCAATACACCATATGTTGCTTTTGATTGCTCAGGCTTTGTACAATATGCGTTTAATCAAAACGGATTTAACCTTCTTCATTCATCAGCCTTGCAGAGTCAATTAGGAACGCCAGTAGATAAAAGTGACCTGCGTAAAGGTGACCTTGTATTTCTACAAGGAACTTATACGACCGGAGTTTCCCATGTAGGTATCTATCTTGGAAATAACAAAATTCTTCAAGCAGGAACGATGGGAACAAGGGAAGTAAAGATTAGCACTTTATTTGGTACTCCCTACTATGATGCCCATTATTGGGGTGCACGTCGTTTAATTAACTAGTATGAGAAAAAAGCCGGTTTTTAACGGCTTTTTTTCGTTCTAGACAAGTTGTAAAAGTGCTCTATGCTTTAACCGTGGGTTCAAGTACTGTAAGCCTATTATTATAAGTATCAAGATTTACATTCGCTCCAATGGGGATTGCTGCTTTATAAAGGCCATGAGCTGTACTTACATTGGTCATGAGAGGTTTTCCTAAAGGAGCAATCACATCCGTAATTAAGTCATTATAAGTCGTAGAATAAGATATGGTGCAATTCGTGCATTGTCCCATCACCACACCGATGCAATCTTGAATTTTCCTTGCCATGATCAGACGAGTCAAATATCGGTAAATGACATTCGTTGCTTCGTGCGTCTCTTCTATAACCAGTATTTTTCCAACCGTATTAATTTCGTATGGAGTGCCAAGAGTATCAACAAATGAAGTGAGATTCCCCCCAACGATTGGCCCTCTAACATTTCCTGCAATCAGGCTGGTCTGCAACATGCCGGGTGGATTCTGAATCACTCTTGGACTACTGAGGGTTGATGTAGCCGAATAAAATTGGTTGAAGTTATACGTTGGTGTGCTCGCGCTAAAGTCAATTAACAATAGACTTTGAAAAGTAATTAAATCCGAAAATTGGTACAAGACATTTAATAAAATCGTGATATCACTGTATCCTGTTACGATCTTAGGATTATTTTTTATAATCGTATAATTGAGGAACGGCAGAATATCTTTGACCCCCGTCCCTCCTCTTGTAGGTAATATCATCTTCACACTGCGATTTTCAAACATACTCATAAGGTCTTCAGCACGTTGTTGCGCTGTTGAGGCAACAATGCCTCCATAAGCATACGCATATTTCCCCACTACTACATTGAATCCCATATTTTCAATTGTTTTAATTCTTTCATCAATGATTGTTGCGTCAAGCGGACTTCCTAAAGTAACAATTCCGATGGTATCACCCCTTTGTAAAATGGGGGGCCTTATAGCCATAAATATGCCTCCTACCAAAGAGAACTTATTCAAAATTTGGAACCTACTTTGTAATCTCTCTGTTGCCTTATATGCGTCACCCGAACTAATTATTACTTCTCCCGTTCTAAATCCCCATCCCTGCTGGAATAAACGCAGAAACACGGTTCATTGCATCCTGCTTCTGTTTGTCTCCAACATGGGTGTAAATCTGTGTGGTCTGAATGCTCGCATGTCCTAGTAATTCCTGTAAAGTTCGAATATCCGTCCCTGCCAAAACCTGCATTGTGGCAAACGTATGACGAAGCTTATGACTTGAGATCGACTTCCCTTGTAGTTCGGCATACTGCTTCTTCAGCACCTCGAAATGCTTCTCCGCAATCGTTTGAATCATACGAACACTAATTCGCCGACCAAATTGAGAAACAAAAAAAGGCTGCTCCACCGAGCTCCTTGTATCCATTCGTTCTATTAATGCTTTATTCAGAACTTTAACCAGTTCAGCAGGAAGAGGAATGACACGCCACTTCCGTCCTTTGCCAAACACCTGCAGCGTATTCGTTGAACGATTGAAATCAGAGATATTGAGTCGATGCAGCTCACTTACACGTAAACCCGCATAACTCATCAATAGAAACATGGCCACATTCCGGATCTGATACTTCCCCTCGATCGATTGCAAAAACACAGCAAGCAGCTGCTCGCTGAGAAACGTGGGAATTTGGTTTTTCTCAACTTTCGATTTTTTCACGTTAAGTGAAGGGTTGCTCTGCACAATTTGAAGCTCGATCAACGCCGCGAAAAATGTCCGAATCGAAGATAGATAGCGATTACGCGCGGCATCCCCTGCCCCGCCCTGTCGCATTTTCGTCAAAAAGCGCATGATATCAATTGCCTCAACCATTGGTAAAGATTTCTCTATATTGGAAAGGAATAACCTTACATCCCCTAAGTAAGCTTGTTGTGTTCGTTTCGTAAAGCCCTGATCTTTCATCCATGAGTCAAATAGCTCCAAATACTCATCATCATACTCATACACTTGTCCCAATCCATTTCACTCCGTCCGTTACAATCTAAGTTGCGTTAAATATAGATTTAGTGCAATTTTTTTGATAGAAAAAAACGGTCAATTAACGCATATCCCCTGTAAAGAACAGCAGAATACACTTATTAACCGTTTTCCCGGTTTTAATCCCGCGGGTATTCGACTTTCATAATGTCCATGAAAGGTACTTTGTCAATTTCACCATTCACTTCCATATGTACTCTTCCGGTCCTTGAATCCATTGTCGCTATGAGCCCGCGAACACGTTCTTCACGCCCCCAGACCGTCAGAACAATCTCAGAGTTCTCCTGCTTCGCTTCGGACAGTTGATTACCGATTTCTTCTAATACAAATTCATCCCGCGTTGGTCTTTTTGCTACTTTTGCTTTCGCCATCTCACGTTCCCCCTGGATTATAAATCACCTTGCCGGCGATAATATTTCTTTGACACGTCCAACCTGTCCATCTGCAAGTCTTACTTTAATCCCATGAGGATGGGTAGGTGAATTGGTTAATAGATCTTTGACAATTCCACGCGTTAACTTCCCGCTGCGTTGATCTTGCTTCAAAACAATGTTCACTTCAATACCTGGAATCACATCTTTACGATTTTGGCCATTCATGCTGTGTAAGTCGCCTGCTTTCTTTCAATTGTGTGCTTTATTATAACATAGTTTCCCCCCATTCCCCACCAAGTTGCATACATTTGTAAAACCCTTTACAACGGCTCACTAAATCAATACGATTAATCTACATAATAAATTCGAAGTCGCGAATACAGAGGGAGAACCACTTATGAGTCGCTCATGGCCGTTACCTAACAAGCCCTGGATCATGCACCAAATCTGGAATGATTTACTCTTTGCTCATTGGCCCATTCCCATCGAAACATTAAGACCACTCCTACCCGCCCATATCCCTATTGATACCTTTGACGGAACAGCATGGATTGGTGTTGTCCCCTTTCACATGTCAGGCGTTGCACCTAGAGGAATACCTCCATTACCCTACTTTTCAGCTTTTCCAGAAATTAATGTTAGGACCTACGTAACCATCAACGGTAAACCCGGCGTTTACTTTTTCAGTCTAGATGCGCATAACCGATTCGCTATTGAAGCAGCACGCTTCGCTTTCCATCTCCCGTACTTTTATGCTCATATTCAAGTTCAACATCGACCAGATAACACCATATTCTACGAATGTTTACGAAAAGATAACCGTGCACGACAAGGTGAATTTACTGGTGAATATCGCCCGTCATCCGACATACAATTAACAAATCCTGAAACTCTAGAATATTGGCTAACAGAACGTTATTGCCTCTATTGCACAGATCGACGTGGTAATGTTTATCGAGGAGAAATCGATCATGACCCATGGCCCTTACAATCGGCTGAAGCTTCAATCAACGTTAATACCCTCCCTAACTCTTTTGGGATCCAGCTTCCAAATACACCACCGCTTTTACATTATGCTAAGAAATTAGAGGTTAAAATCTGGGCACTTGAAAAGCATCGCCTTACATAAAAACACGATATTCCTACTTCAAGGTGATGATAAAATAATTAACAATATTAATATTTAATGCAGCTAATTCATATAAAAACCACATTTTAACGCGCTATTTCTATCATTTCGTGCCTTTTCCTATTGGAAAAAGCTTATTTCAGTTAAAATAATGACAGAGATGGCATTCATTAACGAGAGGCTGTGATTCAAGGATGATGATCAGTGGAATTTCTATTTTCCTTTTATTTTGCATCGGAGGCTTACATGTGTTCTGGGCATTTGGCGGTCAATGGGGAAGCAGAGTTGTTATCCCTGCTACAAGCAGTTCAGGAGAACTGACGTTTAAACCTGGCTTAATAGCGACTTTAATCGTAGCCATTCTCTTGTTTAGCGCTGCACTGCTGCTGGCTATTCAAGGGCGCTTACTTCCAGCCCTCCCTTCGTCTCCATGGGTTCAATGGGGCTGTTGGCTTTGTGTCCTCGTATTTGGACTCCGGACAATAGGGGATTTCAAATATGTGGGTTTATTTAAGAGGGTCAAACAGACTAGTTTCGCTACATATGATACATTTTTGTTCACACCGCTTTGCCTATGGCTTTGCTTCACATTTTATTACACGCTCATTTACAGCTAATTCACCCTTTCGCTTATATTCATCAGTAATAAACGTTTTAGCGATGTTGTCATGTTATTTCTCTGCTTTCTATTCTTCTCGCTTTTAACACTTTATCAACGATACCATGGAGCTTACACGGAGGGAATACACGATATGCCAAGATTCATGGACTATATGATCAGTCCTTATCCGCTTCGGATCATTTCATTGCCCATTGATTCCAGTAAATTAAAGCTGCAATCCTTGATTATTCTCGCTGTTGGGCATCTCCCAGGCCGTATATCATTTCGAGCTCACGCTAAATTTACCAAGTGGGCCATTGTCTATATTGCTGGTGGAAAGGGCTCCTATCAAGTCGATGACGGCGCCGTTCAACACATTGAAAGCGGCAGTCTGTTCTTCCTTCGACCTGGAGCTGTTTATAATTACGGACCTGATGCAGATGGTTATTGGGACGAGTACTACTTCACATTCGAGGGAACCCGTATTGCGGAATGGCTTAGCAGTTGGCTTACACAAGTCGATTCAGTGAAGCAGGTTGGGCATGAAGATGCCGCCCAGCACAATCGGATCGAGCGCATTTTTATCCTTATGGAAAGCGGTATACCCGATAATATCGACCGTGCTGCCTTGCTGCTTGAGTCCTTGCTTTTTGAATTTATTCTGAAAGCTCAAGTACCGGCAGAAACGACAAAAACACAGCAATTGATCGATCTCATGGCTGATCTCGGTGATTCGTTGTTCCAGCCTTTTGACGCGGCGGTTATCGCTAAGCGCCACCATATCTCGCTTTCTACGCTCCGGAGGATCGTAAGCGAATATACCGGCTACCCACTTGGAGCCTATATTCACCGTTTGAAAATGGCCGCAGCGAAAAACATTTTGCTGAATTCAGACGATACCGTAAAGGAGATCGCAGATTCACTTGGTTATAAAGATGTTTTTTACTTCTCACGGTTATTTAAGAAATACGTCGGTGTCTCCCCCCTTATTTATCGAAACAATATGCAGCTCTGAATTTGTTTACATAATCATGATTATGTAAACAAATTTTTTATATAAAATAATCGTGTCGTCCCAGTACGACTTGTCATATGGCAGCATATGATAAAGTAGAAAGAAAATCTTCCTACGGGGAGGTGAAACTAAATGACACTTACACTTACGGGTTGGATGCTCTATTCGATGTGGGTAGTTCTGGGTTTTATGGGGCTTAGCTTTTTACTAGGCTTATATAAAGCACTCAAAGCTGGCAGCTTCTCCAGCACTCTGATTCTGACTTATCTGCAAGATATGCTGTTCTATGTTTTCCCTTTATTTTTAATTTCCAACATGTTGTCCCTAGATCCAACAGGCTTCGTATTATTAGCTGCTTATTACGTCGGCGCACTTGGACTTGTTCTCAAGTATTTGGCAAATCTTAAAAAATAAAATGTATCCGCATTCAAAGAATGCTATTATATGAGCTCATTAGAACGCTAGAGCAAAAAGGCCGCCGACTTGTAACGGTGGCTTTTTCATTTGGGGGCACCTATTCATAAAAAAAGCAGTTTGCACCCTTGGGGCAAACTGCTTCAGATCATCTTTTTAAAATCGAGGTAGATTAGATAAATTGTTGCTTGGATCGCCATCCGGATAAGATCTGAGCGTCTTTTGACCTTCACGATTCTTGCCCGTATTCACATCTTCAATCAATCCTGCTTCTGTCATGGCAATGGCGTTAGCAATATCAACCACCCTGCCATCTTGGAATTGAACCGCACTGATGCCGCCATCTCCATAATGGACGGATTGAATAATAGCTTTATTGGGGTCTATCGTGTGTGGACCTGCACCATACTGCGTTCCATCCCGCATAAAAGTGCCATATTGGGTTGGTTGGCCATTCGCACCATAGCCGGTATATCCCCCTTGAAAGCCTACATTTCTCGCATCTGCATGATTAATTCCCGTGTTACGCTGACCATATTCGGCATTCATGTTGCCTGATGAACCAGGAACTGGCATTCCGCCTTGGGAAGTCTGAGTTCCATTGTTACGAGCTTGGGGAATAAATGACTGCTGCCCATATTGTCCGGATTGTTGGTACATTTGTGCGTTTGGAATCGGTTGACCATTCCATGCATAATTCACATAATTCCCATTATGGACAGGTTCGACCGCATTACTGTAACTTTGAGAAGGTTCAAGCTGTGTATTCGTCATACCGTACGGTTGATTCTGCATCATCGGTTGTTGTCCACGTCGGCGTCGCGCCATAGATATCAGCTCCTTTGTTAATTCTATAAAGCGGCTTCCACCTATAGCATGCGTCACCTATATGCAGCTTATCCCTTTTAACCCAATTAACGCCGAAGCCCCATCATATTGCCAGAGGCGTATCGCCGGAGTCCTGTGTAGAACAAATAAATGCCTCCCAAGCAAAGTAAGCCAGTTACAGCAATGGCACCTGATATAAATGGAATGTCCGCCTGACGTAACAACCCAATGGGTAAATAACTGATGAACCCTGCAGGCAGCACAGTAAACAGTACGACTTTGCCTAGCCCGCGAAATATGCTCGTTGGATACGTGGTGAATGTCAGGAGCCCATTATACAGCTGAAAACTCAGCCCATCTGAACTCCCTAACCAGAACGCAGGACAATTCACAATGATCGTGAAAAATAAGAAAATCAGCGTCGATAAAAGCATCGCTAGACCAAATTTGATGAAGCCTATCATTGATTTATCACCAAATGCTACGTAAATAATAAGTGCGAATAAGACGTCCCCAATTGCACTTACCGACATGCGGCTGATGAGAACATGAAGAAGCACTGGCTTAGGCTGCGTTAAATAAATATCAAGCTGTCCGGTTGCGATCAGATTCGAAATTCGCATAGCGTTACCGAAAAACGTAGCCATAACACCAAAGCCGCCAGCTGCTATAGCCCATAACATCATCACATCCTGCAGCTCCCATCCATTCAATACAGGAAAGCGGCCAAAATAAAGTCCCCAGAACACAATCCACACCACATTATTGATAATCATCATTCCAGCCGTGAGAAAGAAGCTCATCCGAAACTCCATGGCGCCGCCAAGATTAAGTTTCCAGCATTGCCAGACGAATCGAACTAAACGCCTGAATTTACCTGGCTGATCAAATTCACTAATGGGTGTCAAATTGCAGCTATCCACCATTAACATTGAGCTTTTTCACTCCTTTTCTATAGACCAATGAGACAATTATGCCAATGATAACAACCCATAACAGCTGTGTGCCGATCATGATTGGCAGTTGAACTGCATCAAAGGTCACTGTTGTCTTGGCCGGGATGTAGACAATAGCTTGAAACGGCAGCCATCGTCCTATCCGCTGCAGCATGTCGGGAAATAACTCTAGAGGCATTAACATGCCGCCTATCGTGAATAAAAATTTATTGTATACGAATTCCAAACCGCGTGTCTCCTCCACCCAGAAAGAGCTTAGCGCTAAAACCATATTCAGCATGAAATTTACCGTGAAACCGAATAATGCCACAATGGGCAACCATAGCAAGCCATAACCAAAATCAGGCGGCCCCATAATAAGTAAACCTAACAAACCGCCAAGCGCCGCGTTGACTAGAAACCGAATCGCAGCTTCGCTCATATACTCAACATAGTGAAAGGCGACAAAATTGACAGGACGGACAAATTTGAACACGATATCCCCGCTTTTCACTTCTTCCTCTACGCGTGAGCAGAGACTAGGACTAGCGAGGATCATAGATTCCGTTATAACGAGATACCACATAATTTGCTTGAAGCTGAAGCCTGCTATGGTTTCCGTTCCCTCGCCGCGAAACGTTGTCTGCCATAGTTGAAGAAAAATATAAAGAATCAACAGCAGGAACAACGAGCGGATTAGAAAATCGGCCACATAAGCAAGTTGATTGCGAAGTGTGATTTTGCCGATAAAGGCATATTTAACCGATTTTCTCCAGTTGTTCATGTCCTTTCTCCTCCTTACCGAAGTTCCCGTACATACGTGTAATGATGTCCTCCATCGGTGGATCTTCAACCGTAACGTCAATAATGCGGTGCTCAGCCATGATCTGAGACAGCGCTGCTTCAATCGTTGTTTGACCCATATCAACAGAAAGTGAAATTCTTACACCACTTCGTTCTAGTACCTTCGCCCCGACAATTTCTATGGCATCCGGCTCCTCTCCCAGTACAAGGCGGACTGTTTTTTGTGTCAAAAACTGCTGCTTCATCACCTCGACACGGTCATCGAAGACAATCCGGCCATGATTAATAACAATCGCCCGGTCACATAGCCTCTCAATATCACCAGCATCATGTGACGTTAGAAAAACAGTGGTTCCTTCTTCACGTTTTAACTCTAGAATAAGCTCGCGTATTCGCTGTTTAACGACAACGTCTAACCCAATCGTAGGTTCGTCAAGGAACAACACCTGTGGGCGGTGCATCAAGGAAGCAGCGATCTCACAGCGCATCCTTTCGCCTAGTGAGAGCTTCCTCACTGCCGTATGCAGATAGGGCCCGAGTTCGAATCTCTCAATGAGATCATCACGACGGCGTACATACTCACTGCGCCGCAGCTCGTAAATACGGCTCATTAGCTCGAAGGTATCGATGGGAGGCAAATGATACCAAAGCTGCGACTTTTGCCCGAAGACAGAGCCTACTCGATAGCTCAGCTTCGTCCTCTCCTTCCATGGACAGCAGCCTAGAACTTCAGCCTGACCTGTTGTAGGATGAAGGATGCCTGTCAGCATCTTAATAGTCGTGGATTTCCCGGCACCATTCGGTCCGAGAAAGGCAAGCGTTTCCCCCTGATCCACGGAGAACGTTATGTCCTCTACGGCTGATTTGTCTATATACTCCGGCTTTAACAGTGCCCGAACACTCGCCATAAAGCCTTCTTCTTTTTTCTTGAGTTGAAAGGATTTCCCCAATTGTTCCACACGGATCGATGCCATCTCTATTCCCTCCACTTTTTATTTCGGTAAAGCAAAAAAGACCTCAGTCCGTTTCGCCTAAACAGGCGGAACTTTCCGAAGGTCTTTTATCCCTTACGGTGTAACACGTCATGTATCCGTGTCGGCTTCGCTCGGTTCGCCACCTTGGTAGGTTCGGATCCCTAGAAGCCCTTCCGTTTATTTTCCACATATTAACACATGATGTCATGTGCAGACAACACTTTTTTTGCGACCCATCCAAGCAAAAAAAGCCTGTTGCAGGTGCACAGACTTTTTACGCTAACTCACAGACGTTACATTATTGGGATTGATGAGATTGCGAAGATTGTTGAGAGTCCTGAGATTGTTGGGATTGTTGGGATTGTTGGGATTGTTGAGAATGCTGAGATTGTTGGGATTGCTGCGATTCTTGTGTCGTTTGTAATTCTTGTTTTAAATCTTCCGTCTTTTGCTGGGCTTGCTGGATTTGTCCCTGAAGATCTTGCAGCTGTTGTTCTGCTTCGGACAGTGCAGCTTCAGTCGCCTGTGAATAAATCTCCTGAGCAACTTGCAGCGTTTGTTCAGCAGCTTGCTCAGCTTTTTGGGCAGCTTCTTTTATTTGCTCAAAACCTTGTTGATTTTGTTGCGGCGTTTGTTGTTGCATAGAGATACCCCCAGCTGAATTTTTCATACCCGATTAATTTTAGTAAATGTTCCTTTTTTTATTCCTAATGAATATATTCGCCACCCATCGTCAAAACATCAGACAGCACAGGAGTCGGAATGATAAACTCGACAACACCCATATAACCGGGAGACACCTCGTATTTTTGGAAAGAGACAACGAGTTGACCATTCGTATTGATGTAGAAGTTTTGATCTTTCGTGATGGTTTTGAAGTAGAAATTGACCTCATTAGAAACACCCTCAACCCAATAAATCTTCTGCGGATCCCGCTTCATCTGCTCCTTCATTTGTTCCTTAATGTTTTCACTAATAATATGGATATAGTCATCATTTTTAAATAAACTTGGCAAAGTGATCAGCAATTGTTTCTTCTTGTCAATTGTGTCGTATTTAAATGTTGTTGAGGAGGACCCAACTGTATTTACCACGTATCTTCCCATGGAAAGGATGTGATCGTTATCGGTTTTAATGACATAACCGCTATCTACACCTAAATGACCGCCGCCATTTTGCTTCAATCTTTCCATTTCAGAGATGAAATCCGTATATAACCTCTTGCCTTCTTCCAGATATTTATTATTCAGAGTATCTTCTAACGTTTTATTATCCAAATTCGTGATTACAGGTACTTCTAGATTAGCTTTAAAGGTTCCATCATTGAACTTATATTCCCCAAAAGTTAACACCTTCACGAGGTCGCCAACGAGAGGCACCTCAGATAAAGCATGGGCTAAAGTAGAATTAGTATTGATACCTGCGACAAATAAGATAGCCGCCGCTGCTACTGCAAATCCCCATTTAACATTGCTTTTTCTTTTCTTATTTTGCTTAATAGCCTGGTTTACGATTAAATCCAGTTCTTTTGGAATCGGAGTATTCCTATAGTGTTGTTTCATTTGTTCTATTTTCTCATTCATTTTAGTTGACCTCCTCTAGCTTATCGTCAATCATTGTAATCCGGAGTAATCGGAGGGCTTGATACAATCGTGTCTTAATCGTACTGCTGTTTTCTTGTAAAACCTCAGCGATTTCATCAATCTTCATATCCTCAAAAAATCTTAGTACGATCACACTTCGATAGATTGTGGGCAAATCATCCAGTGCCCTTTCCAGATCAATATTGGTATAGGTATCTTCACTGCCTTGAACATATGATTCCATCGTGATTTCATCAACGACTTGAATTTTCTTATGCTTCCTCAAGAAATCCAATGAAGTATTTACAACAATCCTGTAAAACCAACTTTTTATGGATGCGGTGTCTTTCAGAGAGCCAGCTGAAGCAAAAGCCTTATGTATAGCGTCCTGAACGACATCGAGGGCATCTTCCGAATTTTTCACGTAACTGTAAGCTAATCGATAGACATTTTCTTTATGTTCCGTAATACATGCAATCAGTAATTTTTCTAACTTGCCATTCATCGTCATGAGTTTAAAAGACGCTCCTTTTTCTACGCGCGCATAAGATTTGGTCTTGTATAAGCTAGGACGTGCGAGTGCGTAGAATAGTTTGGTACACTACATAATAGCACAGGGTCGCATGCTCCGAATCGACCTTCTTCTACCAATTTCCCTCACTCACTGCTATACTAACAGCAAGAAGAAGCTAGTGAGGTGACATTTACCTATGAACATCATTAAAGTCAAAGATCGCCTTGAATTAGAAAAAAGAATCCCTACTATGCCGTGGTATATTGAGAAATTCATCAATTATAAGCTGCCAGACCTCTCTCCATCCTCTTTACTTGAGTATGTGCGTGATTACGAAATCTTTCTATCCTGGCTGTTGGCCGAAGGATTAAGTTCTGCTCCCTCTATGAACCAAGTTCCTCTGGAGGATTTGGAGAAATTACATATGGATAGCGTTGACAACTTTCGCATGTTCCTAGCTACTCGTAAAGTTCAGGCTAATGTGAAAACTACGATTAACCGTAAGCTTTCCGCTTTGCGTTCCTTATTCCATTATTTAAGCCAAATTGCCGAGGATGATAATTTCTACCCGCTTCTGAAGCGCAATGTGATGGCCAAAGTGGAGATCAAACGATCGCATAGGCCCAAGGACAGTGCTGCTAAACTCGAGGGTAAGCTGCTTCAAGAAGAGGAAATTGTTGAGTTTATTGCGTATGTGCAGCATGGCTATGAGCACGATGTAGCTACCAATAAGCAAGCTCTCTACTCCTATGAGTTGAACAAAATAAGAGATACCTGCATCATTACACTCATACTAAATTCGGGGCTCCGTGTATCCGAAGTATTCAATCTAAACGTCGATGATATTGACCTTAAGAAGAAACTTACCTATGTATATCGCAAAGGTAAGAATGATGACACCTTCAAAACTCCCGTATACTTCCGAAATGAAGCTATTCAAGCTCTAACGGACTATATCTCCATCCGCTCAACTCGTTATAAGCCGCTCAAAAAGGAAAAAGCCCTCTTCCTTGCCATGGCTAATGGCAAAAAAGAGGGCGAACGTATGACGAAACGGGCTATCCAAGAACTCGTTATCAAGTACGCTAAGCGCTTCGGCAAGCCCTACTTGTCGGTTCATAAGCTGCGGCACTCGTTCGCCACAGATTACTACTTACAGAATGACTTGTACAAAACTCAAGAGCAGCTCGGACATGCCTCCCCTGAAACAACGCAAATCTATGCGCATCTCACCGATAAAACAATGTCCGAAGCAATTGATAAACGGCTGGAATCCTGAAGGTTACTTCAGGATTTCTTCAATTTTAGCCAATTCTTCTGGCGTAAATGCTAAGTTTTTAAGCGCAGCTACGTTCTCTTCAATTTGAGACACACGACTAGCACCAATCAACGCTGACGTTACTCGCTCGCCGCGGAGAACCCAAGCTATCGACATTTGCGCCAAGCTTTGGCCGCGACTGCTCGCTATCTCATTCAGTTGATTAATTTGAGCAAGTTTCTCTTCCGTAATATCTTTCGTGTTCAAGAATTGACTCTTCCCGCCCGCGCGAGAATCACTTGGCACCCCACTCACATACTTGTTCGTCAGCAAGCCTTGAGCAAGCGGACAAAATGCGATGCTGCCTACGCCATACTCATCCAGCACATCCTGCAGGCCATTCTCAATCCAACGATTCAGCATGCTGTAGGAAGGTTGATGAATCAGCAGCGGTGTACCCAGGCCTTTCAGAATGGTTACCGCTTCCTTCGTTTGCTCTGCTGTATAATTGGATAGCCCTATGTATAACGCCTTACCTTGACGAACAATTAAATCCAGGGCAGCCATTGTCTCTTCGAATGGCGTATTCGGATCCGGTCTGTGTGAATAGAAAATATCTACGTATTCTAATCCCATTCTTTTCAAACTTTGATCCAAGCTGGATACTAGATATTTCTTGGAGCCCCACTCTCCATAAGGACCTTCCCACATGTGGTAACCAGCCTTAGTCGAGATGATCAACTCATCGCGGTACGCGGCCAAGTCGCTTTTCAGCACCTTACCAAACATTTCCTCAGCTGACCCTGGTGGCGGCCCGTAGTTATTAGCCAAATCAAAATGGGTAATCCCTAAATCAAAAGAGCGAAGCAGCATAGCTCTTCCATTCTCATGGAGATCTAATCCACCAAAATTGTGCCACAATCCTAATGAAATAGCCGGGAGCTTAAGCCCTGATTTACCTGCACGATTATATTTCATTTCTGCATAACGCGTTGAGCTTGCTTGATAGACCATTTTTGTCCTCCTAAATGTTTTCGTAGAAAACTTACTTCGTAAGCATCCACTTGTGTTATGCAGATAACTTACTTCGTAAGTATCCACCAAAGTTTCACCAGTAACTGGCTTCTTAAGTACTAGTATAGGTTAACTGAAGCAACAAAAAAAGAACTGAAAAAAACGTGTCTTACTTACCTCAAGGTTAGTCATGCATTTATTTTACCTACAATCAGAAATAAAACTGCCGAATCTCTTCGACAGTTTGTTCAAATTTATTTACATTTGCCACAACCACAATGACATTTACGTTTTGATTTGTCAGCCATTTTTCCTTTTGATTTTACTGTGGACTTTGCACTTCCGCGTAATCCAGCACACCGCAGACAATCCGCAATACATTGATTGCGCCCAACTACAAATAATCGCGTACACACATTACGACAAAACCTACCACAGTTCGGCACAGCGAGAGCATTCCCCAGATAAACACCTTTAGGCATACCTAAACACCACCTTTTCAATTGGTGCTATATAGTATTCCAACTAGCGAACTATCGCTTGTACGATTACCCCCATCTTCAAGCTATTTGAGCAAAGTAAGCACAAGCTCCGAGCCATTCATTTGCAGCCACTTCGTTTTGTCAAACGTGTTATGAATAATATCAACGAGTACGCCTTGAGCATCCACACCATCCAAGTATCTCCCCAAAAAATGGATAAATACATCTAACCGTCGAAGCTCGATCAGAAGAGGCAGCAGCGCAATTTCTTCCTCTCCTAAATCAATCGATTGGCCATACCCCTTATAAAAGGCAGTACAATTACGTCGCAGTTCTTCTGCAGGTAGAGTGGGATCGATAAGATCTGATAAGCAGACAGCCAGCTCCATCACTCGAACATCTCTAGTTACGAACTCAAAATCAAGTACGGCCGTAATTTGTCCATCGGCATTAACCAGCATATTAGATCCATTAATATCACCATGAACGAGTTGATGTGGAAGCTTTCTTAGATCAGGAATAGCCTTATAAAAAGCAGTAAAACGTCCAAATATATAGGAAAGCTCATCGCTCTGCATCCTGAATGGTTCTGGTGGATGAAGACAGAACTTTTGAATCGCATCTGGCGTGCAGCGAGGATGGATATGTTCAATTTCATAATAAGGTGGGTAGACAGGTTCAAGCTCCATGGAAATCGCAGCCAGAGCAGATGACAGGTTTCCGACAGCTTCTCCGAATTGCAGCAGTTGCTGCGTATTCCTCCAAGTGGGGTTGCAGCCATCTGTATACGTAAATAAGGCAGCCAGTTTGCCTTCCCTAGCGTCTAATCGGACAACAGTCCCCCCAGTTGGGAGCTCCACTGGCACAGGTACACGAAATGGAAGTTTATCTTTTTCTTTATCTAAAGCCAATAGAACACTATGCTCGAACATAATTTTGTCCATGTCACGATGAGTTTCGTACAATCGAAGAACATAAGAAGTACCTTCCACCTCTACGAACCGAGTTGTATTATTCATACCTCCCGCGCCAACACGCATGGACCATGTTTGAGTAGGAAACCAGTAGGTTGGCAGTGAGGTTAATTGCTCCTCTTGATCTTTGACACGCATAATTGCATTCCTCAACTCCTCTTCTTAAACCTGATTGTCACCTTCTACCGCAAATTCAAAATCCTCTACGTCATAAGCTTCGACTGGAATCCCCGCTTGAACCATACGTTCAATGAAATCTAACTGATCAGTTAACAGAGCAGCCTGTTCTTTGATGGCGGTCAGAATTAATTCGGTTTCAATGGGGTCGAAATTGTCCCCATACTCCTCATTGTCAATCGCATAAACAACCACCAAGGTGACATGCTCATTTATTGGTAAAGGAGGGCTTTTCCGCCAAGGAACAGTTAATGCTTTTTCAATTTTTTTCTTATTAAAAGATTCCTCGAAGAAAGCAATCAGCTCACCAATCATTTGCTTCACGAAGCCATCGTCTTCTTCCTCTAACATGATTGGCTCACTGCCTGTCTGAAGCTCGTATAACTCCTGAATGCTGGTATAAGGTATCACATAAGTAACAGGCTGTTCTGGCAGCATTAACTGACCATGCACGGCTAGCATAACGGCTTCGATAATAAAAGTTTTGCTCATCTTGTTCTCCCCTTTCTCTTTAACCTTGTAGAAGCATTATTTCGCTAAGAAGCTGAGGAATCCTCTTTTCAATACCTTCTCAACCAAACAAAACCGTCAGTTCCTATGATCGAGGAGACCACATCGAACTAACGGTTTCTATAACTTTTATAGGATGCCATCGATGACCTCATGATTCTCATAAATTGGCTGATACGGCTTCTTCGAAAAACGGTTGGCATAAGCCGAAGCTACATAACAATCCGGTTTAATAACAGGAACCATGCCGACGGATTCCACTCTCCTTACCATCTCTTGGACGAATTTAGCCGTCCGGTTCTTATTCTCATCGTCACCTGCATCAATATGAATAAACATATCAAAGGAAGCACCCTGATACAGATGTGGAAGAATGATGTTTTCCATATCCTGTCGCTTAGACTCATCAAAATACATCGCAATCTCTTCACTCAGAGCAGTTTCCATCGAAAGTTTTTCTCTAATCGAATGTAGGGCCCGATGAACGATGACTTGACGATAACACGCCCACGCTCCTTTTCCTAACCGCTGGATAACTACACCAGTAATGAATTTCGTATGACCTTGGTGTACCTGACAATCCGTACCAATAATAAATTTGTAGGTTGCTACGGGGTCGTGACGCATGAAATGGAGAATACGCTCGTGTACGGTATCTAGGTTTAGTCCTCTTTCCGTTGTGTTCCGAAATTCCAGTGGATGGGTCGTCGTCAAAGGTTTCAAAGATAAGGTTCTTCCTTTCTTCTTAGAATGAGGAAGAAGCGGATGCTGAAGCTGCATCCGCCCCTATCTATAGTATATGGCAAAGTTCCTCTGATCGAACCATCACTTATCGTAAAACATGGCCGCCGTACAAAAATCGATTTTCCCATTGCTTTCCAGCGATCGTATCCATACGAACACCGCCGGATTCGATCGAATACGTATGCAGCATATTCCCATTTCCTAAATATAGTCCAACATGCGTGATCGGTTCTGTAAGAACGTTCACATTATCATAATCTGATGCTTTACTCCCTTTGTAGCTGCTGAAGAACATCAGATCCCCACGTTTCAAACTTGTCCAGTCCTTACTAACAGGACCTAACGATTTAACATAGTTGCCTTGTGCTTGTGAATCGCTAGGAACGGATAATCGTAGAGCATCCCAGAACATCGTTTGAATGAAATCCGAGCAATCGAAGGTCGTGGTATCGTTGCGTTCCGAACCAAATTCATAAGGAGTGCCTAAGTAAACTTTGCCAGCTGCAATAACGGCTTCAATTTCTTCGGCGAGAGGCAGATTGGGTTTGATGACGGAGAAATCAGTGCTTATGTATTTACTATTTGTGCTTATATAACCGCTAATTCCATTGGCATCTTGGATTTGGTACCAACTATCGTTGACTTTTTCTTTAACGAGGACGTCTTCCCCTTTACTAAGCATCCGAATAACCTTAGAGCCGGGATCGGAAGCTGGAAGTGTGCGAAAGTTTACGCCATAAATGATTTCCGCATTGCTAATTATTTTTATGTATTTGCTATTCGTCGAAACATAACCGCTTACACCCTGCGCATCCTTGATTTTATACCAATTCGTCGTTACATAGTCGGTGACAGTGACAATTTCGTTTGTTTTCAATAACCGTATAACATTACTTGCAGTACTAGCTTGATCTCTGAAACTTACGCCCGAAACAATTTGGGCCTTCGTCGTTATCCCCTCATCTGCCTGAATAGCTGCCGGGACTACAAAAGTAAGCGCTAAAACTAGCATACCAAGGACGATCGTCCATTTTCTCATCGTCATACCTCCATAGGTTTATATCACTCTAGCTGTATTTGAGTTACGTAAAACCGTACTGACGAAATGGATAATTTGAACCTGACACTTCCTCTTCATCGTAAAAAGGATGACCCTTTTGCCTCAACTGGGTCATCCTCTTCTTGTAGAAGGGTCCCATCGCATTCGACAGCTGGCTAGCACTCTGCTTTAGGCACGAGAGCCCCTGTAGCTTTGCGTCCCAAGCTTTCGCTCGGTTTGCCATTCCGTTGTGATGTTAATTTTTTCATTCGCATCCTTATTATAGTTTGAGGGGGCCTTCACGAATATAGGCGAAAGGTTGCGTTTGTTGTCGAAATCATAGTGGCTGCGTACCTATTGACGCTATGGTTTATTTTTCCGGTTTACGGACTTCCGGTTTTCGTGTAAGAGGCCAAAACACTTGCAAATTAGGGTCATTTTTCAACTTCACATTGCAGAGCTTCATTTCCCCTTCCTCAAGCTCAGTCACATGCCAAGTATCCGTCTCCATTCCCCCAACGTTGTGTAGAAAAGCAGAATACTGCTGCTCAGCCGCTTCTAAATCCGGCCAAAATTTAACGCCATAATAGGCTAAACCGTAGTGATTGACTTGTGTACATGTGAAAATCTGTTGCGATGTTTTGTGCTGCAGTACATAGGGCATCTTTCATTCCTCCGATAAAAAGGCACGTTCACCATCATGGTGAATGTGCCTTCATTTTTATGATGACGACTTATAAATAAGCATTCTCATGCTTCGCTTTTAACATATTCCAACGGCGTTCAACTTCCGTCTCGAACGATTTCAGGGAACCTTCATATTCAGGCTTCGTCATATGCTTCGTTTTCCCCATCGTCTTGAGCCAATCCGACAGTGGAATCTTCTTGCTCTTATCCTCCGGGTTATACGTGATGGACGTAACTCCGTGCTCTACTTCATAGAGCGGGAAGAAGCAGGAATCTACCGCAGCTCCGACGATATTGGAGCCTTCCTGGTCATCCGACAACCAGTTGAGTGGACAGGCAATGAGAATTTTCCCATATACCAATCCTTCATTTTGGGCGTACCATTGTGCTTTCGCGGCTTTCTTTACAAGATCCTGCGGATACGCTTCCGACCCCGTAAATACATACGGAATATGGGTAGCAGCCATAATTTGCGCTGTATCCTTGTGATGGAACACTTTACCACCCTGATGCTTCCCAACGTTCGAAGTCGATGTGCGATGACCCATTGGCGTCGAATAAGACAACTGCGCACCTGTATTCATGTATCCCTCGTTATCGTACTCGAGGATAATCATTTTATGATTGCGCAAAGCCGCTCCGATCGCCGGTCCCATGCCAATATCCATCCCGCCGTCACCAGTAATCATCACGAAGGTGAAATCGTCCTTCAAACCCAAATGGTCGAGCTCGCCACGTCGCTTGCGCTCCCAGAACATCTCCACAACCCCTGAGAGGGTCGCTGCGCCGTTCTGGAACAGATTATGAATATACGTCGCTTTGTGAGCCGAATACGGATAACCTGTCGTTACAACCATGGCACAGCCTGTATGGAAGATCGAGACAATATCGCCTTCAATCCCCTTGAAAAACAGCTCCAAGCCAGAGAAAATGCCGCAGCCTGGACATGCGCCATGCCCCGGCGCAATACGCTTTGGTTTCTTCGTCAATGCACGTAAAGGCGGGATACGTACATTCAGCTTGCCCGTGTTCTCATCCGGTGTTACCGTGATGAGTCCCGTCTTCAAATCCTCATACTTCATCGGCGTCAACACCCGCTTCGGCGCTTTTGAAAGATCACCTGGCGTGTGGCCATAGTAATCGAAGGGAACCTCAACCTTGCCGCTTTGTACAGCGTCAATGGCAAATTGGAACAAATTATGCCCGTCTTCGGCATAAAAGTCCTTGCCACCTAAGCCGTAGATTCGGCTTATGACAAGCGTATCTCTGTTCCCGTGTGTGAACAGCGCCGCTTTAATTTCGTTGACCATATTGCCGCCATGGCCGCCATAGGAATCCGCGCGATCGCCAACGGTGATCGCCTTCACATGCTGCAAAGCTTCAGCGATCTGCTTTGCTGGGAATGGACGGATGATATTCGGCGCGATCGATCCGGCCTTTATGCCCTTCTCGCGGAGCTGGTCGACGACGTCTTTGATGATTTCGGAAGCCGAATTCATCAAGAACACGGCGACTTCCGCGTCCTCCATCCGATATAGCTCAAGAATCGGATAATCACGGCCTGTCAACTCAGCATATTCCTGCCGAATACGGTCATAAACACCTTCAGCGTTATACATGGCCATGGACTGCTGGTAGCAGTTATTAATATAATCCGGCTCATTCATATAAGGACCTACGGTAATCGGATTATTACGATCTAGCGTATCTGGGAAGCCCTGTGGCTTCTCACCGACGAAAGCATGCACATCCTCACGATGCGCGAACGTTTGTACTCTACGTTTTTGGTGGGACGTGAAATAACCGTCCGAAGCAACCAATACTGGCAATCGAACTTCTGGATCTTCAGCCAGCTTTAAAGCTATGATATTCATGTCATAGACTGCTTGAGGGTCGCGACACATCACAATCGGCCATCCCGTATTTAAAGCATAGTACAAGTCAGAGTGATCCCCATGAATATTCAGCGGTCCGGATACGGAGCGGCATACCAAGTTCATCACCATGGGAAAGCGTGTCCCGGATTGTACCGGCATTTGTTCCAACATATACAAATAACCGTTGGCACTTGTCGCGTTAAATACGCGGCCGCCAGCAGTTGAAGCGCCATAACATATGCCTGCCGAACCATGTTCACCGTCTGCTGGAATGAGCACGATGTCATGCTGTCCGTTGGACTTCATAAGATCTAGAAATTGGGCAACCTCCGTAGATGGAGATATCGGAAAATATCCCATAACATGATAATTAATTTGATGAGCCGCATATGCCGCCATCTCGTTACCTGATTCATACACGATGCGCTGTTCGACCTTGGCTTGCCCTAATTCCTTCTTGATATCAATGGACATGCGAGTAGTTCCACCCTTCTCCCATAAATACTCTCTAAGAGTTTACAGCTAGATTGAATCGATGCGGCATGCGATTTAAATCTGCATAACCATCTTCTTCCCGCTCATTAGTGAGCGCTTCGGTCGGACAAGCCTGTACACATTTAAGGCAGCCTTTGCAATATTGATAGTCGATCCCCTGTAAGAACATTTGAGGCCGCCCCTTCTTGTCGGGGAGTTCATCCCAAACGAAACAGAAATCCGGACACACATTATCACAGGAAGCACAGTGAATACATTTATCTTCATGGAAGTGCGGCATCATTCCCGCACGCGAAATGCTTAAATCTTTCAGAATACTGTTCCCAGGATTCGTTATGACACCACCAATGGACTGCGTTTCATAGCCAAGCACTGGCGTATCGAAACGAACGAAGTCGGGCATCGTCTCACCTTCTGGAAGCGCATACGTTTGGAACTTAACTTCATTGTAACCGCGGTCAAACGTTCGTAAGGCGGGTGCAACAGCAAGCGGATATTTCTTTTCCAACGATTTACGAATAACGCCTCTCATAACATCTGGATCTAGAAAATCACACAACCGGAACAGAGCGCCAAGCATTGCCATATTCACTCGGTTCTTTTCTTCTAGCGAGATTCCAATTGCATCGATAACGGCAATGGTACCGCCCCGGAGCTTCATCTTTTCCTTCAACTCATCCGGTGTTTTTGTCGAATTCACAAGTACTGTACTATCTTCGTAGATGCCACTGATAACGTTTACAGTTTTGGAGAGTGATTCGTGAAAAACACCCACAACATGCGGTCGTTCGACCGGTGAAGTATCCCGAATTCTCGTATCCATGTCACAAAACCTTATATGTGCTTTCACTGCCGATCCTTTCTTCTCTGAACCATAGGAAGAAAAGCTAACTCCGTTCAAACCCACCCCTACGACTCCCGCTTCCGCCAGCATCTTACCCGCTAGATTCGCGCCGAGTCCCCCGATGGATTCCAGTCTAATCTCAAAAAAACCGAGATCGTTCAATTTAGGTAAAGTTACCATGCCAGGTCTCCTTTCAAAAATGAACTGCATAAAGAATGAATAGTATGAATAGTAAATCTACTCTCATTGTAACAAGAAATCTCTGGTAATCAACCTTTTTTTGAAGGGTTCACTTATAGCAAATAATCGATTATGAGGCCGCACCCTCCTAAATAGTAACTTTTCGGCCCTGGATTCTCATCTTGAGCAGAATTATCTTTCTCGGCATCCTCACAATCCTCACATACGTCCACATAATCATCATCAATCGGATTAAAGACAACACCGCAAACCTGTGAGCACGCTCGCATCCTCATCTCTCCTTGTTTGACAACCAACTCAGATTGTAAACGCTTGCACCTTCATGTTCCTTTATTATACAGCGGTTTATAGGAATAACACCATAAGTCTTTATCAAATCTTTAGCATTCGAAATGCCCCAATTCTCTTGATAAGGTCAGTTTATGTGAGATAATGTAGAAATAATAAAGATACTGTCGGACAGCGGAAAGGATGGCATTTCATATGCTCCATTCAATCATTTCCAATGAACTACATGGTCTCTTCTACATCATGAGTGCTATATTAATCCATCTAGTTCTTACCCCTATTTTCATTTACAAAGAATATCAGCGTAGATCTCTATTCGCAATTGTTTTAATCGTACTCATCTTTTTGTATTGGAAATTTGAAGACATTGATCCCTTAATTTATTCCCTCCATTTGTTTCCAATCAGCTTGATTGCAGTGATTCTGTTTGTCGGATTTATCCCAGCTTTTATTACCTGGACCTTATTTAACATTGGCTGTATGGTCGTCCTGAATTACTACTGGCAACCCGCTCTAATCAGTAGTGCTGTTTTACTATTAGGTGGATTTCTCATCAGAAATACTACAAATCAACCTACACTCAAGATGAAATTAACTTATGCAACGAGTATGCTGCTCGTGTACGAAGTATTGTATGCGCTTTTGATGCTGTACATACGATCTCCTATTACTTTGTATGCTGTATACACCGTAATTTTTTCCTTTTTCTCTCTATGGATGATTACATACTTACAATTTTTCGTGAAAAAACATGAGGTTCACAAACAAAGACTTGTCGCATTGGAAAAGGATCGAATGCTCGGACAGTTCGCTGCCACCATTTCTCATGAAATACGTAATCCTCTCACATCAACAAGGGGCTTTCTACAGCTGCTGGACCAGAAAGAGCTGTCCTTTAACGATCACAAACGTTATGTCGACCTTGCATTGTCGGGTGTGGATCAAGCGAATGCCATCCTGGGTGATTACTTAAACTATGCCAAGCCGTCATCTAACTTACAGGAACAATTAGAACTCAAAGAAGAGATAGAAGCTATGCTGCGTTTCATCACGCCATTTGCTGCAGATCACCAGGTTGCTATTCATATTAGTCATGAAAATGAAGATCCCTTATACATCCTAGGAGAATCCAAAAAGCTGCGCCAATGTTTGATGAATCTTGTTAAGAATGCGATTGAGTCCATGCCTAACGGCGGTAAAATTTCATTAAGCACCTGTAAACTGCCTAATGCCGTACAAATTTCTATTTCTGATACAGGCGTTGGAATGAGTAAACAGCAATTAAATTCGCTCGGTATGCCCTTCTATACAACCAAAGAACAAGGGACTGGACTTGGGCTTGTCGTGGTCATGAGTATTATCAAAATGATGAACGGAAAAATCTCTTTCTCCAGTCATTTAAACCAAGGCACGCAATGCTCCATTTTATTTCAGCAAAAGTGAGCATCCAACGCTCTCCATTAACAACCTTGATGATCTGTGCTATTCTGTTAAGACAAGCGATCACCATGATTGGTTAGGAGGGCTTTACTATGAATTCAGATTTCATTCCGATTAAATCACTTGAGGGCGACTTGAAAATGTCGCATAAGAAGAGGGATTTCGGCCTTACCGTCTCATCCAAAGAGCTGATCCTTCACAAACCTCACATTAATTATTATTTCAAGTTGGAACATATAATTAGCATTATTCCATACGATCATTCTGCTCTTAAAGCCGTCACCTTCGTAAACTTGCGATCAGCCAATCGAGAATTCACCCATGCAGCTCCCGGTTCTGATTACTTTCGCATTTATGTCCAAGCAGCTACCGTCCATAACCGCAGCGGGCTATTCGAAATTGGGCCAACCGATATCATCATTCCCATCCATCCGAGTATGCTCAAAGCCATATCTGAATATATGCAGCGCATCGGAATAACTATATTTTAGAGCTCCTCTACAACAAAAAAGCAAAGGTGAAAAGAAAGAATCTTTTCTCGCCCTTGCTTTTTTTATTTCATAATGATCATTTACAGATTTTCTTTCTCGACAATATAGGCTAGTAAGCGCTCGCAGCTCTCTTCTACCATCTCGTACACCTCTTGAAAATTACCCGTGTAATAAGGGTCTGGAACATCTTTATTGGCGCGATCAGGTGCAAAATCCAGCAATTTATGAATGGCAGCTCGTTTCTCACCTTCAACTAAATCAGGAGCAAACGATGCCAGATTCGTTACATTACTCTCATCCATCGCAATGATATATGTATATTGAACGAAGTCATCGGGCTTAACTTGCCTTGCTTTTAGACCTTCATAATTAATCTGATACTGATCCAATATGTCCCTAGTTCCTTGATGTGGGGGGTGTCCAATGTGCCAATCACCGGTTCCCGCAGAATCAATAGCAATTACAGTATCAAGACTCGCCTGTTTGACCTGATGACGAAAAACCGCTTCAGCCATGGGAGAACGACATATATTTCCTAAGCAAACGAATAAGACCTGGATCATACTTCACCAAAAATGAGCTTTTTTTCACGCATGGTGAGCGACCTAGCCGGAATATCCAGCACTATTTTACCTTCAGAAAGTCCCCAAATACGCGTGGCATATCTCTCCGCTAGTTCAACTTGGTGCAGCGTAGCAATGACGCTCATATTTCGATCTTTGCAAAGCGATTTCAAATCCTGCAAAATATATTCCGTTGATTTAGGATCAAGACCAGATACAGGTTCATCAGCGACAAGTACCTTTGGTCCAAGTATTAGCGCTTTAGCAATAGCAACACGCTGCTGCTCACCGCCGCTTAGTTGACCAACTTTCTTCTCACCCTTATCAAGCAACCCCACTTTTTCTAAATAATCCATGCTGTCCACGTGCTCATCTCTTGACGTCATGCCAGTCAAAATACGCAAAGGTGTTTGATAGACACGGCCCATCATAACATTCTTGACAGCGCTTTTATTTCGATTCAAAGCAGGCTTTTCTTCAAGAAATGCGAAATCTCTACCTAATTTGAAGCGTTCGAATGGTCCTGGCTTCGATATATCAATGGAGTTATAGATCAGCTGACCGCTTGTCCATTTCTCTTGATGACTGATGCAGCGCAGTAACGTGGTTTTTCCGCTACCACTGCCCCCAATAACCGCAATGAATTCGCCTTCATCAACTTGAAAGCTCACTTGTGAAAGTACCTGAATGTCCGGAGGATATACTTTACTTAAATTACGAACTGTAAGCATGACGATGTCTCCTTCGAGTAAGTCTTCTTCCGTCTTTCTGATAGAAAGACTTATTTCATAAGTTGCACTTTTGGGAAAAAATCGCCACTCGTTTCAAGCGGTAAGCCTGAGTAGAGGGCGATTTTCTATTTCCCAAAGGATGTTATCTTAATCGCAAGATGTCGGAGCTTCCGCCGTGCCTGCTTCTACATTAATTTTATCCGAAATCGTGTCACGAATGACCGACATAACTAGCTGCAATAAATAGTTGATATCATCTTGTGTTTGCTTGAATTCATTCACAATCGGAATCTCATCTAATTGATCCTGCAGTACTTCAATCTCATTCTCTATTTTCTCAATCATTTTAGCATTTTGGAAAGTCTCGAAAGCAACGACTTCCTTCTGTTTCTTCTTGATCGCACTAATTAGAACTTGGATATCAGGATTCGTAGCGATTTGCTTCTCAGCCTTTTGATAAAACTGTACTTCATTCGAAGTCGTTAACAATTCAGCCAATTCCTTGGCTTTGGTTAAAATATCTTCGCGTACGATCATTTCCGTATTTGTAAACTCCTCTACTTTAAAAGCATGAGGCTGATTATCGTTATGATTATGATCACATTGAGACACTTCTAAACACGCTCCTATCTATTTCAGCTTCAAATTAAATGGACATTTTCATGGGTTTGTTTACAATTTCACCCTTCAAAATCCAAGTTTGTGCATGCGTCACTTCCACTTCAACCATTTGACCAATTAAAGATTTATCACCTGTAAAATGAATCAATTTATTCGTCCGAGTGCGACCAGCTAGTACATCAGCGTTATTCTTACTTTCGCCTTCAACTAGTACTTCAACGGTCTGCCCTAACAATCTCTCATTGCTCGCTTTACTGTGTTTATTGACAAGCTCATTCAAGCGATAAAGACGTTGTTTCTTCACTTCCATCGGTACATTGTCTTCCATATCGGCAGCAGGCGTACCTTCTCGCGGTGAATAAATGAATGTAAACGCGAAATCGAAGCCTACCTCCTCATAAAGAGACATGGTCTCATCGAACTGCTCATCTGTTTCGCCAGGAAAACCAACAATAATATCTGTTGTCAGAACGACATCGGGCATCGTTTCTTTAATTTTACCGGCCAGCTGTAAATAATGATCTCTGGAATATTTTCTGCTCATTCTTTTCAGAACCTCGGTATTACCCGATTGAACTGGCAGATGTATATGTTCTACAAGATTACCGCGTTTACCTAGTACCTCAATCAAGCGATCATCAAAATCTCTTGGATGCGAAGTAGTAAAACGAATACGCGGTACATCAATTTTACGAATATCGTCCATCAAATCAGCGAATGAATACGTAATATCCTCAAAATCTTTACCATAAGCATTGACATTCTGTCCAAGCAGCGTAATTTCCTGAAACCCTTGACGAGCCAAGTCTCTAACCTCAGCAAGCACGTCTTGTGGTCGGCGACTTCTCTCTTTACCTCGCGTATAAGGGACTATACAGTATGTACAGAACTTATCGCAGCCGAACATGATGTTCACCCAAGCACGGATTCCTTCACGTTTTTTCGGTAAATTCTCAACGATATCGCCTTCTTTGGACCATACCTCAACGACCATTTCCTTGTTATAAAAGGCATCCTTTAATAAGGTCGGAAGTCGATGAATATTGTGCGTTCCGAAGATCAAATCTACAAAAGCATGCTTTTGCATAATTCGATTCACGACCGCTTCTTCCTGCGACATACAACCACAAACACCAAGAACAAGGCCTGGCTTCTGTGCTTTCAGTGCCTTTAAATGGCCAAGTTCACCGAACACCTTATCTTCGGCATTCTCCCGAATTGCACAAGTGTTGAGCAGAATAACATCTGCTTGGTACTTGTCCTCTGTCGTTTGATAGCCCATTTGCTCTAGTAAACCTTTCATTACTTCTGTATCATGCTCATTCATCTGACATCCGTAAGTGCGAATCAAATAATATTTATCTTTGCCGAACTCCTGCATGTCCTCAGGAATGGTGAAGTCATAGTGTACGGCGATCTCTTCTTTTCCGCGCTTCTTTGCATCTGTCAGTGAAGGAGGCTGAAAATATTGGGAATAATCCTTGTCGGATTTCACTTGGTTAGCCACTTTCTTTCCTCCTGAGAGTTTTCGTAGAAAACTTACTTCGTAAGCGTTAACTGAGTTTTGCTGTTAAACTGACGCAACTTTTATTATAGCATCACATGCCTACATAGTACAAAAAGAAATTAGCATATGTATGAATATTTACATACAGAACTAATCTAATAGTTCTGCTAAATCGCCAGTTTTCACTCCAGCAGCATTCCCCTCATCCGTGTCAATATGCATATCTAATGCATAGTTATCAGATACACGTGCAATGACATTCTCGAAAATCAATGGGCGTTCTCCATTCACTCTGACACGCAGAAGCTGTTTATCTTGAATGCCCCATTTCTTTGCATCCGAAGTATGGAAGTGAATATGTCTAGCCGCGACTATTACGCCTTGCTCCAGATCTACTTCCCCCTTTGGACCAATGACTCGAAGCCCAGGAGTTTGCTCAATGTGTCCGGATTCACGTACCGGCGGATTTATCCCTAAGGAAAAAGCATCCGTTCGCGATACTTCGATTTGTGTACTTGGACGTGCAGGTCCAAGAATACGTACCTTCTCGATCTTTCCTTTGGGTCCAACAATCGTTACCGTTTCTTGAGCTGCAAATTGACCGGGTTGTGAGAGATCCTTAAACGTCGTCAATTCATATCCTTGACCAAATAAAATGTCGATATGAACTGGAGATAGATGTATGTGTCTAGCTGAAACCCCTACCGGGACTGTTTTCATAGTACCCATCCTTTAACTTTTATAATAGTAGTCAGTATTGCCGCTCAGCAAAAAAGGCATACGGATAATCTCCATATGCCCTCAAGGTGTAACTATTATTTGAATTCAGTAAGCATTTTGCTGAAATCAGCTTCTGAAAGCTTAAGGTCTTGTTTGGAAAGTCCTTCTTTAGCAAAGCTTGGAATGGAATCTTCATAGCTCTTTTTCTCTTTGTTTTGATAGATAATACCCGTCAACATGGAGTTTGTTTCCATGATTTTGGTCATTGCCATCACGCGGTTTGTATAATCATAATCAGGAATTTCATCCAGATCCACGATGTTTTCTTTGAACCAGTCATACGTATTTACTTTATTGAAAGTTACGCATGGGCTAAATACGTTAATCAAAGAGAAACCTTTGTGATTCAAACCAGCTTCGATAACAGCTGTTAACTGTTTCAAGTTACTGGAGAATGATTGTGCTACGAAAGAAGCACCGGCAGCCATCGCAACTTCTAAAGGTGAGATCGCAGACTCAATTGTACCTGATGGAACGCTTTTCGTTTTGAAACCTTCCGCACTACGTGGGGATGCTTGACCTTTCGTCAAACCGTAGATTTGGTTATCCATAACGATATAAGTTACATCAATATTACGACGAATCGCATGTACAGTATGTCCCATACCGATTGCGAAGCCGTCGCCGTCACCGCCTGAAGCGATAACTGTCAAATCGCGGTTAGCCATTTTCACACCTTGTGCGATTGGCAAAGATCTACCGTGAATACCGTGGAAACCATAAGCATTGATGTAACCAGAGATACGACCGGAACAGCCGATACCAGATACGATTGCTAAACCTTCAGGCTCTAAACCAACATTAGCTGCAGCACGCTGAATGGCCGCTTGTACGGAGAAGTCTCCGCAACCTGGACACCAGTTAGGCTTTACATTGTTACGGAAGTCTTTTAATGTTGCCATGCTAAAGTCAACTCCTTACATTTTTGTTCAATTTCTGCTGGCAAGAACGGGTTACCATTGTATTTAAGAACGTTTTTAATTTTATCTGCATGACCAACATGCAGTTTAATTTGATCTGCTAATTGTCCAGTTGCGTTGTTTTCAACAACGATAACTGTTTTTGCTTTTTCAACAAGAGGTCTCAACTGCTCTGCAGGGAACGGATGAATCAAACGCACTGTAGCGTGATTTGTCTTAATTCCTTCCAGTTCAACGCGGCTTCTTGCTTCATCGATCGTTCCACCAGTGGAACCCATTCCGATAATCAGAAGATCTGGATTCTCATGAGGTGCGTCGAATTTAATTGCATCAGTAACTTGAATGTGTTTCAGTTTCTCAAGACGCTTATCCATCATACGTTGACGGTTTTCAGTGCTTTCCGAAGGACGACCTGTTTGGTCATGCTCAACACCTGTAACATGATGAATACCATTTTTCACGCCAGGAATCACACGCGGTGAAACACCGCTTTCCGTGAACTCATAACGTTTGAACAATTGATTTGCTTCTTGTTCAGGAACATCTGATACTAGCGCTCCGCGGTCAATCACAATGCGGTTGTAATCTAGCATCTCTGCTGATTGTTTACCCAAGGAGAGTTGCAGATCCGTCATCAAAATGACCGGAACTTGATATTTCTCAGCAAGGTTGAAAGCTTCAATCGTATCATAGAAGCACTCTTCAATCGTGCTTGGGGAAAGAACGATTTTCGGGATTTCACCGTGTGTACCATATACCATCGCATTCAAATCGGATTGTTCTTGTTTTGTCGGAAGACCCGTACTTGGACCACCACGTTGTGTATCTACGATAACAACAGGCGTTTCAGTCATACCAGCCAGACCAATGGCTTCCATCATCAAAGATAGACCAGGACCTGCGGAAGCTGTAAGTGCACGAGCACCTGCGTAGTTAGCACCGATAGCCATTGTACATGCTGCAATTTCATCTTCGGTTTGGATCACAGTTCCACCCAATTTAGGAAGTGCTTTTTGCAAGTATTCCATAACTTCAGATGCTGGTGTAATTGGGTAAGCTGGCATAAAGCGGCAACCTGCTGCTACAGCTCCAAGAGCGATGGCATCGTTACCGATCATGAATAATTTTTGATTGCCGTCAGCTGGTTCCAATTGGAAGTCAGCAATAGGTCCACCGGCTAATTCTAGTACGGATTCTGCACCTTTACGAACAGCTTCAATATTTTTTTCTACAACAGCTGCGCCTTTACGGCCAAATTCCTCTTCAACAGCTTTATTAAACACGTCAAGCGGCAAACCGAGCAATGCCCAAGAAGCGCCTGAAGCGGCCATGTTCTTAAATAGGGAAGTTCCTAGTTCTTCTGCAATCGCAGTAATTGGAACTGGAAACAAACGTGCTTTAATTCCTTCTGGTAAAACGGGGTTAAACTTTGCATCTGCAACAATAACACCGTTATCACGAAGTTCGTGTGCGTTAAAATCGATACTTTCTTGGTCGAAAGCGACCAGAATATCCAAATCGTCTGAAATTGCGCGAATCGGTTTAGTGCTGATGCGAATCTTGTTATTTGTATGTCCCCCCTTAATCCGTGAAGAGAAATGACGGTACCCATACAAATAGTAACCGAGACGGTTCAATGCAGTAGAGAAAATGCGGTCTGTACTTTCGACCCCTTCACCCTGCTGACCTCCGATTTTCCAAGATAACTGACTAATCACCGTACGTCCACTCCTTTTGATTGTAGCTGCATGAAGACCTAAAAAAGCTGATTTGTAGTAATTTAAGATGACGCTATAAAAATTTTCTTTCACTGTCATCCAAATTCTATGCCTTTACAGAGTAAATTGCAAGGGGTTTAAACGATTCTAAAACATAGAGTTTTTAGATCGAATCCATATCAATATTAGAATGATTCCCTGCTTTCATTTCGGAAGATTGGTGAGCATGAATTTCCGCCAATTTCCATAGAGGAATGCCTCCACTTGTGTTTCCTTATAGTTTTTACATAAAGCTTCTATTATATTTCCGTATTGACCGACATGCCTCAAACCTTTCATCCATTGCTCAATCCCATCAAAATCCGATCCGAAGCCAATATGCCCTTCCCCGCCCAAAGAACAAACATGATCAATATGCTTTAGCAGTGCCGCAATAGGAACAGCTAAATTAGCGCTATCTACAAAGTAAGGAACGAACGTAATCCCGATTAGCCCTTGACACTGGATGATAGCTTTGATTTGATCATCTGATAAATTTCTTGGATGAGGACAAACTTTTTGAGCATTCGAATGGGATGCAATGAATGGTTTTGCATATACCTCAACCAATTCCCAGAACGCCGCTACTGATAAATGTGATACATCTGCTATTATACCCATAGTTTCTAATTCTTTTAACATCAGCTTGCCTTTTCTTGTAAAACCACTTTTACGCGGCTCCATAACACCATCTGCAGCCCAATTTGCATAGTTCCAAGTCAAACCAATACTTCTAACACCAAGGTGGTGAAGAATCCTTAAATGTGTCATGTTACCAGCTATTGCATCTAAACCTTCAAGAGTAAGAATAGCTCCAATCTGTTCCCCAGCTTCAACCACTCGCCAGTCTTCTACATTCTGAATAAATTTCATCCCTGGATGACGAATAATTTTTCGATGAAATAAATCAACCATTTGCAAAATATGATCGAATGTAGGCTGCTGAATGGAATCCGATAAGTAGATGGCAAAGCACTGAACTTTTACTCCCGCTTGCTTAAGTCTTGGATAACTGACATCCAACTCTTGTTCTTCCTTATCGAAATCCAGCTTAGGGTTCATATACAATTTCGTAAGCGCATCGCAGTGACCATCCATTATTCTCATCCTAGCAGCCTCCTATACACCATCTTCTAGACAACACAAAAACCCCTAAGCAGAGGTTTGGTAGGAATTGTGAAAAACCTGTCTACTAGGTAAACAGGCTAATTATTTGGTATGGTACGGTTTATTACCTTGGTTCTACAATAAGTTTAATGGCCGTCCGATCTTCCCCGTCAATCACGATGTCTGTGAAGGCTGGTACACAAATTAAGTCAACTCCACTGGGCGCAACAAATCCTCTTGCGATAGCTACTGCTTTGATGGCTTGGTTTAGGGCGCCTGCACCTATAGCTTGGAGCTCAGCAGCTCCACGCTCACGCAAAACACCTGCCAATGCACCTGCTACGGAGTTTGGATTGGACTTTGCTGAAACTTTTAATACATCCATGAATAGTACCTCCTCGGGAATGATGGATAGATTCCATTACCCATCATATTCTCAAGGTTTCACAAACATGCTATCGTATCCAATTTAAATGTTCGCAATATTGGGAATTATCTGCTAATCCATGAATACTTGATCTTCATCATAACGAATGAGGTTAATTCCTTTTGCCAAACCTGTCTGATCGTTCAACTCAATTACGACAGCGTGGAAATGCCATTTGCCTTCATCCGTTACGAATCGAACTGGAAGCTGTGTTTTGAACTTTTGGAGTACTGCATTACGTTCAACGCCAAGAATACCATCACGCGGCCCTACCATCCCTACATCGGTTACATACGCTGTTCCTTGTGGCAAAACACGGTTATCATTCGTTTGAACATGTGTATGTGTGCCAACAACGGCTGACACCTTTCCATCCAAATGCCAACCCATCGCAATCTTCTCAGAGGTTGCTTCCGCATGGAAATCAACAAATACAAATTTATGTTTTTTCTTATCCGCTTCAAGAATCTCGTCCACTTTACGAAAAGGGCAATCAATCGGCGGCAAGAATGTGCGTCCTTGCAAATTAATAATCAGTAATTCCTGATCCTTAACCTTAATGACCGTATGCCCTCTTCCTGGTGTTCCAGGAGGAAAATTAGCGGGTCGAACCATCTTCTCGTCACGATCAATGAAATCAAAAATCTCTTTCTGGTCCCATGTATGATTGCCCATCGTTAGAGCCTGAATGCCCATCTCATAGATTTCCTTAGCAATAGCCGATGTAATGCCTTTCCCTGCAGCAGCATTCTCACCATTAGCAATAAACACTGCGTGAGGATGAGCTTGTTTTAATCTAGGCATAATATTTTTTAACGCTTTTCTTCCAACAGATCCAACAATATCTCCAATAAATACGATTTTCATAACAAATTAATAGCTCCTTTATAAACCATAGATGCAAAGGCGAGCAATTGATGGACTAATGACCAGCCTAAAAATAAGGAAAAGTGGCTGTATCAGCCACTTTTCGCATTGGTATCTTATTTAGCGTATTCAACAGCCCTTGTTTCACGAATGACCGTAACCTTAATATGTCCTGGATAATCGAGTTCACTCTCGATTTTCTTCGTAATATCACGGGCAAGACGGAACGCTTCGGTATCATCCACTTTCTCCGGCTGAACCATTACGCGTACTTCGCGACCTGCTTGAATGGCGTATGATTTCTCAACACCTTCGAAGGATTCCGAAATTTCTTCAAGCTTCTCCAGACGTTTAATATACGTTTCAAGCGTCTCTCTGCGTGCTCCAGGTCTTGCTGCGGATAAAGCATCTGCAGCTCCTACTAACATCGCAATAACAGAGGTTGCTTCCACGTCACCGTGATGCGAAGCAATACTATTAATAACGACTGGATGCTCCTTATACTTCTTACCAATCTCAACACCGATTTCCACATGAGATCCTTCAACCTCGTGGTCTAGCGCCTTACCGATGTCATGAAGCAGCCCGGCACGTTTCGCCAAAGTTACGTCTACCCCGAGCTCCCCGGCCATCAGACCAGCCAGATAAGCTACTTCCATGGAATGTTTCAACACGTTTTGACCGTAACTTGTTCTGAATTTCAAACGACCCAGAATTTTGATCAAGTCAGGATGCAATCCGTGTACACCAACCTCAAACGTTGCTTGCTCCCCATATTCGCGGATACGTTCGTCCACTTCTTTACGGGATTTCTCAACCATCTCTTCAATGCGTGCCGGATGAATACGTCCATCAGCAACAAGCTTTTCTAGAGATGTACGAGCAATTTCGCGTCGGATTGGATCAAATCCTGATAAAATAACTGCTTCTGGCGTATCATCAATAATAAGGTCGATACCCGTCAATGTTTCCAGTGCGCGAATATTACGTCCTTCACGTCCGATGATGCGGCCTTTCATTTCTTCATTTGGCAATGATACAACTGAAACGGTTGTTTCAGCTACGTGATCTGCAGCACAACGTTGAATGGCGAGCGTGATGATCTCACGGGCTTTCTTATCGCCTTCTTCTTTGGCCTGCTGTTCGATTTCTTTAATAAGCTGTGCGGTTTCGTGACGAACTTCCTGTTCTACGTTTGTAAGAATGATACTCTTAGCTTCATCCATTGTAAGCCCAGAAATTCGCTCTAACTCCGAAACTTGGCTTTTATAAAGCTGATCAATTTGTGATTGCGTATCCTCGATCCGCTTCTCTTTGTTGGCAACTTGCTCTTCTTTACGCTCGAGAGATTCTAATTTTTTATCCAGCGATTCCTCTTTTTGCAACAATCGTCTTTCTTGTCGTTGAATTTCATTTCGACGTTCACGAATGTCTTTTTCAGCTTCGGACCTCAGTTTATGCACTTCGTCCTTTGCTTCCAGAACCGTTTCTTTTTTCAGTGCTTCTGCTTCCTTCTTTGCAGATTCTCTAATCTGTTCAGCGGCTGTTTCAGCACTGGAAATTTTCGCTTCTGCAAGAGATTTACGGATAAAATAACCAATCCCTAAGCATGCAGCTCCAACAATGAGAATGATCGCGATCCAGATGAATGGCATCATCTTGTTCACCTCCTCGTTGGTTTCTCCAAGGTGTTAGCCTGGGATTCCCTTCGGTTTTTTAATCCGATTTTTAATTGTTTGACTAGTCATACATACCCTACTTATTAAGAGCATGGCTTTTAAATGAATGCGCACCGTGCGTTAGAGGCACTATAGTGCTAATAATCCATAATCAACAGTGTAAAAATTGGCGGTTTCTACATCTGTCCCCTCAAAATCAATGAATTTAGTATGATTTTGAATACATTATGAAAATATACACTGTTATTTTATCTTTTGTCGAAGAAGCTTGTCAAGCGAATGTCCCTGAGATGACAGAATAAGTATTTCCAGCACCTGCACAACACTTAATGTCATTAACTAACTTGACATATAATTAATGTCATTAACAATCAAAGTGGTCATCTGAGATTTCAAACTCATCTTCATTCGATTCACTGCTTAATACCCCCAAAACCTTGTTAACAACAGAGCCCGTATAACCTCTCCGCATTAGAAAAGCTCCTGTCTTTCTTTTACGATCCATTGTCTTGCCTGAGGTTTGCTTCCATTTCGTTTGGCCCAACTTCATTGCCCCTGTATACTCATCTTCGGGATCGATAGTCTCCATAGCATTTTTGACTAATTCTTTATCAATGCCCCTTTGTTGTAACTCCTGTCGAATGAGATTACGACCTTTTCGTTGCGAAATAATGCGATTATCTGTCCACATTTTCGCAAATTCCTCATCATTGATATAATTTTGCTGAACTAGCTTCTCACATGCCCATGCAATAATAGGCACTTCGAATCCTTTTTCTTTCAGCTTACGTTTTACTTCACTTAATGAATGAGGTCGTCTGCCTATCATGCTTATTGCCTTTATATAAGCCATATTCTGTTCCTCATCAAGTGTTATACTTTCGATTTCTTGGAGATGTATGGATTCCCCTTTATTTAACCGATGCTTGATTAAAATATCTTCATGAACGGAGAATGCGTATTCTTCATTTAGAAATATATTGTATCGATGCTTACCACGCTTCTGTTTCTCAACCTTGGTGATGATTAACAATGGTTGTTGCTCTTCACTATTCAAAACTAACCAACTCCTTTAATGAAGAAAAGCACCTTAACACAAGGTTTAAGGTGCTTTCATCTATGATCATTAAAACTTATTCGAAATCTGGTTCCAACTCATCATCTTCCTCGTCAACATTAAGAGGGATTGCTTTGATTAAATTACTGTTCTCTCGAATCCGTAATTCAATCGTTTCCGAGATACTTTTGTTATCCTTCAAAAACTGCTTCGAATTCTCACGGCCTTGACCAAGACGTTCACCTTCATACGAATACCAAGCTCCGCTTTTATTAACGATATCCATCTCTGTTCCGATATCAATAATGCTGCCTTCGCGTGAAATTCCTTCACCGTACATAATATCCACTTCCGCTTGTTTGAACGGCGGAGCTACTTTATTCTTAACGACTTTAATTCTTGTGCGGTTACCAACCATATCATTACCTTGCTTGATCGTTTCCACACGACGGACATCTAGCCGTACGGATGAATAGAACTTAAGTGCACGGCCACCAGGTGTTGTCTCTGGGTTACCGAACATAACGCCAACTTTTTCACGTAATTGGTTAATGAAAATCGCGATAACTTTGGACTTGTTGATCGCACCAGACAGCTTACGAAGTGCTTGGGACATCAAACGAGCCTGCAGACCCACGTGAGAATCACCCATGTCGCCTTCAATCTCTGCTTTAGGCACTAATGCCGCTACAGAGTCAATAACAATAATATCTACAGCACCACTTCGCACTAGTGCTTCAGCGATCTCAAGTGCTTGTTCACCGGTATCCGGCTGAGAGAGTAGAAGCTCATCTATATTAATACCAAGCTTGCTTGCATAAGAAGGATCCAATGCGTGCTCCGCATCGATAAAAGCTGCTTGTCCACCATTCTTCTGTACTTCTGCGATAGCATGCAGAGCTACCGTAGTTTTACCAGAAGACTCAGGTCCATATACTTCAATAATTCTTCCGCGTGGAAATCCACCTATTCCAAGAGCGATATCAAGCGCAAGAGAGCCGGATGAAATCGTTTCAACTTGCATATGTGTAGATTCTCCAAGCTTCATAATGGAGCCTTTTCCGAACTGTTTCTCAATTTGACGTAAAGCATTATCAAGTGCTGCGCGACGATCTGACAAAACACTCACTTCCTTCTTCTATCATTATAGGTATATGATAACTTGTTTTCAGGTGTTTGCCAAGCATTTTTTCGAACATACATTCGACTTTTTAGCGAACAAACAAAAAACCGCAACAAAGTTATCGCTTTGTTACGGTTCTTCCGTTAACACTTAGTCTCATTATATGCGAACTCTAGCTATCTTTCAACTGTTTCCATAAATGATAGAGTGCGCTTTTGGCCGCTCTATGCTTGATGGACTCCCGATTACCAGATAGCTGCAGAGTAATAACCCTTGTTGCTACGTCTTTTTGAGCAAAACCTATATAAACAAGCCCTACTGGCTTGCCTTCAGACGGACTTGGACCCGCTACACCTGTGACTGATAGTCCTAAGTCACTTCCAGTCACAGTAATCAATTTCTCCGCTAAGAGGGTCGCTGTCTCGCTGCTAACAGCACCTGGGGAACCCTCCCCTTCCAGCACATCCATTGGAACACCGAGTAGCTTATGCTTCAAGGCATTAGAATAACAAATAATCCCTCCCAGAAAAGATTGGGAACTCCCAGGCACTGCAGTAATCAAATCACTTAGCATGCCGCCTGTGCAGCTTTCTGCCACAGCAAGTGTCAGTTTCTTCTCGCCAAGCAATTGCAGCACAATCGTTTCGATGGGAACATCTTGGTCGGCATAGAGATGTTCTCCTAATCGCTTTCTAATCTCTAGTTCAGTCGCTTGAAGATTCCGTTCGCCTTCCGAAGCTGTCTGTGCACGTGTTGTTAAGCGAATCGTCACTTCGCTTTCTTTGGCATATGGAGCGATCGTTGGGTCCGTTTGAGCTTGAATTAGATCAATTAATTGATGCTCCAAGTTAGATTCACCGATGCCAGCAAATTTTAGCATTTTGGAATATAGCGGAATCTCATTAGTCATCCGTGCACGCAACCAAGGAGCCGCATACTTGGTGAACATAGGCTTCATTTCTTTGGGCGGGCCAGGCAGCAGAATGAAATGTGTTCCTTCGTATGTAAATGCAACACCAACGGCAAGCCCTGTTTCGTTATGTAAAGGATCACTTCCAACTATCATCATCGCTTGTCGTCTGTTGCTTTCCACCATATGGATCCCGCGTGACTGGAACATATCCGTGATTATTTTCATAGAGGGCTCATGCAAAATCAATTCACGGCCTACAAACGCAGCAAGCACATCCTTCGTCAAATCATCCTGCGTAGGTCCAAGACCTCCTGTACAAATAACGACGTCAGCCCTTGAAGCGGCTAATTTGAAGCTATCTAGCAATCTCTGTTCATTATCACCAACGACTGTTTGGAAATACATATCTACGCCAAGCGCAGCACACTCTCTGGAAAGAAATTGAGCATTTGTATTTACAATTTGGCCTAGTAAAAGTTCCGTTCCAACTGCGATTATCTCTGCTTTCATTTCGAATTCCCTCCTTAAAATGAGAAAACCTCTACCTCGGCATTCAAAGTTGAGCGACCGCGTCTAACGAGGAGAGACTTTGGTCTACGACCAAAGATCCCTAATGCGGGGAGACTTTGGTCTACGACCAAAGATCCCCAATGCGGAGAGACTTTGGTCTACGACCAAAGATCCCTATATTAGGTTTTACCACCAATTCTTAAGTGGTAGAAAAAACACAATAGGTTGCCCTATTGCGCTTTTTCTGAAAAATCTATGACGTGCTTATTTTTTACAAAGTACTCTACACCTGAATACACGGTAATAATTGCTGCTACCCAACTAGCTATAACATCAAAAGGGAAGTGCAGGAACGTAAAAGGAAAATTATTAATAAGTAACGCAATGATGGCTGTTATCTGAGCTGCCGTCTTCGCTTTTCCCCATTTGCTAGCTGCCATCACGGTGCCTTCCAATAGAGCAATTTGGCGAAGTCCTGTGACAGCCCACTCTCTACTGATAATGACAATGACAATCCACGCATCTACTTTGCCCATTTCCACTAATGAGACGAGCACAGCTGTAACAAGCAGCTTATCCGCTAAAGGATCAAGCAGCTTGCCTAAGTTAGTTACAAGATTACGTTTTCTAGCAATGTAACCATCTAAACTATCTGTACTCGCTGCAATAATGAAAATTAAAGCAGCAATAATTTGATTATACGTTATGCTAAATTCCTCTATCCGTATATGAGGGAATTTCACCTTAATCAACAGAAAAAACATGATAATAGGTACTAATAAAATCCTCGCCACGGTGATGCGATTAGCTAGGTTCATGCAATTACCTCCCCGGATAAGTCAAACTCATAAGAGTGGGTAATACGAACTTTAGCTAGTTCACCTATGTTAAGCTTCGCATTCGACACGAATACTTCTCCATCAATCTCAGGAGCATCAAATTGGGAACGCCCAATATATACATCACTTCTGCCATCATATCTTTCGATCAGCACGTCAATTTCCTGCCCGATGCGGCGTCCGCCACGCAAATTCGAGATTTCACGCTGAATTTCCATAATGGCGTTCGCGCGGTACTCTTTTACATCATCAGGAACTTGGTCCGGCAAACGTGCTGCTGGCGTATCATCTTCCTTGGAATAGGCAAAAACACCGAGACGGTCAAACTGAACGTCGCGAACAAATTGTTTCAAGTTCTCAAAATCTTGTTCAGTTTCACCTGGGAAACCTACGATTAGTGATGTGCGTAGGGCTACATCAGGAATCGCTTCACGAATTTTACGAACCAGTTCACGCGTATCCTTCTGGCGGCCAGGTCTGCGCATCCGTTTGAGGATAGAATCTTCACTGTGTTGAAGCGGCATATCGATGTACTTACATACCTTCGGATTAGATGCCATGACAGCAATCAATTCATCACTAAAGAATCCAGGGTATGCATAGTGCAGCCGTACCCATTCGATGCCTTCGACTTCACTCACTTTATTCAGCAAGGTAGGCAGCATGAAACCATCATATAGATCTGTTCCATAATTTGTGGAATCCTGAGCGATTAGACTAATTTCTTTAACACCCTGTGCAGCAAGATTGGCTACTTCCGCAACGATGGACTCCATGCTTCTGCTTTTGAAGCTTCCACGCATAATTGGAATACTGCAGAATGTACAAGCGTTATCGCAGCCTTCTGCAATCTTCACATAGGCTGTATATCGTGGAGTAGTCATGAGTCTTGGCAGGTCCGCATCATAATTAAACACCGGATTCCCAACAAGAACCGGTTTCTTTCCGCGAAGCGCTTCATCTACGATATGGTTGATTTTATCGAAATCTCCGGTACCTACGATGCCATCAATCTCTGGCATTTCTTCCATCAACTGCTTTTTGTAGCGTTGCGTAAGACATCCTGAGACGATTAGCGCCTTGAGATTCGCTGTTTGCTTTAGTTCTGCCATATCCAAAATTGTATTAACGGATTCTTCTTTCGCTGCATCAATGAACCCGCAAGTGTTCACGATAATGACAGTGGCATCTTCCTTGTTATCAACAAGCTGAAAACCACGGCCATGAATTAATCCTGACATAATCTCGGAATCGACCAAATTCTTTTCGCATCCGAGAGTAACTACTTTAACCTTTTCTGTCATGAAAGAAACAACCTCCAATAGTCCTAAAAAACACTCCCTACCAGTATAATACAAGCCCTATAGGGTGTCAAAATGTAAAAACCCCCTACATGTAGGGGGAGACACTCCAAAGAACATCGTATGTATGCCTATTTCAAGTTTACAAATTGTAAATCAAGAGGAATTTCTGCCTTACGCAAGAGCGCAATAACGGCTTGTAAATCATCTCGACTCTTCCCGGTTACCCGGATTTGATCACCTTGGATTTGCGTCTTAACTTTAAGCTTGGAGTCACGAATAAGAATGTTTATTTTTTTCGAGTTCTCCTGATCGACACCTTGTTTCATGCTAATTTTCTGCCTTACGGTGGAACCAGCAGCTGGTTCTACTTTACTGTACTCGAGATTCTTAATCGAGATACCGCGTTTGGTCATCTTGGCGTGCATAATATCAAGGACATTCTGAAGCTTAAACTCATCATCTGAGGTGACAACAAGCTGGTCCTTATCCAATTTAATGCTGCTTTTACTACCTTTAAAGTCAAAGCGGGTAAGGATCTCCTTTTCCGCCTGTTGTATGGCGTTGTTTAGTTCCTGCATATCCACCTTAGATACAATATCAAACGAACATTCTGAACTCATCTTAGACAAAACATCCTTTCCATCAAATTACAATAGCATTATAGCAAGAAGCCGTAAAAAAAGAAACATCCCAAGCCCCTTCGGCCTAGGATATCTCTTGGCATTTTTCATTACCCGGGAAAGCGCAGGAAACGTCAAAAAGCTAGTTTTTTTGCAAATTGAGCTGTACCCTCTTGGGGTTTGGTGTATCCCCAACAGGAACGATCGTACCATTCACAGTAAGCTCCAAAGCACTGGCTGCACCTACATTTAAATACGCAGAACCAGTTAAATCAAAAGAGTCCGTGTCACCGGCTTTGTAAAGCTTCTGTCTAAGCATTTCTTTACCGCCTGCCTCTGTAAGAGAATCCACACGAATCCAACAGGAACCTGTTATTTTCATTTGAATATTAAGATTGGAAGCACCGGTTATCGTGTAATTATCTACACCTTTCTCGCTGCTGCTAAACTTAACCTGAACAGATGGCGTTGGTGTCGGCGCCGGTGTTGGAGTTGGAGTCGCAAGAGGCGCCACTTTACCGTCACCGGACGCATTCATTGTCGTACTTGGAGCAGTGCCAGTCGCTGGATTCGTCGAATCTGTGATTCTCGGAGATTGCGTTTGGGAAGGATTTTGATCTGCTGGCGTTCCCTTATAATTCTTGTATGTATAATAGTATACGATACCGAATATTAGAAGGATGAAACAGACAAACATCGTACCAGAAGCCCAGCGGCTCAATTTTTCGGTATTACGGACACTTGTTCTATTTTTGCGAATCGTTTCAACAACTGGTTTCTCTACAGCTGGGGAGGGATTCGTCGTTTGATACATGCTCAGAACTTCTGCAGGGTCAAGTCCCACCGCTTCAGCGTAGCTTTTAATAAAGGCACGTACATAGAAGCTTCCAGGCAGAACCTTGTAGTTTCCTTCTTCAATCGCTTCCAAGTACCGTTTACGAATTTTCGTAACTTCTTGAAGATCGTCAAGCGAGATCTTTTTTTCCTGGCGTGTTTTACGTAAAATGTATCCTAGATCAGACATATGGTCACCTCCTCGCGGAATCTTTATTATTTAATGACGTTACAGATACTAAAAAGGTTCGGACGTATACGTAAATGAATCATAATTGATTTCTTCATCTGGGCTATTTCGCAGCTCAATAATATAATCGAAGTGATTATATGTGTATTCCGACTCCCGAATAAATATATCCGGATGCTCGATAACCTTGGTAGAAGGCATACCCATAATGTCCTGCAAAAGGCTGTAATGCTTCTCATTGGAACGTATAGTGGAAACGATACCATCAATAATATATACATTATTTGGAGTCATTTCATCTTCCGACAATTGACTGCGCACGGTTTGTCTGAGTAACGTAGAGGAAACGAAAGTCCAACGTTTGTTTGCGCATACACTTCCTGCAATAATCGACTCCGTTTTACCAACTCGCGGCATTCCACGAAGGCCAACAACCTGATTCCCTTCTCGCTTGAAAATCTCACCAAGGAAGTCAACTAATAGCCCCAATTCATCACGAGTAAAACGGAAAGTTTTGCGATCATCTGAATCGCGCTCAATATACCGACCATGACGGACAGCCAAAATATCAACAAGCTTTGGTGGTCTAAGAGCGGTAATAGTAATATTATCTACTTTTCTTAACATTTTACCCATTAAGTCAATTTTTTCTTCATCATTGGTTTGCAGAAGCATACCGCGTGTTCGATCTTCTACCCCATTAATAGTCACAATATTAATATCCAGCATCCCCATCAAGGAAGCTATATCCCCTAATAAGCCGGGACGGTTTTTGTGAATTTTGTACTCCATATACCATTCTTTAACGTCCAATCTTTCCACCTCATCGCAATATCTGTATCGAACAAGTCGACACCTATTCAAGTAATTTCTACAATTTCCGTCAATGTCCTTCTTTTATCGAGCAAAAATACACAAATTTATTTCATTTTTAGTTCTTTAAGCTCTTGTTCGTTGTAAACTGTTCCGCCTTTTTTCCAAGAGTTGGTTTTCATCATAGTGAGACGATTGTCCAAAATTTGAGCCCAGTTAAGTTCAGCAGACACAGCTCCTGAAATATCCACAACCGATACTCCGATAGACTTAGCTTTCTGAACTTGAGCCTCATCTACTGGTGTATAGAAAATAATCGTGCTGGAGTGATGCTGCCTCGTTTGGAAGGATAACTGCTGAAACCACTGTTCATTATTATCAAGCAAAACAATATGGTCCGCTTCCTCCGAAGGTGCCCAAGCGGAAGGAATGGGACGATCACTTCGAGTCACCCACTCCACGATAACATTTTGTGTTAATAGGTCTTGGATCCATTTATTTTTCAAGGTCTCAATCTGAAGAGAATCAATTTGCAAGAACGAAGCTTGATCATTTACCTGACTTGTGATCCCTTTGGCATCAAGCTGACTTTGTAATAAAGTCCATTTACCCATCGAAAGTCCTTGTCCTATCACCCCATTAGCAGAAGGAAACAATTCATTACCAATGACATATATGTAATCATATTTGCTAGCTTTTAACTTTGCTATAACGCTTTCATCCAGTTGATTTAAATCCTTGATCCAATCGAAGGCTATAAAATTCGCATCTCTCCACTGCTGAAGCGAATTCCCTACCGACTGCTTCGCAGTCGCAGACATACTAGCTCCAGTCAGCATTAGCACAGATAATTTATTATCCAATAATTCCTGCTTAATGGCTGGAATTCCACGATTCCCACACCCCGTTAAAATAAAAGATAAGAGCAATAAAGTAAGCACAAAACGTTTGATTACCATGAAGTTACAATTCCTTTCATCCTTATAAAGCGTGCAAAAGCCTCCGAAAGAGGAGGCTTTCACATAGTACCCTATTGAATTGTAAAACGGTTATTAACCTTTGTCTACTAATTTTACCATGAGGCGGGCAATTGTGAGTTTTTCTTGCTCATCCCCTGCATCCCACAGCTCTTTAAGCACTCGCTCTTGTTCATTTTCAGGATCCACTTTATTAGCCAGAAATTCACCGATTTGAAAAGCGAGCTTAGAAATGGTTTCCTCACTCATTCCCGCATGTCCAGCCTGACTCACACGTTCAGCCAAAAACTCTTTCCACTTATCAAATACTTTAAGTACAGTAGCCATTGTAAGAAGCCTCCTTTGAGTTATGAGAAATGGTCATTACATACGTAATATTCGCTTCCCAGCTCAAAATTATGCGCAAGACTTCCTACTTTGTACTCAGGTTAACCATCCACCATTTGGACTTATGATTTGACCCGTAATATAACCGGATTCAGGCAGTGCTAGAAAGTATACAAGCGAAGCAACTTCATCAGGCAAAGCAAAACGGCCTACCGGAATTTCATTGGCGATCGCTTCCCGCTCCTCAGGTTGAAATCCTGCCATCATTTCGGTATGTACCGCACCGGGCGCCACGGCATTCACCGTCACACCAGAAGGAGCCAGCTCCTTCGCTAACGCCTTCGTAAAGGCATTCAACCCACCTTTAGCTGTTGAGTATACAACCTCACAGGAGGCACCTGAGATGCCCCATATGGAGGATACGTTAATAATACGGCCATACTTTTGTTTAACCATGGCAGTCATGAAAGTTTGGGTACAAAGAAAGGCGCCTTTAAGATTCACATTCATCACCAGGTCCCAGTCTTCCTCGCTTACATCAGAAAGCATACTAAAGTGAGAAATCCCCGCATTGTTCACGATAATATCAGGGACCATTTCTCTTTGTTCCAGCTTTTCTTGCATCTTATTGATTTGCTCACGAGATTTTACATCCGCAGAAACGGTTAACACTTTGGCGCCATGCTTCATGCAAGATCTGGCTACTTCATTGGCAGCTTCATGTGACTCACGGTAGTGAATAACAACATTCATGCCTACCGCGGCAAAACGCTCAGCAATGGCTGCACCAATTCCCCGGCTAGCTCCTGTAATAAGAACCGTTTGTTCACTGAATGGCTTATGGAACGTCACGATGGCTTACGACTTTGAACAATCGAAATAGCAAGTCTGCTCCAATCAAAATGCTCGCGGAACCGACGGTTCACGTCTTCAAGTGTAATTTGCTCGTAAACAGGCAGTATATCGAATAAATCAATGTCTTTGAACCGATATTTAGTGAATTCATTCGCTATGGATTCCGGTGAGTTCATCATCCGCAGGAAATTACCAATTTTCTTCTTACGACTCCGCTCAAAGGTGACTTCATCGAGTCCAGAATCCTTACGTTTCTCAACCTCTTCGCGTATGCGTGCTACAAGTTGGTCCGGATCTTTGGTATCCCCGCCAAGAATGGAGAAAGCATATCCCTCGCTGCAATTATATTCATGACCAAAATTATCAGAAATCAATTGTTCATCATATAGCGCCTGATAAATATCAGAACTTGAACTAAACAAAACATCCAACATTAATTTCGTCGTCAATTCTCTAACTAGCAAGTCTTTCCCACTTACAGAAGGCGCAGGCTCCTTGAATCCGATTAAACATTTTGGCATGGAAACAGGAAGTAATGTTTCTCTGCGCGCTTCCTTCACTTCTAAGGGTTCCTCTGGGAAAAATCGTTGGATATGACCTTGAGGTGGAAACGTTTTGGCTGCTTGATTCCCTTTAACTAACGAAATAACCTCTTCTGGATCTACGCCTCCAACGACAAACAGACTCATATTGCTGGGGTGATAGAATGTGTTGTAGCACTCATACAAGGTTTCTTTTGAGATTTCGGCAATGGACTCTACAGTACCAGCGATATCAATATGGATGGGATGCTTCGCATATAAGGATTCAATTAATCCATAATAGCTTCTCCAATCCGCATTATCCTCGTACATTTTGATCTCTTGACCGATAATGCCTTTTTCCTTTTCTACATTTTCATCTGTAAAATAAGGATTTTGCACAAAATTAATTAATGTCGTTAAATTTGTTAAATAATTATCCGTGGATGAAAATAAATACGCTGTACGATCAAAGCTTGTAAAAGCGTTAGCCGAAGCGCCGTTTGATGCGAAAGTAGCGAATATATCACCTTCAGGCTCTTCAAACATTTTATGCTCTAGAAAATGAGCAATGCCATCCGGAACCTGAACTGCCTCTTTCCCTTCAACTTGAAAAAAGTTATCAACAGATCCGAATTGCGTCGTAAACGTCGAATAGGTTTTCTGGAAACCATCTTTGGGTAGAACAAATACATTTAGCCCATTATCAAGCTTCTCGTGATAAATGGTTTCACCCAGGTGTGGATAAGGAATAACCTGCATCTTCTACTCTCCCTTCTGGTCCCGCAAAAAGTATATCGTATCCAGTTGAACACGTTTGGCAGCTTCTGCAATAGCCGCAATATCTACCTGCTCTACAGATTCAATCAAACCTGAAACCGTACGTTCTTTTCCAGATAAAATAGCATTAAAGTCAAATGAAATTAATTCAAATGCGGAATCCTGAATTTCGCGCAGTTGATTGGCAATCATGGCTCGGGTTTGATTCCATTCAATATCACTGATCTCACCTTGTTCCATGGCAGTCAGCTGCTTACGAATGATATCAACCGCTTTCTCATAATTCGCCATTTCAATCCCCGATTGAATTGTCAAAATGCCTTTGTGACCATCAAACCGAGACGAGGCATAGTAGGCCAGACTCGCTTTCTCACGAACATTCGTAAACAATTTGGAATGTGGGTAACCTCCGAGAACGCCATTATACATAAGAGCTACTGGGTACTGCTCATCTCGATACGAAATATTGGTACGCAATCCCATGTTCAATTTCCCTTGATTAACATCCAGGCGTTCAACGATTGTTTTAACATCTCCTGTTGTCCCCCGCGGGGCAGATGTTACATACCCCACATCCTGTTTACGTTCAATGGAGAATGCCTGCTTTACAATTTCCTCTACTTCAGAAAGAGTCGTATTCCCGACGACATAAATATCGATAGGTGCCGTTTGAAGCCAGTGTTTATATTGTTCGTACAGGTGCTCGGCATTGATAGGGTCCAAATCATCAATTTTACCCAATGGGTGAAGCCGATAAGGATCATCACTGCACATTTCTTCGATACAACGTTCAGCCGCATAACGAATTTTATCATTAATGACTGATTCTATGCGCTTCTGTAGAGTCTGCTTCTCAGCATCGACATATTTGTTGCGAAAATGTCCCTCTTCGAGCGCTGGCTTTGTCAAAGTTTCTCCAACGAATTCAAGTCCCTGTTTTAATAAAGATTGCGCTGATTTCACGAATCGGTCATTGATAATATCCATACGCAGCTGAACAATTTGGTAATCGCCCCGTTTGTAAATATCAAAACCGAATCCTGCACCATATAAATCATCTAAATATTCTCGAAATTGCTTCGTTTCTGGGCGTAATTCCGTTCCTCTACGAAGTACAAATGGTGTTAATGCGGTACTCGTGACCGTTTCTTCCTCTAGAGGACGGCCTATGTACACTGAAATGGCAAATGTTTTAAACCGATCTGTCGGCAGCACATGTAAACGTATATGATTCCATGTAGTGCGCTCAAATTGTATATGCTTCAAAGGTCGGTCTCCCTTCTTTATCGGTAATATAAATCCATTATATTCCTATACGAAGAGGAGAAGCAACCAACGCTGGTTCCTTCTCCTTGTCCATGTCTAAATTATTTACAGAAAATATGCTTCCCAATATTTTTGACTTGCGGCCTGCTCCAAATCCATTTGGAAGTTGCTGTTACCGGATTGAAATAATAGATACAACCGCCCGTAGGATCCCATCCATTAAGCGCATCTTTTACGGCTTTTTTCGTAGATTCGTTTGGTGTTAACCAAATTTGGCCATCTGCTACGGCTGTGAAAGCGCCAGGCTGAAAGATAACACCAGAAACCGTATTAGGAAAACTTGCTGACTTCACACGATTTAATATAACAGCTGCTACGGCTACTTGACCAATATAAGGTTCTCCCCGAGCCTCGCCATGCACGGCATTCGCCATCAGATTAATATCCTGCTCAGATAAGCCTAGGTTATTAGATGGCAGCAAATTGGCTGGCTTTTGATTTGAAGTTGCAGTTTCATTGCCTGCGCTTCCCTGTCCTGCTGTTGTTGGTGCTGTAGGCTTCCAATTCTTCGTGGCTTCCCACAGTTTAAGCTTGGTCTTGGGACCTACAACGCCATCTACTTTCATCCCAAACTCACCTTGGAATCGCTTCACTGCCAATAAAGTTTTATACCCATAATCTCCGTCTATGCTGCCGCTATAGAAACCAATGAACTTCAATCTACCTTGCAATTCGTTGACGTCAGCTCCAGTTGCTCCATAACGCACTTCATTTTTACTAAACGTTTCTTCTGCAGGTGGATTGAACTTTCCTTTCAACTGAAAAGCGACAACTAGTACGAAAACAATACAGAATGTAAGTACAATTAATCGTTTATTCATTCCCCTTCTCAACCTCACTTTTCAAATTACAGCCTTTTCTTGCTTATTATGAGAAAGGAGCTCACTGTTTATACAAAAAAAACACTCTCCTGAGGAGAGTGCTCGTCTAATCGTATATTTAAATCTAGGAGCTGATCCGATTATGATGGTACTGTTCAATCGACATCAGCACTTCTCGAGGCTTACTGCCTTCGTACGGGCCGACGACCCCTTTGGCTTCCATCGAGTCAACCAGCCTTGCCGCACGTGTATAACCGACTCTCATACGTCGCTGCAGCAGGGAAACGGAGGCTTGCTTGGCTTCCAATACAATTTGAACAGCCTGGTCGTACAGCTCATCTTCAAATTCATTTTGCTGCTCCGGCATTTCTTCAACATGCGGGACCATTTCTTCTTGGTAATTCGCCTGCTCCTGCGTGCGTACAAAGCCAACCACATGTTCAACCTCTTGGTCAGATAAAAAAGCACCCTGAATACGAACAGGTTTGGACGCGCCTACTGGCAAATAAAGCATGTCTCCTCGGCCTAATAGCTTCTCTGCGCCGACCATATCTAAAATGGTCCGTGAGTCTACTTGAGACGAAACACCAAACGCAATACGCGATGGAATATTCGCTTTAATCACGCCCGTAATAACATCAACGGATGGTCGTTGTGTAGCAATAATCAAATGAATACCCGCTGCGCGTGCCATTTGAGCAAGTCGGGTGATAGAATCTTCCACATCATTAGCAGCAACCATCATTAAATCGGCTAACTCGTCCACGATGACCACGTAATATGGCAGAGGAACAGCTGTTCCGCTTTCTGTCAACATCGCGTTGTAGCCCTCAATATTTCGCGTTCCGCTTTTCGAGAATAGTTCATAACGCTTTTCCATCTCAACGACGACTTTCTTAAGCGCTAACGAAGCTCGTCGAGGATCAGTTACAACTGGTGCCAGCAGATGTGGAATCCCATTGTAGACATTCAATTCAACCATCTTCGGATCGATCATAAGAAACTTCACTTCATTAGGTTTTGCTTTATACAAAATGCTCGTAATAATTCCATTAATACAGACGGATTTGCCTGAACCGGTGGCTCCAGCTACAAGTAAGTGAGGCATTCTTGCCAAATTTCCGACGATTGGTTGTCCAGAAATATCACGCCCAAGTACAACTGATAGCCGCGAGCTGGATTCTTGAAAAGCGGATGTTTCCATGACTTCACGCATGGTTACGATCGAAACCTCCAGATTCGGCACCTCGATGCCGATCGCAGCTTTACCAGGAATCGGCGCTTCCATCCGAATATCCTTAGCAGCAAGCGCCAATGCGATATCATCGGTCAAGGAGACGATTCGGCTGACCTTCACACCCACGTCAGGCTGTATCTCATAGCGTGTCACGGCAGGGCCTCTGACGACCTCCAGCACCTTGGCACGAACGCCAAAGCTCTCCAAGGTGGCTTCGAGCTTCCTTGCATTTGCTTTATAGTCTGCCATCTCACTGCCTTTGCCAACAGCAGGCTTTGCTAATAAATCAAGTGAAGGCATCTCATATGGCCGTGTTTGTACAATCGGCACATTCTCCTGAAATTCTAACGTAACTGGCTCTTCATCCGTTTCAACAGCCCCTGCTCCCTGTACTTTAGAGACCGGCGCTGTAGAGGAAGACGCAGGATGTTTGACTGCCTGCTGAGCTTCTTGAAAAACCTGCTCTTGAAAATCACGAATAATAGGTGTGATTGGTTGATCTGTGGGTGGTGAATCTGATTCAGCAGCTTGCTTGGCGCTTGACTTATAAAGAACCTGCTCGGTTTCATCAGCTGCATCTAAATCATTTAATTCATCTGCTTCTGAATCATTCTCGACTGCAGCCTTTTTCCTACTTTCCTTATTAGGACGAAGCAGCTCCATAAAAAGTGGTGTTTTCTTCGCCCGTTTAACAGGCTGGAAAACCTCTTCATCGAATTCATCATCAACAGGAACATAAGAGGATTTCTTCGCCTTAGTTGCACTAGCACCCGCGGAGACTGTTTGGGGCTGACGTGTTTCGCGATCCTGCAGCCACTCTTTCATTCTATCTTTAAAATTTTGGCCAACATTACTGAATCGACCCTTCACGATATTGCCAACGTCCACGTAAGAAATCCCAGTTGCCAGGATAAAGCCCATGACAAATAGCGCATATTGGATTAATCGAGCGCCCAAATAATCGAACAGAAAGTAAAGGACACTGTATAGCATAGCGCCTATCATCCCGCCGCCAATACCATGCTCCAGTGCCGATTTGCCTGCTTCTGTTGGATGCAGACCATCTAACATGGCATTCCATGTCGACGCAATGACTTTGCCCGACGTGAAACCGCCATCAGGATACAATTGAGCGAACAAATCAATATGATTTTTGATTAGTAGTCCAAGAATGAACAGCAGTATGCCAGCTTTCTTGGGCGTAACCATCTGTGGCCATGCTCTCTTGATCATCGCATATAAGGCCACATATATGAAAATCAGCGGTATAAGTGAATACCACGTTCCCACAAAAAATCGAAAAAGGTAAATCAACGAATTCCCGACATGCCCTTGATGAGCAAGTGCAATGACCGAGAAGATTAGAATGAGAATACCATATAACTCGAATAACAAGCTTGTTTTTAGAGCCTTACCTTTTTTCTTGCGTTTCGCCACGCTTGCCACCCCCAAGTCCACATTATACCATATTTGACTTGGGGGATGATACAGGAAGGTCAAGCTAGAAAGTTAAAGTCGCCTCTGCTACAGGACTATATGAAATAATAGTTCCAGGGGCATATTGATTATTCAAATAATCCTGAGGATTACAGCTAAAGAGCCTGACAATTCGTGCCTGAAAGCCACTAATCGGTTCAATTTGCATTTTGACTCCACCCTGATCGATTTCGATAAATTTGGGTTCATAAGTCTCCATTCCTTCAAAAATAACATCCATCGGTATAACGGAGTAATGTATCATTGTACGATGCCTCCGTTCGCTGCTGATTTCTTAATTTCTATACGCTGATTAAGCTCTCGGATTGCATCACCAATACCGCCAACTTGATCTATTAAGCCATATTTAACGGCATCTATACCAATAACCGTCGTCCCAATATCTCTTGTTAACTCTCCGGTTTTAAACATTAACTCTTTAAACTTTTCTTCTGTTACATTAGAGTGCTTCGTAACAAACCGCACAACACGTTCTTGCATTTTATCCAAATATTCAAATGTTTGTGGGACTCCAATAATTAAACCATTTAATCGAATGGGGTGAATCGTCATCGTTGCCGTTTCGGCAATAATCGAGTAGTCCGCTGATACTGCAATGGGAACACCAATGCTGTGCCCTCCACCTAGTACCAAAGCAATGGAAGGCTTCGATAGTGTAGCTACCATCTCTGCTATGGCAAGTCCTGCTTCTACATCTCCCCCTACCGTATTTAAAATAATCATAACGCCTTCAATCTTCGGATTCTGTTCTGCGGCGACTAATTGCGGAATTAGATGTTCATATTTGGTCGTTTTATTCTGGGGAGGGAGAACAATATGTCCTTCCACTTGTCCAATAATGGTAAGGCAGAAAATATTAGATTCGCCAGAAAGCGTATTTGTTTGACCTAACTGTTGAATGTTTTCGAGGACTGCGTTTTTCTTACCTTCTTCCGTTTCCGGTTCTTGTTGTTTCGGTCCTGTGGGTGCTGCCACTGAAAATCCCCCTTCGAGTTTTGCTTTTGCAAAAACAGCTTTGTAAGCTTGAACTGCATTGTGCTAGCAAACTTTGCATGTACTGTTCATAATCTCCCATAGTATGAATAAATTTGCGTACTTTCATGCATTCGCACCCTACGAACACATGAAAAAAAGCTCCCTCCAGTTATGGAGAGAGCTTTACTATTGCATAGGTTCAAGTGACTTGTTCGAGCCTAGACTTCCATGATAATAGGAAGGATCATCGGTCTTCTTCTGGTTTGTTCATATAAAAAGCGTCCGAGAACATCTTTCACGTTTGTTTTTAAAGATGCCCACTCATTTACATTTTCATTCATTAATTTCGTTAACGTATTCGTTACGATACGATTGGCTTCTTCCAAGAGACCCTCAGATTCACGTACATACACGAATCCGCGAGAAATAATATCTGGTCCAGATAAAATTTTGCCATCTTGTTTGCTGAGAGTAACTACGACCACAAGGATTCCGTCCTGAGACAGTAATTTACGGTCACGCAACACAATGTTGCCTACATCCCCAACACCCAGTCCATCAATCAGAATGTTGCCGCTTTGAACTTTAGATCCTTTGCGAGCAACACCATTTTGAATTTCTACCGTGTCACCGATATCGCACATGAATATATCTTCTTTAGGAATGCCGACAGACTCGGCTAGGATGCCATGTTGACGCAGCATGCGATATTCGCCATGAATCGGAATAAAGTACTTAGGCTTCATAAGATTGAGCATTAACTTCAATTCTTCTTGACTACCATGACCTGATACGTGTACGCCAGTAACAGAACCTGGACCGTAAATCACATTAGCGCCAATACGGAATAACTCATCTACGGTACGGCCTACATAACGCTCATTCCCCGGAATTGGAGTTGCCGCAATAATGACCGTATCACCAGGTAAAATATCAATTTTACGATGGGTTGAACGTGCCATTCTTGTAAGAGCAGACATTGGCTCTCCTTGGCTACCTGTGGAAAGAATCACAACGCGATCAGCAGCAAGCTTGTTAACTTCTTCTGGCTCAATTAACATGCCATCCGGAATGTGCAAGTACCCTAACTCGCTAGCAATCGAAACCACGTTAACCATACTGCGACCGATTACCGTTACTTTGCGATTTGTTGCTGCGGCTGCATCAAACACCTGTTGAACACGGTGAATATTGGATGCAAATGTCGCAATAACAACTCTTTGCTTAGCTTTACGGAACACTTCTTCAATTTCAACCCCAACACTGCGCTCAGACCCTGTGTAACCAGGACGTTCTGCATTTGTGCTGTCGGAAAGCAAGGCAAGTACGCCTTTCTTCCCAATCTCTGCCATACGATGCAAGTCCGCATATTGATCATTTACAGGAGTTTGATCGAATTTAAAGTCTCCTGTATGAACAACAACACCTTCTGGTGTATCTAAAGCGACACCCACAGAATCAGGAATACTATGATTGGTTTTGAAGAAAGATGCAGTAAGAACACCTAAGGAAAGAACGGATTCCGAATTAATGAGAATCCTGTTCGTAGTACCGAGTAAATTTGCTTCCTTCAGCTTTGCTTCGATAAGTCCCATTGTAAGCTTAGTTGCATAAAGTGGAACGTTAAGATGCTTAAGCACATAAGGTAAGCCGCCAATATGATCTTCGTGGCCGTGAGTGATGATAATGCCGCGTACTTTATCCCGATTCTCCGTTAGGTATCCAATGTCTGGAATGACGATGTCGATTCCAAGCATGTCCTCCTCTGGAAATTTCAAACCACTATCAATGACGATGATATCGTTCGCATACTGAACGCAATACATATTCTTTCCGATTTCGCCCACGCCGCCAAGAGCGAAGATCAAAAGTTTATCAATATTTTTTTTGGACAAGAATATACCTCCTTCTTAGATTGGACGACGAATTTTAAATGAAAAAACCGAACTAGTCACTTGCAACCATTATACATGAAAAAAAACAACAAATACAAGTTAATACCGATTACTTTAGATTCCCCAAAAAAAGAAAACCGATGCCGGAAGCACCGATTCATTAGGCGTTATCATACAAAAAGTGATTGAATGAATTGTCCTTCTTGCTCGGATACACGAACTAACGGAAGTCTAACGCCTCCAGTTTGAATGCCTTTCAGTGCGAGAGCATGCTTAATTGGTGCAGGACTCGGTACACGGAAAATGCCAGTAAAAACAGGATGTAGCTTACGATGTAGTTCTGCCGCTTGCTGAATGTTACCTTCTAAATAATACTTTATCATAGATTGCATTTCTTTTCCAATCACATGACTAGCAACACTAATAATTCCCTGACATCCTACCGCTAGAGCAGGCAGTGCACTGCTGTCATCCCCGCTGTACACAAGGAAATTAGGAGCTGCATCATTAAGTATACGTGTTAATTGATCCGTGTTAGCGCAATCTTTGGTAGCCACGATATTCGGAATTTGGGATAGACGAATTGTTGTCTCTGCATCCAAATTCACTCCTGTGCGTCCAGGTACATTATAAAGCATAATCGAGACCTGAACAGACTCAGCTACTGCTTTAAAATGCTGGTACAACCCTTCCTGGGAAGGGCGGTTATAATAAGGAGCTACGATCAGTAAGGCATCGACTCCAAGTTTCTCCACTTTTCGGGAAAATTCAACAGTGTCCAGAGTGTCATAACTTCCTGTCCCTGCAATAATTTTGCAGCGCCCTCTGGCATAACGAACCGATAGCTCAATAAGCTTCAACTTCTCATCGTCTGTCAATGTTGGTGCCTCACCAGTCGTGCCACAAATAACAAGGCTATCCGACTGCTGCTCTTCGATCAAATAGTTAATTAATGGTTCCACTTGCTCCCAGTTCACTTGTAAGTTCTCATCAAACGGAGTCACCATAGCTGTAATTACTCTTCCGAAATCCAAAAGTTATACCTCCTCAATCTTACATAATCACTTATACAAATTGAACTTATGATGTAGTGCCCTAACAGATTTAATCATATCGACACCATGGACAAGTACCCAAATCGTTGTATTTGAATCAGCTGATTGAAGGATACGTATGTCCTCTACCGTTAATGCCTCAACAATTTGCGCCATAATACCTGGCACTCCGTTCATACCGCCGCCGATCACAGAAACTTTCGCACATCCACTCACGGCCTTAGGATCATAGCCTTGACTTCTGAGCAGTTTGAGAGCGCGTTCCGCTTCATGATCGAACACCGTATAAACGACTCCCGATGGATTGACGTTAATAAAGTCAACACTAATCTGATGCAGCGCCATCGTTTTAAATACACGAAGCTGAAGATCGAATTGACCTTCAACTGCAGCAACATGAATTTGAGTAATGTTCGTAAAATGAGCAATTCCCGTAACGAATCGATCCTTCACTTGACTCATATCTGTGGGGATGCTGTCTGAAGCTGTAACCAACGTTCCTTCTTCTTTGGAAAACGTAGATCGCACGCGAATCGGAATATTGGCCTGCATGGCTACTTCTACCGCGCGTGGATGTATAACCTTTGCACCATTATGTGCCATATTGCAGATTTCAGCGAAGCTTACGCGAACCAGCGGTTTAGCATCCTCAACAATCCGTGGATCCGCAGTCAATATCCCGTTGACATCCGTGAAAATATCTACAATTTCAGCTTTTAGGGCAGCCCCAAGAGCAGTCGCCGAAGTATCACTACCTCCGCGCCCTAATGTTGTTAATTCGTCTTGACTTGTTTTACCTTGAAATCCGGTAACAATGACAACCATATCTTGCTCCAACAATTCCAGAATCCGGTTTGGCTGCATAGCTACTATCTGGGCATTACCGTGAACATCATTCGTAAGAATACCAGCTTGCCCACCTGTCAAAACCGTAGATCGAATACCTGTTGCTTGTAACAAGCTGCACAAATGTACCGCAGAAATTAACTCTCCGCAGCCCATTAACATATCGAGTTCCCGCGCTGGCACCCCCTCCCCGTTCTTTCGAACGAGGTCTAAGAGCGTATCAGTCGCATAGGGTTCTCCTTTTCTTCCCATCGCGGATACAACAACAACCAATTTATAATGATTGATAAGTGCGTCTTGAATGTGTCCAATAACGTGTTCTCTGGCATCAGCGGTGGAAAGCGAAGTGCCCCCAAATTTTTGTACAAGGATTCGCATGAGTTTCCCCCATATTCACTGCATGATGATTAGCGCAGTCATACTTGCTGATTATTGTTCTATAGCAATATATTCAGCAATTTGTACAGCATTCCATGCAGCGCCTTTTAGCAGGTTGTCAGAAACAATCCACATATTTAGCGCTTTCGGATTGCTCAAATCACGGCGTACACGACCAACGAAAGTTTCCAGTTTACCTGCTGCATCTGTAGCAAGCGGATATTGCTGCTCAGCCGGATTGTCAACAAGAACAATACCAGGAGCATTTGCAAGTAACGTCTTCACTTCTTCTACGTCGAAATCTTCTTTTAATTCAACATAGACAGACTCAGAATGTCCATAAACAACCGGAATACGAACGCATGTAGCTGTAACTTCAATGGACTCATCGCCCATAATCTTTTTCGTTTCAAGAATCATTTTCATTTCTTCATTCGTAAAACCATTATCGAGGAATTTATCAATTTGCGGAATCGCATTAAAGGCGATCTGATGTTTCACTGGCAAAGAACCGACTGGTAAAATATCCGGATTCGCATCATTTCCTTCAAGCACTTCTTTCGATTGTCTCAGCATTTCGTTAATTGCTTTAGCACCAGCTCCAGAAACAGCTTGGTACGTTGACACGATAATACGGGAAATCCCATAACGATCATATAGTGGCTTGAGTGCAGCTACCATTTGAATTGTAGAACAATTCGGATTTGCAATAATACCTTTGTGTTCGTTAATTTTCTCAACGTTTACCTCAGGCACCACAAGTGGTGTTTCAGGATCCATGCGGTATGCACTTGTATTGTCGATACAGATCGTACCCGCCTTAACCGCGTGAGGAGCTAATGCCTTCGTAACATCGCCACCAGCGCTAAATAAAGCAATTTCAACGCCTTGAAAACTTTCCGGTGTCGCTTCTTGAACGGTTATTTCTTGACCTTTGAAAGAAAGCTTTACGCCCGCTGAACGAGCGGAAGAAAGTAGTTTCAATTCCTTGATGGGGAAATTCCGTTCTTCTAGTAGACGTATAATTTGTTCTCCTACTGCACCTGTAGCGCCTACGACTGCAACGTTAAAAAGCTTCTGGTTCGACATGAGCTGGACTCTCCCCTTCAAGATGTTGTATATGAATTAGTATTGAAATCTCTCAATAATCATGGGCTGCAATTGCTTACCTTCAAGAGCAGCTTCACAGGCTTCCATAATCAAGTCCATCCGAGCTACCAACGAATTTGGCTTAGCTCCAGGTGCATCTTGACCATAGGGCACAAAATAGATGTTTTTGGTAATGAGAAGCTTAGCGATATTCATCGCGTTCAAACCCAGCCCATCATTGGTCGAAATCGCTAAAACTAGCGGCCGCAAATTTCTCATTTGTGCTTTTGCAGCCATAAGTACTGGACTCTCTGTCATCGCGTTTGCTAGCTTACTAGTCGTGTTCCCTGTGCATGGTGCAATAACCATCACATCAAGCAGCTTGGATGGACCTAGAGGCTCAGCGGCTACAATAGTAGATATAATCTCGTTTCCGGTTATATCCTTTATTTGTTGCTGCCAATCTGCTGAATTGCCGAAACGTGTGTCGGTGGTCATGACTGTATTCGATACAATCGGAATGACCCGAGCACCTGCATCTACAAATCTCTTAATCTGAGGCATGACTTCTTCCAACGTACAGTGAGAACCAGTTAAAGCATATCCGACTGTTTTCCCTTGCCAATTCATTCCACATCGCTCCTGTCTTTGAAGTCTTCCACGATCAGCTGACTGAGTGTGTTTGCCATGATGCGGCCAGCTGTTTTGGGGGCGACGATGCCAGGTAAACCGGGCGCTAGCATCGCTTTGATGCCTCTTTTCTCGGCAAATCGGAAGTCCGTTCCACCGGGTTTAGAAGCCAAATCGATGATGAGCGCGCGATGTGGGATATTAGTAATAACTTGCGCTGTGACTATCATAGTCGGAATTGTGTTAAAAAGCAAGTCAATATTCCCCACTTCCGGGTACAGATCCTTTGTATAAAAAGGCTGAAAACCCATCTCCCACGCCCTTGCAAAATGCTCCGGTTTCCTCACGCCAACCTTCACGGTTGCCCCTAATCCCTGCAAAGTTTTGGCCATTGTAAAACCTGTACGACCAAAACCTAAAACCATGCTAACTGAACCGTGGATCGTAATATCAGTGTTCTGGATCGCCATCATTAGCGCTCCCTCGGCTGTCGGAATGGAGTTATAAATCGCTATATCATCACGCTCGAATAACTCCACTACCTCAATCCCATGTGCAGCACAAAGCTTTTTCAGAAAGCTTTTGGCCATTCCTGTATACACTTTGGCATGCTTTGGCAGTGAAGAAATAAGATCATCCGTAAGTCTCATCTCTTCACTCGAAAATATAGATTCCACTTGTCCCGAATCATCCGTACCTACAGCTGGTAAAATAAGTACATCAACGGTCTGAAACAGCAGGGGATCGAGTCTAGCATTTGATACACCGCTAAATTGCCTCCCTAGATTGTCAAAGCCGATTAATGTCACCGTAGCATCAAGTTCAGTAAATTTCTGAATTACTTCAAGCTGCCGAGCGTCTCCACCCATAATAGCAACCGAAATCCCAGTGAGCATTCTCGCTTACACCCCTTCCTCGGTCCGTTTCGATACGTTATAGTATGCGTTCGCCTAAGGATGGGTGACTTTCCGTGCTCAGTTCCTTGGAAAACAAAAAGCCCCCCTTCAATTAGAAGAGAGGCTGATGTTTTATGCTTACATATGTAGCAGATCTATTACCGTCCTGTATGGCCGAAACCACCTGATCCTCGCTCTGTCTCCGTTAATTCCGAAACCTCATTGAGCTGAATCTGCGGCACAAGTTGGAAAACCATCTGCGCAATTCGCTCATTCCGCTGAATGGTGAACGGCTCCTGCCCATGGTTAATCAGCAGCACTTTCACTTCTCCGCGGTAGTCGGCATCAATCGTTCCAGGTGAATTCAGCGTTGTGATGCCATGCTTGTAGGCAAGCCCGCTCCGCGGTCGGATCTGAGCTTCAAGCTCTGGCGGCATGCTGAGTGCAAAGCCTGTCGGGATGAGTTGACGTTCACCTGGACCTAGCACTACCGGCTCGCTCACTGCGGCATGAAGATCGAAGCCGCTGGCAGCTGCGGACATTTTCTGAGGCAGAAGGATATCCTCCTGTCCGGATACCCGTTTAATTTGGACATCAAAGTTATAGAGAGACAAGCTGATCCCTCCTGAAGCCCTTAATGACATCATCCGAATTCCCCACCATTGACAGAGCAAAAGGTGACCGGAATAGTGTTTTCGTCAATTGACGAATGTCATCCATCTGAACGCTTTCAATTCGTTCGATCATTTCGTCGAGACTGTAATGCTTACCAGTCATAAGCTCATTTTTCCCGAATCGGTTCATACGGCTGCTGGTACTCTCCAAACTAAGAATCAAGCTGCCTTTTAGCTGCTCCTTGCCTTTCTTGAGTTCAGAATCCGTCATTCCTTTCACAGCAATATCATGCAGCAGCTCCATTGTCACTTTAAGTACTTCTTCCGTCTGCTTCGGTGCTGTGCCTGTATAAATCGTGAACATGCCGCTGTCGATATGCGAGGAGTGGTATGAATAGACGGAATAAGCAAGCCCGCGATTCTCCCGAATCTCCTGGAACAATCTTGAACTCATTCCACCGCCAATGGCATTATTGAGCAGTACCATCGGATATAAATTCTCTTCTTGAAGCGACAGACCTGGTAGCGATAAACAGATGTGATTTTGTTCCGTTTTTTTCGAATGGAAAATCAATTCTCCAAGGAAATCCGGTGCATCATAACTTGTTTCCACGCCTGTTTGAGCGAATTCTCCGAAATGCTTCTCAATAAGTTCGCGCACACTATCATCAATATTGCCAGCTATACTAAGAACCGTATTTTCCGTATTATAATATTGCTTCATATAGTTACGCAGATCTTCGGATTTCATTTTCGATAAATTGTCCTGAGTTCCAAGGATCGTATACCCCAGTGAATGTGAGCCATAAGAAGCTTTGGCCAATAAATCATGAACCAAATCGTCCGGTGTATCTTCATACATAGAGATCTCTTCATATATGACGTTCTTCTCTTTTTCTAACTCACTCTCATCAAATGCAGAATGGAAAAACATGTCCGAAAGCATATCCATAGCAAGTGGCAAATGATCATCGAGAACCTTTGCATAATAGCATGTATACTCTTTGGAGGTGAATGCATTCACATTTCCGCCGATTCCATCAAATATCTCCGCGATATCTTTGGCTGAATGGCGCTCTGTACCCTTGAACAACATGTGTTCAATAAAATGCGAAATGCCGTTATTATCTTGAGACTCATTACGCGAGCCTGTCTTCACCCAAATCCCGAACGTTACCGATCGAAACGTAGGAATTTGTTCCATGACGACTCTCAAGCCATTATGTAAGCGATATTTGATCACCAAGGTTCCTCCTCGAATTGTAGCACCTAAAGTCCTTTTCCCCAATTATACTTACTCAGTCTAACAAAAATGTGCCAACGACTCAACTTTCCAGCTGATTGATCAATTATTTCACGATTTGACCCGCTTCAGCAACACGTTTAGAGGATAAAAGCTCAGATACAGTGCCAATCGTCAATCCTTTATTTTTAATGATACGGATCATTCCTTGTAATGCTTCCTTGGATGAGGTCGTTGGATGCATCAAAATAAGTGAACCAGGCTCGACGCTTGATGATAACCGTTGAAGGATTCGCTCAGACCCTGGATTTTTCCAATCTATCGTATCGAATGTCCACAGTACAGTTTGCAAATTGAACTCCGAAGCTACTTGAACCGTTTCTTGATTAAAATAACCCGAGGGAGGTGCAAATAGCATGTTCTTCACACCAAGCTGCTGCTTCAACAGATCCTCTGTTTTAGAAATTTCCTCAACAGCTTTGCTGCGCGTTATACTTCTCATATCCTTGTGCGAATAAGCGTGATTAGATATTTCATGCCCTTCGCTTTGGATCTTTTTGGCCATTTCCACGTTCTTCTTCAACCACGAGCCATCTAGAAAGAAAGTCGCATGTACATTTTCATTGCGCAGAGTCTCAAGCATACTAGGTAAGTTCTCATTTCCCCAAGCAACATTGATCATGAAAGAAACCATTGGCTTCTTGGGGTTCCCTTTATATATCGGATTCGGACCGAGATCGTTTAATTGAATACTAGGCTGCACTTCTTTCATTACATAATTGATTTTATTCGGCGTTAAATGATGCTCTGCTAGCTTGAGCGTCTCCTCAATATCGACTTCCAATCCGTTGTAACCGGGAACTGCTTTCCAAACAGGATCAAGTTTGGCATTAATAGCGGGAATTTTTCGTTTTTCTGCTTCTTTCATAACCGTTTCTAGTAAATTGCTTTGCTTTGACTTCTTTTGTTCGGTTGAATTCAAAGTCGCAGAGGCAAAGACCGGAAGTGCTTCTTCGTCCAACCAATTGGAGTCTGCTAGATACGAAATTTGGTTATTCTTCACTGCATTAATGTAAGTTCCTACGCTAGGGATTGCATCCAATGTAAGCAGAACCATAGCAAAAAAACTTCCAAGCAGAAGCCATTTTTTGTGGAGCATACACAGATCCCCCTTCCTTATGTCCTGATTTTATGCAGGAAGGGACAAGAGTAGAACGAGGCATGTCCGGTATATCTAAACAGCAAAAAAGAGACAGATTGATCTGACTCTTTATCCAAAACTATTTAAAAGGGACTTCACAAGTCACGCGGCTTAGGTTTGAGCCTGGACTTGCGAAGTTAATGTCGCTTTACGAGAAAGATTAACTCTTCCTTGTTGGTCAATCTCAGTTACTTTAACGGTGATTTGATCGCCAATGTTCACTACGTCTTCCACTTTCGCTACTCGCTCTGTGGAGATCTGTGAAATATGAACCAAACCTTCTTTACCAGGCAAAATTTCTACGAATGCTCCGAATTTCTCAACGCGTTTTACGGTTCCCAGGTAAGTTTCACCCACTATAACCTCACGAACGATGCCTTCGATAATAGAACGTGCTTTTTCGTTCATCTCTTGATTGGATGAAGCGATGAATACACGGCCATCTTGTTCGATATCAATTTTTACGCCGGTTTCCTCAATAATTTTATTGATGATTTTACCGCCTGCACCAATAACATCACGGATTTTGTCCGGGTTGATGTTCATCGTAAGAATTTTAGGCGCGTATTTGGAAAGAGTCTTCTTAGGCTCTGAAATACGAGAAACCATTTTACCTAAAATGTGCAAACGGCCTTCTTTGGCTTGCTGCAAAGATTGCTGCAGGATGCTGCGATCGATCCCATCGATTTTGATATCCATTTGCAGGGCTGTAATTCCTTCAGCGGTTCCCGCAACTTTAAAGTCCATATCGCCAAGATGATCTTCCATACCCTGAATATCGGATAAAATGGAGAAGTGATCTCCGTCTTTGATCAGACCCATCGCAATACCAGCAACCGGAGCTTTAATCGGAACACCAGCATCCATAAGAGCAAGTGTACTTGCACAAATACTAGCTTGGGATGTTGAACCGTTCGATTCCAATACTTCAGATACGAGACGAATGGTGTAAGGGAATTCAACTTCATTAGGGATGATTGGCTCAAGGGCTCTCTCACCTAATGCACCATGTCCAATTTCACGACGACCTGGTGGACGAAGCGGTCTTGCTTCCCCAACGGAAAACGGAGGGAAATTGTAGTGATGCATGAAACGTTTGGTTTCAGTAAGATCCAAGCCATCCAATATTTGAACATCGCCTAAAGCGCCTAATGTACAGATACTTAGTGCTTGTGTTTGTCCACGTGTGAATAAGCCTGAACCGTGAGTACGCGGTAACAAATCAATATCACAATCAATTGGACGAATCTCTTCTGGTTTACGTCCATCTGGTCTCACTTTATCATGTGTGATCAAACGGCGTACTTCTTCTTTAACGATATCATAAAGTGTTTCTTTCACATCACCTAGTAAACCAGGAGTTTCTGCATACAAGGCTGTAAAACGTTCCACAGCTTCAGCATTCACAATATCGATTGCTTCTTGTCTAGCATGCTTCTCAGGAATTTTAATCGCATCAACTAATCTAGCTTGAGCAAATTCGCGAACAGCACGATTTACCTCGGTATCAACCGTATGAAGTTTAACCTCCATTTTCGGTTTACCTGCTTGTTCAACCAATTCTTCAATCACCGCAACAATCTTACGGATCTCATCGTGTCCGAACATGATAGCTTCGAGCACAACTTCCTCTGAAACTTCATTTGCGCCTGCTTCTACCATCATAATCGCATCTTTGGTGCCGGCAACCGTTAAGTGAAGATCACTTTTCTCTGCTGTCTCACCCGTCGGATTAATAACGAATTGCCCATCTACTCGTCCAACAATCACGCCACCAACAGGCCCATTGAAAGGAACGTCAGAGATTGCAAGTGCAGCAGAAGTACCAATCATTGCTGCCATTTCTGGCGGACACTCTTGGTCTACGCTCATTACGATAGAAACGATTTGCACGTCATTACGGAAGCCTTCAGGGAAAAGAGGGCGAATCGGACGATCCGTTAAACGGCTCGCAAGAATCGCTTTCTCACTTGGACGTCCTTCACGTTTAATAAAACCACCTGGAATTTTACCAACGGAATATAATCTTTCTTCATAATTAACCGTTAACGGAAAGAAATCCAGATCTTTCGGTCCGCTTGAAGCTGTTACTGTACTCAATACAACCGTATCGCCATAACGGACAGTTACAGCTGCATTGGCTTGTTTGGCCAATCTACCCGTTTCAAGAATGAACGGTTTGCCGCCAAGTTCCATTTGTACCCTTTTCTCCATAACATCCTCCTAAGGAATTGTTCTATTCAATTCATATGTGTTTGATAAACATGCACAGAAAGGAAGGTTCAGAAACCTTTTATATTATGCTCCATATGTACTCAAAAATTGCCTAACGTTGGAGTCATCCACTATTTCTGCGTAATGTCTAGTATTTCCTTCTTTTCCCGTTTTAAAAATACAAGAAAAAGCAACCTCGTTGCCTTTCTTCGCCAAAGCTTTATCAAGCCCAGCAAAGGAGCAACAGGTTGCTTCTCATTGTCGGTTTTATCGACGCAAACCAAGCTTTTCGATCAAAGCACTGTAACGGCTCACATCTTTGTTCTTCACGTATGCTAGCAGCTTACGGCGTTGACCAACCATTTTGAGCAAACCGCGGCGGGAATGATGATCTTTCTTGTGAGTCCGCAGATGATTTGTCAGGTTGACAATGTTTTCTGTAAGGATTGCTACTTGTACCTCAGGTGAACCCGTATCGGTATCATGTACCTTGTGAGTTTGAATCAGTTGTGTTTTACGCTCTTGAGTTAATGCCATGATTGTTCATCTCCTAAATTCTATTGTATCCCCGATAGCCCAGAAATCGACGATGATAGCGTATGTCCAAGCTAAGGTTCATGCCAGAAGGTATACATCCTTTTGGCAACGTTATTCAGTATATCATAATCGCACAGTAGAAGTAAATGCTTGTTTCAACTGTAACGTTATAATTTGCTCTTAGCTGATTCAACATCAAGTTTAATTTGAGTTACCAAATCGTCTAGGGATGAGAATTTCCGCTCTGGTCGTAGGAAAGCTATTAGCTCAACATTCATATGCTCTCCGTAAATTTGTTCGGAAAAATCAAATAAATGAGCTTCGAATGAGGGCTTCAATTCTCCAGTTGTAAAGGTAGGCTTTACACCAATATTCATAACCCCATTATAGGTTTCCCCTTTAACAGAAGCTTTAATCGCATAAACACCATTGGTAGGGATGACGTAAGACTCATCCAGTTGGATATTAGCTGTAGGAAAGCCAAGTGTTCTCCCACGCTTCTCTCCATCCACAACGATGCCGCTTATACTATAGGGACGCCCAAGAAGTCTGGTAACTGTGTCTATGTCCCCTTGCTGTAATGATTCACGAATGAGTGTACTGCTAACTTTTTCGCCATCCATATGAAAGGGTCTCACCACTTCTACAGAAAATTTCCCATGACTCAACTCACAGAGCGAATCCGGGGTACCTTTACCTTGAAAACCAAACGTAAAATCAAAACCACATATGACACTTTCAACACCTAGTCGATCCAATACTTGATCCACGAAATGTTCCGGGGATAACCGCATTAAAGAGGCATCAAAGGTAACAATGTAGGCATGATTCACACCCAGCGATTCAAACATCTTCATTTTCTTACTCATCGGAGTTATTAGATCCAAATATTTATCTTGACCCATTACTGCTCTAGGATGTGGATGAAAGGTCATGATTGACGCCTTCAGCCCAAGTTTCTTTGCCGTGCGAAGGGCTCGACCAATGACTTCCTGATGTCCCATATGTACACCATCGAAATCACCAATTGCCACTACTTGCTCTCCCACTATTAGGTCCAAATCATCCATATTAATGGGGTATGATATTGGTATTATGCGCATAAATTCATTTCACCTACCCATTTCAACCTGTCCCGTGACGTTATAATTAGAGGAAAACTTTGGCAGGGATCAGGACTTGACTAGCACTGTTCCATTCATACAAACCAAGAAAACGTTCATCAGGCGAATAAGCCCTGAAAATGGTTTGTGATGCAACAGCATGAGCCGTCCGATTCGCAGTCATTGCTATTTTCTTCCCCTGTAATGCATGTACAGCTTCCCCGGCAGATAGTTCAATAAATGGGATATGTGAAATCGCCTGATCCATAGGAATCATATGCGCCTGCAGTAATCCTTGAACCTTCATTTGTTCAATCTGTTCAAATGTTAAGCACTGCTCTTGGCGAATACTGCCAGTCGATGTACGAATTAAACTTTTCATCACCGCCGGATATCCGAGAGCCTTGCCAATATCCACACACAAGGTTCTTATATAGGTACCTTTGGAGCAAGAAGCACGAAATTGAATCTCTGGATGTTTTTGCTGTAGGTCCAAATGGAGGATATCTAGCTTATGAATCGTCACTTTACGTGACTTCCGCTCTACTTCTTTGCCTTCGCGGGCTAATTCATAGAGTCGTTTCCCATCAATCTTCACTGCAGAGAACATCGGTGGAACCTGTTCAATTTCTCCGACAAAAGAATGAAGAACCTCACGGACTCTCATTTCATCCAAAGTCACTTGTGAAACTTCTTCCAACACAGTACCCGTCATATCCTCCGTATCGGTTGAAAGACCGATTCGAAGAACAGCTTCATACTCCTTAGGCAGATCCTGAATGTACTCAACCATTCGAGTTGCTCTACCTATACATAATGGCAAAACCCCGGTTACTTGCGGGTCGAGCGTTCCTGTGTGGCCGATGCGTTTGATCCCAAGGATACCTCTAACCTTGGCAACAACATCATGAGAAGTGAAGCCCGCTGGTTTCCATACAGGCAAAATGCCTTCTAACGTCATATGAGTTTGTTCCCTACTTCCTGAACCATTTTAGCTACTGCTTCCTCAAGCGTACCTTGGATTGTACAGCCTGAAGCACGAACATGGCCGCCACCGCCAAGTGATTGAGCAATCGCAGCAACGTCAACAAGTCCTGATGAGCGGAGACTTACTTTAATGACACCAACTGCTTTCTCTTTAAATAGCATGCCCACTTCCACGCCTTCCACATTACGCGGATAGTTGACAAGCCCATCCAGATCGTCGCTTGAGGCACCAGTTAACTCCAAATCTGCCAGAGAAACAGCAAGCCAGGCTAATTTACGATCATTCGCAAATGAGAGAGTAGATAAAGCTCTCTGGAGAAGTACTATTTGCGAGTAGGTGACTCTTTCCAGCACTTGCTCAGCTATGACAGAGCCCTGAACACCCAGTGATAACAAGGTTGCTCCAATTTGCATAACCTCAGGCGAGGTATTCGAATACCGAAAACCACCTGTGTCTGTCAACAAGCCCGTGTAAATGCAATCACCAAACTCCAAACTCGGTACAAGTTTCATATGTATGGCTAAATCATACAAAATTTGAACGGTTGCAGCGGCATCATGTTTAATCAAATGGCACGAACCAAATCTATCGTTCGTTGGATGGTGATCAACATTGAGCAGCCGTGCTTGGTCATCAAAAAGAGTGCTGATCCTACCCATTCTGGAGAAATCAGCACAATCTACACTTATGATGGTTTGATAACGTCTATCAGGAACTTCTTTGCCATAATCAAGTACTTGATTACTTCCCCATAAATAGGAAAATTTAGAGGGCATAGCGCCCTCATTGATCATTGTAAAGGATTTTCCCAGTTGTTTAAGAATCCAACCGGTTGCATACGTCGAACTGGCGGCATCCCCATCCGGTTGGATGTGAGATACCACCAGGAAATCATCATGCTGCTCGATAAACGTAGCTGCTGCTGCCAGCTGCTGGCTGTAGTCGGTGGCATGGTTCATTCCACTGCTCATACGCTTGAATTTCCTTCCTGATTAAGCTTGTGCAATAAGTTATCGATATGACTTCCATAATCAATAGAAGCATCGAACTTAAATTGCAACTCTGGAATTTTACGTAAACGAATTCGTTTGCCTAATTCCGAACGAATATATCCAGAACCTACAGAAAGCGCCTTAAGTGTTGCAGCTTTCTCTTCTTCTGTGCCCATTACGCTAAGAAAAACGCGAGCTAAGGATAAATCGTTCGTAACTTCTACACCAGTTACGGTCAAGAAACCAATGCGTGGATCTTTCAATTCGGACTGAACGATCTGGCTTAATTCTTTCTTTATTTGTTCGCCAACTCGACCTACACGAACTCTAGCCATTTGTCATCACCTCTCAACGGACTCCATGATGAAGGCTTCAATAATGTCGCCCTCTTTAATATCATGATAACGCTCAAGAGATATACCACATTCATAACCTTGTGCCACTTCTTTTTGGTCATCCTTGAATCGTTTCAGGGAGTCAATTTTACCTTCGTGCACGACAATACCGCTGCGGATCAAGCGTGTTTGTGCATTACGAGCAATTTTGCCTGAGATAATCATACATCCAGCAATTGTACCTGAACCCGTAATTTTGAACACATTACGTACTTCTGCTTGACCAAGTACAACTTCTTTAAAGATAGGATCCAACATGCCCTTCATAGCTTGCTCGATTTCTTCAATTACGTTGTAGATAATGTTATGCAGACGGATATCAACTTTCTCTTGATCTGCTGTTGCTTTCGCTGCAGGTTCAGGACGAACATTGAAACCGATAATAATCGCGTTAGATGCAGAAGCCAGAATAATATCAGACTCCGTAACAGCACCAACACCGTTGTGAAGAATTTTGACGCGAACGCCTTCTACTTCGATCTTCTCAAGGGAGCTTTTCAGGGCTTCAACAGAACCTTGAACGTCACCTTTGATGATTACATTGAGCTCTTTGATTTCGCCGTCTTTAATGTGTTTAAAGAGGTCATCCAATGTAACGCGTGAATTCGCCGTCATCTCGGATTGTCGAAGTGCAATGGAACGACGATCTGCAATGTCTCTTGCCTTACGCTCATCTTCATAAGCAAGGAATGGATCTCCAGCTTGTGGTACTTCTGTAAGACCCGTGATTTCAACTGGTGTTGAAGGACCCGCTTCTTTCAAACGTTTACCTTTATCATTCACCATCGCTCTTACGCGGCCGAAGCACACGCCAGCTACGAAGCTATCTCCGACTTTCAATGTACCATGTTGAATCAGGATTCTGGCAACTGGACCACGACCTTTATCCAACTCGGCTTCGATTACAGTCGCTCTAGCACGTTTGTTCGGGTTAGCCTTATACTCTTGAACTTCCGCAACAAGCAGAATCATTTCAAGTAGATTTTCAAGCCCAATCCTTTGTTTTGCGGAAATTTCGCAGAAAATCGTATCTCCGCCCCACTCTTCCGGAACCAACTCATAAGCCGTAAGTGCTTGTTTGATTTGATCTGGATTTGCGCCTTCTTTATCAATCTTGTTAACTGCTACAATGATCGGAACACCTGCCGCTTTAGCATGGTTAATAGCTTCAACGGTTTGTGGCATTACGCCGTCATCAGCAGCAACAACGATAATTGTAATATCGGTTACTTGTGCACCGCGGGCACGCATGGTTGTAAAAGCTTCGTGACCAGGCGTATCCAAGAAAGTGATTTTCTTTTGGTTAACTTCAACTTGGTAAGCACCGATGTGCTGTGTAATACCGCCTGCTTCACCCTCGGTTACACTTGTTTTACGAATAGCATCAAGTAACGTTGTTTTACCATGATCGACGTGACCCATGATCGTAACAACTGGCGGACGCTCAATCAGATCAGCCTCATCGTCAATTTCTTCGAAAGTCTCGAAATTGTCTTCTTCGACTTTAATCTTAATTTCTACTTCAACGCCAAACTCGGATGCAATCAATTGAATGGCTTCCAAATCAAGCTCTTGGTTGATTGTTGCCATTGTACCCAAGAATAAAAGCTTCTTAATAACTTCAGAAGCATCTTTGTGAAGTAATTTCGCTGTTTCACCAACGGTCATGCTGCCACGAACGATGATTTTCTTAGGTGTGTTGTCAATTTTCTCTTTTTTAACAGTTTCCTGTTGGTATCTGCCTCTATTGTTACCGCGTTGGTTGCCTCTGTTTTGTCCACCAGGCCCGCGATTTCCGCCGGAACGGTTATCATCAAAACGTTTAGGTGTTGGTTTGGATTTCTTAGTTGTAATTACACCCGCTTTTGCTGCTGCATCATCCAATTCAGCTGCTGTTGCTCCTACGTGGAACTGCGGCTTTGCTTCTTGAATGACAGGTCTTCCGCTTTGATTATTGTTGCGGTTATCAAACGGTTTAGACTGACGGTTAGGACCAGCACTGCGGTTCGGGCCTGCATTTTGCGGACGGCCGCTATTCGCGCTTTGTCCACCACCAGCTCCCGGTCCACTAGTCCCCTGACTTGGACGGGATCCTGCATAGTTACTATTGCTGCGTGGAGCTCCGCCTTGGCCTTGGCCTTGGCTGTAGCCTTGACCGCCGCTTGGACGTTGGCTATTGTAGCCGCCAGTGGAACCACTTGGACGCTGTCCACCTGGATTGGAACCTTGATAACCTGTACGTTGCCCACCTTGGCTGGAGCCTTGACCACTTGGACGCTGTCCACCTGGATTGGAACCTTGATAGCCCGTACGTTGCCCACCTTGGCTAGAGCCTTGGCCGCTAGGACGCTGCCCGCCTGGATTGGAACCTTGATAACCTGTACGTTGTCCACCTTGGCCTTGACTGTGCGGACGTTGCCCGCCTTGCGATGATCCTTGACCGCTTGGTCGTTGATCGCGCCCAGGCTGAGCAGGACGACTAGCCGTATTAGGCGTAGATTGTCCTTGAGGCGCTGTTACTGCACCATTGGTAGTCGTGCTGTTCGTTGGTTCTGAAGCAACTGGCTTCGAAGCCGGGGTTGCTGCACCTTTATTCTCTTGTGCTGGAGCCTGCGTTGCAGGATTCTGATTCGTCGTAGATGAACTCACATTTCCTCCGTCCGTAGCTGCTCGTTTGGCAGCCGCATTGGCTTTAATATCACGAAAAAACTTTTCTACACTGCTCACTGCGTCATTTTCCATTACACTCATATGATTGTTAACAGGAATATTCAGACGTTTGAGGATGGTTATAATTTCTTTGCTGCTCATATTGAGTTGCTTTGCGTATTCGTAAACGCGAGTCTTATCTTTATTGTCTTGTTTATTGGTCAATATGTTTCACCTCCGCAGGATTTTCTTGACTCTTCTGCAGCATCTGCGCGAAGCCTCCGTCCAATACACCTATGGTGACACGCATTTCTTTCCCAATGCTGCGGCCCAATTCATACTTCGTACCTATTTCCATGAGTTTAATCCCATAGAATTGGCATTTGTCTTGAAATTTCTTACGTGTATTAGCGGATGCATCCTCCGCCATAATGACAAGTTTGGCTTCTCCCGAGCGAATCGCTTTAAACACACCTTCATCACCGGTAACTAGCTTCCCTGCCCGCATCGCCAAACCCAATTGGGATAGAAATTTAGGATTCATCTTCGGACTCCTCCTCTTTAGAAGAGAGGAACTCATCTTCAACACGAATGAAATCTTGCTCCAATTGGTCATAAATATCGGCACCAACGGCATGCTTAAGGGCTCTATCCAGGGCTTTACTTTTCTTCGCTAATTTAAAACAAGAAACTTTACCGCACAGGTAGGCACCGCGCCCAGATTTTTTCCCTTTAAGATCTATGAGAATTTCATCTTCAGGCGTTTTGACGATGCGGATCAAGTCCCTCTTCGGCATCATTTCCTGGCAGGCCACGCATTTTCTCAGAGGGATTTTTCTCTGCTTCATTCCGATCACCCCTTGCTCCAAACAAAAACTTAATCGACACTCACAGAATCTTGATGCATTTCTTCGGAATAAGTTTTTACTCTGCCATATTCTTGTTCGGCTTGTGTTTCACTTTTGATGTCTATTTTCCAACCTGTCAATTTGGCAGCAAGACGAGCATTTTGCCCTTTGATTCCAATAGCCAGAGAAAGCTGATAGTCTGGTACAATGACACGCGCCATTTTTTCATTTTCATGAATTTGCACTTCAAGCACTTTGGAAGGGCTAAGCGCATTGGCTACGTATTCTTCCACGCTTTCCATCCAACGTACGATGTCTATTTTCTCGCCGCGCAGTTCGCTTACAATCGTTTGAACACGTAATCCTTTAGGCCCTACACAGGATCCTACTGGATCAACTTCAGCGTTGCGGGAATGAACAGCAATTTTGGATCGGAAACCGGCTTCACGCGCAACCGAACGAATCTCGACCACACCATCAAAGATCTCAGGAACTTCCAGTTCAAAAAGACGCTTCAACAGCCCTGGATGTGTTCTTGATAAAATGATTTGCGGTCCTTTCGTCGTATTTTCCACTTTCGTGATATACGCTTTAATCCGATCGCCTTGTTTGAACTTATCAGTAGGCATTAATTCAGTCAAAGGCAACACAGCCTCAACTTTACCCAAGTCCACATAAATGTTACGTTGATCTTGGCGTTGAAGGATACCTGTAACGATATCTTCTTCTTTGTCGATAAAAGCATTATAAATCAAGCCACGCTCGGCTTCACGAATGCGCTGAGTCACTACTTGTTTGGCAGTTTGAGCAGCAATACGTCCGAAATCACGAGGAGTCACTTCAATTTCAACGATATCTTCCAATTGGTAATTCGGATTAATTTCACGAGAAGCGTGGAGTGAAATTTCCAATCTTGGATCTAATACTTCCTCAGTTACGGTCTTACGGGCATATACCTTAATGAGGCCAGTATGGCGATTGATATCAACTCGCACGTTCTGTGCGGTGTTGAAATTACGTTTATAACTTGAAATCATCGCTGCTTCAATTGCATCGATAAGTAACTCCTTTGAGATACCTTTCTCACGTTCAATTTCCGACAGCGCTTCGATAAAATCCGTGTTCATTTGAACTGAGTCCCCCCTTTCAATAAGTAACGGTCACTAAAAAACGATAGCTAGACGAGCGCTTGCTACTTTAGCGAACGGGATAATAATTTTCTTTTTGCCAATTTCAATAACGAGGTCTTCCTCGTCAAAGGAAAGCAGCAAACCTTCAAATTCCTTGGAACCGTCTATCGGTTCATAGGTGGTAACAAATACATGACTATTCACAGCCTTGTGATAATCTTGTGTCTTCTTAAGCGGACGTTCCGCGCCTGGTGAAGAAACTTCCAAGAAATAGGCATCAGCAATGGGATCTTTCTCATCCAATTGAACACTTAAGTATTCACTGATGCGGCCGCAATCATCTATATCAATTCCGCCTTCCTTGTCTGCATAGACACGAAGGAACCAATTGCTGCCTTCTTTGACATATTCAATATCCACGAGTTCAAATCCATTTTGTTCAATGAAATCCTTCAGCATGTCCTCAATGACGGATTTGATTTGCGCTTGTGTAGCCACAGATAAATGTACCTCCTAAATTGACTTTCCATTATCGTATTCCGAAAAGTCCTATATCAAAATGTAAAGAGTGGGTTTCCCCACTCTTTAATCACAAGATGATATCCTCATTATTGCCAATAAAAATTATACCATAACCATTCTTTGCATTACAATAGCAAACTTGTTAATCATTTTCACTTGACAGCCTAAAGTTTTTCTTTAGAAAACTCACTTCGAAAGCTTAGAATAAGGACAATTGATTCGATTCCGGCAATCCGCGGAAGCATCCCATCGCGCTGAGCATCTCAATAACCGTCTTTGAGGCTTTGGATCGTTTCTGGAAATCTTCGATGGAAAGGAAGTCTCCCTCCTCTTTGGCAGCAGCAATATTTTGGGCTGCGTTATCTCCGATACCTGACATTGCCGCAAATGGCGGGATAAGTGACGTACCATCGATAATAAACCGCGTTGCATCCGAACGATAGATATCAATCGGTTTGAAACTGAAGCCACGGGACGTCATTTCGAGTGACATTTCCAAAATGGAAACCATCGCTTTTTCTTTCGGCAGCGCCTGGAAGCCTTTCTCTTCAATCTCAATCAACTTTTTAAGAATGGCATCATATCCTTGGCACAGAAGCTCTAGATCAAAGTCAGCCGCACGAACACTAAAATAAGTCGCATAGTAGGCTATCGGATGATAAACCTTAAAGTAAGCTGTACGAACAGCAGAGATAACGTAAGCGGCAGCATGCGCCTTTGGAAACATATATTCAATCCGTTCACAAGATTCAATATACCAAGCTGGCACATTACAGCGTTTCATCTCATCTTTCCATTCATCTGTAAGCCCCTTACCTTTACGAACACTCTCGGTAATTTTGAAAGCAAGACCTGCATCCATTCCTGCCTTATAAATCAAGAAGAGCATGATATCATCCCGACAACCAATAACCGTCTTAATGTTGCATATCCCTTTTTTAATTAACTCCTGTGCATTACCAAGCCAAACTCCCGTTCCATGTGATAAACCGGAAATTTGCAGTAAATCGGCAAAGGAGCTTGGCTGCGTTTCCTGAAGCATCTGACGAACGAACTTGGTTCCCATTTCCGGAACACCATAAGTAGCTACTGGGGAACGAATTTGATCCGGTCTGACTCCAATCGCCTCAGTCGAGTTGAAAATGCTCATCGCTTTCGGATCATTCATAGGTATGGTCGTTGGATCAATACCCGTTAAATCTTGCAGCATCCGCATCATCGTCGGGTCGTCGTGTCCGAGAATATCAAGTTTCAGCAAATTGGCATCAAAGGCATGATAATCAAAATGGGTTGTTTTCCATTCTGAATTCTTATCATCTGCTGGATATTGTACGGGTGTGATATCATCAACTTCCATATAATCGGGTACAACGACAATACCGCCGGGATGTTGACCTGTACTTCTCTTCACACCTGTACAGCCTGCAGCTAGTCGGCTTATCTCAGCACCGCGCCATTTCTGGCCTTGCTCTTCTTCATACTTCTTAACGAATCCGAATGCTGTCTTCTCGGCGACAGTACCGATGGTACCCGCACGGAATACATTCTTCTCACCAAAAATTTCTTTTGTAAAATTATGCGCAATCGGTTGATAAACGCCAGAGAAGTTCAAATCGATATCGGGAACCTTGTCCCCTTTAAAGCCTAGAAACGTCTCGAACGGAATGTCGTGACCGTCACCTTTTAAATTCCCCCCGCAATTCGGGCAAACTTTGTTCGGAAGATCGAATCCACTCGGAACACTCCCGTCCAGGAACCACTCACTATGCTGACAAGATAGACATATATAATGAGGAGGAAGCGGATTAACCTCGGAAATGCCTAACATCATCGCAACGACGGAAGAACCAACGGAACCCCTTGAACCTACGAGATAGCCATCCGCATTCGACTTTTTCACAAGACGTTCGGAAATCAAATAGTTGGCAGAGAAACCGAACTTAATAATCGGAACAAGCTCTTTCTCAAGCCGGGCTATAATGACTTCCGGAAGTTCGTCTCCATACATAGCCTTCGCAGTATTATAACAAGTCGTCCGAATTTCTTCGTCGGCTCCTTCGATGATGGGTGTGAACAGCTTATCCGGGAATAGTTCAATGACTTCGAACCGATCTGCCAGATCATTCGTACTGCGCACGACAACTTCAAGTGCTTTCTCTTCACCAAGAAACTTGAATTCTTCCAGCATCTCTTTGGTCGTACGGAAGTGAGCATCCGGTTTTTTCATGGTTTTCAGTGGACTAAATCCGGTAATTCCATTAATGGCAATATCTCTGCATACTTTCTCACGAGGATTCAGATAATGCGCATTCCCTGTAGCAATAACCGGTTTACCGGTCTTATAACCAATTTCACAAACACGTCGTACCGCATTCTCTAAATCTTCGACACTCCCCACGAGACCCTTCTCTACCAGATGCATGTTATAGCTCACTGGTTGAATCTCGAGAATGTCATAGAACTCGGCCACTTGCTCGGCTTCTTCGATTGATTTATTTAGAACGGCTTCAAAGAATTCCCCTTTTTCACAGCCGGAGGTAATAAGAAGACCTTCTCTATGCTCTACTAGAACACTTTTTGGAATCGTTGCGGAGCGTTGTAAATACGTTGTATGGGATAAGGATATAAGTTTGAATAAGTTCTTTTTCCCAACGGCATTTAGCGCGTAAACACAACAATGGAAAGGGCGCTGATTAGACAAATCTTTTCCTACATAATCATTCAATTTAGCAAGATTCGTTATTTGTCGATCATTAGCCTCGTTAATTAAATGATACAAAACAAAACCTAAGGCAATAGAGTCATCAATCGCTCGGTGATGGTTGTCCAAGCCTACTTTAAATTTATCCGACAAGGTGTTCAAACGATGGTTCTTCATTGATGGGAATAAAAATCTAGCAAGCTCAAGGGTATCCAGTACGGAGTTCGTAACCTCTGGCAATCCCATACGCTTCAAATTCGCTTGAAGGAAACCCATATCAAACCGTGCATTATGGGCTACGAGAACGCAATCACCGACAAACTCAATGAACTTAGGAAGCTCGTCCTCGATATCAGGCGCATCTTTTACCATATCATCGTTAATGTTCGTTAGTTGTTGAATGTTATAAGGAATTTTCTCGTGAGGATTAATGAACGTTGCAAACCGCTCAATTTCTTTACCGTCCTGCATTTTAACACCAGCAAGCTCAATAATTCGGTTATTGGTAACAGAAAGCCCCGTTGTTTCTACGTCGAATATCACATATGTGGCTTGCTTCAGATCCATATCTCTACCATTCATCACAATAGGAACAGAGTCATTCACAACGTTAGCTTCCACACCATAAATCACTTTAATCCCATGCTTTTTGGCTGCTTTTCCTGCATCAGGGAAACATTGAATGTTACTATGATCAGTAACCGCTATGGCTTTATGTCCCCATTTAGCGGCCATTTTCACATATTGATCAATAGGAGTTAAAGCATCCATAGTACTCATGGTCGTGTGCAAATGAAACTCAACGCGCTTCTCAGCTGCATCGTCCATCCGATCTCTAGGTGCCATAACTTCATACAAATCATTCGGAATCATGACAAGTTCAGGAATTTGCATGAAACGATCATACTCGACCTTGCCTCGAGCTCTAATCCATGTTCCATTTGCAAGCAAGCTCATAATTTTCACATCATCTTTGGTTTTCGCAAATACCTTCATCGCCAAAGAATCGGTAAAATCAGTCAGGTTAAATGTATATAACGTGTTCCCGTTTCTCAATTCCTTGACATCTAGCCCAAATACGGTACCCTGAACTGCCACTTTCTTCTCTTCTTCTTGAATGTCCTTGATTGGCGTCGGTACCTCTTTGATATCAATGCCCATGACAAGCTTGAGATCCGTATCTGGTAATGAAGATTCTTCTTCTTCCATGTCGATGGACATCATGATCTCTTGGGTAATGGTCTTCTCGCCTTGCTCGCGCTGCTTCGCAAATTTCTCGTACTCAGCCTCGATCTCGGTAGAATCACTAACCGCATACTTTACGTTTAATTCTGTTTGAAAAAAGTTATGAAAAAAGTTCCGTATGAACATATCTACATTTTTCTTTTTAGCAAGTTCAAGTCCAATCTGATCTAGCATGATGAGAGTTAGCGTGTGACCTTGTACCACAACCCTTGCTTTTGACATCCAACCATTAATCGATGCAACTTCACGCTGCAGCCATTCCATAAACAGGCTCCAGTATTCATCTACCAAAGCCGCGGGTTCTGCTTGCTCAAATTTCCAAATAAAACGAATCTTCGCAATTTGAGCAAACTTCTCTTGGATCATTTTACAAAATGAACGGTACGTGTTTTGAGGCACTATTTCATTTTTCACCAAATAAAAGGTCCAGTCGCGATTTTTACGACTAATTTCTACTTGCTCGATGTAGCCTTCCGCAAAAAATGACCGCACGATATCGGCTGGAATCTCGGCTTGCTGCATCAAAAGCTCAAAGCGATTCCGTTTATCAGCCAAATTACTCATGAACAGCCTCCCCATAAAAATACGAAGGGCAATGGAATTGTTGCTTCCATTTGCCCTTGATTGTAATTAATAACTTCGGCCAAAAACGACCGTATGTTTAGCAGCATCGCCGCAAACCAGACATGTTGATTTCGTTTCTGAAGGATTGAAAGGAATATTTCGGCTTGTTGCCCCCGTCTCTTCCTTCACTTGATCTTCACAAACATTAGACCCGCACCAGCCGGCCAAAGCAAATCCGCGTTTGGTCTCTAGGAATGATTTGAACTCATCAATAGAATCTACCGCAATGTAATGCTCGTCACGGAACTGCTTCGCTTTATCATACATCTGCTGATGAATCTCAGCAAGTAAATTTTGAACTTCCTGAACAAAGTCAGCTTGCTGAACAGTTTTCTTCTCCCCGCTTACACGAGAAACGAGAACGACTTGTCCATTTTCCATGTCACGAGGACCTAATTCAACACGGATCGGTACACCACGCATTTCATATTCATTAAATTTCCAACCTGGGCTTTGGTCAGCTCGGTCATCCACTTTAACACGAACGCCTGCTTTCTTTAGCTCTGCAAACAATTCGTCAACACGCCCAATAACTTGTTCCCGTGTTTTTGGAGGACCAATTGGAATCATGATGACTTGTGTAGGGGCTACTTTAGGAGGCAATACCAACCCACGATCGTCGCCATGAGCCATGATAAGCGCACCGATGAGTCGAGTACTAACTCCCCATGAAGTCGTATGGGCAAATTGATGCTGATTCTCACGGTCCAAGAACTTGATATCGAAAGCGACTGCAAAATTCGTACCCAGATAGTGAGAGGTGCCAGCTTGCACCGCTTTCCCATCTTTCATCATTGCCTCGATAGAGAATGTATCGACAGCACCCGCGAATTTCTCAGAAGGAGTCTTCTGCCCAACAATGACAGGGATTGCTAAGAAATCTTCCGCAAATTCGCGGTATACTTCCAGCATCTGCATCGTTTCACGGCGAGCATCCTGCTCGTCTTCATGAGCCGTATGACCTTCCTGCCACAGGAACTCCGTAGTACGAAGGAAAGGCAATGTCCGCTTCTCCCATCGAACTACGTTAGCCCATTGATTAATCAAAAGCGGAAGATCGCGATAGGAGTTGATCCATTCTGAATACATGTGACCAATCATCGTTTCCGAAGTTGGACGAATAGCTAGTCGCTCTTCGAGCTTCTCTCCACCTGCTTCAGTGACCCAAGGCAGCTCTGGATTAAAGCCTTCCACGTGTTCTTTTTCCTTCTGGAAAAAACTTTCTGGAATAAATAAAGGGAAATAGGCGTTCCGGTGACCCGTTTCTTTGAATTTGCTATCGAGTTCACGTTGAATGTTTTCCCAGATTTCATAGCCATCCGGTTTAAATACGATACATCCGCGAACTGGCGAATAGCTCATCAAATCAGCTTTCTTGATTACGTCTATGTACCAACGGGAGAAATCCTCTCCCTGTGGTGTAATCTCTTTAACAAACTGTTTATCGTTTGACATAAACCCTCCTACAATATTAGGACTATCCCTTAATTAATCTTAAAATATCATTGTAAGTAACTGCCACCATGAGAAGCATTAGCAATGCAAAACCAACAAAATGAACCATACTTTCTCGATTCGGATCTATTGGCTTCCCACGTAATGCCTCTAGACCCATAAATAGAAGTCGACTTCCATCTAAAGCTGGAATAGGCAGGAGATTAAATATACCTAGATACAAGCTCAATGTTGCTGCCCATGAGATTAAGTAAGTAATTCCCATTTTGGCAAACTCAGCTGATACTTGAGCTGTACGGACAGGTCCGCCTAGATCATCAAGTTTAAACTGCAGCATTACAAGCTTCTGTAAACCAGTCACAATGCCAATCGTTGTTCCAACAACTTGCTCATAAGTGCCAGTTAACACTTCGCTAAAGGTTGCACTTCTACGATCCCCTGAAATGACTACACCTAGCTTACCAGCCCCTGCTTCCATTTCAGGTGTAACTTGAAGTGTAATTGGATTACCTGAACGATCCACAACCCAGGTCATAGGCTTTCCTGCAGATGATTGAATCGAGGTGACAAGCTTCTCGCGGTCATCACCAATCGGCTGATTATCAATTGATATAATGATATCCCCTTTGTGGAGACCCGATTTCTCGCCTGCCTTACCTGCAAGCACAGAATCTAGCTTGACGTTCGTAAATACGCCCGACATAATAACAACGATAAAGAACAACACAATGGCGAGTATGAAGTTCATCACAGGCCCCATCACAATAGCAATAGCTCTCTGACCAACTGTTTTCGAACCAAACTGACGATCATATGGAGCAATCTGTGTTTCTGTCCCTTTGGTCACCATCATCGCTTGTGGATCAATGGGATAAGTAACTCTTTCTCCGTCAACATCAAGTGATACTTGAAGCGCTCTCTCTAGATCAATTTGTTCCACGACACCAATGATAACATTTGAGCGTCGATCTAGTTGATCAAGATAAAGAGATGACACTTGATCTTGTTTATTTAATTTAACGGCAACCGTTTGTCCAGGGTTCACTTGGACAATTTCCGGGTCTTCCCCTGCCATGCGAACGAATCCACCAATTGGCAGAATACGCAAGGTATATCGAGTTTCCCCTTTTTTATATGAGAAAATTTTGGGTCCAAAACCGATTGCAAATTCCCGAACTAAGATGCCTGCACGTTTCGCAAAATAAAAATGACCCCATTCATGAATCGTAACGAGAACGAAAAACAACAAAATAACCTTCAATCCCACTTCTATGGCTGACAAGTCGTATTTCCTCCTTCGAGTTTTCTTCAGAAAACTTACCTATGTTTGCAAAAACCATATCGTTTTCGTTTGAAAACCTGCCTTTTAAGCATCCACTTATGGACAGCATGTTCTTAGATTACCATTATTGAACTGCTGAATACAAGCTATGCTCTTTTAGCACAGTATACGAGCTGGGAGATTGAATTAGACTTTACTTTATAAAGCGCCTAGGTGATAGATTGAAAAAAGAGCCGAGCCAACCTCGCTGACCTAAGCTCTCATGAAATTAAAAAACGATGGATGATGCAAAGGCTCTTGCCCAAATATCCTGCTCATGAATGACTTCTAAATGAGGGTTTGAATGGGATTCGTGTTTCTGCAAAACAACTTCAATGATCTGTTCAATTTGCAAGAACTTAATCTCACCTTTGAGGAACCGTGCAACAGCTATTTCGTTCGCTGCATTATAAACAGTAGGTGTAGTACCTCCCTGTTTACCGCTCTCAAAGGCCATTCGTAAACACGGATACCGATTGTAATCCATTTCACGGAAATGAAGCTTTCCGATGGCAGCCAAATCTAGTCGATTGGTCGGCGTCGGATATCTGTCTGGATAAGTTAATGCGTATTGAATAGGAACTCGCATATCCGGATTACCAAGTTGAGCAATAACACTATTATCAACAAACTCTACAAAGGAATGAATGACACTTTCAGGATGAATGAGGACATCTATTTGGTCATAGGAGAGATCAAATAACCAATGAGCCTCAATGACCTCAAGACCTTTATTAACCATCGTCGCGGAATCGATCGTAATCTTGGCTCCCATCGACCAATTCGGATGTTGGAGGGCTTGTTCGACCGTTACTCCCTCTAACTCTTCACGCGATCGATCGCGAAAGGAACCACCAGAAGCAGTAAGCGTTATTTTCGAAATTTGTGAGCGATTCTCACCATTCAAACATTGAAATATAGCCGAATGCTCACTATCAATAGGCAGCAAAGACACACCTTTTCGACGAATAGCATCCTTTACAATATGGCCTGCACTCACTAACGTCTCTTTATTTGCAAGACCAATGTGTTTGCCGGCTTCAATCGCGGCCATTGTAGGCTTAAGTCCCTGACTCCCTACCAAAGCTGTTACAACCAGTTCTGCATCTGTCGATGCGGCAACTTCCAATAATCCCTCTTCACCATATAACACCTTGGTCGATGATGAAACATTCTTGGAAACTTCGTCGGCCAGCTCCTTGGTCGCTATGGATACTACTTTTGGGTGAAACTTTTTCACCTGTTCAATCAATAATTGACTATTATAACCGCCAGATAATGCTTCGATTTGAAATTTATCAGGGGCATGCTGGACAATATCTAAGGTTTGTGTACCAATAGATCCTGTTGAACCCAGAATGGCAATCCGTTTCATCATATTCCACCTCGCCTATGACTATTAGTGAGTAAGAATTCCCAGCCAATGAATAAATGGAAATACGATAAGCCAACTATCCATACGATCGAGTACACCACCGTGCCCGGGAAGTAAGGCTCCCGTATCTTTAATACCCTTTACTCGTTTATAAGCAGACTGTATTAAGTCTCCGACTTGTCCAACAACAGCAATCACGAAGCCAAGCACCAATGCCTTGCCAAGTCCCAGTAAATCCGGTGCATACCAGGCGAAAGCAAGTGCGGCAATCATCGAAATAACGACGCCACCAACGGCTCCCTCAATTGACTTCTTAGGACTGATTTGAGGCCATAGAAGATGTTTTCCTAGCTTCGAACCGACAAAATAAGCTCCTGAATCCGAAGCCCAAATACATACAAACACAACGATTGACCAAAATAAGCCATGCTCCATTAAGCGTGCAGCAATCATATAATTGAATCCAAAACCTATGTAAATGACACCAAGTAAAACAACAGAAACCTGATCGATTGTAATCGTATTTTTTGAAGCAACTGTAATGAAAAGCAAGACAAACATAGTCAGCCAAATCATGGCAGTCGAAGAAACGGGAAGTGAACCACCAAATGCCTCCCACGGCACCGTTAAGTATAACAAAGAGATTAAACCAACAACCGCTGTTAATCTATACTTCGTGTAGCCATTCATTTGCATATACTCACGATAGCCGATAATTGACAATAACACGATTAACCCAGCGTACCAATAACCACCCAATACTAATAACGTAATGAAAACGAGCCCGGCAATGACTCCCGTGATGATCCTTTGCTTCAAGTTGAATCCTCCTAGATGAACACGCGCCGGAAGCATACGAAGTGATTAGATACCTCCGTATCTTCTCCCGCGGCGCTGATATTCTGCAATTGCTTGCATAAATAATGATTCCGTGAATTCCGGCCAGTATGCCTCCGTAAACCAAAGCTCCGAATATGCTAATTGCCAAAGAAGAAAGTTGCTAAGTCTAAGCTCACCACTTGTTCGAATTAACAAATCTGGATCTGGTAAATCCGAGGTTAACATATAGGAAGAAAAACTTGCCTCATCCAAATCTTCTATTTGTAGTTTGCCATTTTGAACATCACGAATCATATCCTGAACACCAGCAATCATTTCTTTACGTCCACCATAATTTAAGGCAAAGTTAAGAATGAGTCCTGTATTATCTTTCGTCCGTTCGATAGCTCCCTCAATCGCTTTGAGTGTGTAATCAGGTAAGCCTTCTTTCCAACCCGTCATTCGGATACGAACATTGTTTTCGATCAACTCTTCAATTTCTAAAGGAAAAAATTCTTGAGGAAGTTTCATTAGAAATTCGACTTCTTCCTTCGGTCTTTTCCAATTTTCCGTTGAAAAAGCATACATTGTTAGCACTTTAACACCGATCTCATTTGCAGCCATCGTAATTTTCTTAACATTTTTCATCCCGGAATGATGCCCTGCTACACGAGGCAAGCCTCTTTGCTTAGCCCAACGACCGTTCCCGTCCATAATGATAGCGACATGTGCTGGCACTTTATCTAATTCGATAGCTGGTATAGCTGAAGAAACAGACTTACCATTAATTCCTAACCATTTCTTAAATAGCTTGAGCACAGTTGTTCCTCCCAACTAGGGAAAGATGAAAAACCCCCAGCGAATACCCGGGGGCATATCTATCTTATACTTCCATGATTTCTTTTTCTTTAGCAGCCAAAACTTTCTCAACTTCAGCTACGAATTTATCCGTAAACTTTTGGATATCCTCTTGATGTTTGCGGGACTCGTCTTCAGAGATCCCTGCTTTTTCTAACTTTTTGATCTCATCGTTGGCATCGCGACGGATGTTACGAATAGCGATCTTGGCTTCCTCGCCAAATTTCTTCGTCATTTTCACTAGATCACTACGACGCTCTTCTGTTAAAGCAGGAATAACAATTCGAATAACCAATCCGTCATTAGATGGCGTTAATCCTAAGTCAGACTTCATAATCGCTTTCTCAATCGATGTCATCGAACTTTTGTCCCATGGTTGAATGAGTAAAGTACGTGAATCAGGTGTTGTTAAATTCGCAAGTTGATTCACAGGTGTCATCGCTCCGTAATATTCCACTTGGATGCGATCTAATAAAGATGGCGTAGCACGGCCTGCACGAAGAGAAGTTAAATCTCTTCTTAATGCGCCAATTGCTTTATCCATCCGATCTTCTGCATTCTTTTTTACTGATTGTGGCATGGTTTAGACACTCCCTTTAACTGTAGTCCCAATTTTCTCGCCAAGGACCACTCGTTTGATATTCCCTTTTTCTGTGATATTGAACACCACTAACGGGATGTTGTTATCCATACAAAGGGAAGATGCGGTGGAATCCATGACACCAAGATTGTTACTGATAACTTCCATATAAGTTAACGTCTCGAACTTCTTCGCTGTTGGATCTTTGAATGGATCTGCTGAATATACGCCATCCACTTTATTTTTGGCCATAAGAATAACTTCTGCTTCAATTTCAGCTGCTCTTAAAGCCGCTGTAGTATCTGTTGAGAAGTATGGATTCCCTGTACCTGCCGCGAAGATAACAACTCTCCCTTTTTCAAGGTGACGCATTGCTCTTCTACGGATGTATGGTTCAGCCACTTGCTGCATAGTAATAGAAGATTGAACTCTTGTAGGTACATCCAGATTCTCCAATGCATCCTGCAGAGCCAATGAATTCATGACAGTTGCAAGCATACCCATGTAATCTGCTGTCGCACGATCCATCCCCTTCTCACTGCCTGCAATACCGCGCCAAATGTTTCCACCGCCAACAACGATAGCGACTTCTACACTTAATTCCACAACATCCTTTACCTGTTGGGCAATGGAAGTAATCACTTCCGAATCAATGCCATAACCCTGCTGTCCTGCCAAAGCTTCGCCGCTCAATTTTAGCACTATTCTTTTATAAAAAGGTTGACCCAACTTGTATAACCTCCGTTTCAATGCTTGAAAAGATCTCTCTTATTGGCTAAAAAAGAAGGAACACCAAGTGTTCCATCTTTTTTAAACGCCTATTATAGTTTAACTTGGGACATAACTTCTTCTGCAAAGTTCTCTTGTTTTTTCTCAAGACCTTCACCAAGGCCGAAACGTACGAAACGACGAATGGTGATGTTCTCGCCGATTGCTGCGACTTTTTCATTCAACAATTGGTCGATTGTTTTGTCTGGATCTTTAACGAATTGTTGCTCCATCAAGCAGAACTCTTCGTAGTATTTACCAATACGGCCTTCAACCATTTTGTCAATGATTTTCTCTGGTTTGCCTTCATTCAAAGCTTGGTTACGAAGAATTTCTTTTTCTTTCTCCAAAGCTTCTGTTGGCACTTCTTCACGACGTACATACGTCGGGTTAGCCGCTGCGATATGCATTGCGATGTCTCTGCAGAAAGTACGGAATTGCTCTGTTTTACCAACGAAGTCAGTTTCACAGTTGATCTCAACAAGTACGCCTACTTTACCGCCAGCGTGAATGTAAGATTCTACTGCGCCTTCTGTAGCAATACGGCCTGCTTTGTTAGCTGCAGCAGAAAGACCTTTCTCGCGAAGCAGTTCGCCCGCTTTGACGATATCACCATTTGCTTCTTCAAGTGCTTTCTTACAATCCAACATCCCTGCGCCTGTTTTTTCACGTAATTCTTTCACTTGTCCTGCTGTAACTGCCATTGAAAGAAACCTCCCGATAGTTGTTATTGGTATGTAATACCTATTGATTCTTTAAAAAAAGGGTGGTGACAGGCTGTTACACCTTCCAACCACCCTTTTCACATTCCTATAGATTAAGCTGTTGTTTGCTCGCCTTGGTGTGCCTCGATAACTGCATCAGCAATTTTAGCTGTTAATAATTTAACGGCACGAATAGCATCATCGTTACCTGGAATCACGTAATCAATTTCGTCCGGATCGCAGTTTGTATCAACGATACCAACGATTGGGATACCCAATTTGCGAGCTTCCGCAACAGCAATACGCTCTTTGCGTGGGTCGATAATGAAAAGTGCGCTAGGCAGCCCCTTCATGTTCTTGATTCCGCCCAAGAATTTCTCAAGACGATCTTTCTCTTTACGGAGAATGATAACTTCTTTCTTAGGAAGAACTTCGAAAGTACCGTCCTCTTCCCATCTTTCAAGAGTTTTCAAACGGTCAATACGTTTTTGAATCGTTTGGAAGTTTGTTAGTGTACCACCCAACCAACGTTGGTTGATGAAGTACATTCCGCAACGTTCTGCTTCTTCAGCAACGGAATCTTGTGCTTGTTTTTTCGTTCCTACGAAAAGAATCGTACCATTATCTTCAGAAACGGATTTAACAAAGTTGTAAGCTTCTTCAACTTTTTTAACCGTTTTTTGTAGATCGATAATGTAAATACCGTTTCTTTCTGTAAAGATGTATTTGTCCATTTTCGGGTTCCAACGACGTGTTTGGTGACCGAAATGTACGCCAGCTTCTAAAAGCTGTTTCATGGAGATAACTGCCATCCCCAATCCCTCCTCTAAAATGGTTTATTTGGTATCCGCCGCCTGTCGCATCTTTGCATAAAACTTACCGAAGTAAGCACCATTATGCAAATTGACGGGCGTGAGTTTTTAACACCGTGAATAAATATACCACAACTGAAATGCCTATGCAACCCTTTGTCATGATAGACATTTTGCCCTACAAATGGCATGTATATGTATAGAAACAACAAAAACAGACCTCCATAATAAAGATCCATTTGTCGGACTATCTATTGAACTGTAATTAAATTGGCCACGACTTTGGGGATATCCGTAACACCTTCAAAAACATGGTAACCGATCTGAATTTTGGTGCTGCCACCTTGCTTATCGAGCTCCGTAATGAAAGTTTTACGATCCGAAATAATGCCGGATTTCACGAGAAGTTCACTGACAGCTGTTGCATCAAGATTTGGTTGTACATAAATAATTATTTTCGGAGCAACTTCAGGTGTATTTGCTTTGGGCTGTTCCTGAGGTTTAGCTGTCGTCAACTTGTCTGTTTCCTCTTTTACCTTTTTCAAAACTGCTGCATCGAACTCCGTTTGCGTAAAAACTTTTGTGTTCTTATCGAATACTTGGTAGTACTTCGCAGCTTCGACTTTTAACTTCTGAGGATCCATTTCATCCAATGTAAGGCCCGTTTGACTAGGTGCACTAGCCCGCACAGACATAATTTGCAGAAGTAAAGCTCCTACAATAATTCCAGTCCCTATTCCAAAAACATACGACCTATTTTTAAACACGTGCCCTCTCCTCCTGTCTGGATAATTGAAGGATTAGACTGACCTCGCCTTTATTCATGCCTAGCTTCTTAGCAATCGCTTCGACGCCTTTTCCTTGATCATGTAATGAAAATAGTTCACTGTATCTGCTCTTCATGCTCAATCCAGTGTAGGTAAGTTCGTCTACTACGGATTGTTCTTTAGAAGATGCAATAAGTTCAGAAGACGTGACTTGAACAGAATGAGCTGGATTAGTAATAAGTACTCCCGAAATCACAGCATGCTGATCATCAGATAACACGTCAGTTGCCGCATTTATTCCTTGATTCATTTGATGATTGACATGCACTTTCGTTAATTCCTGCGACAGTTCATGCTTTTGCTTTTCCAATGATTCCAGTCTGCCAGCAAGCTTAGCTAGCTCTTTCTCGTAATCTTGTTTCGTTTTGGAGAACAGATTGAGCAGCGTTTGATTTTGTTCATCCATCTCAGCAGCGAAATGCTCGATGGTTTCCTCGATCTCTTGGACTACGTTGTTCTTTGTGGACGCAGACGCTTGCTCCTTAGGCAAGAAACGTGCATAAACAATCAAAACAAGTCCTAAAAGTACGACATACATCCACGGCTGCATAGCCATTGGGTTCACCTTTTTCTATATGAGAGATAACTAGTTATAAGGATAAATCAATATGATGCCCTTTATACGGATGATCTGGCTGATAGCTGCCTTCAGGAGAAGCGGAAACTGCTTTACCTTTGTTCTTCGTCTTACCCTTGTTAAACTGCTGACGCTGGTCACCATGATCCTTGATATCTGTACGAACACTCTCTTCAAGCTTACTGCTGCGATGGCGATCCTTCTCCGTTGTTTGAGCAGCTTGATTCTCCAAGACCGTTTCGTCCTGCCGCGGTTTCTGCATAAGCTGATTTTGACGGATGCCCGCTTCATCGTTTTTGTGTACAGCGAACTGTAAATCGATGGCTTTAAAACTCATCGCTTACCCTCTCCTTCACTTACACATAGGCACTCATAGAAATATCGCCTTCACTTAAACGGAAAGTCATACGGTTTGTTGGATCCTTGATAAATTTCGTATACCGGCCGATGACAATCTTCGTTCCCCCGTAAATAGTAGACAATACTTCTACTTTCGCTTTGTCGGAGTCTTCTAACGATTTCTCAATCTCAAGTATACGTTCTTTAATGGTATTTTGCTCTTCTAACGCTTGCTTTTTCGTATGAGTCAACTTGATTCGCATGGCCACTTTATCCGGGCCTAGTTGACCTGCTGCAGCTAATTGATTTAATAGCGTAAGCGCTTTATCCGTTTTATCCATATTTTCCATGTATACTTTCAGTTGATTGCGTAGATCAATCATTTCATTACGAAGCTCTGGTAGAACGCCAACTTCAACAACTGTAGCCGTTGACATCGAATTCCCTATCGTCCTCGCAGTAACACGCTCCCCGGCTTGTATGGTGCCTCCAACAATGAGTCCTTTGGAACCGCTACAATTTACAGCCTTGCCTGCTCTAATCGTTGAATGCATAATACTCTGAGAAACCGTTAATTCTCCAGTAACTTCAACAACAGCATCTTGAATGAAAGAACTTTTTACATTCTTTCCAGCTTTGACATGTGCTTTATTCTGCCCAACAATGCCTGCACTAATATCAATTGAACCTTCAGCTTCAAGTTCTGCAGCTTCCACGCCACCAGTAACACGAATATCTCCTGCTGCACGGATTTTAAAACCAGGAAGAACATTTCCACGAATAACCACTGTACCAATAAAATCAATATTCCCAATATTATAATCAACATTTCCATTTACTTCATAGACAGGAAACACATTAATTTTGTCACGATCTGTTCTTACCACCATGCCGTCAATTGTAGAATAAAGGCCCATTTGTTCAGCGTCTGTTACCACATTCTTACCTAATTTAAATCTAGCTTCTTTCCCTGCTTTAGTAAAAAGGGTCTCGCCTGTAACCGCTCTTCCCGGTGTGCCTTCCGTTGCCAGAAAACGCTGTCCGATAAGCTGCCCTTTTCTAACATTATGAAGGGATACAACTTCTTTATAATTTACCCTGCCGTCATCCAGCTCCAGCGGTTTTTTTTCATCCTCATCAAAATCAAAAATAAATTTAATATAGCCGCTTTGGCCTTCTATTGACTTGGTCCCCATTGCAATTGCAACTTTTTGATGATAAAAAGGTTTCGGATTTGCAGCTATTTGAGCAAGTAAAGGTCGATTTAAACCGTGAACGATGTGATTCGTTTGAACTAACTCTTCCAATTGTCCTGCTGTTACTCGAAAATCGTCATCAGCATTGTTAATTAACAAATAAGCTGTTAATTTGTCATCCGAGATGGAAATACTAATGTAAAAATCCAAAGGCATGTTCCTCTCAAGCATAGACAAACCACCTTTCATTACCTTCTGATTGTATGTTTATGTATCTTGAAATAATTGCGTCTTAAATCGACCTAGTACGCCTTTAAGTCGAAGAATTGCTTTCGAATGTAATTGGGAAATACGAGAAGGAGACAAGCACATAACCTCAGCAATTTCACTTAAGGAGAGCTCTTCGAAATAGAATAATGAGACAACCGTTCTCTCTTTCTCTGTTAGTCGTTCAATAGCCTTGGCCAATGACTCCTTCAAATAAAACTCATTAACTTGAAACTCCGGGTTCTTGGCTTTTTCGTCAACTAGTAATGAAAGACGCGTTTCCGAATCTTCCTCACGGATGGGATCATCAATCGAACAAACGGTTGTAATCGAAATATCCTGAAGCATCTGTTGAAAATCTTGCTCACTAATTTGTAAATAGTCGCTGATCTCAGCATCCGTAACGGAACGTAGATACTGCTGCTCTAGCTTCTGGTAAGCATCTTCGACCTTCTTGGCCTTTTCTCTCACAGATCGAGGAACCCAATCCCCTTGCCGAAGTCCATCAATAATAGAACCACGAATTCTCCAAGAAGCATAGGTCTCGAATTGTAGTCCCCGTGAATAGTCAAACTTTTCCACAGCATCGATAAGGCCCATCACACCAAAGCTCGATAGATCCTCTCTCGAAACACTTTTGGGAAGTCCTATTGCCATACGTCCGGAAACATAGTCGACTAAGGGCAAGTAACTCTCGATAAGCGACTGCTTAGCGGGAACCCAACCCTGCTCCTTCCATTGCTTCCATAACTCGATATTAACTAGTTGTGATTGCTTTTGCTCGATCATGATCTATGTTTCACCATCCTTAGTCTTCAGACATTCGCCTTAAGGCACCCGCCAGTTGTTCAGGGTCCAAATTATTCTTGGTGACTAGCTTAGGTGGATTCAGTGGTGAAAATTGCATTTCGTTAGATAGTAAAGAGTTATTACTGCCCAGGTTAGCCTTCATCATCTTACGTGTTTCCTCATCCTCATCCGGTGTAGTCAAATCCAATGATTGACCAACGGATGATTCTGTTGCGGAATTCGCATAAGATGCTCCGCCTGCAGCATGTTCAGCTCCTATCATTACACCCAACACCCATCTAAAACCAAATGTCAGAACGAATAAAATAAGAAAGCTGTATGCACTTTTTAGACAAGTAGAAAGAAATAAATTATTGCCGATCGATAAGGCAAATGTAAATAAGCCCGCCAATGATGCTACGATGACATTAATTCGAATGGTTCCAATCATCATCAAATTTCCTTTACTCCTAATTGGACACTTCGAATAACCAGGATGCCGGTTTCACTATGAAATTCTATCGTTCGACCGTAATTAGCCCCGGTATCCTCAGCACGAATCTGAATTTTGTATTTATTCAACATTTCTTTACAAGATTCTACATTTCTTGGACCAATTCTCATCGTATCATTATTTCCTGCAAATGCAAACATTTGAGCACCGCCAGCAAGCTTAGCTTCCAGCCTATTCACAGTAGCTCCTAGCTTTTCCATTCTGGAGATTAACTCAGGAATAGCCGTATCCGCGTATTTAGCAATATTCAGCGAACCTTCACGAGCTATCTCGGAGGAAGGCAGCATCACATGAGCCATACCTGCCACTTTTACGCGGCTATCATATAAGGTGACACCCACACACGAACCCAGCCCCGTTGTCTTCAATACACCTGTCTGGTGAGCAACATTCAGGTCAGCCATTCCTACTTTAATTAAATTATCTAACGTCATGGAGACTCTACCCCTAATGCCGAAAATATTTTGCCAAACGATTCCGGATCAGGAATTAAGAAGAAATGCCCTTGTACTTCATTTTCCCCTTCCATAAATTTGGTATCAATGAGAAGGGCTTGATCTCCCATTTGGCCAAATTGCAATAATCCATAGCTTAAGATGGCACCAGCCATGTCAATGGCTAATGCAGGGACAGTAGGTTGCATATTCAAATTCGTAAAATCAGCAAGAGAAGATAAATAAGAACCGGCTAGAATATTCCCTATTTCATTCAGAGCAGATAATTCCAGTTCTGAATACTCTTCCTGATTTTCGATACTTAGCCCAATTAAATCCCTTAGCATATTTTTGGCAGCATCTAAATCAAGGATAAAAAACATATTTCCAGGTGCGTCACCATCCACTCGCAAGAAGATAGCAAGAACCACCGTCTCTGCACCGCCAACACTTTCGCAGATTTCTTCGAAAGGAAGCATTCTAACCTTTGGAACAAGCATATCAATCGGCTTATCCAGCAAAGTAGATAGGGCAGTAGCTGCATGCCCTGCACCTATGTTACCTACTTCCTTGAGAACGTCCATTTGAAAATCCTCTAAACGACTAAACACATCCACAAGCTATTCCTCTACTCTTTCTAACTGTTGAAGTTCATCACGATCCAAGACTTGCTCTAAATTCAGCAAAACAAGTAATCTTTGTTCGCCGACACGCGCGATACCATCCAGATACTTGGCTTTGATACCACCCACAATTTCTGGTGGATTATCAATATTGTCTGTGTCCAGATCAATAACATCATTCGCAGAATCTACGATAAGACCAACTTCAAAGTCACCTGCAGATACGATGATAATACGAGTAGCATCTGAATTAGCTTGTTCTTCAAGTCCAAACCTTGAGCGAAGATCGATAATAGGAATAACAACACCGCGAAGATTAATAACGCCTTTAATAAATGCAGGTGCTTTAGGTACGCGAGTCATTGGCTGCATTCTTTCGATCGTTCTAACTTTCTCAACTTCCACGCCGTACTCTTCCGTTCCAAGTGCGAAGACGATTACCTTTTTCTCTTCTCCCATTGTGAAAACCTCCCTAAAAGTATGTAATTATTTAATCAATGCATTCGGATCAATGATCAATGCAACTTGTCCATCTCCTAGAATCGTTGCACCGGATATTGCAAATAGACCGGATAAATATTTACCTAACGTTTTGAGAACAATTTCTTGCTGACCAATAAATTCGTCTACCATCAAGGCAACTTGTTTGTCCCCTTTGCGTACAACAACAATCTCAGTCTCTTCCTCAAGATCCTCATCGAAATCAGGTACATTAAACAATGTACTGAGCGATACAAGAGGAATAACCGTATTACGATAATCCACCATTTTGTTCCCGTGAATGTTACGAATCTGTTGCTTCTGAATAGCTGAAGTTTCAACAATGGATGACAACGGTATCGCATATTTTTCGCTGCCAAGACGCACAAGCATGGCGGAAATAATAGACAGTGTCAGTGGTAATTGGACAGAGAACTTACTTCCAAAACCTGGTTTGGAATCAACTTGAACATGTCCACCCAACATTTGAATCTTCGTTTTCACAACGTCTAGACCTACGCCTCGTCCTGAAATATCAGAAATTTTCTCAGCCGTACTAAAACCAGATGCGAACAACAAGTTGTATACTTCCAAATCACTTAACTTCGCTGCTTGTTCAGCTGTTACAAGGCCATTCTTGAGTGCAGTCTTCAATACTTTTTCTCTATAAATCCCTCTACCATCTTCTTCAATTTCTATAAAGACATGATTGCCGCTATGGAAAGCACGCAACTGAATGGTACCTTGCTCACTTTTGCCAGCAGCCAGTCGATCGCTGATTGACTCAATACCATGATCCACAGCATTACGAAGTAAATGTACAAGCGGATCACCAATTTCATCAATGACGGTCCGATCTAATTCCGTTTCTGCACCAGTAATGACCAGATCTACTTTCTTATCTAGCGATTTAGCCAAATCCCTTATCATCCGTGGGAAACGATTAAATACCGAATCTACTGGTACCATGCGGAGCTTCAATACAATATTTTGCAAATCACTGCTAACCCTTGACATATGCTCAACTGTTTCAGTTAGATCATTACGTTTAACCTCGCTAGCAAGTTGTTCTAAACGTACTCGATCAATTAAAAGTTCGCTGAACAGATTCATGAGCGCATCTAAGCGTTCAATATCAACACGAATGGTACGACTTGCAACAGGAGCCCCACCTGCTGCTGGTTTAGCTGCAGCTGTAGCTGGCTCAACATTATGTATGGCTTCAACAGATACAGCTGGTGCAATCGCTTCTGCAACCGCTGCAGCTATTTCTTGTCTTGCCGCCTCAACTTCAGTTCTTGGACGGGATAATTCGGCTAGTGATTCTGAATCAACTGTGATAATGACGGCTGATTGGATTTCGGAAACGTTCAAAATTTCTTTCTCTAACGTTACTTGATCAACCTTAGAAATAAAATAAAGCGAGAAGGAACGATCAAATTTCTCTTGTTCGATTTCTTGTACGGATGGCGTCGCTTTTACGATTTCGCCCATTTGCTCCAGTGCATCGAACACCATGTATGCCCTTGCTGCCTTAAGTACACAATTCTCATTAACACTTACTTCGATATAGAATACAAGGAATCCCGAGTCAATCGATTGTTGAAGAATAGAAAATTGAAACTCATCAACTTCGATACCTTTTGCTGGTTCCTTCGCAGCTGTCACAGCTGGAGCTTGTGCGGTTTTATAGTCACCTGTCACGATGGAACGAAGAGCAACGACGATTGGTGAAACATCCGCTTTTCCTGTACCACCTTGAATAATATCTTCGACCATAGATTCCAATGAATCAAGACTTTTGAAAATGCAGTCAAAAATGAATGGGTTCATTTCAATTTTACTGTTACGTACCAAGTCCAACACATTTTCCATCTCGTGCGTTAGGGCAGCGATATCTTCAAAGCCCATTGTTGCGGACATCCCTTTCAACGTATGAGCAGAGCGGAAAATGTTATGAACAATACTAATATCCTGAGGATTGCTTTCTAAACTAAGTAAGTTCTCATTCAAAGATTGCAAATGCTCTTTCGATTCATCGATAAACATGGATAAATATTGACTAAGTTCCAAAACCACACACCTCCAATAGAATCATTATGTAACCTGTTTACTAAATTTCATTTAATTAAGTACGCATTGAGCTAACCGACTTGCAATATCCTGCTGTGGCAAAACATGCATCGCAGCTTGGATCTCTACAGCAGCTCTTGGCATCCCGTATACGACACAAGTTTCTTCGCACTCGGCAATGGTTGTTGATACACCGGATTGCTTTAATGAGAGCATACCTTTAGCTCCATCGCTCCCCATGCCGGTCATCAGGACGATGTGCCGCTTCAACTCATTCATTCCAAGCAAGGACTCAAACATGACATCCACCGAAGGGCGGTGGCCAGAACGAGGTTCTTCTTTGGTCAAGCGAATTTTGTACGTTTTGTCCGTATCTTTGTAGATGACCATATGCCATCCTCCCGGTGCTACATAAGCTGTTGCCGTTTGGAGCACATCCCCTTCCGCAGCCTCGACTACTTGTATCTGAGAAATGTCATTCAGACGTTGGGCTAATGATTTGGTGAAATTAGGCGGCATATGTTGAACAATTAAGATCGGCGCAGGAAAACCTGCAGGAATATGAGAGATCACCTGATGTAAAGCGCGAGGTCCTCCAGTTGAAGTACCTATGGCTACTAGATGATCGAAATGCGTTGAACCAGGCTTTGCAGCAAGTTTAGTATCGGGTGCTTTTATCGAACTGGCAATACTCTTGGCTATTAACGGTTGAATAACCCGCGGAGGCACAGGCTGTTGCTGTACCGGCCGTAACTTTGTTCGAACTGCCATTTGCAGCTTCTCGTGTAGAAGTTGTTTTACTTTATACAGGTCAAGGGATATGGAGCCTGACGGCTTTCGAATAAAGTCGACGGCTCCCCACTCGAGTGCTTTAATCGTTTCAGATGCACCCTCTTGGGTTAAGGAACTTAACATAATGACGGGTGTTGGTTGTTCGGTCATGATTCGCTGTAAAGCATCCAAACCGTTCATTATTGGCATTTCCACATCCATCGTAACGGCATCGGGGCGCAATAGCTTCACTTGTTCAATAGCTTCTTGACCATTTTTTGCTGTTCCTATGACTTTGTACTGAGGATTATCAGAGATCAAATCGCTTATAATTTTTCGCATAAAGACGGAGTCGTCTACGACAAGAATGTTATATGGTGCCAAGCTGCTTCCCTCCCTCTTATGTGCATATTCGACACGATTTGCGAAAATCCTATTTTAAAAGTTTCATCATTTTATTTAAAAAGCCCTTGACACCGGAAGTAGGTGTGTCGATTACTCGATAACCATTAAGATAATTATCGACTAATAATTGAAGACTTCGTGATGCGGCCGAATTCGGAAAAGCAACAGTAAAAGGTATTTGCTTTTTAACCGCCTTAGATACAGCTGCGTCATCGTCAACGAATCCTAATGTAGGGATCTGGATATCCAGAAATTGTTTAGCGACTAAAGAAATTTTATCAGCCGTGTGCTTGCCTTCCTTTGCATCGGTTACTCGGTTAATTACTAGTTTAAAAGAAACGTCATGTCCCATTGAATTAACCATTTTTATAATGGCATAAGCATCCGTTATGGAAGTAGGCTCAGGCGTTGTGACCACAAAAGCTTCTTCGGCAGCGAGAATAAACTTCAACGTTTCTTTGGACAATCCGGCCCCTGTGTCAAAAATAATAAAATCAACATATCCGTTGAGCTGCATGACTTGCTCGGCAAAGTAGTTCAATTCATCATCGGTTAAGCGAAGTAAATCGTTAAATCCAGATCCACCTGCTATAAAATCTAAATCATTGTAGCCTTTCCGGATAATTTCCCAGATCGTTTTTTCCTTTTTCAATAAGTGATACAAATTGTATTTGGAGGAAATCCCCATCAGCACATCAATGTTGGCAAGCCCAATGTCTGCATCAAAGACAAGTACCTTATAACCTTGGGACTGAAGCGTTAAAGCAAAGTTTAGCGTAAAATTTGATTTACCTACGCCTCCCTTTCCGCTAGTCACGGTAATAATCCTGGTTGCTTTTGTGCCTTTTTCATTCTGAATTTGTACCAGGTTCCGCAACCCTTCTGCTTGATCCTTCATGCTCTAGGTTCCTCCAATAACAAATCAATGATTTGCCACTCATTCATTTCCGTAATATCATCGGGTACGCTTTGACCGTTTGTAACATACGAAAGCTGCAGTGAGAACTCGTGAACAACATTTACAATCGCACCGTAGGAGTCTGTTTCATCCATTTTGGTGAATAATACTTTGTCTAGCTTAAACTTATTAAAATTGTTCGTAATCGCTCTCATGTCCCGATACTTCGTTGTTAAGCTCAGAACTAGAATAGTCTCACTATTTCCTTGTGTCTTTAGCAAAGAGTTAAGCTCCGAAACATACATTTCATTTCGAAAATTGCGTCCAGCCGTATCCATGAAAATGACATCACATTCTTCAAGATTATGAAATGCCTTCGCTAAATCCTGCGGTGAGAAAACAACTTCAAGCGGTACATTCAAGATTGTTCCATATGTTTTCAACTGTTCAATTGCCGCAATTCGATACGTGTCTGAAGTAATAAATCCAACCTTACGTTGATACTTCAACACTTGCTCTGCTGCTAGCTTGGCAATGGTTGTCGTTTTGCCAACTCCTGTTGGACCTACGAAATGTACAACGCGTGTTTGTGGTGAAATTTGTTTGCTTCGATTGGACTGAAGCACCTGCCCTAGCTTGGATCGCACCACTTGAAGAGCTGACTTATCTGTCACAGGCTCATCTGCAAGCTGAAAATCGGCCACAGCTTCATCCATAATTTGACGAACTAATGTAGGATCTACTTCTTGGTCAAATAATCGTTGTTCGATCTTCTGTAAAGGTTCTGGGAGATTTGACACCTCGGATGCATGAGTAAGCTTTCTCATCATTTCCTTCATTTGTTTGAGCTCCTCCATGAGGTGCTCATCTTTGAGATTGACTCTATTAGGTGCATTTACCGAAACGGGAGAGTAAGACTGTTGCGAAGCAAAACTCTGTTGCGTCTCAACACCTGCACTAACGGTAACTGGTTCTTTTGGGGTTGAAACAGGAGCAATCACATCTGGGACTTCAGGAAAATCAGATAGATGCGATTGAGCTCTCGAAGGTTGAGCTTGACTCATGACTTTCTGCTGTTGAGGCTGAGGTGTAAACCGCTGAGCGGCCCCTCCTGAATTCGTGTTTGCTCCATCAATTGCAGCGATAACTTCAATCTTTTTCTTACCGAATAGACCAAGAAAACCACCTGTGCGAATTTCCTTGGTATTGAGGATTACTGCATCCTTGCCTAAATCCGTGCGAATTTTTTGCAAGGCGTCCGGCATGGAATCGACAACGTATCTTTTTACTCTCATAAATTGACTACCCCCATACTCTGAATTTCAACGCTAGGCTCTAATTCGCTGTAGGATAATACAGGTATATCTTGCAAAGTTCTCTCAAGCAATTGTCTTAAATACATCCGAATCGTTGGTGAAGTTAAAATTACAGGTTGTTCTCCGGATTGAATCAATTTAGTAACTTGCTCACTGACGCGATGATAAATTATTTGTGAAGAGGATGGGTCAAGGGCTAAGTAACTTCCTTGATCTGATTGCTGAACAGAATCGGCAATTTTCTTTTCCACAGATGGACCAACTGTAATGACTTTTAGGGAATCACCTAAAGAAGTAAACTGCTGCGTGATTTGTCTCGATAATGATTGTCTAACATATTCAGTCAATATCTCAGGATCTTTTGTATAAGAACCATAATCAGCAAGAGTTTCCAAAATCGTTACCAAGTCACGTACAGAAATTTTCTCACGCAGTAACTTAGCCAATACCTTCTGAACGTCCCCAACTGATAACACAGAAGGAATAAGATCATCAACAAGTGCTGGATAAGACTCGCGAACATTATCGATAAGTGCTTTAGTTTCTTGACGACCCAGAAGTTCATGTGTATGTTTCTTAATAATTTCGGTTAAATGTGTAGCCACTACGGAAGGAGGATCAACGACTGTATAGCCAGATAACTCCGCTCTTTCTTTGGTCACTTCATCTATCCATATAGCAGGCAATCCAAAGGCAGGCTCAGTCGTTTCTATACCTGCTATTGAATCATCATCAATACCAGGACTCATGGCTAGGTAATGATTAAGAAGTAGTTCGCCGCGTGCAACCGTATTGCCTTTTATTTTGATGATATACTCATTCGGCCGTAGTTGAATATTGTCACGGATGCGAATAACGGGTACGACAACCCCAAGCTCAAGCGCACATTGTCGGCGAATCAAGATAATCCGATCTAGTAAATCTCCGCCTTGTTGAGTATCAGCAAGAGGAATTAAACCATAACCGAATTCAAACTCAATCGGATCGACTTGTAACAAGGAAATAACACTTTCAGGACTCCGCACTTCCTCAATTTGCTGCTCCTCCACCAATTGTTCTTCTTTGATCGCTTCGCGCTCCAAATTCTTTTGCATTTTAAAAGCTGCGAAAATTAGCAATCCGGCAATCGGAAACGTAGTGAACCAGTGAATTGGTGTGAATAAACCAAGCACCATGAGGGTACCAGCAACAATATAAAGAAGCTTCGGTTGTGCAGTTAATTGTTTCGTTATATCGTGACCTAAATTACCTTCAGATGATGCGCGTGTCACGATAATACCAGCTGCAGTTGAAATTAAAAGGGCTGGAATTTGACTGACGAGTCCATCACCAATAGTTAATATCGAGAAGGTTTCAAGTGCCTCAGAAAAAGACATCCCTTTCATCGTCATCCCAATAATAAAGCCACCAATCAAATTAATGACGAGGATGATAATGCCGGCAATGGCATCCCCTTTCACAAACTTACTTGCACCATCCATAGCTCCGTAGAAATCAGCTTCACGTTCAATCTTTTGTCTACGTTCACGAGCTTGGACCTCATTGATTAAGCCTGCATTCAAATCTGCGTCAATACTCATTTGTTTTCCCGGCATCGCATCGAGAGTAAATCTCGCTGCAACCTCGGCAACGCGCTCAGAACCTTTGGTAATTACGATGAATTGTACCAAGACAAGGATGAGAAACACGACGAATCCCACGACGATATTGCCTTGAGCAACGAAAGAACCAAAAGTTCTGACCACGTCGCCTGCTTCTGCATGCGACAAAATGTTCCGCGTAGTTGAGACGTTTAGCGCCAACCGAAACAATGTCGTAATTAGTAGTAAAGAAGGGAAGATGGAGAACTGAAGAGCTTCTTTTGTATTCATAGCAACCAAAATAATCATTAAGGCAATCGATATATTAATAATTAAAAGAAAGTCCAGCAAAGGGATTGGAACCGGTACAATCATCATTAATACAATACCGATAATGCCTATAAGAACCAATAAATCCTTGATCTTCATCTGATTGTACCCCCCTCCTCATTAGTTCGTTTTGCCCTTCACTTTATATACATAAGCCAATACTTCTGCGACAGCCTGGAACAGCTCAGCGGGAATAGAGTCACCAATTTCCACCTGTGCAAAGATCGCTCGAGCAAGCGGTTTATTTTCCATCGTCATAATACCGTTTTTCTTCGCAACTTCTTTAATCTTTAAAGCAACATAATCCGCGCCCTTAGCAATAACTGTAGGGGCTTGCATATTGTTCGAATCATATTTCAAAGCAACCGCAAAGTGGGTTGGATTGGTAATAATAACATCAGCTTTGGGGACTTCCTGCATCATGCGCTGCATGGCCATCTGGCGCTGCTTTGCGCGAATTTTTCCTTTGATAAGTGGGTCCCCTTCACTCTTCTTATACTCATCCTTAATATCCTGTTTGGACATTTTGAGACTTTTCTCATACTCATACTTTTGATATATGAAATCAAAAATGGCAAGGACAATTAAAATTGCTCCAATTTTGATCCCTAGTTTTAGGGTGACCGAGGCAATAAATGAAAATGTACTCTCCAATGGAGCATGGCCAAGTCCTAGCAGTTTAGCTTTTTCCCCTATTAATGTCGTGTACACGACATAACCGATAATTAACATTTTCATTGTTGACTTAAGAAAATCCATCACGGTCCGCAGCGAAAAAATTCGCTTGAAGCCCTCGATCGGATTGATCTTGCTAAACTTCATCATCAGGGGATCGCCAATAAACATAAAGCCAATTTGCGCATAATTTCCAATAAAAGCAACTAAAACAACAAGGATGAAAATTGGAGCTAAAATGATTAACCCTTGTTGGACTAAATCTACGAATAATACCTGAACGTTTGCGGCTGTGATATCCATCGTCAGTTGATTCTCATACACGTTGCGAAAGATGTTTACAATTTTCTCTTTCATATAACCACCGAACATGAGGAAAGATAGAAATGAAAAGAGTAAAATAAATGCCGCCGGTAGGTCCATACTCTTCGCAACTTGACCCTTTTTACGAGCGTCCTGCCTCTTCTTTGCTGTAGCAGATTCCGTCTTTTCCCCAGCAAACCATTGTAAATCGAGCTTCAAGCGTAATGTTTGGGACACGGCTTACCTCCTACTTAGGTGATGGTTGCTGTGTGCCGCTAATCAGTTGAAGCAACTTCTCCATGTAATCAAAAATGGTTGCAAATAAATTTTGAAATTGAGATATTAATTCCGGGAAAATAATGACCAGCAGAAAAAAGCCAAGGATCATTTTCAAAGGTGCGCCTATAACGAAAATATTGAATTGCGGAGCAACCCTTGTTAAGAGTCCTAACCCTAAATCTGTCAAAAAAAGGGCTGCTATGATAGGAGCAGCGAGTTGAAACGAGAGATAAAACATTTTTGAAAGCGATTGAAACAAGAAATTCGAAATTTGTCCATCATAGATGCGGGTGAACAGCTGATTGTCTAGCGGTATCCAACGGTAGCTGTCAATAATCGCTCTGATCAAATAATGGTGCCCATCAAAAGAAAGAAAAAGCAGCACGGCGATCATATATTTAAGGTTACCTAACATTGGACTTGAAGCCCCCGTTAGAGGATCAATCACACTCGCCATACTGAAGCCGATTTGCATATCCATAAAAGAGCCGGCTGTCTGGACAACTGTAAAAAAGATATAGGCCAGAAAACCAAGTAAAACGCCAACAAGCATTTCACGAATGATCAATAGAATGTATTCACCATCCATGGGAATGGGCTTATCCAACCCCATAGTCGCAAAAATGATTAACGAGATGAATACGGAAAGTCCGATTTTGAACATCATTGGAACATTTCTTGAAGAAAGAATTGGGACTACGACAAAGAACGATGTAATTCGACAAAAAATAAGCAGAAAGATAGGGATAACTTGGAAAAAGTATGTCATATCGCTCACAACCTATCCAACGAATTTGTAAAGGTTGTTGAGTAAATTAAAAGTAAAGTCAACCAATGTATTCATGATCCAAGGTCCAAATATTAAGATAGACAGCAGAACCGCCACAATTTTGGGAACAAACGCCAAGGTTTGTTCTTGAATCTGCGTCGTTGCTTGAAAAATACTAATGATCAGACCAACGACAAGCCCAATAATAAGCATGGGTGCACTTGCTTTAAGCACGGTATAAACAGCCTCACCAGCAATCCGTATTACAAATTCCGAGCCCATCTAGAAACCTCCGATATCTTGATCCTCAACCATAGCTTAGGAGTAAAGATCTCACCACAAGATACCAACCATCTACAAGTATGAAAAGTAGAATTTTAAAAGGGAGAGAAATCATAACAGGCGGTAACATCATCATTCCCATTGCCATTAAGGTACTGGATACAACCATATCTATGACCAGAAACGGGATGAAAATCATGAATCCCATCTGGAAAGCTGATTTCAGTTCACTTATTGCGTATGCCGGAACTAATGAAGTAATCGGTATATCTTCTACGCCTGTAGGTGCCTTAGCTTTGGTATAGTCTAAGAACAACTTTAGATCCTTCTGACGTGTATGTTTGAACATAAACTTCTTCATTGGTAAGGATGCTTTCTCAAAAGCCTGGGTCTGATTAATTTCACCCTTCAGATAAGGCTGCAAAGCTGTCTGGTTAACCTCTCCCAAAGTAGGAGACATAATAAAAAAGGTTAAAAACAGAGCTAGTCCGATTAAAACCTGATTAGGCGGCATCTGCTGGGTTCCAAGGGATGTTCGAACGAATCCAAGCACGATGACAATTCTTGTGAAACTAGTCATTAAAATAAGAAAAGATGGTGCAAGACTTAATACGGTTAATAAGAGCAATAAGGTAACTGTGTTAGAAGAACCACCGGCAGCGCCACTAGTCCCAATATTCACATTTAACCCAGGGATCGGATTGTTTGGATCTGTTTCAGCAGCAGAAGCTGTCAGTGATAAGAGGAACACTGAAATCATAACAATCAGAAGCGTAAGAACTAATTTATTTCTTTTCATTCATCATTCAACCGATCTGTTTGTTTTTGATCAGAAAGCCATTCGTGAGCATCTTTATTACGGTTAGATACTCGCTGCAGCCTATCGTGAAATACTTGTTGAAAGGATGAAGTAATTTCTACTTCTTCCTCAATCTCTTTCTTTCTAACAGGAAGTTTGCTTATCCACTTACTTATTGCACCAAAGCCCACGCGATCATCCTCAGAAGAAGTAAGCAATTCCGAGATATACGCAACTTCATCGGCGTCATTGATCTTATCCAACAACTGAATGTTCTCACCGACGCCAACCACGAAGAGCGAATGACCAATTTCAACTATTTGAATAGATTTATTTTGTCCGAGGGGAACTCCACCTAAAGAACGAATTGAGTTCCCGAACATAGTACCTTTATTTTTCTTAGCTATGTACTTCATAAGCACAAAGAATAAGAGAATAATTAATACGAGAAAGAAAATGACCTTAACAATCATGCCAAACGAATTAAATGGGTCAGTAGTCGGAAAATCTGATGTTGGAAGACCTTGTCCTGGCTCTGTTTCAGCAAAGCTAATGGATTTGGTATATAACATTGCGACTACACTTAATATGGCAGTAATCAGTCGTTTCGATTGGAGTCTTCTCATAGTCACAACCCTTTCGGTTTATGTAAGACTCAACCGAACGTTGACGGTTTAACCTAGAGTCTTTTTAATCGCTTCGATAACACGGTCTGCCTGAAATGGTTTAACAATAAAGTCTTTTGCCCCTGCTTGAATGGCATCAATAACCATAGCTTGCTGCCCCATCGCGGAACACATAATGACCTTTGCAGTAGGTTCAATTTTTTTGATTTCTTTCAATGCTTGAATGCCGTCCATCTCAGGCATCGTAATATCCATCGTAATTAAATCTGGTTTCAATTCTTTGTACTTTTCGATGGCTTGAGCACCATCATTCGCTTCGCCACAAACCTCGTAACCATTTTTAGATAAAATATCACGAATCATCATTCTCATAAATGCAGCATCATCAACAATTAGAATACGGTTAGCCATGAGTAAAATCCCCCTAAATTTAAATTATTGTAACTTTTGAATTCGTTCCCACTGGTTAACGATGTCTGTTACACGAACCCCAAAGTTTTCATCGATGACGACAACTTCGCCTTTGGCAATCAACTTGTTATTTACTAAGATATCAACAGGCTCACCTGCCAGCTTATCCAATTCAATAATCGATCCCTGGGAAAGTTCTAAGATGTCTTTAATCACCTTGTGCGTTCTGCCTAATTCTACTGTTACCTTAAGAGGTATATCTAGTAATAAATTAAGGTTTGTATCATCAGCCTGTCCCAACGAACCCGATTGTAAATTTCCAAATTGCACGGGTTGAACATTTACATTCCGATTCGGCATCCCACCATAAGCTGCCGGAGGCTGCTGATACATGGGTTGCTGTGGCGGGTACATGGGCTGTTGAGGTGGATACATCGGCTGCCCCATTCTTGGCTGTTGATACATCGGTTGTTCATACATTGGCTGCTGTTGTTGGTACATAGGCTGCTCGTAAATGGGACTTGGAGTTGCTGTAGGCGGCGTATGAGCTTCCTGTGTAGGTACTTGTGATGGTGCTGCAGGGGCAGGTGCTTGAGCCGCAGGCGCAGCCTCCATTGAAGAGTCAGAATCACCACCCATGAGAGTCGATACCATTTCTTTGGCGAATGGAACAGGTAATAATTGCATGATGTTAGAATCAATAAGATCGCCAATGGTAAGTCGGAACGATATCTTTATAAATACGTCCTCGTCCGGTAGTTTTCCTTCTCCTTTCGACAAATTTAATATGTCGATTCCTGGAGGAGAGATATTGACAAATCGATTAAAGATGGTAGACATGGACGTAGCAGAAGATCCCATCATCTGATTCATGGCTTCTTGTACAGCACTGATGTGAATCTCACTAAGATTTTCATCACCGCCAGTACCATCACCTCCCATCATTAAATCAGCAATGACTTGAGCATCACGTGTTTTAATAACAAGTAGATTAATACCGTCAAAACCATCAACATAATTCACATGAACGGCTACATGAGGTTTTGGAAACTGCTCTCCCAATTCTTCTTTACCAATAATAGAAACCTTTGGTGTTGTTATGTCTACTTTCTTTCCAAGCAATGTCGAAAGTGCTGTGGCTGCACTACCGAAAGTGATATTACCAATTTCACCAAGTGCATCCTGTTCTAGGGGAGATAAATAGTCTTCAACTATAGGAGGCCCGTTAAAAGAAGTGGCTGAACTATCGTCTGAAGACTGTCTCAACAAAGCATCGATCTCTTCCTGGGACAAATAATCTCTGTTATTCGTCATAATCTTCTTCTCCTTCGTTTACGATTTCTGTAATTTGTACAGCCATCTTCCCTTTTAAGGTACCGGGGCTTCCGAGATATTTCAGCTTCTCGCCCACTTTGACTTGAAGCGAATCTTCGACGGATTTATGCAGCGGGATTACATCGCCAGCCGTTAAGCCAAGGAAATCACGTATGGAAATTTCAGACGATCCCAATTCTGCAATGAGTGGCAGCTTGGTTTTTTCCAAGCGCGATTGAAGTGCTTCCACTTCTTCAGGTGCTCTCGTCTTCTTCTGGGAGACAAACCAATGATGCACAGAAAGTCGAGGCATAATGGGTTCGATGACAACATGAGGGATACACAAGTTGATCATCCCTGTTGTATCACCGATTTTGGTGCTAAGTGATATTAATGCAATGGTTTCATTGGGTGAAACAATCTGCATGAACTGCGGATTTGTTTCAAGGGCCTCTAAACGAGGTTGAATATCAATGACAGTCTTCCATGCCTCTTGTAAACTATCGAATGCTCTGCTAAAAATACGTTCCATCACAATCGTTTCAATCTCAGTTAAGGCATTAATTTTGGTTGGGGTCGTACCTGCACCGCCCAACAAACGGTCCAACATAGCAAATGCGACATTGGGATGAACCTCAAGCACCATTCGACCCTCTAAAGGCTCCGCTTCAAAGATGTTCAAAATGGTCATTTTCGGGATCGAACGAATAAATTCGTCATAGGGCAGTTGTTCAACCTGGACAACACTGATCTGTACGAACGTACGGAGCTGGGCAGAAAAATACGTTGTTAAAAATCGTGCATAGTTTTCGTGAATCCGGGTTAAGCTACGAATATGATCCTTTGAGAAACGTACGGCTCTCTTAAAATCATAGGCCCTTACCTTCTTCTGCGTTTCCTCTTTTTTAAGTTCATCCGCATCCATTTCGCCTGAGGACAGAGCAGCTAGCAAGGCATCGATCTCATTTTGCGATAGAACATCAACCATTCGAGTCACCTCCTTTAAGCAAAATCAACAGCGAGTTATTGAAGTACTTTATCGGTTATCCATATTTGCTTGATTTTACCCTCATGTAACAGCGGGTTTAATTTGTTCATTAACGTAGAGATTAAACTGTCGGAACCCTTACTTCCTTCAATTTGATCTTTTGTCAAATCTCCAAGCGCTTGTACGATTGTTCCTTTAACCGCTGAGTCCAGCAAACTATCAAACTCTGCCTTACCCTTTGAATTTTCTAATTCAAAAGCGAAGCTGATTTTAATGAAGTTTTGACTGCCAGACAAATTCGTCAAGATATCTTTAATAATTGCAGTGTTTGCCTTTTTAGCTTCCGCAGATGGCGCTTTCGTTGGCTTCACGCTTGCAACAGCATCCTGAGCTTGTACTGCAGGGTCTTTGGATTGATTATTTTTCTCCATAAAATTCCACAAAACAAAGGCAGCTGTCAAAATCAGAGTAATTGCGATTAGAATAGAGACAATGAGTATGAAAATTTTGTTCTTAAACACTTACGAACCCTCCGCATCCCTGGACTTTATTGTCGCTCGTACTGAGCCAATCTCCTGCATGTAGGTCCGCACTAAGCTTACCACAACCTCTGCCTTTTCGAGTACTGTGATTTTCTTTCCTGTCGTTAATGTAATCATTGTGTCTGGAGTCTCTTCAATAATTTCGATAAGCAAGGCATTCAGGATAATCGCTTTCCCGTTTAAACGAGTGAGAGAAATCATGCTTCTCCTCCTGTATCAGGATAAGGGGAGGCTAGCTCCCCTATTTCACATCAATTTAAGATTAATGTTTAAGATTTACGACTTCTTGAAGTACTTCATCCGAAGTCGTAATAATTCGAGAATTCGCTTGGAAACCACGTTGAGCAATAATCATTTCGGTGAATTCACCTGTTAAGTCAACATTCGACATTTCCAGTTGACCTGAAATCAGTGTCCCAGTACCCGTTTCTGGATTACCCGCTGCCCCAACTACAATTTCACCCTCTGGGTTTGCATTCGCTGTCATACGATACAAATTCCCGCCAATTTTCTCAAGCCCCGAAGGGTTAATGACTTTAACGACGCCAACTTTCTGACCTGTAGTAACCGTTGCTCCTGTATTGTTGACACCGATGATATCGCCGTTTTGTGCAATCGAGAATGAAACTATGTCATCAGGAAGCACTATCGGACCGGCATTATCAGCCCCCATAACATGTAGCCCTTCTGCATTTACAAGGTTTCTAGAAGCATCTAAAGTAAAGTTACCTGCTCTTGTCAAGTAAGGTGCATCCACCTGCTCGGTAGTACCTACTGCAAAGAATCCATCCCCGTTAACACGCAAATCAGTAGTGACATTCGTTGTCATTGCACTTCCAGCCGTATGTACTGTATCAATGGCAGCCAAACTAACGCCTAATCCTACTTGCTGAGCATTCACACCACCACGGTTCTCATCGGCAGCACTAACACCAGCAACGGTTTGACTGAGAATATCTTTAAACATAACACGACTGCCTTTGAAACCGATGGTATTTACGTTTGCGATATTATTACCAATGACATCCAATTTCGTTTGAAAACCACGCATACCTGAAACGCCTGAGTACAAGGATCTTAACATCTATAATAGGCCTCCTAATCGGATATAAATATAATGAACTGCTTCAATCGCTCCACAGCTCCAGGCTTCCTGCACGGTCGAGCCTGATGGTTAAGAAATAATAATGGCACTATCAATTTGCGTGAAAACATGTTCATTCATCGCATTTCCATCAAGCGCCGTCACAACAGTTCGGTTAGGAACATTAACAATTAAAGCATTTCCACCTAAAATCATAAGCGCATCCTTAGCGCCTTTAGCGGCTACCTTATCAATAGCTGTACTAAGCTTATCCAATTGCTCAGGCTTTAGTTGAATGCCTCTCTCTTTAAGTCTAACCTCTGCATGATGACTGAAACGAACAAGTTGCTCCTGAAGAAGTTTTTGAAAAGTAGGGCTACCGGATTGGGTTACCGGTTGCTGTACAGGTGTTCGTCTCGTAGACGCTGGAGAAACCGCATTAGGATAAAGCTGCCCTATGGATATTCTCTCTGTCATTTGGTTTCTCCAACATTCTCAATTTTCTTGAGCTTGTCAAGAGAAATTTCCTCTCCCTTCACATTGGCATATTGATTTCCGTCTTTGAATGTAATGGAATCAATAACACCAGACTTTTCAACAGATGCTCCAGATGAGTCGATATCCGTCCATGTGATCGATTTCCCAATCAAGCCTGAAACAAAACCAAGAGATTGACGCATTAGCTTCATTTCACCGGCCATATTGGTCAGTTGCTCTACGGATGTAAACTGCGCCATTTGTGCAATAAACTCTTTATCTTGTAAAGGTTGCGTCGGATCTTGATTTTGAAGTTGTGTAATCAAGATTTTAAGGAAATCATCTTTGCCTAACGTATTGTTGTCTTTCTCTTTCGATTTTGCTTTATTTCCAGTATTGATCAAATCCGTAACATTACCTGAAATAGGGGTTGTAGCCACACTTTCACCTCCAGCTGAATCACATAGATTGCTTTTTTAGGCAATAACATCGAAGGAGTTACCATTTACTGCAGTTCGTACTTGAGCTACATTCTCAATTTCTATATTAAAATCAATTGAATCTTCCTCATAGTTACCAGAAGCATTTTTACTTTGACGCTGAGATTGCCTAAATGTTTGCTGTTGACGTTGATCTTGAAACATACTAGATTGCATGTTTTGATTTTGAGTGACCTCAAGCTTCTCAACTTGCAAACCTTGTGTTTGAAGAGCTTGTCGTAACTGCGGAAGTTGACTTTCCAGCATCTGCTTACCTGCTAAGGAATCAGCTGCAAATTGAGCTATCAGTTGTCCATCCTGCATCGATATTCTTACATCAATATGACCGAGATTTTTAGGGAATAAAGATAGTTTAGCTTCAGAAAAACCGCCAGCCATCGTTATCTTCAAGTTCTTCAACACATGCTCTGTCATTTCTTCTGTAAAATTCGCCGCATTGATTGTTGCTGTTGGCGTTTTATCAACTGGAACAGCAGCCTGTTGCGCTTTCTGCAAATCACCGATCGTAACGATGTTATTCGTTGCTGGAGCTTCTTCAGTCGGCAAATCAACTAGGGCAGCAAAAGATTCTTCGGACGCTGTAGTAGACTCGACAACTGGTGCGTGAAGTACATTCTTGATTGCTAAAAGCTCAAGCTTTGACTTTGATGGTTGCACTAGGGTAAATGAATCTCCATCAATTTTCTGCTCAACACCTAACTTGTTTGCCTTTTTAACATGACTTGCTCTGTTAACAGATGTGATATCACTCTTAGTTTCTTCTACTAAACCTTCAGTAGCCTTGAGTGATTTCGTTGCTGCATCAGTTATTGATGTTGGTCCCTTCAATGTCGCCATTAAATCTGGAAGCAAAGGCTCAATCGTGCTAAGTAAGTCCTGGTTCAAAAACTTCAAAATAGGATTGTCAGGCTGCTGTTTAGTCAAAGTAGTCAGTGTAAGCAAAGTATTCTGGGCTTGTAAGTTTAATGTATCAGCTGGCTGAAGATTCAACCCATTCGGTAGTGTGAAAGCCGTGTTAGATTGTGTATCACCAAGTGTGCTTAACAATTGCTGAGCATCTTCGAACCACTTCTTCACGTTCTGATCTTGTAATAATTGTTCAGCTAGCTTAGGGTTACTGTTCATTGCCTCCAAAAGCATTTCTGGTAGAGGTTGATCTCCCTTTCCTTGTTCGACCTGCTGTACAGCAGCGCCTTGAAGAGGCATAACCAAGCTTTGAAGCATTTGAAGCAGCATGTTCAGAGAAAGAGCTGGATCAGAAGCATTTGCATCACCAGAAGCATTCTCTTGAACAATTTGACCATCTAATACTTGATTAAAAGAAGTATCCTTGGCAGCCGTTTCAGTCGTACTTGCTTTACCTGTTGCTGTTGAAGCAGCATTGTTTCCAGTAGGTACTGTTGGCATTTGTACGTCCATTTTTTTCACCTCCCTTCGTGAAATCAATGACATTACTGAACAAGTTTAGCTGAAATGGAAGCTGTGATTTCTTTATTTGCGTCTGATAATGAAGACATTACTTTTGAACGAGAAGCATTATCCATCCCACTGAGAATAGCTAACACTTTATCAGGGTTAGATTTATTCATTTCCAGAAGGACATTGGAAGCACTTTTCGGTGTCATGTTGGCAAAAGTTTGCCCTAAATCTGTTTTACTTACGGATGTTGTGGTCTTCGTCGCTCCATTCGTTGCCAATCTTTCTTGCAAGGCAGCAATTTGTTTATCGCGCACAGGAACAACATCCTTAACCCCAATGGAAGCCTCAGCCGCTTTAGTAGGGGTCATCTTTTCTAGAATCGCACCACGACTATCTGCTTTCATCATTGAAAACACAAGAACCATTTCTTTAGGTGTCAAAGCTTCAATGATTGGCGCAGCTTTACTTGGATTCATTTTTGCATACATATTCGCAAGTTGAGTAATTTGATTATTGTATTCTTCTTCGGTTTGCGTTTTATTCTTCAGCTTCTCTTCCAAGTCAGTTAACTTCGCCTGAGCATCTTTCAGTGAAAGATCCTTCTGCTCGGTTGTCGAATCGGCTTTTTGCAAAGCTGTTTGAAGTTCAGCAATTCTTGCATTTAGCTTTGTAATCTCTTCATCTTTAATCTTGTTGCTTTGCTCAGAAGTCGGTGCTTTACCATCACTCGTCACTACTGCTTTTTCTTTGGGAGCAGGGACGATTGTCCCAATGACTGGTGTATTGTGCAGCGCCTTCTGAATACTGCTCTTGATATCATAATCAAAAATTGACAACAGCACGAAGAGCAAAACTGCCGTAAACACAAAGGGGATGACAAACCATATCAGAAATCGTTCCAGTGCACTATAAGATGCACCCTCTATGCTTGTATCGGCCATCTCCTTTTCCCTCCTTTGCCTTCCTCAATACGTTAATCGTTTGAAACGGTTAGTAGCCATCTCATCTAGAGTTTCTTGCTCTTTTTTGGCGACAAAAGATTGAAATTGGTTGTATGCCTTCTCTCTTGCCTTCGACCAAACTTTCTCATCAATCATTCTTTCCGAAAGATGTTCCTGCTTTTTGAGCACGACATGCTGTGCTTGCTGCACATCCAAATGCTTGCGTGCGATCTGCTGATCAACATGATTCATGTAATTTTGCATCAACAGCATCTTGGAGATGGATACCGAACTGCTAGATACACTAGCCATTTCATTATGGAGGCTATCTTTCTGCTCAAACAATCCATGCAAGCTCGTCTCTTCATTCCTTAGTTGCCCCATTGCCTCAGAAAGTATCCATTCTGCCTGTGTTCGTTCATTGTTTTTCAAATCGACAATTTGCTGGAAAGAATAACGAAAATTCATTCAGGAGCCTCATCCCTTATAAAATTCATGAATCAAACGTTCTTGAGCTTCTTCAAATGTTAACTTTTCAGAGGTTTTTTGCTTCGTGAAATCCCATATTGCCTCGATATTATCCATAGCGATATCAATATTTGGGTTAGAACCTTTTTGGTATGCCCCTATATTGATAAGATCTTCCGAATCTTTATATATAGAAAGAAGTCGCTTCAATTGATCAGCTGCTTCCATGTGTTCAGTAGGAACAATTTCTTTCATGACTCGGCTTACACTGGATAAAACATCGATGGCTGGGTAATGACCCTTATTAGCAATGCTGCGATTAAGTACAATATGACCATCCAAAATACCTCGCACAGCATCAGCGATAGGCTCATTCATGTCGTCCCCATCTACAAGTACAGTATAAAAAGCGGTAATGGAGCCCTTTGGTCCCGTACCTGAACGCTCTAGAAGCCGCGGAAGCATTGCAAAAACCGAAGGAGTATAACCACGTGTGGCTGGAGGTTCTCCAACAGCAAGCCCGACTTCACGCTGCGCCATAGCAAAACGAGTGACTGAATCCATCATCATCATGACATTTAAGCCGCGATCCCGAAAATATTCGGCAATGCTAGTTGCAATCATCGCACCTTTGATTCTGATTAAAGCGGGTTGATCAGAAGTTGCTACAATCACAACGGATCTAGCAAGTCCTTCAGGACCTAAATCTCTTTCAATAAAGTCTAGAACCTCTCTACCACGCTCGCCAATAAGAGCAATTACGTTGACATCAGCGGATGTATTACGTGCAATCATGCCCATCAACGTACTTTTACCTACACCAGAACCTGCGAAAATACCGACACGCTGTCCCTTGCCAATTGTTAATAATCCATCTATACAGCGAACACCAACCGAAATTGGATTCAGAACACGTGGACGTGTAAGCGGGTTCCCAGGCACATTATTCGTTGAATATTGCGCCATTCTAGACGGGAGGAATGAACCATCTAAGGGTTGTCCCAAACCGTCTAAAACTTTACCAAGCAGCTCATGGCCAACATGAACAGTAAGCGGCTTTCCGGTACCTACGACATCGCATCCAGGACCTATTGCATCCAAATCACCGAGTGGCATCAGAACTACTTTGTTGCTGCGAAATCCAACGACTTCAGCTTTTAGCGGCTTGTTTGACTTGTGCGGATATATGTAGCAAAGATCGCCAATGCTCACATCAGGACCTTCTGACTCAACTGTCAGCCCAATTACCTGCGTCACTTTACCGTTCACTCGAATCGGATCAATCGTATGTAGATGCTCCTTGTATTTATCAGCATTTGGCAGCTTGCTGCTCATAACTCGGATACCTCACTTTGAGTTGCCAATTGTCTTAACGCCGACTTAATCTCTTTTAACTGAGTGTCAATTCTGGCATCAATGCTTCCAAATGAGGAACGTATCACACAACCACGGTCTTGTACCGTAGAGTCCGGGATAATTTGTAATTCAGCTTGTGAATCAATGGAAGTTAGTAACTCTTCGCGTGCTTCTTGGATATATGCAAACTGTGAAGGTGCTACACAAAGCGCGATAATCCCTTTTTCTCTTCTACGTGAAAGTACCATCTGAATTAAATCAATAACCCATTCTGGATTTAAAGTTAATTGACGTCCAATGACTTTCTCAGCGATGGAAGTACTAAGTTCAATTAAAAAAGGTTCTGATTCTTGAATGATTTGCTGCTTAAGCTTGTAAGATTGTTCCAAAATGGCTCGAGCCTCTGATAACATCTCACCGTATTCTTGGCGGAGGTTTTCTTCGGCTTGAACAATCCCTTGTTCGTAACCTTCTTCAAATCCTGATTGTCTGGAAATCGTGATGTGCTCTTCATCTTCTGCACGGCGGCTCTCCCACCAACTCGTTATTTCTGCGTGAGTTTGTTCTCGAAGCGCTGCGCACTCCTGCATAGCCTGGTCGATTTGTTCGTGGGCAAAAGCCTCAGCGTCTTGAAGGATCTGCTCCTTCATACTTGTAGCTTCTGTCAGTTCCTGCTGCTGTTCAGGAGTCAATTGATTTGTATCATCTGTTAACATACCAGCACGTAATAATTCAAGTGGTGAAATCGTTTCTACTATTTTCTTATCATCTAACGGAAAATAAGCAAATGATTTAATGACGTTAGACAATAATATCATCTCCTCCACCACGTGCGATGATGATTTCACCAGATTCTTCTAAGCGGCGAATCGTTGCAACAATCCGGGTTTGAGCTTCTTCAACATCACGTAAACGTACGGGTCCCATAAATTCCATTTCTTCCTTAAAGGTATCCGCCATACGTTTGGACATATTTTTGAACAAGGCATCTCGAACTTCTTCGCTTGCAACTTTAAGGGCAAGCTGTAAATCCGCATTCTCAATGTCGCGGATAATTCGTTGAATGGAGCGATTGTCGATATTGACGATATCTTCGAAGACAAACATCCGTTTCTTAATTTCTTCCGCAAGTTCCGGATCCTGAATTTCGAGAGAATCGAGAATAGTGCGCTCTGTACCCCGATCGACACCATTCAGAATTTGAACGATGGAAGCAATACCACCTGCATTTGTGTAATCCTGAGTCACAGTTGACGATAGTTTTTGTTCAAGAACGCGTTCAACCTGGCTTATGACTTCAGGAGAGGTACTATCCATGAGTGCAATACGCTTAGCAACATCAGCTTGCTTTTCCTGTGGTAGTGATGACAAGATGATCGAAGCTTGATCTGCTTGCAAATATGACAATACCAAAGCGATTGTCTGAGAATTCTCATTTTGAATGAAGTTAAGGATTTGAGCAGGATCTGCTTTTCTTGCAAAATCGAAAGGTCTCACCTGCAGAGTTGCTGTCAATCTATTGATGATATCAAGCGCTTTTTGTGATCCTAATGCCTTTTCCAAAATATCCTTGGCGTAAGCAATACCACCTTGAGAAATAAACTCTTGGGCTAAACAGATCTGATGAAATTCAGATAAAATAGTTTCTTTTTCATAAGAATCTACTTTTCTAACATTCGCAATTTCTAGCGTTAACTGCTCGATTTCTTCTTCTCGCAAATGCTTAAATATTTGAGCAGACACCTCAGGGCCTAAACTGATCAAAAGAATGGCTGCCTTTTGTCGTCCGGTTAACCCTTGCAGAGCAGCTTTGGCCATACAAGTGCACCTCTATTCGTCTACTAACCAAGTACGAAGCAAATTAACAAAGTCTTCTGGTCGCTTTTTGGCAAGAGTCTCTAGCTGCTTGCGTACTTGATTGTCATTAGTAACATTTTCGATATCAATCGTTGGAAGTTCTGCTTTACCTGCCGCTATATTCATTTCTTGTTCCAATTGTTGCTGCGCAGCTTTTCTTCGTTTTCTAATTGCGAACCCTGCAATTAATCCAATTGCAAGCGCCGCTAGAGCTAAACCTGCATACGTTAAGTACGTTGTTGTTTTCGATGCGAGTGTGTCCGCTGGTCTTGCAAAAGAATGTGCGAATACCGTAACTTTTTTCTGTAAATCTGCGTCAGTATATGTAACCTTATTATCCGCTAATGCAGTTCTTACGATGTTTACTAGCGCACTTTGCACTGCAGCCTTGGTCTCAGCTGTCAAAGAGTTGGGATCATCTATAACCGGAGGCTCAATCCCCACATTAATACTTAAGTCTTTTACAACATAAGGCGTAGAAATAATATCGTTCGTAATTCGGTTGACTTCATAATTGACAGTTTTATTATTTTTCTCTGAATTAGACTTGCCTGAGCTGGCAGCCCCAGGATAGCCTGGAACATCTGTAGTACCTGTACCAGGTACACCGCCTGTATCCGCACCATTGTTCTGATACGATTCACTTGCTTCCTGCAGGGAAATTTCCAATCCTTTTTGATCCACTTGATTTGGAGCGCTGACAAGCTGCTCTTTACTTTTCTTTTGATCAAAATTCATTGTTGAGAATACACTTACATTCACTTTGTCACGGCCAAACATCGTGCCCAGCATCGTATTGATATTCTTCTGTAAATCATTACGGAACTGGTTATTAATATCCACTTGACTAGTGACTAAACTCGTGGATGATGTTCCGCCCACCTTCGAAGATACAAGACTCTGTCCATACTGGTCTGAGATCGTAATATTCTCTAGAGGGAGATTTTTAACACTATGCGATACTAAATTATAAATCGTATCAACCTTTGCTTGATCTAAGGTATATCCCTGCTTCGTTTGCACAACAACAGATGCCGTTGCTTTTTCTTGCTGTTGCTGTAAGAAAGGTCCTTCTTCTGGAAGTGAGATGAGAACTTTGGAACTGGCGATTGCTTGATTAGCGTTAATCAACTGTTGAAGCTCGCCTTGTATCGCGTTCAAGTATTTCACTTTGAATTCGTTGTCTGTTATGCCAAATGAACTGCTGTTGCTAAACGCACCAAAGCCTAAAGAGCCGTTTTTATTTAAACCTTGGGACTCAACACCAAGCTTTACATTTGCTACTTCGCTTGTTGGTACTTCGATACTTTTTCCATCATCACTAAGATGATACGGTATTTTTGCGGTATCTAGATATGACTTGATGGCTGAAGCATCACTTGGCTGCAATTCCGTAAATGCGAGTGAATACTCCGTTTTTGATAAATTAATACTTATAATTGCAGCAGTAAGAATCAGTAGGACAACCGTTGCTATAAAAGTGATTTTGGTAGTTCTACTATAACGATTCCAATATTGCTTCACCTTTTCCCAGTACTGGAGCAGGTTCTCGTTCACTCTGTCACCTCATCGAACCAAAATTTAGCAGCATCTAACTCAATCACAGCTGCATTCTCATCATTTCTTGGTAAGCTTCAAGGACTTTGTTTCTGACTTGTACAGTCAACTCAAGTCCTAGCGATGCTTTCTCAGAGGCTATTGTCAGTTGATGAACATCGGAAAGCTCACCTTTGATGAAACTCTGATTCAAGTTGTCCACTTGCTGTTGTTGCGTGTTTAAGTTTGATATGGCGTCATTCAGGAACGAACCGAATCTTTTACCAAGATCAGCAGCCCCTTCACCGGAGTTATCCTTTGGTTGAATGGAACTCATGATGTTTAGTGGACTGTAACTTATTTTGTCAATCATGATGCAACCTCCTGTACTGGTTATCTACCAATCTCCAAAGCTTTGGTTATCATTGATTTACTTGCATTAAGGGCGGTTACGTTCGCTTCATAAGATCTAGTCGCAGAGATCATATCGACCATTTCTTTAAGCACATCGACATTGGGCATATAAACGAATCCATTCGCATCCGCATCTGGATGAGTTGGGTTATATACCTGCTTCAAAGGCGACTTATCATCAAAAATTTTATTCACCCGCACACCTTCACCAGTACCATCGGCCATTGCTGATTTAAGCGATTGCGCAAAGCTGGGCTGTGACTTCGTTTCAAAAGCAACTAACTTCCTTGTATAGGGAACCCATTTCCCATCTACGAACTTAGCACGTGTTGTATCCGCATTCGCTATATTAGAAGAGACAACATCCATTCTTAATCGTTGAGCAGTCAGTGCCGAAGAGCTGATGTCAAATCCATTGGTTAACCTCATTGGTTATTACTTCCCTCCTAAGACTGTGCGCATTTTTTTGAATTCGCTATTCATTTGTTGAATCATTGCATTGTATTTAAGTTGGTTTTTGGCCATTAACGACATTTCATAATCCATATCGACATTGTTCATATTGTTATTAATCGCTGTCGATTCATCTGTTTTTATTTCTGAATTTGGCAGATTTGTGGATTTTCCTATTAAGAAATGCCTTGGGTCTGTCCGATAACCTTCTATAGTGGGTGTTGATGAATTCATCTGACCTTGTAAAAGTTCTTCGAACACGACATCCGAACGCTTAAAGAAGGGTGTATCCGCATTGGCTACGTTGTTTGCTACAACCTTTTGTCTTAGAGTCGATGCATCCAGCGATCGCTCCATCAAGTTCCAACTTGGTTTGTCTATCAGAGACATTATGTTACCCCCCGTCTATAGAATATTCGACTTATACTTCAACATTGTATTTATCGATTCCTTCTTATTTCGACATTATTTTCATAAAATAATTCGAAATGGTCCTTATTGTAGAAATTTGTAAAAGATTCGGTAACCTTTCTTATCATCTAAGAAATTACGATAACTTACAATAAGAAAAAAGCCCTATCTTTTACAAGACAGGGCTTTTCTATGTGTTTATCTAGAGTTTCGTTTTTAATTGCTCGATACTTTGTATTAATTGCTCATTTAAAATACGGATATAAGTGCCCTTCATACCAAGCGAACGAGTTTCAATAACTCCGGCACTTTCCAGTTTGCGAAGTGCGTTAACAATAACAGAACGAGTAATGCCTACCCGATCGGCAATTTTGCTCGCTACCAATAGACCTTCCTTACCATCTAATTCTTCAAAAATGTGTTCCACAGCTTCCATTTCACTGAAAGATAAGGAACCTATCGCAACTTGGACGACAGCTTTACTTCTAGCTTCTTCCTCAATTTCTTCCGCACGTTCTCTTAATATTTCCATTGCAATAACGGTAGATCCATATTCAGCCAGCACTAAATCATCATCAATGAAAGTTCCTTCACTGCGACTTAATATGAGCGTTCCCAAACGAGAGCCCCCGCCAATAATTGGTACTAAAGTCGTATGCGTGTATGGAAACATATCTTTCATTTGCTCCGTGTAATAGAAATATGGACTGTCTGGTTCTGCTGTTGATGATGTTTCCTCAATCTTCAGAAGCAAATTGTTCGACTCCAACGGAAATCTGCGTTCAATTAATATGGTCTGATTCATTTCCGGTGAAACAGGATCATTCGTTACTGCATAACCTAAAATTTTGCCTTTGCGGCTAACGACGTAGATATTCGCAATAACAATATCACGCAGCACTTCGGCCATATCCATAAAGCTAACTGCGTTGCCAGCTTCTTTTTGCAGCAAGCGATTTAGCCTTCTTGTTTTATTTAATAAACTCATTTAACTGCCTCCTACTTACTTAACCATGCGATAGTTCTTTACTATAAGATATATTGACTTAAATCTCGATTTTGTACAATATCACTGAGTTTCTCACGAACATATTCCGGGTTAATAACAATGGACTCCAATGTAATCTCAGGCGCTTCGAAGGATAGATCCTCCAGCAATTTTTCTAAAATGGTGTGTAATCGCCGAGCACCAATATTCTCCGTATTCTGATTAACTTCAACCGCGATACGAGCAATTTCATAAATAGCTTCGTCCGCAAACTCAACCGTTATACCTTCCGTTTGCAACAATGCTGTATATTGTTTTGTTAATGCATTTTTGGGTTCTTTTAAAATAGAAACAAAGTCTTCCAAGGTCAAGTTACTTAATTCCACTCGAATTGGGAACCTTCCCTGAAGCTCTGGAATTAAATCAGAAGGCTTAGCAATATGGAAAGCACCTGCACCAATAAATAAGACATAGTCCGTCTTCACGGGCCCATATTTAGTTACAACCGTAGATCCCTCTACAATCGGTAAAATGTCTCGCTGAACACCTTCCCGAGAAATGTCCGGTCCGCTGCCGCCGCGGCTATTACTAGCGATCTTATCGATTTCATCAATAAAAATAATACCGGATTGTTCCGCGCGAGTAATAGATTCCTGGATCACTTCATCCATGTCAATCAATCTTTGCGCTTCTTCTTGAGCTAACACTTTCCTGGCTTCCTTAACAAGCAGCTTACGTTTCTTCATTTTCTTCGGGAGAAGATTGCCGAACATCTCCTGCATGTTCATGCCAGCTTGTTCATTGCCTTGACCAGCCAGCATATCCATCATTGATGGTGAAGAGTCTTCCACTTCGATTTCTACAACTTCATTCTCTAATTTACCATTAGTCAATTGCTCAGCGATTTGAACCCTTTTTGCGGCAAGTGAAGGGTCTGGAGCACTTTCTTCTTGATCCGGTTGGTTCTGCCCACCAAATAGCATCTCAAGAGGATTACGCTGTGTTTTGGAACGCGCAGGACTTGGCGCCAGCAAGTTAACTAGTCGCTCGTTAGCGAGCTTCTCAGCTCGGTCTTTCACCTTTTCCATCCGCTCAGCCTTTACCATACGAACGGAAGTTTCGATCAGATCACGTACCATTGACTCCACATCGCGACCAACATAGCCGACTTCTGTGAATTTGGTGGCCTCTATCTTAATGAATGGTGCGCCAACCAACTTAGCTAGTCTGCGCGCAATTTCAGTCTTTCCAACGCCGGTAGGCCCTATCATGAGTATATTCTTCGGAACAATTTCATCCCGCATAGCCTCATCTACGAGATTTCTCCGATAACGGTTTCGCAGAGCAATAGCAACTGATTTCTTTGCTTTTTTCTGACCTACTATGTATCGATCCAATTCTTGGACAATTTGTTTAGGTGTAAGGGAGCTGTTTGCCATTTTGTACCCTCCTAAAAGTTTTGCTTTAGCAAAACTAACATCGTAAGCATTAACTTTTCAATAGTTAACTATTCAATTTCTTCCACAATAATATTATGATTCGTAAACACACATATTTCAGCTGCAGTTGTTAGGGCAGCATGGGCTATTTCCTTAGCGCTTAGCGACGACGCATGGCGATGCAACGCTCTTCCAGCAGCTAATGCAAAGCTGCCACCAGACCCAATAGCCAAAATACCGTCATCAGGCTCAATAACCTCACCATTTCCCGAGAGCAACAGCAAACCTGTTGAATCCATAACGATCATCATGGCTTCAAGACGTCGCAGGACGCGATCCTGACGCCAGTCCTTCGTAAGTTCTACCGCAGCACGCTGCAAATTACCGTGGTGCTCTTCTAGCTTGCCTTCGAATTTCTCAAAAAGTGTAATCGCATCGGCAACAGAACCAGCAAAACCAGCGATGACTTTTCCTCTATGTAAACGCCGAACTTTTTTGGCCGTGCTTTTCATAATCATGCTGTTGCCAAATGTCACTTGCCCATCTCCAGCAATAGCTCCCTTACCTTGATGACGAATAGCAAAGATTGTTGTCGCATGAAACGTAGCTTGATTAGGATCCATCTCTTCTCACCTCTCAAATGGAATCATACACCATGAAAGTTACTCTATACGTTGGTTTCGGTCTCATAAATGAGATAAACCTCTAGCGAGGTCAATTCGAGAAATGACCGCATCTAGAGGTAAATGTATGAGGAAACGAATGAAAAATGCTACAAAACATAATTATAGTAACATAGCAAAGAGTCCAATTACAACCTACTCCGCAAATGTTTTCTTAAAATTCTGAATACTCTCCAAAGCTCGATTAGCCAGCTTCTCGTACTTCTCTTTTTTGTTACGAATTCGTTCGGGCAATTGTGGAAGCAAACCAAAATTAGCATTCATCGGCTGAAAATGTTTAAAGTCAGCTGTCGTGATATAATGTGCCATACTACCCAGAGTCGTTTCCTCCGGAACAACCAAACAAGGTTGCCCTTTAGCTAAACGCCCCGCATTCATTCCTGCTATCAGTCCGGAAGCCGCAGATTCCACATATCCTTCTACACCCGTCATTTGACCTGCAAAAAACAAATTTTCACGACGTTTAAATTGATAAGTAGGTTCAAGAAGCTTCGGAGAGTTAATAAACGTGTTACGATGCATAACACCATAGCGTACGAACTCCGCTTGCTCTAACCCTGGAATCAAGGATAATACCCGTTTCTGCTCTCCCCATTTCAAATGGGTTTGGAAGCCGACTAAGTTATATAAAGTTCCCGCTGCATTATCTTGACGGAGTTGAACGACAGCATGCGGCATCTTACCTGTATGCGGGTTTATTAAACCAACTGGTTTCATTGGCCCGAACAGTACCGTTTGTCTACCTCGTTTCGCCATGACTTCTAAGGGCATACAGCCTTCGAAATAAATTTCTTTCTCGAATTCCTTCAGCTCAGCAACCTCTGCAGTTATTAAAGCTTCATAGAAAACATTAAACTCTTCTTCTGTCATAGGACAGTTAAGGTAAGCTGCTTCTCCTTTGTCATAACGGGAAGCCAAGTACACCTTATTCATATCAATGGAGTCCTTCTCCACGATCGGAGCTGCTGCATCATAAAAGTACAAGTACTCCTCGCCCATAAGCTCTTTGAGGCCTGCAGAAAGGGCTGGTGATGTTAATGGACCTGAGGCAACTACCGTTATGCCTTCAGGCAAGGTTTGAACTTCCTCATTGCGAACTTCTATGAGCGGATGGTTACGTAGCGTCGTTGTAACTGCTTGAGAGAACCCGTCGCGGTCAACAGCTAACGCGCCTCCTGCCGGTACAGCATGCTCATCTGCACAAGATAGAATGAGCGAATCCATTCTTCTCATTTCTTCCTTCAGTACTCCGACAGCGTTGGTTAGACCATTCGAACGTAGTGAGTTACTACAGACTAGTTCAGCAAATTGATCTGTTATATGTGCTGGAGTTTTACGGACATTACGCATTTCGTATAAAGTAACAGGCACACCCTGACGGGCAATTTGCCAGGCGGCTTCACTTCCAGCCAATCCTGCACCGATGACTGTTACTCTTTGATATTCTGGCAAAATCAGACACCTCTAATCTTTCATATCATCTGAATTATCGTCATTAACTTCTTCTTTATGATCACACACGGTACATTGAATATTCACGCCATTCTTGCTTCTTTTCTCGATCATCATCGAGCTGCATACAGGACATGGCTTATTGACCGGTTTATCCCATGAGACAAAGTCACAGGTTGGATACTGATCGCAACCATAGAAAACTCGCCCCTTTTTGCTTCTGCGTTCGACAATTTTCCCAGTATGACAAGTTGGACAAGTAACACCAATATCTTTAATGATCGGTTTCGTATTGCGACAATCAGGGAATCCTGAACATGCCAGAAACTTACCGAAACGCCCCATTTTATAAACAAGATGTTTACCGCATTTCTCACAAATCTCATCCGAAATTTCATCCTGGATTTCGATTTCCTTCATTTCCTCTTCAGCGAAAATTAGCCGCTTTTCAAAGGATGTGTAGAATGTATCCAGAACTCGAACCCAGTCCTCTTTTCCCTCTTCGACAAAGTCTAGCTCCTCTTCCATATGAGCCGTGAACTCGATATCGAGAATTTCAGGAAAAAACTCCTGCATCAATTGAATAACTAATTCACCAAGCTCCGTAGGCACGAATTTCTTCTCTTCGATCGCAACATACCCACGCTTCTGAATCGTCTCCAGTGTCGGTGCATACGTACTCGGACGACCGATGCCCATTTCCTCTAAAGCCCTAACTAAACGCGCTTCTGTATACCTTGGAGGCGGTTGAGTAAAGTGCTGCTTCGGATCCACGCTTTGCTTTTGCAAAGAATCACCCTTAGTCAGAGGTGGCAGCAATTTGTCCTCTTCTGTCGTCCCGTCATCATTGCTCTCGACATAAACTTTCATAAATCCTGCAAACTTCATCTTAGAACCATTCGCTCTAAAAACAGTTTCTCCAGCAGTTAAATCAATGGTCATTGTATCCAAGACGGCTGAAGCCATTTGACTAGCTACGAAACGATCCCATACCAGCTTGTACAGACGATATTGATCTTTACTTAGAAATGCCTTCATTTGATCAGGTTCTCGAAGCACAGATGTAGGCCGAATACCTTCATGCGCGTCTTGGGCATTAGCATTTTTCTTCGTGTACTGGCGCGGTGTCTCTGGGTAGAAAGCTGGGCCATATTTATTAAAGATAAAATCTTTGGCTTCCTCTTGGGCAACCGGCGAAATACGGGTTGAATCGGTACGCATATAGGTAATCAAACCAACCGTACCTTCTTTGCCTAAATCTATTCCTTCATATAATTGCTGTGCGACAGACATTGTCTTCGATGCACGGAAATTAAGTTTCCTCGCCGCTTCCTGTTGCATTGAGCTTGTAATGAAAGGAGGAGAAGGATTACGCTGCCGTTCTTTCTCTTTCACTTCTTTCACTGTAAAAGCATCACTGCCCATCGCGGTTAAAATCAGATCGACATCTTCTTGCGAATGCAGTTCCTTTTTCTCACCGTTAATGCTGTGATACTTTGCTTCGAACACCGTTTTACCAGCGTCCAAGACAACGGTAATCGACCAATATTCTTCTGGTTCGAAGGCTTTGATCTCATTCTCTCTGTCTTGTATCAATTTAACTGCTACCGACTGTACACGACCTGCAGATAATCCCTTTTTTACTTTTTTCCAAAGTAAAGGACTGATTTTATAACCAACAAGTCGATCCAAAATGCGCCGAGCTTGCTGAGCGTTAACGAGATCTTGATTAATTCGACGCGGTGTTTTGAAGGCATCCTTGACCGCATCCTTCGTTATTTCATTAAATACAACACGGCAGAGCTCTTCGGGACCTACATCCAAATAATGAGCTAAGTGCCAGGCAATCGCTTCACCTTCACGATCCGGATCCGCCGCCAGATATATTTTTTTTACTTTTTTACTCGCATCTTTTAATTCTTTTAGTATAGAACCTTTACCGCGGATTGTTATGTATTTAGGCTCAAAGTTACGATCCACTTCTACGCCAATTTGGCTTTTCGGAAGGTCGCGAATATGACCCATCGAGGCTTTTACGATAAATTTACTTCCCAAATATTTGCCAATGGTTTTGGCTTTTGCTGGTGACTCAACTATGACTAAAGAATCCGCCATGGATCGTCCTTCCTCCCCTCTTGGTTTCAAGGTAAAGTCTATTGGCGAGAAGAAAAGCTTCGTATTAGCCTATGCTAGTATGTAAGTAGAACCCGGAAGCTGTTTAATCGCCTTTTTCATTACCAAAGATAACAGAACTGCATGCAAATGTCCAAACGTAAATTGACTGTCCTCCAACAAAGCATCAATGGATACAGGCTCATTCGACAACTTTCGAACGATTTCGCCCTCCTCATCTGTAAGCGAAAATGTCGGCAAAGGCTTCTTCATGGCCCCCTGGTCTTCCGCGCTTAACATATGTTTATAATCTTCTACAATCTCCTCAACACGGGTAACCAGTTTAGCACCATCCTTTAGAAGCTTGTGGACGCCACTACTTTGATTTGAGTCAATAGGACCAGGAACGGCGAATACATCTCTTGATTCATCCACCGCAAACTCAACTGTAATCAGTGATCCGCTATCTTCTGCTGCTTCCACAACCATAACTCCTAATGTCAACCCTGCTATGATACGATTCCTCTGCGGAAACATACCTGGCCTCATGCCCGTGCCAATGGGATATTCAGAAATGATGACACCCTCTTGTTCTATATTTCGATATAATAATGCATTCTCACGCGGATAAATTTGATTAATCGCACATCCAAGAACTGCTACCGTTTTGGATTTACCTTGCAATGCGCCAATATGAGCCTTGCTGTCAATCCCTCTAGCCAATCCGCTTACGATACCGAATCCTGCTCTTGAAAGGGCAGCTGCCCATTCCTCAGCAATCTTCTTTCCATAAAGAGTAGGGGTACGTGTTCCTACTATACCAAGGAGACGCCCATTCAATAATGAAACATTTCCTTTCACATATAAAACCCAGGGAGGCTGCGCAATTTCTTTTAGAACCGAAGGGTAGTCCTCATCCAAAAGCGTGAGAATTTGAATGGATTGCTTCTTATATAATTGTAGCTTTTGCTCAATAAAAGTCGGTGTAAAACGCGTGGCAATTTGTTCAGCAATGGAAGTCCGGATACCTTTAGAGGCAATTGCTGCAGCTGAAAGCTCAAACAACACATGCAGATCAGGAAAGCGACTTAGAAGCTGAAGAATGGTTTTCCAACCAACGCCCTCGAGCTCGTGAAGGCCAAACAAAATGAAACGATTATCCATAAGTATATACACTCCCTTCTCGAATAACAAATAATTGCAAAGCCAAGAAAAACAAAAAACCTCCCAAATCCCTGATTCAGGGAGATGGAAGGTTGCTTACCTTCGTTAGAAGAAAACTATTTTTTTGTAATAACTTTGTCCAGCATGCCTTTTTCTTCAAGCACACTAACAAGTGTAGAGCCCATCTCGGATGGTGTAGCCGCTACGCGGATACCACATCTTTCCATCGTTGCAACTTTCTCAGCAGCTGTACCTTTACCACCGGAAATGATTGCGCCAGCATGGCCCATACGTTTTCCTGGAGGGGCTGTTTTACCACCGATAAAGCCTACAACTGGCTTCGTCATATTCGCAGCAACCCACTCAGCCGCTTCTTCTTCTGCCGTACCGCCGATTTCACCAATCATGATGACAGCATACGTATCTGGATCATCGTTAAAACGTTTAAGGATGTCGATGAACTCGGAGCCTTTAACAGGGTCTCCACCGATACCTACAGCAGAGGATTGTCCAATGCCGCGAGTTGTCAATTGGTGAACTGCCTCATAAGTTAATGTCCCGGAACGGGAAACTACACCTACGTGACCTGGCGTATGAATGTAACCCGGCATAATACCGATTTTGCACTCGCCTGGTGTAATTACTCCCGGACAGTTAGGTCCGATTAGAACGGTTTTCTTGCCTTCTAGGTAACGTTTCACGTTAACCATATCAAGAACAGGAATACCTTCTGTGATACAGATAACCAGATCAAGTTCAGCTTCGATAGCTTCAATGATTGACTCTGCAGCAAAAGCTGGTGGTACATAGATAACGGATGCCGTAGCACCAGTTGCATTTTTAGCTTCGATAACGGTGTTGAAAACTGGAAGCTGAACTAACTCACCGTTTTCCAATGTGATATCTACTTTTGTTCCGCCTTTACCTGGGGTTACGCCACCAACCATTTGTGTGCCGTATTCCAGACCGCCTTTGGTATGAAACAAACCCGTAGCGCCGGTAATCCCTTGAGTAATGACTTTTGTATGTTTATTAACCAAAATACTCATGATCTTTTGTTCACATCCCCTATATTATTTGAAACCGCTCGGGTTTAATTATTTAACTAAAGCAACGATTTTTTGTGCGCCATCTGCCATGGAGTCAGCAGCAACAATGTTCAAGCCGGATTCGTTAAGAATCTTTTTACCAAGTTCAACGTTAGTTCCTTCAAGACGAACAACAAGCGGACGGGAAAGTCCAAGCTCTCTGGCAGCAGCTACAACACCCTCAGCAATAACATCACAACGCATGATGCCACCGAAGATATTAACGAAGATTCCTTTAACTTGCTCATCGGACAAGATGATTTTAAAAGCTTCTGTTACTTTCTCTTTCGTAGCACCGCCCCCTACGTCTAGGAAGTTAGCCGGGTCTCCGCCGTAGTGCTTGATAATGTCCATAGTGGCCATAGCAAGTCCTGCACCGTTAACCATACAACCGATGTTACCATCAAGAGCAATGTAGCTCAGGTCAAATTTAGAAGCTTGGATTTCTTTCGCATCTTCTTCTTCAAGGTCACGAAGTTCAACGATATCTTTGTGACGGAAAAGAGCGTTGGAATCAAAGTTCAATTTGGCATCAAGAGCCATAACGTCGCCAGAACCAGTAACAACTAGTGGGTTGATTTCGGCAATGGACGCGTCTTTCTCTACGAATGCTTTATAAAGAGCTAGCATGAATTTAACCGCTTTGTTAACAAGCTCGTTAGGAATATTGATGGAGTAAGCAAGTCTGCGGGCTTGGAAAGCTTGAAGACCAATCGCAGGATCCACAACTTCTTTAAAGATTTTCTCAGGAGAATGCTCAGCAACCTCTTCAATCTCCGTACCGCCCTCTTCAGATGCCATCAAAACGACGCTGCCTGTAGCACGGTCAACAACAACACCAACATAATATTCTTTCTTAATGTCACAGCCTTCTTCGATCAAAAGACGTTTAACTTCTTTGCCTTCAGGACCTGTTTGGTGAGTGACAAGAACTTTACCCAGAATTTCGCTAGCATATGTACGAACTTCATCGAGGCTTTTGGCTACCTTAACGCCGCCAGCTTTCCCGCGACCTCCGGCATGAATTTGCGCCTTAACTACAACGACGGATGTTCCGAGTTCTTTCGCTGCTTCAACAGCTTCGTCAACGGTAAAAGCAACTTTTCCGTTAGGAACGTTGACTCCGTACTGTCTCAGGACTTCTTTGCCTTGATACTCATGGATATTCATTTCCTAAAATCCTCCTATCAGTATGGACTTTCTAAACGTGCTATACATGGAAAAAGTGTAATTTCCTATTTGTGTAGTGCACGAAATAAATCTTGCTGCCGGAATTAGTATCACACTTCTTCACAAGCCCTAACCATTGTATCACTAATTTTCGACAGTTTCCTTATTTTTTTCGTTAATGCGTTCAAACTTTCCTTTCAGCCTGAAAAACTTTAGCTATCACTTTCAACATAAAAAAAGACGCATTTTCAATAAGCTGAAAAATACGTCTAGTTTCGACTTTTTTAATAATGCGGCGTTGTTGGTGTATTCATCCGCGGTTCACGCTCCGCCTGTTTAATGAAGCGAAGCTCATTACCCGTGAAACTGCACACCAAGCATTGAATCGTAGGTTCTGGCTCTGGTATTGCGTCAGGATCCTTGAATTCTGTAATATTTCCTGATAAAGCGTCCTTCAAAAAGGACTGAGAGTAACTAGTGATTACACTGAACTTGATTCGATTAGAACGACAATTGGGACAAAAATACGGTTTCTCCTGCATATCATCACCTCTAGTTCCAGTATGTGCAAGCCGTGCATTTTTAAAACGTACGCGGTGATCATTTCCGGATTGCGTAATTTTACCATTATCGTATACAATTAGGACAAAGTATAAAACGGATCAATAAGGAAGCACCTTTTATCCCACTTTATGACAGCTCGAAACGGCTGCGTAACTATGGAGAGGAAGGTGTTTTTTTCATGTATGGCAAAGTCATGAGCGCTTGCTTGCAGGGAATAGAAGGACAAACGATCGAAGTAGAGGTTGATATCTCAAGTGGCTTACCCCAAATTAACTTGGTTGGTCTCCCCGATTCGGCTATTCGGGAATCCGTTGAAAGAGTGCGCTCCTCCATCAAAAATTGTGGGTACACATTTCCCATGGATCGGATTACGGTCAATCTCGCACCAGCAGATTTACGCAAAGAGGGCTCATCCTTTGATTTAGCCATTGCGATAGGAATTTTGATTACAACCGGTCAAGTGCCAATGGACAGCTTTCTGCACACTTTGTTTCTAGGTGAACTTGCTTTGGATGGTTCTCTTCGCCCCATTCCGGGTGTTCTTTCTATGGCGCATGCCGCGAAAAAGCTAGGAATTAAACGCGTCTGCCTTCCCCTCGCGAATGCTCCTGAAGCTGCTTTAATAGAAGGTATTGAGGTGTGCGCGATAACTAACCTCTCTGATTTCAAGTCATGGAACAACCAATCCCAACATGAATATATATTTAATGGCATTAATTATGAACGTAGTGAACTTTCGACAATTTCTGCCGATGAACACAACTTTGTCGAAGATTATGCCGATGTCAACGGACAGCACCAAGTGAAGCGTGCCATGATGATCGCTGCGGCCGGGATGCATAATATTCTTTTAATCGGTCCTCCCGGAACGGGGAAAACGATGCTTGTAAAGCGCATGCCCTCGATTTTGCCGCCTATGTCTGACAAAGAAGCTTTAGAAGTCACGAAGATATACAGTGCCTCAGGAAAGCTTATTGATCGCTCGTCTCTCATGCGAACAAGATCTTTTAGAGCCCCGCATCATACGATTTCAGCTGCCGGACTTGTCGGTGGCGGAACAATTCCCAAACCTGGAGAAGTTAGCTTATCCCATCGCGGCATTCTTTTTCTAGATGAACTGCCTGAATTCACGCGAACTGCCCTCGAAGTACTTAGACAGCCCCTTGAGGACCGTCATGTTACAATTGCAAGAGCAAGAGCGGTTTACACATTCCCCTCTCACTTTATATTGGCTGCCGCTATGAATCCATGTCCTTGCGGGTATTATGGAGCCGAAACTGAAGCTAATGCTTGCATTTGCAGTCCAGCAAAAATTGTTCATTATCGCTCTAAAATATCAGGCCCTCTGCTTGATCGCATCGATCTTCATGTCGAAGTACCTAAACCAAGTTACACACAACTCAAGGAACGAACGAATCACTTGTCTTCAAAAGAAATGCTAATACAAGTTATGCGCGCACATCAAAGACAACAACAACGCTATGCAGGATCTGGCATCCAATACAATAATGAATTGAGCGGTAAGCGAATGAGACAAATTTGTCATCTAACACCAGAAGGTGATCAACTGCTTAGTGCCTCTTTTGAAGCTTTGGGACTTAGTGCAAGAGCCCATGATCGCATCCTGAGGTTAGCCCTGACCATCGCTGATCTTGAGGAATGTGACAGCATCCAGCCACAGCATCTGGCAGAGGCGATCCAATATCGTAATCTGGATAAAAAACAGCGGATTGAAGAGATTGAAATCTGAAGTATGGCGCTCCCACAATAATCAATCCAATTATGTTATTACTCAAAAAAGAGCGTTTTGACTCGTTGTCTTCTCGACAAACGATAGTCAAAACGCTCCTTGTATGTGTTCAATTTGAGGTGCTGCTCCAGTCATGGATAGTTCTACAGTGATCACATCAAATTGAATGGACTGTTCATATTTTTGAAATCGATGCAAGTAAAATTGTGCTGTCTCTTTGACTTTCAACTGCTTGCGATAATCGACGGATTCTTTGGCTGAGCCAAAACGCCCTGAAGGGCGCCTTGTTCTGACCTCAACAAAAATTAACTTATTGGCTTTCTCTGCAATAATATCAAGCTCGCCAGTACGACAGCGCCAATTACGTTCCACAATTCGGTAACCACGCTCACAAAGAAACGCTTCAGCCAACTCTTCGCCAAGCTTCCCCAACTGCTTCCGGTCATCTTTACGAAGTTCCGTCATCCATTATTCCTCGACGATCTCATTCGGTTATCTGAACGATAGATAAAACTTAATACCTCAGCGACCAATTGATAAAGTTCCGGGGGGATTTCTTGATCCAACTCCAGCTTAGACAGCACTTCAACCAATGAGGAATCCTCTTGAATGGGGATCCCATTCTCCTTGGCTTTCTGAAGAATGGCTTCGGCCATATGCCCTTTCCCTTTCGCAATGAGGGTTGGGGCTTTCTGCGCTTCAGGTGAGTAGCGTAGCGCTACGGCCTTCTTAAGAGGAGTCGGTTGCGACTCCTCGGATGCATTCCTATGCTTAGTCATGCTCGGAAATCCACCCCTTTGTAGGCTTTTGGCTGATAGAGCGCTCGAAGATCTACTCTACCATCAGATGGCCCTTGCTTGGAAGCTTCATTCTCCACAACAGGCGGCAGCGGATATGGCGAGCATTTTAATGAGAAAAATTGATAACCAGCTTTATTCATGGCTGCTGTTATTTCTTCTTTGGACTCCTCCATTAAAGGAGCTAATGCAGGATGATCATTGTGGATGTTCAAAGAAACGATTTTATTAACGACGTGCACATCGAGCAAAGTATTGCCCATTACTTTCATTTGCAGGTCGAACAGTAATCGGCAATTGCTCGCGTCTACTTCCCCGCGCTTTCCTTTGCGGGATTGGATGTGAATGGCGGCAGATTGCTGGCCAGTGCCATCCATGAAGGGGACAAACAATGTCATATGTGCAAACATAGAACTCTTGTCGCCAGTCAACATGAGCTGTTGCCCTGTAATTTGCCCAATGGCTTGCTGCGCCGCCTCTTTGAGCGGCGCTGGTGTGTCATCAGAGGCTGTAAGCTGCAGCAGCAGACTCTTCAATGAATCAGCAGCAGGCTTGACGGAGTCGTCCTGCTGAGATCCTGTGGCGATCAGATTAGGAAGCTGATCGTCTGTGTTGTTGCGTACCCGTAGGATAGCGTCTGCGCGCTCATCTAGCTTCGCCGCTAGATGAGACTCGTGCTCTACGCCTACGGCTTTGAGCATGCGGCTGATCCAGTTTGGCTCTGGATCAGCCTCGACCTCTTGAGGCGCGCTATTATGCGCCTCTGTCGTTGCCGCCGCCTTCTGCTTCGCAGGCGGCTCTGGTTGTACCTGCGAACCCGCCGCGGGCGGTTCGCCTTTTGCAGGCTCAGCGCTTCGCGCCTGAGCCTCTGGCGAGGCCGCCACCGCTGCGCGGGCCGCCTGAGGCCCCGCCGCCGGCTGCGCCGAGGCGGCGGAAGCGGTCTCCGCGCGCGGCGCAGCTGGCGCGGGAAGTTCCGCGCCCGCAGCAGCTGCAGCGGGCGGAGCCGTAACGGCAGCGGCCGCAGGCGCGCTGCCAGAAGCCACAGGCGGCGACCCTGCGGGAGCCGCCATAGCACTACCGCCAGCCTGCGGAGCAGCTGGCGCAGCACCAACAGTTGCGGCCGACGCCTCCGGCAGCCGCGCAGGCCACACAGCTGCGGCGGAAGCCCGCAGCTCCTTGAGCAGCGTTACCACCTGCTTCGCGGTATCAGCCGCCGGGTGAGCCGGATCTTGTTCAAGCAAAGCAGTGGCCTGCTGCTCTAGCTGCTCCAGCACCATACCGACAGATGGCCCTGTGGTAACCTGTCTCAAAGCCCCCACAGTCGCCTCTGTGAGCGGTAATCCCTTTTTATAGGCAAGTACAGCTGCCTGTGCCCATTCATCCTTACTAACTCCCTCAGGCACGCTGCGCTTTACAGCCTCAAAAGCTTTCACATTCTCCTTTGATACTGGCACACCTTCCTGCTGCATCTGCTGTACCATTTGACGATTTCCAGCCGTATCTTTAATCGTGAATGCCTTTAACAGCTCACTGAGCGAATCATCCGCAATTTGTACATCTGACGCCGTTAGTGGCTTGAGCAGGATTTGACCCCCACTAGATTCCGGCTGCACTTGCAGCATCGTAACATCCCCTTGCTTAAGGGGTGTTTCCAACTTGGCCCGCACCTGCACACCGCCAATATTAATCAATGCTTCTTGGTCACTGAGCAACTGAAGCACGACACCTTTAACAATTTGACCCACTTTTAATTCAAGCACCTTACTTTCAGATGCTGTTAAATCACCGACTAAACTGCGAATTAAACCACTAATATTCATGGCGCTCACCTCAAATCTTCCTAAACACTTATGTATATTATCGGCGGCTAGTTGCCTTTTCGTTACAATAAGAAGTTAAATGAGATCTAATTCCAACTGTTCAGACTCGAGCACAATCTCTTTCTCTTCCAATTGCGCCATCACTTTACGTATAAATAATTTCCGATGCAGCGGTGTAGGACCATAGCGCAACAGCATTTCTCTATGGTGCTTTGTTGCATATCCTTTATGTATAGCAAGTCCATATTCGGGAAACTTCTCATCCCAATCCAAACACATACGATCTCGAGTAACCTTCGCAATAATCGATGCGGCCGCAATAGATTGACTAAGTGCATCTCCATGAATGATTGCGGATTGTTGTATGTCCATATCAATGTTCTCCGCATCCACAAGAAGAAAATCAGGTGCTATGTTTAACTGTTCCACTGCTTGCTTCATAGCAAGCCTGGCCGCCTGTTTTATATTAATCGCTTCAATTCTATCCACGTCCACAATGCCTACACCAACAGCTATAGCCTCAGTCATGATCTGATCATAGAAGATATCTCGCTTCTTTTCAGAAAGCTTCTTGGAGTCGTCCACACCCTCCAGCACATATCCCATCGGAAGTATAACCGCGGCCGCGACTACATCCCCAAATAAACAGCCTCTGCCTACCTCATCAATACCCGCGATTAGAGTAAAACCTTGTTCCCAAAGTTGTTTTTCATGCTCTAGCAATGGCTTTCGCCCCTTTCCATCTCCTCATTATAAAGGATTCGTGTTTAATCAAGCCACACCCATTTTTTTCACATTCTATTAGCAAAAAAGAAAAAGCCACCCCCGACCCGCTTGATCAGCTGAGTCCAAAAGTGACCGTTTCCTTCATTAATAACTAACCTAACTACCTTTTATCTAAGGGCTTCTCCAAAGAAATGCGTCCCATCTTGCCTGCCCTAAGCTCACGAATAATGATTAAAGAGGCTTTGTCCAAATCCACTTTTCCCCCGCTCACAATCGCTCCACGCTTACGACCGATAGCTTCCATGACTTTGACCATTTCTTGTATGTCGTCCAAATCCTCAGGAAGATCTTGAACCCCAAATCGTTCTTGAATACCAGCCCCATAATTCTGAACCATGTATTTAACGACAAAGAGTGCAATCTCGTCTAAATGCAGCAGCTCTTCTTTAATGGCGCCCGTTGCTGCCAATCTCATCCCAACCATTTGGTCTTCGAATTTTGGCCACAAAATACCTGGCGTATCAAGCAAGTCCATTTCGGTTCCAACTTTAATCCATTGCTGCCCCTTCGTAACACCAGGCTTATCTCCGGTTGCTGCAATCTTCTTACCTGCCAGCTGATTAATCAGCGTCGATTTCCCAACGTTCGGGATACCTACAATGAGCGCCCTTACGGCACGGGGATTAATCCCTTTGCTAATCTGACGTTCAATTTTATGTGCCCAAAGCTGCTTAACTCGCGGCAAAATTTCTTTGACGTGCGTTCCGGTTGCTGCATCAATCGGCAATGATGGTAGGCCCTGATCAGCAAAATACTTAACCCAATCTGCTGTCACCTGAGGATCTGCCAGGTCATTCTTATTGAGTAGCACCAATCGCGGTTTATCTTTCAAAATCTCATCAACCATCGGGTTCCGACTGGAGAGCGGTATGCGGGCATCCAAGAGCTCGATCACAACATCAATCAGCTTAAGCTTTTCTTCAATCTGTCTTCGAGCCTTGGTCATGTGACCGGGAAACCATTGAATGGTCATTCTTCTTCACCTCAAAAATGTATGAAACTAATTTTGCTCACTGGCCAAAAAATGACTTCCGCACGGCCTACAATTTTGTTGTAAGGTATGAAGCCAATCGCTCGGCTGTCTTTGGAGTTACCGCGGTTATCTCCCATTGCGAATATTTCACCATCTGGCACTTTTTTCTCTTGAAAATCGGATAACGTATTATAGGCATGTCCTTCTTTTTTCGCCTGCTCAATCGCATCCTTGATGTAAGGCTGATCAATCTCTTGACCATTAATGAACACTTTGTCACCTGTAACCTTTACGGTCTCACCTGGAAGAGCAATTACCCGTTTAATGTAATCCTTACCTTCCGGTGCATGGAAAACAATAACTTCTCCGCGTTTGGGTGAGCGAATATCATAAACAATTTTATTGACGATGAGTCGTTCACCTGTGAAAAAATTCGGACGCATGGAATCTCCATCTACAATAAAAGGAGAGAATAGGAACCAACGAATGATAATCACGAGCACACCCGCGATCACTAACGCTTTAATCCATTCCCATGTTTCGCTTTTCGCTGTTTTAACGGGAGTCGTTTCTGTAGTTTTATCCGGCTCTATGTAAGGCTGTTCTTGATTATTGTGTTCCATCACTGATTGCCTCTTTTCCAGTTTTGGTTTATATCTATTATGTACCATGAAAATGAAAAGGAGACTTGCCTGAACAAGCCCCCCGTTTTCTTATCGAATTTCTTTAATTCTTGCTGCTTTACCACGAAGACCACGCAGATAATAAAGTTTCGCACGACGAACTTTACCACGGCGAGCCACTTCAATCTTGTCAATCTTCGGAGAATGGAATGGGAAAGTTCTTTCCACACCCACACCGTAAGAAATTTTACGAACTGTAAACGTTTCGCTGATTCCACCGCCGTGGCGTTTAATAACAACACCTTCGAACAGCTGAATACGCTCACGTGTACCCTCGATAACTTTTACGTGTACTTTAAGTGTGTCTCCTGGACGGAAATTAGGAATATCCGTACGGAGTTGCTCTTTCGTAATCTCTTGAATAAGATTCATAGTTGACTCCCTCCTTCCACACAGGTGTTCATTCCGCTTATTGGCATAGTCGTTCTTAGTTGTTATGCGTAGAGGACCACCAGACTCGAACTGTTGAAAAATTCACAACAGAATATATAATATCATAGACAGGAAAGAAATTCAATAGAGAAGTTTTTGGGGGCTTACTCCTCTTGCTTCCGCCCTTTCCATTCAACCACCCAAGCTTTTTCTTCTTTGGATAGTTCTCTTCCTTCAAGCAAATCAGGACGGCGTTCTAGTGTACGGAACAGAGACTCCTTGCGGCGCCAACGTTTCACATTTTCATGATGCCCTGATAACAGCATCTCCGGAACGTCCCAGTCTCTAAACTTAGCAGGCCTCGTATAGTGGGGATACTCTAGCAAGCCTGTGGAAAATGAATCTGTCACCGCTGACATCTCATTGCCGAGCACACCCGGCAGCAGCCTCACTACGCTGTCTATAACGACCATAGCGGGTAACTCGCCGCCAGTTAATACGTAATCACCGATGGACAGCTCATCCGTCACTAGATACTGCCTAATGCGCTCATCATAGCCTTCATAATGACCACAAATAAACACGAGATGCTGTTCATTAGACAGCTCCTCCGCTTTCTTTTGCGTGAACGTCTCCCCTTGTGGACACATGAGAATCACTCGCGGCTTCAACGAGTCTTGTCCATCTTCTTGATGTATGGGCAGATTCTCAACAGCAGCAAATATCGGCTCTGGCTTTAAAACCATCCCTCCACCGCCACCGTATGGATAATCATCTACTGTGTTATGCTTATTATTGGAATAATCTCGAAAATTAACCGTGTTGAGAGCAACAATTCCTTTGTCACGCGCTTTCCCTAAAATGCTGGACGAAAACACGCCATCGAACATTTCCGGAAATAGGGTCAAAACATCGATTCTCATTCCATTAATCCTTCCATCAGATGAATACGAATCGTTTTGTTGGCAATATCCACATCGAGTATCACATCATCGATAACTGGAAGCAGCAACTGTTTGCCTTTCGGCAAAGAAACAACCCATACGTCATTAGCTCCCGGTGTCAACACCTCAGAAACAAGCCCTAACTCCTTGCCTTCTTCCGTAACGACCTTACAGCCAATGATCTCGTGGTAATAATATTCTCCCTCTTCAAGAGGCTGTTGATCCTTAGCTTCAATCTTGAGAAGCGAGCCTTTGAATTTCTCAACTTCATTAATATTAGAAAATTGGTCAAACTGCAAGATAAACATATTTTTATGTAAGCGGGAGGTTTGCACCGTCACCGGCGTTTGCTTATTTTGAGAATCTACAATAATCAATGCGTTTCCTTTATCAAAACGTTCGGGAAAATCAGTTTCCGGAACCACTTTTAGTTCTCCACGAATACCATGGCTATTCACAATTCGACCAACTATCACAAGTTTTTCGCTCATATGCGCTTGCCCAACCTCCACATTAATTTACCTTCAAAACCATACAAGAAAAAGGTTAGGAACTAAATCCTAACCTAGTTTCTTATGAAACGATTTCAACGGCTACCCGTTTCGTCTCTTTCACTGCTGCCGACGTGACAACTGTGCGGAGCGACTTTGCAATCTTGCCTTGCTTACCAATCACTTTACCGACATCGTCGGGGTGGACAGAAAGCCTGTACTCGATCTTGTCATCTTTCTCCACCACAGCGACACGCACTTCTTCCGGATGATCGACAAGAGCCTTAGCAATAACGGTGATAAGATCCTTCATGAACCCACCCTCCGAAAGAAAGATAACAGATTACTTCTGTAATTTCAGCTCGTGAAACTTAGTCATCAGACCTGCTTTTGAGAACAGGCTGCGAACTGTATCGGACGGTTGAGCGCCAGTTTGAAGCCATTTCAGCGCTTTCTCCTCATCAAGAGTTACAGCTGCTGGTTCAGCAATTGGGTTATAAGTACCGATTTCTTCGATAAAACGACCATCACGCGGGGAACGGGAATCCGAAACCACTACACGGTAAAAAGGAGCTTTATGAGCGCCTACACGTTTAAGACGAATACGTACTGCCATGAAAAATCACCTCCTACTTAGAATAAAATGCTTATTTAAAAGGGGAATTTAAATCCCTTGCCTAGCTTCTTCATTCCTTTGGCACCTTTAGGTCCCATCATGCCGGAAAATTGCTTCATCATTTTGCGCATATCATCAAACTGCTTGATGAAACGGTTGACCTCTTGCACCGAGTTGCCGCTGCCTTGAGCAATCCGTTTGCGACGGTTCGCATTGAGAAGTTCAGGCTTGCGTTTCTCTTCGGTGGTCATCGACTTCACAATAGCTTCAACACGTGCCATTTGTTTGTCGTCAACCTTCATATCTTTCATGCCCTTAATCTTATTAGCTCCTGGCAGCATTTCAAGAATTTGATCCAGTGGTCCCATCTTCTTCACTTGCTCCATTTGATCAAGGAAATCCTCGAAGGTGAATTCGGCGTTGCGCATTTTGCGCTCCATCTCTTTCGCCTTGTCCATGTCGATACCGGCTTGCGCCTTCTCAATCAAGGAAAGCATATCGCCCATACCAAGAATTCTTGAGGCCATACGATCAGGGAAGAATGGTTCTAGAGCATCCATTTTCTCGCCGCTAGCCACGAACTTAATTGGGCAACCTGTAACAGCTTTAACCGATAAGGCCGCACCACCGCGGGTATCGCCATCCAGCTTGGTCAGTACAACACCCGTAAGTTCAAGCTGTTGATGGAAGCTTTCTGCAACATTGACTGCATCCTGCCCGGTCATCGCATCGACAACGAGCAAAATTTCATCCGGTTCAACAGCAGTTCGAACATTTTTCAGCTCGTCCATCAGATTTTCATCAATGTGCAAACGACCTGCGGTATCGATAATGACATAATCATTACCGTTATCTTTGGCATGCTGAAGTCCTGCTTTAGCAATATCAACAGGATTCACTTGATCCCCAAGTGAAAATACCGGAACATTGAGCTGTTCTCCAAGAACCTGCAGCTGTTTGATCGCAGCTGGACGATAAATGTCACAGGCTACAAGAAGCGGTCTATGGTTTTGTTTAAGGAGCATTTTCGCTAGCTTTCCAGAGGTTGTTGTCTTACCTGCCCCTTGCAAGCCTGCCATCATGATGATCGTTGGCGGTCGATTCGAACGAACTAACTTACTTTGTGTACCGCCCATAAGTGCGGTTAGCTCTTTGTTCACGATATCGATTACGACCATGCCTGGTGTGAAGGATTTCAATACTTCTTGTCCGATGGATTGTTCCTTCACTTTAGCAATAAAGTCTTTGACTACTTTAAAGTTAACGTCCGCTTCAAGCAGCGCCAATCGTACTTCGCGAAGCGCTTCGCCTACATCTTCTTCCGTCAGCTTACCTTTGCTTCTCAGCTTACCGAAAACGTTCTGTAACCGGCTTGCCAATCCTTCAAATGCCATGCGCTTCACCTCCTGCTTCTGGACTTTCTATGTTTTAATCGATCCCTACTATTGTATCAAAAAGCTCCGTCGTTTTCCTCTTTAGCTCTGGTTCGCAAACTTCAAGCACCTGAACCAATTCCGCACGCAGCTTCATGCGTTGTTCGTGCTTATGTACCAGTTGCAGTTTGCTTTCATAATCCTGAAGAGTTGACTCTGCACGTTTAATATGTTCATAAACCGCCTGGCGGCTTATTTCAAAATTCTCAGCGATTTCTCCGAGTGAGTAATCATCATGAAAATACAGTTGGAGGAACGTTCTCTGTTTATCGGTCAACAGCGGTTCATAGAAATCAAATAGCAAGTTAACGCGATTCGTTTTCTCAAGCATTTGATCGATAGACATGATCCACCTCCGTAAAGGTTGCACACTTGACAGCAGCACAACAGAACCTATCATACTGAATTCCGAGATGAATGTCAAGCATTTGACCTTGTCAGTTAAAGAACAAAAAAATCCTCCTCTAACCGACTAAAGGCTGGGGAGAATTTTTCACGCAACAAGAACCATTTATTAAGCATTATCTTCTTTTTGCTCGCTAATCCATTTGCCAAAGAGGGCATGTACGAATTGCTCGGAATCAAAAGGCTGAAGATCATCCATTTTCTCACCAAGGCCAACGAACTTCACAGGAAGTGATAACTCCTGGCGGATCGCAACAACGATACCGCCTTTGGCCGTACCGTCAAGCTTGGAAAGCACCAACCCCGTAAGACCTGTTTTATCACCGAAAAGCTTGGCTTGGCTGAGTGCATTTTGTCCCGTCGTAGCATCTAAAACGAGAATAACCTCATGAGGAGCATCTGGAACTTCACGCTGGATAACGCGATAGATCTTATTCAGTTCCTCCATCAGATTCACTTTATTTTGCAAACGACCTGCTGTATCGCACAATAAGATGTCTACACCACGCGTTTTCGCTGCCTGCACCGCATCAAACATGACGGCGGCAGGATCGGAGCCTGAATGCTGTTTAATCACATCCACACCCACACGCTCGCCCCAAGTTTCCAACTGCTCAATTGCACCGGCACGAAATGTATCTCCTGCAGCCATTAACACTTTTTTTCCTTGAGATTTAAACATGTGTGCCATTTTACCGATTGTCGTTGTCTTCCCAACGCCATTCACACCAACAAACAAAATGACGGATAATCCATTTGGATTTAACTTCAGTCCTGCATCAGCGTCACCTTTTAATAGCTCAATCAACTTTTCGGAAAGGATCGGTTGAAGCTCCGCGGGATCTTCAATTTTGCGTTTTTTTACTTCAGCACGAAGCTGATCGATTAGCTTAAGCACTGTATTCACACCTACATCAGCGCCAATTAGAATTTCTTCAAGCTCCTCATAAAAATCTTCATCTATCTTCTTGCGGCGGCTAAATAAATCATCCACACGATCGACGAAGGCGTCTCTTGTTTTCGTTAATCCTTCTTTGAACTTATTCGTGACCGCTTCGGCCTTGTTGGAAATACTTTCCTTTAATCGTTTGAAAAAGCTCATGGTTCCTCCTAATAAAATAACATTCAACCTAATTATGATGCGGACATTGCGGCTTCTTCATCCTCTAAACGAACGGAAACGAGCTTGGAAACACCGCCCTCTTGCATCGTTACCCCATACAGCACATCGGCTTCCTCCATCGTTCCCTTACGGTGCGTAACTACGATAAATTGCGTCATTTCAGAGAACTCACGCAAGTATTCGGCAAAACGAGATACGTTCGCTTCGTCCAAAGCAGCTTCTACCTCATCTAGTACGCAGAATGGAACCGGTTTAACGCGGATGATCGAGAACAGCAGCGCAATCGCTGTGAGAGCGCGCTCCCCACCGGAAAGAAGCTGAAGATTTTGGAGCTTTTTGCCAGGCGGTTGTGCAACGATCTCAATACCTGTATCCAGCATATTCTCCGGCTCAGATAGAATCAAATCCGCACGGCCACCGCCAAACAATTTAGCAAATACGACGCCAAAGTGCGAGCGAATCGCATCAAAGGTGGTCTTAAATCGTTTGGACATTTCTTGATCCATTTCACGGATGACCTGATAAAGCGTCGTTTTCGCTTCGATCAAGTCATTTTTCTGGGAGTCTAAGAATTCATAGCGCTCAGAAACCCGCGCATATTCGTCAATAGCACCGAGGTTCACATCACCAAGTGAAGCGATTTCGCGTTTAAGTTCACGCACTTTGCCCTGTGTACCTTGTATATCCTCAGGAATTGGATAGCGCTCTTTTGCTAACTCATAGCTAAGCTCATATTCTTCCCCTAGCTTCTTCAGCAGGTTTTCTAGCTCAACATCCAATCGAGTCACACGAACTTCAGTTTGATGCAAACTCTCTTCAACCTGTTTCAGCTGGATACGTTGCGTCCGGGTCTCATTCTCTTCTTGCTCGAGCTTATGTAACCAATCCGTTCGCTCAGCACGTTTGAAATCAATGTTTTCTGAGCATTGCTGCTTCTTGATTTTGAGATCATTAAGTAATTCAACTTGTAGTACAGTCTCTTGATCAAGCGCTGCCATATCTTGCTCCAACTGCTTAAGGAGACCGCGGTTCATTTCCATTTCCCGCTCAGCTTCGCCGAGATCCTGCTGCAGTCGTCGTTGTTGATCTTGGAGTGACTGTTTCTCTTGCGAAATGGAGGCAACCTTGACTTTCAAATCCGTCAACTGGCTTTGCAGTTCTTCCTTCTCCGACTCACTCGCTTTACGGGAGTGCTCGGCATCGCGAATCGCTTGCTGTAAGGAAGCTTCTTCTTCCTGCAGTTCAGCCAGAGCTGCTTCGGACTCGACTTTCATCCGTCCAAGATCGGCCTGCTCTTCAAGCAGCGAACCTCGATCTTGACTATCCAGCGCTAGTTGTTCTTCAACCGTGCGGCTTTCAGACTCAAGCGGATTCAATTCTGCTCGAATTTGCTGCTCGGTGATACGTTTTTGCTCACCCTGCTGACGGAGCTGTTCGATCGTCATCATATCATCTGTAATCTCGCGCTTCATCACGCTAGATTGGCTGCGTAAACCGCTGAGCTGCTGCTCAGAAGTTTTAATCTCCTGATCCAACTCCTCAATTTGACGTTGACGTCCAAGCAGATTCGTTGATTTCTTCTGCAAGCTTCCGCCTGTCATCGAACCACCAGGGTTCACGACGTCACCTTCCAGCGTCACAACCCGATAGCGATACTGCGCTTTAGCAGCAATATGATTCGCATCTTCTAGACTCTGTGCCACAACAACGTTCCCAAGCAGGCTTGAGAAGATGTTCTGGTAGGTGGACTCAAATGAGACAAGATCAACCGCAAGGCCGACAAAACCTTTAGAAGATTTCAAAGAACTAAGCTCATTGTCAGAAATTGAGCGTCCGCGTATAACATTCATAGGCAGGAACGTAGCTCGTCCCATTTGACGGCGCTTCAAGAAGGCAATAGCTTCACGCCCATCCGCTTCGGTCTCGACAACGATATTTTGCAAGGCGCCGCCGAGCGCTGTCTCAATCGCAATCTCAACGTCTGCAGGCACCTTAACAAGTTCGGCTACGGCCCCGCGAATACCACGCAAATCCTTACGGCTCTTCGCTTTAAGAACTTCTTTAACACCCTGCATGAAGCCATCATAATCGTTGGCCATCTCTTTCATCGTGTCGCGGCGGGAGGTCAACGCATCAAGCTTCTGCTCCCATTTGCGGACCATGCCTTGTGCTTCATCGAGCAACCCTTGCTTACTTTTCAAGCTTTGGGTTAACTGCACATACCTTTGTCGTTCATTCTCAATTTCACTAACCGTTTGTTCCAATTTAGCCGTCAACTCTTGCTTACGGATCGAAATCTTATCTCGTTGTTCCGCCCACTTCTGACGTTCTTCATCAAGCCTTTCCAAACGGCGACCGATACTTTCCGTTTGCTGCTCAGCGTAACGAATCTCGTTCCTCGCCTGAGCCATTCGGTTCAGTGTTTCCAGCAATTCGCCCTTCAACTGATCTTCAGGAGAGGAGCTGATACCGCCGTTAACCCCAAGTAACCGTTGTTCTTCCGCGGTCAGTTTCGCTTGAAACTCAAATAGCTGGGCGCCAATTTGAATGATTTTCTCACGCTGCTGGCTCAGCTCATGTTCTTTATCTATTTTACGCTGCTCTTGCAGAGCGATAGTAGTGCTTAGCTGCTGATGATTAGCCACGTAATTCTTATTACGCTCTTTGAGCACTTCGCCATGCCCTTCGCACTTCTCGAAATCTTCGCTCAGTTGGAGTAAACTTTCTTGAAGTTTTTCCAGCTCCTCCTCTAACCTGCGAGTTTCCCATCGATGCTTCTCCAAGTGCGCATCATGTTGATTTACGATTGTCGAAAGCTCTGTTTGTTCCTTGACTAGCTTCTCTAGCAGCTGCTTCGAATCATTCCATGAAATGTAAATCTGATCAATCTGATGTACATACATAGCAATCTCACTGCTTTTGAGCGTCTCCCGAAGCTCTTTGTAACGAATCGCCTTCTCAGACTGCTCGCGAAGCGGTTCGATTTGATCCTCAAGCTCAGAAACCAAGTCGTGAATCCGCAGCAAATTTTGCTCGGTGTCACTCAATTTCTTTTCAGCTTCACGTTTACGCGATTTATATTTAACAATCCCCGAAGCTTCTTCAAAGATCCCTCGACGATCTTCGGATTTCGTACTTAGAATTTCTTCAATACGACCTTGTCCAATAATGGAATAAGCTTCTTTCCCTATCCCTGTGTCCATGAACAATTCCGTTATATCTTTCAGGCGGCAGGGCTGCTTATTAATTAAATACTCACTTTCCCCACTGCGATGCACTCTGCGAGTAACCGTCACTTCATTGAAGTCAAGTGGAAGCGATTGCGATGTATTATCAAGCGTCAGCGAGACTTCCCCATAATTGACTGCACGGCGCGCATCACTGCCTGCAAAAATAACATCTTCCATTTTACCGCCACGCAAGGACTTAGCACTTTGCTCACCTAACACCCAGCGGATACCGTCCGAAATATTACTTTTTCCACTGCCATTAGGACCTACAACTGCGGTAATACCGCGTACAAATTCCAGTTCCGTACGGTCTGCGAAAGACTTAAACCCGGATAATTCAATCCGTTTCAAAAACATGGTCTCACCTCAGAAATTATTGTAACATATCCCTTATAAAAATAAGAGAAAAAAACAAAAAGGCGGCCGCAGCCGCCCCTTTAAGCCATATGCATTACCGCTGAACGGTCACATTCAATTTCGACAAGGCCCCAGCAGCAGCCTGCTGTTCCGCTTCTTTCTTGGAACGTCCCGCTCCGGTTCCCAGAAGGTCGGCATCCATGTGCACTTCAGCTACAAACTCACGTTCATGAGCTGGCCCTCTTTCATTCACAATGCGGTATTCCAATGAACCCATATTGTGATGTTGGGTATGCTCCTGCAATAGAGTCTTGTAATCAATAATTAACAGCTTACCTTCACTGGAGATTTTTGCGAAAACGTGCTTTTTGAGAAAAGCTTTTACGATATCCAAGCCTTGATCAAGGTATAAAGCTCCAACAAAGGACTCGAAAACGTCGGCAAGGAGCGCCGGGCGTGAACGCCCTCCGGTTAACTCCTCTCCTTTACCGAGTAATACAAAAGCACCGAAATCCAAATCTTCAGCGAACGTAACGAGTGACGGCTCACAAACGATAGACGCCCTGAGCTTCGTCAATTCACCTTCTGAACGCCCTGGATAAGAATCATATAAGAATTCCGAAACCGTTAGTTCAAGGACAGCATCCCCAAGAAACTCCAGACGCTCGTTATCTTTATGCCCAGCAATACGGTGCTCATTGACATAAGAAGAATGGGTAAAAGCTTGCTGAAGCAGCTCTTTTTTCCGAAATGTAATCCCTATTCGTTGCTGCAGTTCTTTAATATCACGGTTCATTGCCTTTATTCACCACCCAGAGAGAATGATATTCCGTTATCTTTCTTCGTAGGAAGGCAAATTATGCTTCAAACCTTTTCAAGATAATCGTTGCATTATGTCCACCGAAGCCAAATGAGTTCGACATCGCAATGTCTACCTTTGCTTCACGAGCTGTGTTTGGCACATAATCCAAATCACACTCAGGGTCTTGGTTGACCAAATTGATTGTTGGTGCAATCAAGCTATTAGAAATAGTTAAACCACAGATAACAGCTTCTACACCGCCTGCAGCGCCAAGCAAATGGCCCGTCATTGATTTCGTCGAGCTGACAGCTACTTTGTAGGCGTGTTCGCCTAAAGCTTTCTTAATAGCCGTAGTTTCTGACCTATCTCCTACTGACGTAGAAGTTCCATGAGCATTGATGTATGAAATTGACTCTGGGCTAATGCCTGCGTCTTTAATCGCTTTGACCATACAACGTGCTGCCCCGTCCGGATCTGGATCTGTCATGTGGTAAGCATCACCGCTCATCCCATAACCAATCACTTCGGCATAAATGCGTGCCCCACGCTTCTGCGCATGTTCGAGCGATTCCAAAATCATCACGCCAGCTCCTTCGCCCATGACAAAACCATCGCGGTCTGTATCAAACGGGCGGCTAGCCAAGTGAGGCTCTTCATTACGAGTTGACATGGCACGCAAAGCACAAAAGCCTGCTACACCAATCGGTGTAATCGTTGCCTCAGCACCGCCGCAAATCATTACGTCGGCATCACCACGTTGAATCATTTTGAACGAATCACCGATGGAGTGTGTACCTGTTGCACAGGCAGTTACAGCCGTGGAGTTCGGTCCTTTTGCCCCTGTAATCATTGAAACTTGTCCAGACGCCATATTCGCAATCATCATCGGAATAAAGAAGGGAGATACGCGTTTCGGCCCCTTCTCCAAAAGAATTCTATGCTGTTCTTCCCACGTATTCAAACCGCCAATTCCTGATCCGACCGATACGCCCACACGTTCAGGATCCGTATCTTCCTTCACATTCAAGTTCGCGTCTTTTAGCGCATTGATCGCACCAGCTACAGCGAATTGAACGAAACGGTCCATCCGACGTGAATCCTTACGATCGACATAATTCTCAATATTAAAATCTTTAACCTCAGCAGCAATACGAGTCGGATACTCGCTTACATCAAAATTCTCGATCAAACTGATTCCGGATTTACCAGAAGTCAGATTGCCCCAAAACGTTTCTAAATCTTGACCAAGGGCAGTAACTACGCCCATACCTGTAATTACAACTCTGTTCATTTGTACCACCTTCTATGTAGTAGAGCATCATTTTTTATTGTTTGAAAATGGAGAGAAAGTCCCGTCTTGATTAGAAACGGGACTCGGTAGACTATTACGTATGAGATTTTATGTAATTCGTAACTTCTCCTACAGTCGTAATCTTCTCAGCATCTTCATCGGAAATTTCTAAATCGAACTCATCTTCTAATTCCATTACTAATTCAACTACATCGAGAGAATCAGCACCTAGATCTTCTTTGAAAGATGCTTCGAGGGTGACTTCAGCTTCATCAACCCCTAGACGATCGACAACAATTCGTTTAACACGATCCAATACGTCGGACATCCGGTTCACCTCCTCTTTGGTATTATACGAGAATCTCTGACAGATTGCCAGTAGTCAATTTTGAGATTCTCTTTCTGGTAAAACTTACATGTACATGCCGCCATCCACATGAAGTGTTTGGCCTGTCATGTAGGACGCATCGTCCGATGCTAGGAAGCGAACAACCTTTGCAATTTCCTCAGGTTGGCCAAGGCGCTCCAGTGGAATTTGCTTCAACATTTGCTCTCGCATCTCGGATGACAACTTGTCCGTCATATCGGTTTCAATGAAACCTGGCGCTACAGCATTCACCGTAATGCCTCGAGAAGATAGTTCTCTCGCAGTCGCTTTGGTTAAGCCAATAACGCCTGCTTTTGCTGCTACATAGTTGGCCTGACCCGGGTTACCGAGCACACCCACTACAGAAGATATATTAATAATTCGACCGAAACGCTGTTTCATCATCGGGCGGGTAACGGCTTTTACACAGTTAAACACACCTTTGAGATTCGTAGCGATGACTTGATCGAACTCTTCTTCCTTCATCCGCATGATTAAATTGTCTCTTGTTATGCCAGCATTATTCACAAGAATATCAATTTTACCAAAAGTTTCTAGCGTTTGCTTCACTAAATCATCAGCCTCTTGAAAACTGCTTACGTCGGCACGCAGCTTAATCGCTTTACGTCCCATCGCTTCAATCTGCTCAACAACTTCTCCAGCAGCGGCTTCACTTCCTGCATAGTTCACAACAACATCAGCCCCATGTTCAGCCAAATGCAAAGCAATCGCTCGGCCAATACCTCGAGACGCCCCTGTTACCAGTGCTACCTTACCCGTTAACATGATTGTGTACCTCCTGCATATACTTCTCCAAAGCTTCTAGGCTGCCGATTGACACGGTCTTCACCGTTTTGTCTACCTTTTTGATCAGACCGGCGAGAACCGTTCCCGAGCCAAGCTCAATAAACGTATCGACGCCTTGGCCGATCAGATAAACAATGGTGTCCTCCCACAATACTGGAGAGTACACTTGCTCTACGAGCAGCCCGCGTATATCGCCAGGCTGCGTGACAGGACGAGCCGTTACGTTAGCCACAACGGGCACGGCTGCATCCCTCATCTCGATCGACGCGAGCACCTCTGCGAGGCGCTGCGAGGCTGGTTTCATGAGTGAAGAATGAAAAGGCCCGCTCACTTCGAGCGGTATGGCACGCTTCGCTCCGGCTTCTTTGCAGCGTTCTACAACCGCTGCAACACCTTCTTTACTGCCCGAGACGACGATCTGTCCCGGGCAGTTCACATTGGCGAGCTCCACGACTGAGCCGCCGCTTGTGATAGCCGCGCATAGCTCGGCAAGCGCTTCGCGCTCGGCTCCCAGCACGGCTGCCATCGCACCCAGGCCTCCAGGGACGGCCTGTTCCATGTACTCGCCGCGGGCCCGCACCGTGCGGACCGCGTCTTCGAACGCGAGCACGCCCGCTGCGACCAGCGCGCTGTATTCACCGAGACTATGTCCGGCAACATAGTCTGGCTTAATGCCCGCAGCCTTGAACGCTTCCAAACAAGCGATGCTTGTTGTCAGCAGTGCAGGCTGCGTGTGATAGGTGATCTTCAATTGGTCCTCTGGACCTTGGAAGATCAGATCAGATAAAGAAAAGCCTAGCGCTTCGTTAGCGCGCTCAAAATATGCTCTAGCAGCAGGATGATTCGTGTATAAATCTTGTCCCATACCCACGGACTGCGAGCCTTGACCAGGAAATACAAATGCTATTTTACCCATACGAGAAAAGGATCCCCTTCCACGATAATTTTCAGTAATTAAATATAAATTTTACTTAAAATTCCATTTTTTTGACGGGCGACTTTTTTTCTATCCCCCTTATTGACACTATCCCCTTAGCTCAGTTCCTCAGTTCCTCAGTTCCTCAGTTCCTCAGTTCCATAGTTCTTCAGTTCTTCAGTTCTTCAGTTCTTCAGTTCTTCAGTTCCTCAGTAACTCTAACAGTCCCCACTCAAATTGTTTACTGAGGCTGCCGCATCACCAGATGGCTTTTGCTTTACTGAGCCTCATGGTTAGTGTCAATAGCATCACTTGGAAAACTTATATCAATTGCAAAACTTACAGTCAATCTTCCTGCGTAACCAACGGTTTCAGTGGAAAAGAAGAAAAGAATAGTCCTTTTCTAGACACCTGAGCCTTAGGGATAGCGCCAATAGCTTTACACGGAAAACTCTTATCAGCTGAAAGTTTTGCAGTCAAACGACAATCTTCCTGCGTAACCATCGGGTTCAGTGCAAAAGAAGAAAAGAATAGTCCTTTTCTAGATACCTGAGCCTTAGGGATAGCGCCAATAGCTTTACACGGAAAACTCTTATCTGCTGAAAGTTTTGCAGTCAAACGGCAATCTTCCTGCGTAACCACCGGGTTCAGTGCAAAAGAAGAAAAGTATGGTCCTATTCTAGACACCTGAGCCTTAGGGATAGCGCCAATAGCTTTACACAAAAAACTTTTATCAGCTGAAAGTTTTTCGTCAATCGTACAATTTTCCTGCATAACCATCGGGTTCAGTGGAAAAGAAGAAAAGTATGGCCTTTTTCTAGACGCTTGAGCCTTAGGGATAGCACCAATAGTCTCACTCGGAAAACTCTTATCATCTGTAAGACTTACAATCGATCGCGTACTTTATCCAGTGTAACCCCGGGTCAGTGGAAAAGAAAAAAGAATGGTCTCTTTCTAAACACCTGAGCCTTGGGGATAGTGCAGGCAGTAACGAACTACCAAACCAAAGCAGCTGCGCCCCAAGTAAGACCGCCGCCGAAGCCGACTAGTACAAGACGGTCGCCTTCGTTCAATCTTCCCTGCTCAACTGCCTCTGCAAGAGCTACTGGGATAGAGGCCGCGGACATGTTACCGTATTTGTCTAGGTTGATCATACATTTGTCGTCAGTCAGTTCTAGACGATTTAGTGAAGCTTGAATGATTCTCATATTGGCTTGGTGCGGTACGAGCAGATCGATGTCTGTTTTTTCCCAGCCTGCTTTGCGCAGCACTTCATCAGCGGCATTGCCCATGATTCGGACGGCAAATTTGAAGACTTCAGCTCCGGCCATATAGATGTAGTGCAAACGTTGGTCAATGGAGGTTTGTGAGGAAGGATTACGCGACCCGCCACCTTCAATTTTCAGGAGCGGACCTCCTGTACCATCAGCACCCAACTCAAACGATTTGAAACCTCTATGTTCAGGCACTTCCCCAATAACAACGGCTCCAGCGCCATCGCCAAAAAGAATGCATGTGTTTCGGTCTGTATAGTCAGTAATTTTGGATAAGCAATCAGCGCCAATGATAAGTGCATGTTTATATGTACCTGTGGCAATGAAGTTAGAGGCATTAGCTAGTCCATATACAAAGCCTGAACAAGCTGCTGACAAGTCAAAAGCTGCTGCTTTTTTGGCTCCCAGCTTCTCTTGGAGAATACATGCCGTTGAAGGGAATGCCATATCAGGTGTAATCGTTGCTACTATAATCAAATCAAGTTGGTCTGCCGTAATCCCTGCATTAGTCAGAGCAATCAGTGCGGCTTCATAACAAAGATCAGACGTAGCTTGTACTTCGGAGGCTATTCTTCTTTCACGTATACCCGTTCTGGTCACGATCCACTCATCATTCGTTTCGACCATGGTTTCCAATTCTTGATTTGTTAAAATTCGTTCTGGTACATATTTACCCGTTCCGAGTACCCCAACTGGTATTAAATTCATGTTGTTATATCTCTCTTCCCGTGGCTAATTTCGGCAGATATCGTGCCAACCAAATCATTTTGCAAGGCAATTCTCGCTTGACGAACTGCATTCTTAATAGCATTCGCATCGGAGGAGCCATGGCTTTTTAGGACTAATCCATCAATACCCAAAAACGGGGCCGCCCCATGTTCGTTATAATCCAACTTTTTGCGGAATTGTGTAAGTCCTGGTTTCAAGACAGCCGCTGCAAGTTTAGTAAAAATGGTTTTGGTGAACTCTTGTTTCAGTGCTGAGAAAATCGTAGACGCAGCGCCTTCCAATGATTTCAGCATAATATTCCCAGCGAATCCATCGCACACGATGACATCGCATTTGGCACGAAGCACTTGAGAAGATTCGACATTCCCCACAAAATGAATAGGGGCTTGTTCCATTAAAGGATATGCCGTTTTCGTTAATTCATTCCCTTTGGTCGCTTCTGTACCGACATTCAGCAGGCCTACACGAGGCTTGGCAATACCGTGAACTTTGGAGCGATAAATACTGCCCATAATGGCGTATTGAATCAGCTGTTCGGCTGTTGCATCCATATTTGCTCCCAGATCGAGCGCAAGAACACCGTTTCCATCCATAGTTGGAATCATAGGCGCTAGTGCCGGACGCTCGATCCCTGGAATTCTTCCTACGACTAGCAATCCAGTCGTCATCAGAGCACCTGTATTTCCTGCAGAAATCATGGCTTCTGCTTCCTTCTCACGTACCAGCCTTCCTGCTACCACCATGGAAGCGTCTTTTTTGCGTCGAACAGCCTTAACGGGCTCATCCTCTGCTTCAATGACTTCTTCCGTGTGATGGATAGTTAAGTTCGCTGGCCTTTCTGTGAGATGCGCTTCAATCGCGGCGCTGTTACCGACCAGAATGATATGAACATCCTTCCATTCTTTGGCCGCTGCGAGTGCACCTTCGACTACGATTTTAGGAGCATTGTCGCCGCCCATTGCATCAATCGCGATTCGCATGCAGCTTGTCCTCCCTATCTAGATGTTGCTCTTTCTTCGAATGAAAGATCACAAAGTTGCCTCGAAAAACCGTTTCATCGCCAACATATGAAAACACCTCGACTCTTGCTTTCCCTTTGGAAACGGAACGCACATAGGCTTTGGCGATACATTTCTCTCCGAGCTTTACAGAACGAATAAAACGTATGTCTGCAGAAGCTGTTAAAGCTATGGGATCGTCGATGACGGCAACCGCCAGGGAGTTCGCTTGCGAGAAAATATGATGTCCTCTTGCAATTTTGGTTCTTGAGAAAACATGATCTTCTTTAATTTCAAAAATCGAGATACCGCTTTGATCCAGCTGTAAATCAATCACTTCTCCAATAATTTCATCAATTGGCAGTGAGCGTACATGATCGTACGTTTTGACCGCCATATGCTTCATTCGTTCCCGCAGCTCAGGAATGCCGAGTTCCAACCGATCCAAGCGGACGGTTTGGATACTGACCTGAAACGTTCGCATCAGTTCCTCGTCTGTCATAAAAGGATTAGCTTCAATGGCTTGAAGCAATTGCTGCTGCCTTTGTCGTTTAGGAAGGCGTTCGATGGCGAGCACCACCTTATCTCGTGAGATCTCATCTTATTACCAGATACTAAACTGTAGTATATTAAATTTATAGCCAAAAAGAAAGCAAAAAAAATAGCACCTCACACTAGGATGAAGTACTATGTCCAATCTTATGCTTTTACGATCTCTCTACCTTTGTAAGTTCCGCAAGACTTGCACACACGGTGTGCTAGCTTCAGCTCTCCACATTGTTCACATTTCACCATGCCTGGAACTTCCAATTTAAAGTGAGTACGGCGCTTGTCGCGACGAGTTTTGGACGTTCTTCTTTGAGGTACTGCCATATTCAAAACACCTCCTTATACGAATTTCAATGATGCCTTATTCTTTGTTAAAAAAGTCCGCGAGACCTGCAAGCCTAGGATCAATCTTCTCCTGCTTACAGCCGCAATCGCGTTGATTGCGATTCTCTCCGCACACGGGACAGAGACCTTTGCACGCTTCGTCACAAAGTGGTATGTACGGTAAACCGACCACTACATTTTCTACAACGTAAGGCTCCAAATCGACTTTATCTCCAACCACCAAATGAATATCCTCGTCTAGATCCGGATCCTCTTCTTCTGGTTTTTGCATGAAGACTTCCTCAAAAGGAAGTTCGATTGTTTGGTTAGTGTGCGATAAGCATCGTGAACAGCTTAACTCCAAGTCTAGCGTTAACGTACCGTTAACTTTTGCTGCTCCATCTTCGTACACAGCTTGAAGATCGACGTGTACAGGACCATGACCAAGGATATCTTGACGTCCTTCAAAAGGATCAGTCAAGGTCAATTCTTCGGTCATATGAGCCTGCCCTTTAAGAGATAGCTCTCTAAAACGAATTTGCATGTGTTTTTCACCCCAAACAAACAAAGATTATTATATCCAGTTTGAATGCCTTTTGTCAATTTAAATTATATTGTTTTTACTAAATCTAGCTTATTTCGGAGGCAATGCTGCTAGAAATTTGAGTGCATCTTCCATTGTGCCGATTTCAACAATTTTCATTTTGGTCTTAATTTGATTGGCCCTCTCGACAGCTGCTGTGTAATTCTCGATTTTGGTACCATCTTTATAAGTAACATCTTTAGGTGCAAAGAAATAATCGGCCTTTTCCCGATCCGCGGCAATGATTTTATGCTGAATACCGCCAATTGGACCTACAGTGCCGTCGCTTTCAATCGTTCCTGTCCCCGCAATGCGATAACCCTTGGTAATATCATCTGGCACTAGTTGATTGTAAATCTCTAAGGAGAACATTAATCCCGCCGAAGGACCGCCAATCTCACCAGCCTTAATGGATACTTGTTGATCCTCCTGGTCCGCTTTTACAGCCTGCATATCGGCCGGTACAACGCCAATACCTGCCCGCGGTTCGCCCTGCTCGCCTTCTTGCTTAGGAAGCGCACCAAGCGTCAGCGTAGCTTGCTGTTCGACTTTTTTCCTCGAATACGTGATAGAAATTGTATCCCCCGCTTTTTTCCCTTTAAGTGAGTCCAGTAAATCTTGCGCGACCTTCACTTCTTTATCTCCAGCTTTTAAAAGCACATCTCCTGATTTGAGAACCTTTTCTCCCGATAGGCCAGGCAGCGTCTGGAGTACCATAACTCCTTCATGATTGATATGAAAGGGGATTTTGGCTTGCTTATAGGCCGCTTGAATAGCACTTGCTTGGGATGTCAACATAACATACTCTTGGCGCTGTGAATACTCTTGTTCCGACTCACCTTTACGCAAAACACTCGTTTTGGGCTGAATCTCTTCATACGGATGTACGAGTCCGATTAAATAATTAACCATGTTGGCATCGGCAACTCGTACTGTGGTTAACATCAGCGTCCCTTTTTCGTCATCAGAGCCTTTGGGGATCGTCACCATCGGTTTAATTTCTTCCGCAGTCCCTGGCATGAATATAAAAAATGGAAGTCTTACAAAAAACAACAAATAAACAATGACAACTCCGACAATCGCGGATATTAAATAGCGCCTAGTCGCCGATCTTTTCGGATATCGATACGAATCATTCGACCATGTACGAATCGTACTCTCTTCTTCGTTCTCCATGCAGGTTCCCCTTCCTGATGCCTAATACAAGTAGATGTCTCTTGCCTTACCTCCAAGCGAAAGCTTGGTCTAAACCCGCATGCTCTAGCGTACAATTGAAGCATGTTTAAAGGACGAGGTGATATGATGCAGCCCAAGAATGTAAGATCCAACTCCAAACTCACAACGCTGGTACTGGGGTCTTTGGCTGCCCTTGTAGTCGTGTCTGTCATTTTATTCCCGGACAAAGCATTTCAGTCTTCGCTCGAGGGACTTACAATTTGGTGGAAGCTTGTATTTCCGGCACTCATGCCTTTTCTCATTATGACCGAGCTATTAATCGGTTTTGGTGTTATTCAAGGGATAGGCATTCTTTTAGAGCCGCTGATGAGAATTGTATTCCGCCTTCCCGGTGTAAGTGGGTGGGCGCTAGCTTCAGGTCTTATAGTAGGATTTCCTACCGGAGCCAAAATTACAGCTACCCTGAGGGAAAAAAACCTCATCTCCCAAACAGAAACAGAACGATTAACGGCACTGTCCCATTTATGCAGCCCCTTATTCCTGATTATGGTCGTAGGCGTCGGCTTTCTGCACAGCACAAAGCTGGGCTTCATACTTGCGGTCGTCCATTATACCTCCGCTATTTTAACAGGATTCCTGATGAGAAATTCCAGAAAAGCACAGCAGCCCTTAGCTGATTCCCAAGAACTCCAAATAGCCACCTTGCGGCCTAATAATCAAACATCCGCTTCCGTCTTGAAACTCTCCTTATCAACGATGCGCCAAGCTTATTTACACGATGGACGTCCGTTCGGTAAGCTGCTTGGGGATTCGGTAACCTCTTCTGTGCAAACTTTAATGCTAATTGGCGGATATATGATGATTTTTTCCGTACTGATTAATGTCGTCAACATAACTCATCTTACGGATGTATTCCAACCCGTCATACACTATTTACTTGCTTTTATGAATGTCCACACCGATATCACTCCTCAGTGGCTCAAGGGGATTCTGGAAATTCATCTGGGCGCTTATGCTTTTAGCCAAGCACAAGGCCTCTCCTTACTTCCGCAAATGGCGCTCCTAAGCGCTTTTCTTGGCTGGGGAGGCTTGTCTGCCCACGCGCAAGTAGCAGGCTTTCATCAAAAAACTGATGCTCGTTATCTGTTCTTCTTTCAGTCCCGTGCTCTTCATGCTGTACTTGCGTTGGTAGTAACTGTTCTGCTTTGGAAGCCACTGCAGCTGCTTTTGCTGGATTCTGAGCCTAGCTTTCTATGGTTAGACAAAGCCAAAAGCGAATATCCTACTGTTGCCTTTCCACTGAACGGCGAATCGGCATGGGGCCTATGGGGACCTATGCTGACGCAGTTCCTACTATTATTCACTTTGATGATGATGATTTCAACGGTCCTGAGAACTTTCAAAAAGAAAACTATTGATTCGTAATTCCATTAGATTCGAGGGAATTTCTTCTTCAACGCTTCTTCCACCTCAGCCGGAACTAGATCTTCCACTGGCCCGTGAAACTTAGCAATCTCCTTCACAATACTTGAGCTCAAGTACGAAAACTGAGGTTTCGAAGTCATAAAGAAAGTTTCTACATCTGGATTTAGCTTGTGATTCGTAGAAGCCATCTGCAATTCATACTCAAAGTCCGAGACCGCCCGAAGTCCACGAACAATTAGTCGCACATTGCGAGCTTTCATATAATTAACCATTAAATCTCTAAAACCATCCACCTCCACATTCGGCAGATCCTTGGTCACCTTCCTAATGAGCTCCATCCGTTCTTCCAATGTGAATAGAGGATTCTTGGAAGTGTTATTCAGTACAGCTACAATCAACTTATCAAACACTTTTGCCGCTCTATGTATAATGTCAAGATGGCCATGTGTAACAGGATCAAAACTGCCTGGATAAACGGCAACTGTAATACCGTGTTCTTGCCTCATCATGCTGTTCATCTCCTTAAAAAACTTGCTCATATTTATTCTGCTGATCCTTTGTAAATCGTGACAGCGGTATCTCCGTAATCGGATCTTCGCTGCTGCTTAAATCCTCCGATGGTATCTTCGAGAACATCCTTAGCATCATGCTCCACAACTATCGTGGCATTCATTGGAACGATCGACTGCTCTTCCATCGTACTTATCAGCTCCGCGATAAATTTCATTTTGTACGGAGGATCGAGGAAAACGAGTTCAAATTGCTGCTCCCGCTTCGCTAATGCTTTCAAAGCACGAGCAGCATCGGTTCGGTAGATCTCAGCTTGGTCCTTGAGACCTGCGGTTACTAAATTATGCCCAATCGTGTCAATACTTTTCTTCTCGATATCAATGAAGACAGCCTTAGTCATCCCGCGGCTGAGCGCTTCAATCCCGAGTCCGCCTGTACCTGCGAATAGATCAAGTACCTGTCCTCCATCAAAATAAGGACCAATCATACTGAAGATCGCTTCTTTCACTTTATCCGTTGTTGGCCGCGTGCTGGTACCGGGTACAGCTTTTAACGGCCTGCCTTTGGCGGTGCCTGAAATCACTCTCATCTTACGTATTCCCCTTCTAGCTGGCTCATTCTTTTGCTATCGTACCACAAGCTCTAATCGGACACAAAAAATTTATCCCTATGATGTATAAATTTCCCGTAAAACGGTCATCCTTGAACTATCGACATCAGAGAATGTCGTAGACAACCGCGGAGAAGACTTACGTTTCCCCATAAGTTCTTCGTCCGGTTTCTCCTCTCCCATGAGGCGATCGCGCAAGCGGTCGCCGTTATTATTTTATAATACAGATTGCTAAAAACCCTTATTTTTCTATAAGGGTTTATTTCTGTATGCTTCTTATTAGATAGTGTTATTCAGTTATACTAAAAAGAAAGATAAATCGAATGTTTATTCGGAATCCTTCGTTTCGTTGGCGTCCTCCTCCAGCCGGTGTTCCTGAGCAACTTGTGCCAGGGAATCAATAACCGCCTGGGTTTTTACCTCAATTGCCTCTGGCCGACTACGGCCATACAGCCGTACATAGATCTGCTCAATCTCCTCGCCGGTTAGATCGCCTTGCTTTAGCAGCTCCGATGCAATGGCGTGGACGAAGTCGACGTGTTCCCTTACTAAATTCTTTACTTGGAGCATCTGATCCTTCAGAAGCTCGTTAATCTTTGGCCGGAGTGCCTTGAGTGCATCGGCACGAGAGCCCGTCGCAAGCCAACTGAATAGCTCATCGCCCATACCTACCATACCGAGGTAGGCACCGGCCATCTCTGTAGCTTGCTGCAGGTCGGAGGTGACACCGTTTAATTTTTTCCCCAAATACACCTCTTCCACCGCCCGAGCTGCCAGACAGACTTGAATCTCCGCTAATATCTCACTATCGCTTCGGTTATACCGTTCATGCGTCGGCTTGGTGGCAGCGAGACCGAGCGCGCCGCCCCGGCGGATGATCGTCACTTTCCAGACCCGGTCGTGAGGCTTCAATAGGTACTGGGCCACCGCATGACCGGCCTCATGGTAGGCGACATTCCGCTTCTCGTCGTCTCTCATGGAGCGGAGCGGCTGTTTGAGTCCCCACTCATAGGTTTCCATGGCAGCACGGAAGTCCTCGTAACTGGCTTCCTGGGCCCCCCGTTGGTGGGCGATAACAAGCGATTCGTTGACAATATGTTTGATCTGCGCAGGGCTGTAACCGACCGTATCGAGCGCTGCTGCTTCCGGAGTTAGCGTAGAGTCCCTCTTCACCTTCCGGAGATAGTATTGGAAGACGTCCACCCGACCATCATAGTCAGGGGTATCGACCCAAAGCTGCCTGTCGAAGCGGCCAGGCCGGAGCAGTGCAGGGTCGAGTACATCGGGCAGGTTGGTCGCAGCGACTGTCAGCACCGCCGGCCGCTCTGCTTTCTTGCGACGCAGCCCCAGCGACCGAAGCATCTTGGAAATCTTGGAGTTGTCGATGTTCGGCGGGTCCATCTGTAAGAGCAGCTCATTAAGCAGGCCAGAGCCGCCGCCCATGCCGAACATTCCTCCTGCTGCTCCTGCTCCCGCCTGGCGACTCATCCCGATCGCGTCAATCTCGTCGATGAAGATGATGCAGGCGCCATACACAGTCGCCAGCTTCCGGGTCTTCTTGTAGAGGCCCATTACCTTCAGGTTGCCGACGCCGAAGAACATGTTCTGAAAGCTGGGAGCCGAGGCATAAGCAAAAGGCACCTGCGCTTCGTTAGCGATCACCTGAGCCAGGTAGGACTTACCGGTGCCAGGAGGACCGCAGAGCAGCAAGCCTCTGATCGCCTCACCACCCATTTCCTTGAACTCCTTTACGCCTTTGAGCAGGGTGACGATCCGTTTGGCATTCTCAACGATTTCGGGGTTTCCCCGGTAGTCATCCCAAGTGGCCCCAGTCTCTCCAGGCAGAATCCAATACGTGCGTCCACGAGCTAGGAACCAAAAAAGGGCTACGAACTGGACAATCATGAACATGATGGCAAAGAGCAGCTGCATCACAATACCGATAATAGTCAATGCGATATTCCAAGATGTCGGTCCTCCTGCCCATAACAGTATGCCGGTTAAGACGAGCGCTGCGACCCATAGGATGAATGTTCGCCACTTGATCCACTGATATCTCTTCATGGACTCACTTCCTTTAAGACGGTTTGTATTATTCTATGAAAACCATAGGCCTCCCATGAAGGAAGGCCACAGTCTTATTATTGAAATTTTCTTTTAATGTCCAATACATACTTGAGAATTACTGCGATACCTCCAACGAAATAAAAAATCACAAGAGTCCACCCCGTAGGATCAGCTGGAATCAAGGATAAAACAATCTCTAATGGCAGGACATAATATAGAACATCTTTCAAATAACCTAATACAAAAGTTGGGTCAAAAGAGCCTTTCCAAAAGGATTGGAAAAAGGCGATTAGAAAATCAATGATCATTAATCCAAATATGGCCCACATGGTGTACATCATCCAGTCTGCAAGTGTAAATGTCATTTATCATCACCACCTTCCTACATACTATGCTAGGAATGTTGACATGATACAGCTTTTCCTTAATCTGCAGATTTGTTTTAAATGGAGTTCGGCGCCACATTAATGTTATTCTTTAAATACAAAAAAATGGAGACTAACCCTTAGCAAAAGCACTTTCTCTCCTCTCCCTTGAGGTGATCGCGAAAGCTGGGCCTTGTTATCTTTTTAGTGTTTGTGGGACTCATTCATTTCATCTCAACTCAAAACGATTAAATGAAAAAAAGCCGCTAAGTGCGGCTTTTTTTATTTAGAACCAGTAAATTCTATACCATTCTTTCTAATTGATATATCTATAAATGTTTTATTCTTCTTTGTTGTCCCACTATTACTAAGCGTCATATTGATAGTGTAATCTTCTTTTTCCCAATCCGCCCTTATAAACATATCAGCACTTGTAATTCCATTGTAAATGATTTCATTACCTTCATCCTTACTCTTTTCAATAAAAATTTCAACAATCTATCCATACATATCTCCTTCATTATTTTATTCCTAAATGAATTTTCAAAACCTTGTATTCCCTCCTACACACTTCATGTGATATGATAGAAACAAGAACATACATTCTGTTTATTTCGCATTCATCTTACAGTCAGAAAAGAAGGTATCCTATGAAAGATCACACAATTTTTGAACGTTTGCGCAACAAATATGCGGATGAAGACAGGGCCAAGCTGGTCATGCTGCAATTAAGAACGTTAATGGAGAAGAAGAAAAAGAAGAAATGGTATCAAAAATGGAAGACGCCGACAAAAACGCAGCCATCGAGTTGGAACGAATAACAGGCATGAATTTAAATTGTAGAAAATCAGGAATATAAATAGAAGCTTTCCTTTAGTAGTAGAACTACTGAGGAGAGCTTCTTCGCCTTTAGTTGCTTCTTTTTCGTGAATAATACAATACGCCGAGATAATGCGCTCCTGTGAATAGGGTGAGAATTCCAAAGAATAGCAGGAACCCTCCTTCACGATCACGGAAGAAAAATTGCAGAACGAAAAGCGCAAGTGATATTTCGCTCCAGAGAAGTGTTCTTCTTTTGAGCTGGGTTAGATCCGCAGTAGATCTACTTATTTTGCGAAGATTCATGAATGTAAGACCAGCGAGTACGATTACGCCAATGACGATCACGAGAATGTAGCTTGAATTGCCCGACATGTGACTCCCCCTATTTCCGATGGTTCAACTTTATCTTTTATGAATAGTAAGACAATATATCTAAGATACATGGAATATGATTAGATGTCTATTTCGAATTGTCCTTTTTAAAAAGGATTTCAGCTTCTTCCGTGGAACATATTGGGAATATGTTGTCTAAATCTCACAGCGAGGAGCTTACACCATGTCTACCCTATCATTTAAAAAATTAGAAGAGTCCGATATTCCCCTTCTAATGGATATTTACAATCATTTTGTCGTGCATACGACTGTTTCTTTTCACACGGAGCCTGTAGAGATCTCAGAATTTACGGAGAGTGTTATTCATCCGAACCCGCGTTACCAAACTTATGTGATAACTTGGGACGGGAGCCTTCAAGGATATGTGCAAGTCATGCCGCATAAGAAAAAGCAAGCCTATGATACCACCGGGGAAGTGACGATCTATTTGCATCCAGAATGCACGGGCAAAGGATTGGGCTCCGCAGCCATTCAGTACATAGAAACGGTCGCCAAAGAGCGCGGCTTCCACGCTCTGATCTCTACAATTTGCGCGGATAATAAACCTAGTATTCATATGTTTACGAAAAATGGCTATACACAGTGCGCTCATTTCCGTGAGGTTGGCTTTAAATGGGGCCAATTTCTCGATATCGTTACCTTTCAGAAAATCATATAAGAGGTTTATGACGTTAGTAAACGCCAGTTCATCCCTCCGTCTGTCGTTCGCCACAAATCCCTAGCATCCAAAAGCCAGCCACTAGTCGCTGTAGGAAAACTTAATTGTAAACTCGCAGCTAGCGGCTGGAATGTGCTAGGAAATTCGTGTTGGCTCCACGTTTTGCCTCCATCAAATGTCCGAAGGAATTGCCATGCTTTCTCATTATTTTGAGGATTCGTATGCAAGAGGATGAACCCATTTTTTGAATCAGTAAAAGTAATGGCCCGCGGCGCAAGGAAACTCGGCAGCTTGCCTGTTTCTTGCCATGTCTCCCCGTCTGTCATATGATACAGCATCGATACTTCTTTATCCTTCTTACTGGGCCCAATAAACCAACCCTCAATGGCTGAACGGAACGTAAACACGCCCTTCTCTTCTATTGGCATTGAGATGCGGCTTGATGCGGACCAAGTCAAACCCCCATCTTGTGTTCGAAGGAGCATCATGACTTTACCACTCTGGAACGCAATCAACCCTCGATGTCGGTCAAAAAAGCGAAAAAACGGCACTTCTCCCCTAGTCTCTAATCCAGGTAAGTCCTGTGCGATTACCTCCCATGTTTGACCACCGTCTAAGGTTAATCGAAGTTCTGATTTTTCATCAGACGATTCACTGGCAAGCAGCCAACCCGTTAGAGAATCAAAAAAAGAAATCGCGCTCGGCATGATCGTTTGAGGCAATCCACTCAGAGCCCGCCAGGTTATTCCACCGTCGCTGGATTTCAAGAATTGAAGATCGCGGGCGCCCGAAGCGACACCATATCCATGAAGCTCATCCACGAATGAAATTGCTTTGGTTGGTGTTAAGTGTATAGGTTGAACTTGATCTTGAATGCCAATTTTTTCACCTGCAAAGACCGAAAAATCATTGTCACGTTTTTGAGTTGTAGAAGTCATTAGATTCGGAGAAGGAGTTGAGGCTTCCTCATGAAAGCAACCTGCACACAGCAGAAAAACCAGCAGTACAACTAATTTGTTGTTGCTTATCAAGGCTTTCATGAACTCAATCCTCTCCTTTCTTGCTGCAAGTACTGCTTGGGTATATGTAAAGACGGTCCATGATTCAAAATAGTTCATACGGGATATTTCTTGCAGGGTATTGTGTCTATTGATACCGTTATTTTCACTGGATAGGATGTCCCTTCTTAACAAAAGCTAGAGCATATTCATAATGCTCGGAGGGGATTGCCATGACCAAATGGCTTTGGTCCATCGCCATCGCAGGCTTGCTAGCGACAGGCTGCGGTGTGTCCAAAAATAAGCCTTATTACGATCAACGCTCTACACAAAATTCTCATGTAGAAGAACAAGATTTAACAACAGATTCTAGTCTCAGCAACGACGAAATTGATACTGAGCCACTTGCGAGTCCGAGGAGCATGAATAGTCCACTTTCTGCTGGAACACCCACGTCCTCAGCTCAACCAGAAGCAACACCTGCTGCTTTAACACCCAAACCTTCACCCAAACCTAGCCCAAAAAAAGCAGCAGTGCATCCAGAGTCTTCTAAGAAACCTTCTGTTCCTGTTCAAAAAAATCAAGGCCAAGCTAGAATTTCTCAGAAAAAGCTTACACTCTCTCAACTGGTCGTAAAATATCCAGATACCTTCAAGGTACGCGGCTCTGCACAGGAAAAGAAAATAGCGCTAACCTTTGATGACGGGCCTGACACCCGATTTACGCCAAAAGTGCTTGATGCGCTTAAAGCGAGCCAAGTTAAAGCAACCTTTTTCGTACTTGGTTCTCAAGCTAACGCCCACCCTGATATGATTAGGCGGATTGTCAAAGAAGGCCATATCATTGGGAATCATTCCTACAGTCATGCGAATCTGCCGAAGCTGACGGTGGACAAATTCCAGAGTCAGATTATGAGCACAGAGAGCGTGCTGCAAGGCTTAATCGGCTATGCACCTAAGCTAATCCGCCCGCCGTATGGCGCGATTAACGAAGAGCAGGTCAGATGGATCGCTGACCACCATTATTTGATCGTGAACTGGAATGTCGATTCCCTTGACTGGAAATCACTGAACTCCGATCAGGTGCTGAATAATATCATGCAGCAAACGAAGCCTGGTTCTATCATCCTTCAGCACTCCGGAGGTGCTGACAGTCAGGATTTGTCGGGTACGGTACAGGCTATCGGACCGTTGATTAGTAAGCTCAAAGCAGCTGGTTACACGTTTGTAACCGTACCTGAGCTGCTTCACGTCGCAAAAAGCAAATAAGCCGGAAAGCGCATCCTGAGGGTGCGCACCCGGCTTATTCTTTTTATCCACTTATTCTTGCAGCTCCGAGAGCCTCGTCTTGATGTCTCGGATGATCTGAAGCTGCGCAGGGGCGTTCTCGGGGCTCCACGCCCCCTCGCTCATGAGCTGCGCCAGCGTTAACTCCAGCTGGCGCCTTTCATTGGCTCGCGCCAGCAGCTCCGGCGAGCTCTCACTCGCCAAGCTCGCCTCCGCATACTCATCGTAAGTGCCTGAGAAAGCGATTGGGCTGCGCTCCGCGCTCAGCCACAATAGCTTTGTCGCCAGCTTACGAAGGAAAAAGCGGTCATGCGAGACGATGACCATGGCGCCGGGATAGCGGAGCAGCGCCTGCTCAATTCTCTCCCGAGAATCAATATCCAAATAATTCGTCGGCTCATCCAGCACCAGCAAGTTCGCGCCGCTGAAGTAAAGCTTGAGGAAGGCGAGCCTGCAGCGCTCGCCCATGCTTAAATCACCGATGCGCTTGCGCACCTCTTCGCCTGAGAAGAGGAAGCAGCCCAGAATCGTGCGGGCTTGGGTCTGCGTCATGGCAGGCAGCGCCAGCAGGCTGTCCAGCAGCGTCTCGCCATCGTCGAGATGTTCGAGCTTCTGCGAGAAGTAGCCGATCGACGTCTGCGGGTGCTGTCGCACCTTGCCGGCAGTGGGCTGCAGTTCACCGACGAGCAGCTTGAGCAGCGTCGTTTTGCCTGAGCCGTTGGGGCCGAGCACGGCCAAACGGTCGCCGCGGTCTACGCTGAGGCTCAGCTCAGCGAACAACTCGCGTTCGCCGTAGCGGAACGCGGCCCGCTCCATGCGCACAAGCGAGCGTGAAGCGAAGTCGCTCGCGCTCAGCTTCACCTTCAGGTGCGCCGCTTCCCGCGGCTTCTCCACTCGGTCCCCTTCCAGGCGCTCCAACTCCTTCATCTTCGCGTTCATCCGCGACACATGCGTGCCGGCTCGCGCCTGAAAGTACCCGCGCTGTATCGGCACCTCAGCCACCCGAGCGTTTTTCTCGCCCTGATGGAACCACTGCCGATACGTGCGAATGCTCTCCTCCAGCTGCTCCCGCAGAAGCTGCTGCTTGCGATAGAGCTGCTCCTGCGTACGCAGCTCTAGTTCTTTTTGGCGGGTGTACTCCGTATACCCGCCCCGGTATTTTCGACTACCTGTAGGCGTCAGCTCGACCAGGCAGGTCGCCACACGATCCATGAAATGGCGATCGTGGGAAACGAACACGACGGTGCCCGGATAGGCTCGAAGCCACGCTTCGAGCCATTCGAGCGACGCCGCGTCGAGGTGGTTGGTCGGCTCGTCGAGCAGCAGCAGCTGCGGCTCGCGCACCATCAGACGCGCTAACTGGGCGCGCGTCTTCTGCCCGCCGCTCAGCTGGCCGAGCGGCTGATCCCACAGCTCGCGGCCGAGTCCGAGCTGCAGCAGCTTCCGTTCCACTTGGGTTTCCCAGTGGTAGCCGTCCAACCCCATGTATCGCTCTGCCGCCTCCTGATAGTCGGCAAGCAAGCTCTCCATGCAAGGAGCAGCCGCATCCTGCATCCGCGCCTCCAGCTCTTTCAAGCGACGCTTCGCAGCACAGTGCTCTGGGCAGCCTTCCTCGACATAGGCGTGTGTGGACACCGCCTCATCAGCCTCTGTCTGCTGCCCCATCCATCCCCACTGATCGAGCCGCAGCCTGCGTTCCACACTGCCTTTATCCAGCTCCAGCGTCCCTGCCAACAGGCGAAGCAGCGTCGTCTTTCCTATGCCATTGCGGCCATAGATCGCGATCCGCTCCCCTGCATTCACTTCCAACTCCACTTGTTCAAAAAGTGGTTTCCCTGCAAATTCCTTCATCACATTCGTTGCTTTTATTAGTAAAGTCATAGACTCATTTCCTCCTTTAAATTCAAATACAAAAAAACCGCAAGCAATCGCCTACGGTCAGGAAGAACAAGTCATGATTTTGGTATGCAAAGAACAGCAACCCCTAATGGAGTCAGCCCCTTTAGACATACGTATCCCACTCGCTCTACCTGCACAATCGTAGAGTCTGCCTATCAACGAACATTTTCGTTTTAGCAGAAAAAGTTAGGCTACATACTTCATCGTCAAAGGGTACCTCCGAGTTCTTCAAGATGGCTTTATTATAACATAGCCTCCTAAGCACTCAAGGTAGAAAATTATTATAACCATCTTGCAGCCTGCCCTTTTTTATACTACAATTCAATTCGTAATAATTACTTTTTAATCCCAAGACGAAGGAGTCCTTTTTTTGAGCAAAGTTCCCGTTATCGTACTGAGTGGATTTCTAGGCAGCGGCAAAACAACACTGCTCATCCGCATGCTTGAAGAAGCTGCCTCCTTTAATCTCAACCCGGCTGTTCTTATGAATGAGCTTGGGAAACAAGATGTAGATGGCCATCTCCTCCAAGAAGCCTCACCTGATGTTAACATGGCCAAACTGCTCGATGGCTGCATCTGCTGCAGTAAGAAAAGTGATATTAATGATTCCATTAAACAACTGTTAGTGCGCAAGCCTGACGTCATTCTCATTGAATTAACCGGTGTTGCCAACCCAGAGGAAATCGTCGATGCATTGACCGAGCCTGCACTACTTTCTCATGTGAAACTACATAAAGTCGTCACCATACTTGACGCCGAAAACGTGCTTGAATATAACAGTATTTTCGCCTCGGACCGAGAGCTTGTCCATACACTTCGCAGACAGATGGAAGTTGCGGATCTTCTTATTCTGAACAAAATCGACTTAATTACTGATAAACAACAGAGATCTATCGAAAAAACAATTCGCAAATTCAATGAACGCTCCCTAATACTGCCAACCGCACATAGTCAATTTGATTTAGAGGTTATTTTCGGCACTCTCAGTCCACAAGAATCACAATCCACCGTCTCGTCCAATTTTAATAAAAAGTTTCAATTTCAAGCTATTAAACCTGCACAGCCGTCAAGCGAGAAATCAAAACATAACCCATCGTTCTCACGTATTCAAACAATTACAATCCCTATGGATGAAGACCTTGCCTTGTCACAGCGCTTTGTAGAACGTTTTTTAGCAAAATGGGGCTCCCTACTACTTCGCGCGAAAGGTTATTTGATGATTGGCGCTAAGCACGAATCCTTTGTTATGCAATTCGCAGGCAAACGCACGAACTGGCAGCAGACCACTTTCCAGGGAACGCCTTATCTCGTACTCATAGGTATGGATCTGGATGCAAAAACCCTCGAAGATGACTGGCAAAAGCGATTAACGGAATCCCAACTATAAAAGCAATACATACCAAAAAAAGCAGTTCCGCTGAGTTCACCTTCAGCAGACTGCTTTTACATTCCATGACTTTTTAATGCAACTCCGAAGAGGGAGAAATGCCCGACTTACAATCTGAACAGTATCCAAATATCTCAAAACGATGGCTTTGAATTTCAAAACTCTCCGGCAAATCCTTCACCAGCTTCATCGGACAGAACTCGAAGGTAACCGTCTTTTCACAACTGATACAGATCATATGGTGATGATGATGAGACAAACAACTCGCCTTGAATTTCAAGCCATCCGCCAAGTGAAACTGCTCCAGAACACCCATCTCACTCAACAATCGAAGATTACGGTAGACGGTGTCAAAGCTCACACCAGGATATTTAACTTTCATGTATTCATAAACGTCTTTTGGCGACAAATAACTTCCGGATTCAGCGAATAACGTTGCCAAGCTCCTGCGCTGCTCTGTAATTCTCCACCCTTGCTGAGCCATAGCCCTTAGCATCTCGTCAATCGTATGCGTATGAGTGCCCACTTGCATTACCCCTCTGTCATAAATTGTTCTATTAACATAGTGCAGCAAATGGACCTCATACGTCAAGTAGACGAACATCTCGTCCTTAACAAAGTTGTCCTATTCCCCTTTCATTCATCATAGGTTACAATAGTAATAATTATGATTAAGGAGTCTTCGTCAATGCCCACTACTGTCTTTCGAGCGAGCATGCATGTTATAGTCGCTATCTGTTTCCTTTTAATTGTGCTTATCCTTTTAAACAACGACATGCCTACACTGTCCCCGCTAACAACAGAACGCATTCAAGCTTTCAAAACCATGTTCATCAGCATCCTATTAGAAGCTATTCCCTTCATTTTACTAGGTGTATTGCTTTCTTCCTTGCTCCAAACGTTCGTATCCGAGCAAACCATACGCCGTTTCATTCCCAAGAACCCTCTTCTTGGCATCCTGTTCGCCTGCGTTCTAGGAATCCTATTCCCAATGTGCGAATGCGGCATGATTCCTGTTGTTCGAAGACTAATACTCAAAGGAATGCCCGTCTATATCGCAGTCGTTTTCATCGTAACCGGACCTATCATTAACCCTATTGTATTCGCTGCTACATTTATGGCTTTCCGAAATCATCCCGCAATCGCTTATTCCCGCATGGGATTGGCTTTTGCTGTTGCCATAATAATCGGACTCATCCTCTACCGTTTTATCAAAAGTAATCCGCTGCGCATAAGCCGCGCCAACTTTTCAAGTGAAGAAGCGTTGGAGGGTCATCAGCACCAGGGTAGCGGCATATCCAGTAAGTTAAATACATTTTTCGTTCATGCTTCTGATGAGTTTTTCGAAATGGGTAAATATCTCGTCTTCGGCTCCCTGCTCACCGCACTGATTCAAATTTTTATGCAGCGCGAAAGCCTGCTTGCCATTGGTCAGGGCCCTATCAGTTCCCATTTGTTTATGATGGGCTTCGCTTATATTCTTTCTCTATGTTCCACATCGGACGCTTTTGTCGCTTCATCTTTTCAAACGTCATTTACGTCTGGTTCACTTCTTACTTTCTTAGTTCTCGGCCCTATGCTTGATTTCAAAAGCACACTTATGATGCTTTCCGTTTTCAAATCCAAATTCGTACTCCTACTATCAGCATTAATTCTTATCACCGTGCTGGGTTGTTCACTGCTTTTGGAACGCTTTTCTAACTTTTAAAGTCATAAAATTAGGAGGAATTGACATGAGCGAAGTCCGATTAATAAGTTTTCATTATTTCTTTCGTACGTTAATTTTGCTTGGTTTTTCCAGCTATATCGTAATTCTCACCAAGACAGATTCCCTTCAATACTACATAGCTCCGCGTATGATGATTTATGTCAAAATCGCCTCCGTTATCCTTTACATCATCGCCTGCTTTCAAGGCTACATGGCACTGCGTGCTTACTGGGGCAAACCAGTTGCTTGCGAATGTGAACAACCAGTTTCCCGCTCAGCCTTGCGCAATACAGTTGCTTACGGACTGCTCATTCTTCCGCTGTTAATAGGTTTCCTGCTGCCTAATACAGCATTAAGTAGTGCTATGGTAGCTGCCAAAGGGATGAATCTCTCTGCTGCGAAAGCTAGTATAGCCAAACAAAATACAGACCTGATCACCGATACTGGCTCCTCAACAGGGGAGAAGGCATCCAACCAGGCAACTGCGGCTGCTCCAAGTCCCTCAACAATTCCTCCTGTTAACAATAGCACAGCTATCAGCCCTGTTCCTGCTTCTAGTACTGAGACTCCAACAATCGCTAAATCCGATGCCGAGCTCCAAAAGATGTTCCACGCTGATAACGAGTGGGATGAAGACTTTTCCAAAATCGGCATGATCCTATACAAAAAAGACACCATCGTCGTAAAACCAGAAATATACATGGAAATCCTTTCGTCCATTGACCTTTTCAAAAACAACTTCATAGGTAAAAAAATCGAACTCACCGGCTTCGTCTACCGCGAAGAGAACATGCCCAAAAGCCAATTCGTCGTCGGACGCTTTGCTGTAAGCTGCTGTTCCGCGGATGCTACCCCTTACGGAGTCATGATTGACTTCCCGACCGCTCAAAACTACCCCAAAGACATGTGGGTCAAAGTCACAGGTACCATCCAAAACGGCAGCTACAACGGAAACGAAATCTTCACCATAAAAGCAACCCAAATCGAAAAAACCGCAACCCCCGACTCACCGTATATATACCCAAACTTCGAACCGCTCAAAGAACTTAACTAGTCAGCACAACTAACGATAACCAAACCAAAAAACCATCAGGACCACTCTTCATGATCCTTGATGGTTTTTTTCTCCACCTTGCTACTTTTCAATTAAAATTCAATACTGCAGTTCCATCATGTTCTTAATTCTAATTGTTTTATGTTCTTTATTTAACCAACATACATTCGTCATACCTCTTATCTCTTACCTCTTATCTCTTATCTCTTATCTCTTATCTCTTATCTCTTATCTCTTACATCTTACATCTTACCTTACACCTCATATCCACACCTCTTACCTCTACTTCTAACTTCTTACCTAATACCCCAACACTACAATTTCCATAAAAAGGAAATAACTTCAGCTATACATCTACTTCAAACTCATATATAGTCACTATCCCCATCACTCATTATGTCTATATATATCCATTTCTGAATTCTTTGTCCTAAGATCCGATCGAATTTACGACTTTCTTACCTTTAAATATTATTTAAACCCCACCAGAACTTTTTCTGAGACTTTCATTTAAATCTCCTGACTCTATGAATTAGAGTTGATATAAGAACAAACATTCGGTATAATGAATTAAGAACAAATGTTCCATACCAACTTAATTGAGGTGTCATAATGGAGACGAACTATCATTTACCAAGCACCCTGGAGCAGTTCCAGCAGCAATTCCCCACTGAAGAAGCCTGTATAGATTATTTTTTTTCGGTTAAATGGCCCTCTGGTTTTTCATGTCCTCATTGTGGGCATTCGCGTTCCTATATAACTATTACACGCCGACTCCCCCTTTATGAATGTCTTCAATGCCATCACCAAACATCCCTTACAGCTGGAACTATAATGGCAGGCAGTCGCACATCTTTACATAAATGGCTTACAGCAATTTTTCTGATAGCGCGTACGGAACAGGGCACGAATGCTGTCGCGCTCTCCAAGATTATTAGTGTCACCTACAAAACAGCCTGGCTCATCCTCCACAAAATTCGTCACGCCATAAGTACAGCCGACCAAGGCACACTACTCTCGGGTGTCATCCAAGTAAACTCGGCTGTCTATGGAAAGCCATATAACCCTTACTTCCGCAACCATCCACAGGAACACTATCTTCTAGCAGGCTCCTCCCTTAACATTCAGGGCGAACCTTCCTATATCAAACTCAAACTTGTTCCCAAAATACATGTAAAAGAAAAGATTTTTCAACGATCCGCAACATCGGATTTCACCCAACAACATGTCCAATCACATACAAACAGCATCGAATTTATTACTGGACGCTTTAGTTCAAAAAAATTCCGCGCTCTCCTTGCATTCGCTGCACAGGCCGGTAAATCTATTAACAATACTTTCCATGGCATTGGCCAAAAGTATCTACAATATTACCTAGATGAGTTTTGCTATAAGATAAATCTCACTTTACACGAAGCCCCCATCTTTCAGCATTTGATACACTTATGCACAGTACCTCATGTCAGGTTAAACCTTTTCACTTCCCAAAACACGCACATGTGCCCTAATAGCAAGATTAAAACAATGTAGCCTTAAGCATCCTATCTTATAGGGTAATGTTCATCCTAATAGCAAGAGTATATTAATGTAACTTTAAGTGTCCTATCTTGTAGGATAATTGGTTTCTCACTCCCCCCCAAGTTGGGGTAACACTCACTTGGTTTTATTGGTGATATACGAATGCAGAATACAGGTGGGATTTTAGTTAATACACTACACCCTTGCTACTTTAGTTTAACCTGAGGCAAAGGGATAGTGGGGATAATGAGGATAGCAGGCATAGGCATACATACATAGGGGATAGGTACCAGGATAGTACTTAAGCGTTTCCTTAGACATTAATGAAAAATTATTTAACTACCGGTTCTAACCACTCTCTTCTCTTCTCTCACCCTCTCTTATTTACTCTTATTTACTCTTATTTACTCTTATTTACTCTTATTTACTCTTATTTATTCTCTCTTTTTACTCTCTTTTACTTTCTCTTCCTCTCCCTTTACTATCTTCACTATTTTTACTTTTTTTACTTTCTTTTACTTTTTTACTTTCTTTTACTTTCCTTTATTTTCCTTTGCTTTCTTCACTCTCTTTACTTTTTAACTCTCTTTACTTTCTTTCACTTTCTTTCACTTTCTTTCACTTTCTTTCACTTTCTTTCACCTTCCTTTATTTTCCTTTTCTTTCTTTTCTTTCTTTGCTTTCTTTGCTTTCTTTGCTTTCTTTGCTTTCTTTGCTTTCTTTGCTTTCTTTGCTTTCTTCGCTTTCTTCGCTTTCTTCGCTTTCTTTGATTTCTTTTACTTCCCTTACTCCCCTTTCCTTCAACACCTGAGCCAAGGGGATAGTCATCATATTCCCCACGTTAGAGGATAGGTAATGACCCACGTAACAAGTAACGCTAATCAATCTGAGCCAAAGGGATAGTGGATACAGTGCCTCCTTAGGTTAAGCCCAACCCGGATGTTACTAAGATCATAGCAAAAAAGAATCCTCAGCTTGGTCGCCGGGACTCTTTTGGCATTGAATTGCTTATTTGACAGCTATTTCGGAAAGTGATTCTAGTCTGAGCAATTCTGTTCGGACTTCGTCTTTTGAGAAGTTCTCTCCGATAAACACGGCAACGTCCGGCACATCGCCTTTGGGAGTGATTTTGACGAAATCCATTTCTCTGTAGGCGTACTGGAACAAGAACCGACTTGAGGTATCAGAAAAACTGAGAATTCCTTTAGCACGGTATACCTCTTGCGGTAGCTTACTAACAAATTCTTCGAATGCGTTGCTATCTACAGCCCGCTCAAAAAAGTGCGTATACGCCATCACATGATTGTGAGAATGATGATGGTGACTTTCATGCGCGTGTTCATGGTCATGATGCAGATTATCGTGAGATTCATGCGGCTCATGATCCTCAGACGAATGGGTGACGTTGTGGACGTCATGATCATGGTTGGTGTCATGTTGATCTTCACGATGGTCTTCATAATAATGGTTGGCATTGTGCTGCACGTTATTATTAGTGTCATTATGTTTTGAGTTAAGGTGCTGTTTCTGACCTTGCTCTTCTTCCAGCATTTCGATGAGTCTCATATCGATTTGGCTGAATACGGTATAGTGTACAGATGCATATGGATTCCATTCGCGTACAAGAGCATCTACTTCCTGAAGCGCTGCTTCCTGTAACAGGTCTGCCTTGTTCAGTAAAAGTAAGTTCGCACAACGGATTTGTTCCTGCATGAGCCGGTAGGTCTTGCCTCGACTTGTCCGACTTAGCTCCAGCAGTTGCGGTGCATCTACTACGGTGATGACGGCTTTGAGCTCTACCGGGAGTATAAGCGAAGCATCTGTTACTTCATCGATGATTTCCATTGGATTAGCGATACCTGTCGATTCTATGAAAATCAGGTCAGGCTGCTCCTCAGTTACAAGTTCCTTGAGCGCCGTCGCAAGATCACCTCGGCTCGAACAACAAATGCAGCCCCCCAGCAGCTCGGACATCGGGACTTCATTGGCAATTAACTGCCCATCCAGATTAACTTCACCAATCTCGTTCATGATAACCGCGGGCTTACGTCCCGCTTCGGTAAAATGATCAATCGCCTTCGTTAATAAGGTGGTTTTACCGCTTCCGAGGAAGCCGGATAGTACATACACGGTAACTCTTTTGTGTGCTGCCATACTCATTTCTACCTCCGCCAAGCAGTATGATAGCAAATGCTTCTAACCTGCTCATAATTAATTCCTCTTCTATTATTCGTAATTATTACCTTTAAGTCAAGAGGATATAACATTTCCGTTGACTTGGGCATGTTGATTCTTTAATTATGTTCTGTTATTTCAAAGGACTCTTACTTAACTTCGAATTTAGTAAATAGGATCGGCCATTTCCCAACTAGCTGGACAAGAAAGGGAAATAGCTTGACCCACAACAGGCTGTTTACCCGATCAGCTGGCTTGAGTGGAAGCTCGAGTCGATCGTAGAGGATTGTCGCAGCTTCTTCGACAAGTGCTAGCGCTAGGTCAGTGGGAGCAGTTGCGTTGACTGCTTCCAAATACGGAAGATAGTGCTGACTGATGGATTCCGATAAGTGATGCTCAGATAAGTTATCTGAACCCATCACTTCACCCATCCCTAAGCTGACGAGACGTGCAACGTCTGCATCGAAAGCATAGGGAATGCAGTAGATCTCCAACGCTAAAGCTGCTATATATATCTCCCTTAATAATTCGTCTTCTTTAGACTCGGATAATATGGGATCTTTTAGGTAGGCCGCAACGATCGGTTTCATTGTGTCCCAACTATTTTCTATGCTTTTCATTGTAAACTGCATCATTGCTGCAGCTAGTTCTATCGGTGTAATTTGTTTTCTGTCTGCCTCTTGCATGCTGCTTAACCCTCTTCTCTCTCGTTACTTTTAAAATGAATGGTGAGTTCAATTATTTCTGAGCGGCTGCCTAGACGAATGGGTGGTCCCCACGTACCAAAACCTGAGGAAACGATAGCATGAAGGTTACCTTTGCGCAAGTAGCCCCAATCTAGCTCAAAGAGCCTTCTTGTTATAAGGTGATTAGGCGCCATTTGGCCTCTATGTGTATGACCTGAGAGCATCACATCCACACCAGCATCGGCTGCTTTGTCTAGGTGGTAGGGTTGATGGTCCATCACGATTATAGGTTGTCTGAGATCTGCGCCCTCCAGCAATGTAGCTAGCGCCTTACGTCCATCGGGTGTTCGCTCGGCCGCTTTGTCTTTTCTCCCAACGATGTACAGCCGTTCTTTGATGTGAACGGTTTCGTCCATGAGTACACGAATGCCGATCTGCTCCATTTGTTCCACGAAGGCAGGAATATGTCCGCCAATGTATTCATGATTACCGAGCACAGCATAAATCCCTAGTGGAGCCTGCAGTTCTCGCATTGTTTTACCCATATTGTAACGGATAAATGGCTTAATATCATCGTCTATGACATCCCCCGGCAAAAGAATCAAGTCTGGTTTCAAGCCATTGACTTGCTCTACAAGCTTACGCAGATGGCGGTTCCCGACAATTGAGCCCAGATGGATGTCGGAGGCTACCGCGATGCGAAGCTGCTCCCAGTCTCCCGCTCTTTTGGGAACCGTAATGTCATATCTGCGTATAACAGGGCTCTGTGCATTATACGAACCACGAATCATAGCAATGAGTATGATCCCTACATTTATCCAACCGAGAATCGGAACGTATGTATTTGAAGGAACGGATGCCAGATGGAACACGCCTATCGCCAAATCAGTCAACGGCAGCAGTAGAATACCAAATTGCATGATGGCAAACCAGTAGGAGCCGATAATTTTCAGTAGTCGGGACACGCCGGCAGGCAGCACCCGCGAGCTTACCCATGCTAATAAATATGACAAAGCGATAATCCAGAAGACAACCCAGTATAGTGCTGGATGAAACCAAGAACCTAGTTGGTTGGATAGAAAGACTTGACCGTGCCAACCTATGTAGCCATTCACACCAAAGACAATAATGAATATAAGTGTGATGCTTATTGCCATACGTACTTTCATGCTATGACTCTCCCATTCTGTTCTCAAAGCCAGTTCTTCTATATGAGCAGGCTTAACGGTTCTATGCATATCTCATCGTCGTTGCGAACATTGCCTACTCGGCTCGACACTGGGTACGCAAACATTTGCTCGGCCGGATACGGCTGTAATAATGGTCGTAGCCTGTCGGTGTTTGTGATACTGCGATCCAACCAAACCGCCTCCATCTCCCTCGGCAAAATGACCGGCATACGCTCATGAATATCCGCCATCATTTCGTTCGCTTCTGTTGTAACGACGGTGCATGTAGAAATACGCGTGCCATCCGGAGATGTCCACGTGTCGTACAGCCCTGCCATACTAAAGATGTCTTTGCTGCGCAGCATAATACGCATCGGCTGCTTGTGCTTACCCGTCCCTTTCCAGTCGTAGAAGGAGTCTGCCGGAATCAGGCAGCGCTTACGCTCAAACGGCTTGCGGAAGGCTGGCTTGTCCGCGAGTGTCTCAGCTCGTGCATTGAGCATCTGGTAGCCTAGCTTCTCGTCCTTCGCCCACTCAGGAACGAGCCCCCAGCGCAGCTCGCCAAGTTTATTCTTCTCCCCGTCATGGACGATAGCCATGACTTGCTGTCCAGGTGCTACATTATATCTGGGGCTGTATCTTCCAGAATATTTGTAATAAATATCATAATGAAGCATAAGCTCCTCTAGCGTCACGGTGATCGTATAGCGTCCGCACATTAGTGCACATCTTCTCCTTTGCACGGTTCTCCCACATGAGAACTAATTCTTTTAGCTGCTGCAACACTCTTCCTCCATTATGAGAAAAAGAATTACTCACGTCAATTCGCGAAAGCCCGAGGAAGATTTCTCCACGGGCTTTCATTCTTCTCGTTATTTTTCATCTGCTACTCGGCCGATAATTTCTTTTATATATTTTTTCAACTGGACACTGATTTCCGAACGCATAACATCACGAGTCATCCCAAAACGATCCTCATAACCTCGACATAGAAAACGGTGATACACGACCAATTCCGCATGTTCGTCACTGATGATTTTTATATTACGCTTAGTCAATTCACGCCGTATATCATACACGTCTCTGCTTATTTTGTTCATGACCACTTGACCAGTTGCTAGATAAAGCTGTTTTAAAAGGTTAGAACTACTCTTAATGTCATCTACGCTCTTTTGTACTATTGTAAGCATGTGGGGTAGTAAGATGTAGTCACGAATCATAATGAGCTCCTCTGATGTGGGGCGAGACGTTTTTTTGGGATCATTTCGACTTTCATATTCCTCTTGATGTTCGGTGAGTAGCATCTTTGATTTCCAACGCTCATTACCGTCTAGTTTGCTCATTTGTAATGACCTCCAATCTGTTCCGCTCGTTCTCGTGCTACTCCGGCCGTTAATAAAGAGGATGCCCGCATAATAGCGGCGCTGCCAAATCGATCTTTGATTTCATCAGTCGCTTTTTCCAAGCCGTATGCTTTCTCACGGTCCTCGAATAGAGTAAGCTGGTAAACGCTATCGTCCACCAATTGTGTGAGTGATATATGCAAGTGACTTACGGGCATTCCACTCCAATATTTATGAAATATCCCGAGCACTGCTGCCGCTACTTCATGAGAGAGCGACGTAGCTTGCTGCAGTGTTACCTGCCGACTAAACCCTGTAGACCGTACCCCATCGGTCTCCGCTGCACCAACGCTCACCACATGGCCCATGTATCTATGTCTCCTACTACGGCGACAGACCTCCACGACCAACTCTAAAAGCACAACCTCAATATCTTCAAGCTTACGATAAAGGCTGCTTCGCAGCGCCTTACCATGGCTAATAGATTTCAGTTTGTTACGAATACTTGGTACAACCGGGCTAGGATCGATGCCCCGCGCCGTCTGCCAATAGTACTCCGCTTGAATATCGCTTTGCTTTCCCATCTCCCAACGCATACGTCGTTTGAATTCGGCCAATTCCAATCGCGCTATGTCACCAATCGTGTTTAATCCCATTCTTATAAAATGACGAGTCATTCGCGATGCAACCATAAACATTTGGTGTGCGGGCAGCGGCCACAAATCAGATTCAATATTGTCAAAGCCTAGTTTGAAGATACCTTCAGGTCTTTTTTTCGCGAAATTGTCCGTTGCCATCTTGGCTAATATTTTTGTTGGTCCGATCCCGCAGCGAGTCCAGACCCCAGTTGATAGCAGCACGCGAGATTGAATTTGCAGTGCGATTTCTTCCGGAGAACCAAAACATGAAGTAGAGCCGGTAACATCGAGAAATTGTTCATCTATGCTGTACGGCTCAACCTGATCAGTAAAAGACTCAAAGATCTCAGTAATGAATAGGGATATGGTAATGTAGGTTTGCATCCGCGGTCGAATGATGTTCAAATTCGGGCATTTAGCAAGCGCCTCACCTACCCTTTCAGCCGTTGTCACTCCATGAAACTTGGCGACTGGGCAAGCCGCGAGAATGATGCCTGATCGGCGTGAAGGATCGCCTACGGCTACCGGTTTATCTTTTAGCTCAGGATGAGCGGCCTTTTCGATTGATGCGTAGAATGATTGGCCGTCGATCAGAAAAATCGTCCTTTCATGCATAGCGCTTCACCCCGCCGTGGCGATCTTTGCTCACCGCAATCCCCCCCGCATATTCATGAGCGTGGTCATAAGCTCAGCCTTGACCAAGCTGCGAAGCATCGTGAAATGATGAATGTAGCCTCGGACTTTGTACTCTACGTTAATGCCTAAGGCATTCATTTCGGTATGGATAACTTTAATATCTCGTTTCTTCATCTGGCTCTTAATACTTTGTAATTCTGGATAAATAGCCATTTCAACCTCTCTGAGATAAAAAAGAATATGATTGTACACAATTTTATCCTTATAAACCTTGAGCTCCTCCATGTCCCTTGCTAGCATATCGAGCAAAATGGGCAGCAGCGTGTATTCCTTAATAATTTGAACATCCTCTTCTGTCTCAATTCTTGAACTTGAACTAACTTTCATATTCCCACCACCATATGCGAACATATATTCGTGTTACTTATTATATACCGAACACGTATTCGTTATGCAAGTGATTTTTTTTGGAAACAAAAAAGGGCCCCTTTCATCAAGGAACCCCGTTTGGGAAACGTTAGTCTGTTTAAGTAATCGATGCCAGCCATGCAAAAGGCTAACGGGCATCGACCTTGCTGGTGGCGCTTTCTGTTCGCTTATCGAAACATGGACCATAGTTTAATCAAGTGAAAGGCATTGTTAGGATCAATCTTTTGGGCTAGGATAAACTCGAGAATTTGGTTTGTTTGGCTCCCGCTCAGCTTCTCGCCGAGAATGCCGGCAGCAAGCCCTATTAGGCGCGTAACCTTTGTATAATCTTGCAAATCAGCCTTCGTAACTCCCTGCAGCAGCATCTTCATGCGTTCCTTGATTTCCGGATTTTTCATCTTGAACTTTACGCGCTCCACGAGCGCAGGATCGATGCCATAATGCTGGTAACTCAATGTTCGCACCTCCGATACCTGTCATGTTCCTATCTTATGAGTGAAAACGCGCAAACTTGACTCATGGCTTTGTATAAAAAAAGAAAACAGCCGCCGCTGCCGGTGACTGTTTGTCTATTTAAGCCATGCTACATATAAATCACTATCAGAATAACGCATATACAATTTAGCGCAACAAGCAGCGGTATGCCAATGACGAATGAGGTATGTTTTGTCTTATGGCGCCAAACCCGCATACCAAGCCACCCGCCAATCCCGCCACCGAGGGCAGCCAGTATAAAAAGACGTTTTTCAGGCACTCTACGCCCGCCTTTTTTGGCTTGTCCCTTGTCATGTCCCATTTCTATGAACGTAACGATATTCATCAGCAGTAAATAACAGAGGAAATAAGTCAAAGTTCCATACACCTTCGTTTCCAAAAAAATAGTAAGCCTCTACTATCATCTTAAAAGCGAATGCGGACACGGTCAAATGTTAATTTATTTCCTTCTTAAAGTAACTCTAACTCCACAACCGTAGCTCTTTGATCCGGCAGCGGATAGCTAGAGTGCTCAGGTCTAGCGAAACTAATGAACGCATCGTCCGGATACTGGGCGGCATTCCAAGGACGGCTTAGGAAGAGCTCGGAACCGTCAGATAGCAACCTTGCTTTCTTCACCTTACCAGCCAACCCGTTCAAGTTAATAGGGCCTACGCTTTCCTCAAACAAGTGGGCATACAGCAGATTACCCTTTTGGGTATACCTGCCCCACTCCGGTTTCGGTAAGTAGGCTTGCCCGCAGCCGTAAATGCTGTCCCCATTTTTCTGAACCCAATCGCCGATCTCTGCCAAAATGTCGAGCGACTCCTTCGGAATCTCGCCGAGCGCATTCGGACCCACATTCAAGAGCAGATTCCCATTTTTGCTAACGCACTCTACCAACTTCCGAATAAGGGTAGTGGAAGATTTATATTGGAAATCTTGAGCTGCGTACCCCCAGTTATTATTCAGCGTGATACAAGCTTCCCATGGAAGTGAATTGCCCTCGTCATCCGTCACGCCTTGCGGCGGAATGATCTGTTCCGGTGAAGCAAAGTCACCCGAATAGCTGAGCGGATTTTTAGTGAAAATAGTTCCGCCTTCTTCACCGCTTGCGTCCAATCGGTTGTCTACGATAATATGTGGCTGCAGAGATCGAATCATCGCCATCAGCTCGGTTGCTTTCCATGTCTCCCCCTTCATGCGATCGTAAGAGAAGTCAAACCACATAACATCCAACTTACCATAGTTCGTCAGCAGTTCTCTTACTTGTCCATGCATGTACTGAAGATACCGATCGAACGTCTCCGGATTTCTTGTATAGCTCTCATTATCCCGCATCGGATGAATGCGATCCCCATAAGCCGGATAATCCTCATGATGCCAATCGATTAACGAATAATAGAGCCCCACCTTTAAGCCTTCCGCCCGAAACGCTTCAATAAATTCGCGAACCAAATCTCGCCCGGCCCGTGTATTCGTTGACTTATACTCAGTGAGAGCGCTATCAAATAAACAAAACCCGTCATGATGCTTCGCCGTCAATACCGCATATTTCATACCCGCTTGTTTCGCCGCACGCGCCCACGCCTTAGGATCATAACGGACAGGATCGAATTCATCAAAATACGTTTGATAGTCCTCTATCGAGATACGCTCGACGCTGCGCACCCATTCTCCTCTAGCTGGAATGGCATACAGTCCCCAATGAATAAACATACCGAATCGATCCTGCAGAAACCACTGCGTACGCTCTGTTCGTTCTTGAATAATCGGATGATTGCTTGTCATCAGTTACACACCTTTCGAATTAAATGCCTGTTTAAAAAGTCCACTTTCAGAACCGAGAAGGCCCTCCCGAAGTCCGGAGAAGGAGGAACGGAGCGAGATGTGAGTACCGGACTTCCCGGTTTCGTTCAAGCTTCGATGCCGAGATGCTTCCAGGAATGACTTCGTTATCAAAGTGGGCTTTTTAAACAACCTCTTTAAACTTCACAACTTTAGTCTACCAAGCCTGTGCTGTAATAGACAGGTACAAAACTAACCTTAATCAGGATATAATTAACATTCTCAAGGCGGGGTAAAGGATAAAATAGTAAAAAAACGCTAGGATCAGCGACTGACAGTGTCATCAGTCCATCCTAGCGTTTTTGTTTATTTTAGTTATAAGGCTGATTAGTCCAACACTTCGCTGTCAAAAATATGAGAGCGCTGCAAGTAGGCCCTCAGCGGCATGAATGAGGCGCCCGTCCAGAAGGACGAGTCACCGACAAGCTCTGCCGCATCATCGCGTGCCTGCTCCATGACTTCAAAGTCCGCCATCATATCGGCGATCCGGAACTCCGGCAGCCCGCTCTGCTTCGTACCGAAGAAGTCCCCCGGCCCGCGCAGCTCTAGATCGCGTCGGGCAATCTCGAAGCCGTCGGTCGTTTCGGTCATCGCCTTCATGCGCTCCTTGCCGACCTCGGTCTTCGGGTCGGCGATGAGCACGCAGAAGGACTGGTGCTCGCCGCGGCCCACCCGCCCGCGCAGCTGATGCAGCTGCGACAGGCCGAAGCGGTCGGCGTCGTAGATCACCATCAGCGTGGCGTTCGGCACGTCCACGCCAACCTCGATCACCGTGGTCGACACGAGCGCCTCCACGGTGCCTTCCTTGAATGCGCGCATGATCGCTTCCTTCTCTTGCGCGCTCATTCGCCCGTGCAGCAGGCCGATCCGCATGTGCGGGAAATGCTGCTGCAGCTGAATGTGGACGTCGATGGCATTCTGCACGTCCAGCTTGTCCGACTCTTCGATGAGCGGACAAATGATATAGGCCTGCCGCCCTGCGGCGACCTCGCGTTGAATGAAGCCGAGCACACGCTCCAGCATCGCATGCTGAACCGCGTACGTCTTGATCGGCTTACGCCCTTTCGGCAGCTCACGCAGCGTCGAAACGTCCATGTCGCCGAAGGCCGTAATCGCCAGTGTGCGCGGAATCGGCGTCGCCGTCATCGTCAGCACGTCGGGGTTCATGCCCTTGCGCCGCAAGATGCTGCGCTGGTTCACCCCGAAGCGGTGCTGCTCGTCCGTCACGACAAGCCCCAGCTGGCGGAAGTAGACGTCCTCCTGAATAAGGGCATGCGTGCCGACCAGCACGTTGATCATGCCCATCTGCAAGGAGGCCAGCAGATCCCGCCGCTGCCGGTCGGTTGAGCTGCCTGTCAGCAGCGCAACCTGCAGCCCGTAGGGCTCGAACAAGCCGCTCAGCGAGCGCATATGCTGCTCAGCCAGAATCTCCGTCGGCACCATCAGCGCGCCTTGGTAGCCGGCCTTTACCGTCGCGTAGAGGCCTATGGCCGCGACGATCGTCTTCCCCGCACCGACATCGCCTTGCAGCAGTCGGTTCATGGCGTACGGCTCCTGCATATCGTGCAGGATCTCGCCTACGACCTTCTTCTGCGACTCCGTCAGCTGGAAGGGGAGCGCGCGCACGAAGGCGCGGACAGCAGGCAAGTCCACCTGCTGCTTCAGCCCGTCCGCACGGCTGCGCGTCACGGCGCGGTAAGCCTGCAGCTTGAGCTGGAATAGGAACAGCTCCTCATACACCATGCGCCTGCGCGCCTGCTTGCCTTCCTCCACGCCGCTCGGCGTGTGGATGACTGCTAGCGCCTTGCTGCGCGGCATAAACCCATACCTGCCGGTAATACCAGCCGGCAGCACTTCACTGATCATGGCGCTGTACTGCGTCAGCGCCTGCTGAATGACCTTACGCATCCACTTCTGCGTAACAGAGCCTACAACCGAATACACCGGCTGTATGGTGCCGGTATTGGAATCACCTTGTCCGGGAAACTCCGAATCGGACACGCTCATTTGCCTGCGCTTGCCGTCCCATTTGCCGGTGAGTATAATCTCCTGCTGCGGCCGCAAGCGGTCCTTCAAGAAGTGGCGGTTAAACCACACCGCCGTCAGCAGGAACTCATCGACCATCACCTTGCAGGATAGTCGGGATTTGCCGCTGTAGCGCTGCAGCACCGGCTCTCCGATGATATACCCCTTCACAGTGACGCGGTCGCCGTCCTTCACACTAGCTAAATCACGCACTGTGTAATCCTCATACCGGAATGGCACATATTCCAGTAAATCCATAACCGTAAAAATGCCCATGGAGTTGAGCTCAAGTGCCTTCTGAGCGCCCACTCCATGGACTTCGCGTACTTCAAATTGATTCAAATCCATATTTTACACCGTACTCGCGAACGCTGCGATGGTGCCTGGTCCAGCGTGTGCGCCAATAACAGGCCCCAGTGTAATGTAGTCCACATGCTCCACAACAAATTGCTGCATGATGGCTGCGCGCAGCTGCTCCGCACCTTCCAAATTGTTTGCATGAGCAATGTGTAAACTGCGGATTGTCTTACCGGGTACATCCGCCGCCAACAGCTCAAGTATTCGCGCAACCGCTTTTTTGTGACCGCGAACCTTATCAATCGCAGCTACTTCACCCGCTCGATCCAGAGAAAGAATGGGCTTTATGTTTAGCAAAGAACCGAAAAGAGCAGATGCTTTGCCGATTCTTCCGCCTTTTTGCAAAAATTCTAGCGTATCTACGAGGAAGTATATGTAAAAGTTCTCTCTCATCGTTCGTACAAGCTCTAAAATCTCATTGACACTTTGCCCCGCCTTAGCTGCTCTGGCAGCAGCTACAGCAAGAGCGCCAATCCCATAGGAAGCCGAGCAGGAATCGAACACATGAACCTTGCCTGACGAGTCCTCCAGCATCGTGGAAGCCAGCAGCGCTGACTGGTACGTTCCGCTCAGCACTGATGCCAAATGAATAGAGATAACCTCCGTATCCGGCTCTTCAAGCAGGCTCTGATACAGGTCCAGAAACTCCGCAGGAGACGGCTGTGACGTTCGGGGAAAGTGAGGTGACGAGGTCAGCTTCGGATAAAACTCCTCAGACTGCAGCGTCACCGTATCTAAATATTCTTCATCTCCAAAATGGATCTTGAGAGGCACCATCTCGATATTAAGTTCTTGTCTTAGTGCCAAAGGTATGTCGGCCGTGCTGTCCGTTACGATACGAATGTTTGTCAACAGGGCTCACTCCATTTCACGAATTTACTCCACTGCTATTCAACGGAAAACAGGTACGCATACAAAGGCTGTCCGCCAGGATGAAGCTCAATTTCTATTTCGGGGTAAGCCGCTTGAATGAACGCCTCTAGCTCCTCCGTCTCTGCATTGACGGCATCTTCTCCAGTGAGGATAGTGACAATTTCGCTGCTTTCTTCAATCATTTCCTCCAGCAGCTTCTTACAAGCATCCAGAAGACTCGGCTGTGAAGATACAATGCGCCCATCTTGAATGCCAATAAAATGGCCCTGTTTGATGTCAATACCGTCCATGTTCGTATCGCGCACAGCGTAAGTAACTTGGCCCGATTTTACACGTCGAAGCGATTCACTCATGGCTTCCGTATTTGTTTTGGCATCCGCCTTCTCTTGGAACGCCAGAATGGCTGCAAGACCCTGAGGAATCGATTTAGATGGAATTACAATCAGCGTTTTGTTGTCTACCAGTTGGGTAGCTTGCTGCGCAGCCAAAATAATATTGGAATTGTTGGGCAGCACATAAATGGTGTCTGCATCAATACTGTTAACCGCATTCACAATATCCTCGGTGCTTGGGTTCATCGTCTGTCCACCCGACAGTACGACATCGACGCCTACGCTAGATAAAATATCGGTAATGCCATCACCTAGAGCAACTGCAACGAAACCATACGGCTTGCTTGGCGTTACAGCTGTGGCCGTGGTAGAAACAGGAGCTTCGTACCCTTCGGTCATATCTTCCAATATATGTGAATGCTGATCGCGCATATTTTCAATTTTGATACGGCTCAGAGCACCGTAATTCATGGCTTGGTTCATCACTTCCCCCGGGTATTCGGCGTGAATATGAACCTTCACTAACTCGTCATCGGCTACAACCAGCAGCGAATCCCCCAACTTGCTCAGTTGATCACGGAACGCGCCTTCATCGAAAACTAGTCCTTTGACCTTGCCTGGAGCAATTGTCAGCATAAATTCTGTGCAGTATCCGAATTCGATGTCTTCCGTGGCCAAATGCGCCTGTGCGGGAAGATGTGCGTGCACTTCCTTCGCTAGGTTCATGCCGGGAACGAGTGAAACCGCACCAAGTGTTGTATCCATCGTAGCGTAGTCATCGTTCACTTGAACCAGACCGCCGCTTAACGCCGCTACAAAGCCTTCATAGACACATACAAGCCCTTGTCCGCCTGCATCTACCACACCGACCTGTTTGAGCACAGCAAGCTGCTCAGGCGTTCTAGCGAGGGCTTCCTTCGCTTTGCCCAGAACCTCCTGCATGAGATCAAGCAGGTCGCTTCCACGTCGATACTGTGTGGCGTGCTTAGCTGCTTCTTTCGATACCGTCAAAATTGTTCCTTCCACCGGCTTCACAACAGCTTTGTAAGCTGTCTCTACGCCTTGCTGCAGAGCGCCCGCGAATTGCTGTACATTTACATGCTCAAGATCATGCACATGCTTCGCGAAACCGCGAAACAGCTGTGACAAAATAACCCCTGAGTTGCCTCTTGCGCCCATCAGTAACCCTTTGGACAATGCATCAGCTGCTTTCCCAATATGGGAGGATGGCTTCTTTTTAAGTTCCTCACAACCCGCAGTGAGTGTCAAATTCATGTTGGTGCCGGTATCTCCGTCGGGTACAGGAAAAACGTTCAATCCATTAACCTTATCTACATTTCTGCGAAGGTTATCCGCACCCGCCAAGACCATGGCAGTGAAGTCATTTCCATTTATTGAAATAAAGCGCTTACTCAAAGTGATTCCCCTTCCTGGTTATCGGGCTTTTACTTGGCTACACGAACGCCTTGAACAAAAATGTTCACATCGTCCACATGAAGCCCTACGACGTCATTCAAAATATATTTGACTTTCGTTTGGACATTACCTGCGACTACGGATATTTTCGTTCCATAGCTGACAATAATATAAAGATCAATTTCGAGTCGCCCGTTTTCATGGCGGACTTCGACGCCGCGGCTTAAATTGTCCCGGCCTAGCAATTCAGCTATTCCGTCTTTCAGTTGCTTTCTCGTTGCCATGCCAACAAGTCCATAACAATCTAACGCAGCGGATCCCGCCAGTGTTGAAATCACTTCATTGGTAATATACACTTTTCCGTACTCGGTTGTGAGTTCAATTGGCATTATCTAACAACTCCTTCAAGTTTCGCTTTAGCAAGACTAACTTTGTAAGCATTCCCTTTCCTGTTTTGCTTTAGCAAATTCGACTTTATAAGTCAATTTCTATGTACTTGGAATGTGGGCTAATCTTCATTGTACTATAACATACTGAATAAATAAACGGCAAAAGTGCAGGTAATTCGTTGACTAGGCTCCTTTTGCTATGCTATTATATTTAAGTGTGTTTTTGCTGGTTATATTATGAATCGCAACAAACCTAACAATGTCTAAAATTATGGAAAGCTGTCATGTCAAGCTTAGGCTTGCCACCCAGGCTGCTTTGTATACTGCCCAAGGAGGTGTCAAACATGTCCCGCAAATGTTTCATTACAGGTAAAAGTCCTTCTTCAGGAAATCACGTGTCCCACGCTAACAATAAAAACAAGCGTACTTGGGGAGTTAACGTTCAAAAGGTTCGCATCCTCGTTGATGGCAAACCAAAACGGGTTTACGTAAGTACTCGTGCGTTGAAATCCGGAAAAGTGGCTCGCGTTTAATTTGTAGCTGCGCATATTCTTATGTGAAAGACAAAAAGCACCTTATCGGTGCTTTTTTTGCATTTCTGGGGAAATGGAGTAAGTATGTGTTAGCCTAGTTTTTACTAAACGTATTCAGTACGGCTTTCACGAATCCACCCAAAAATCTTGGTAGTTTGATTGTGTAGAACTTCATTCTCTACCCCTCCTTAGAGTTTTCGTCAGAAAACAGACTTCATGAGCATTCGCTTAGAGTTTTCGTGAGATAAACCTCTACCGAGGTCTTACGAAGATGAGCGACCGCGCTTAGAGGAAGGCAGAAAACTGACTTCATGAGCACAGACTTCAAGTTTTCAGAAGAAACTTACGTCGTAAGCATATGCTTCACAAGTTGCATGACTGCTCCTTAGCATCGTTACAACAGTATATGCCCGGACCGTGAAAAAGTGCCTTCTATTTTTACTTTCTCCCACAATTCGCTCGCTTCCAGAAAACAAAAAAAGCTACAAGAGCGCTTCACTCTTGTAACTATATGTATGCGGCTATGGTGCAGTTATGCCCAGTTGCGTGTAAAGCGCATAAATTAAACTGAAAATAAAATAGAAGAGAACAGCAATAACGATGAACCAAATGCGAAACCCAATCTGCTCAAACCGACGGAAAAATCGCATCCCTACATACAAGGCGCCAAGCGAGAATATATACTTCGAGACATCATGTATATTTGAGAAACACGCCAAGAGGATTGCACAAAGCAGACTGTACATCAATAACCAGAGAAATCTCATCGTCCTTCGTTCCCCCTCTACCCGCGTATTCGCCTGATAGCCTCGGCACGATCGGACTGCCCGAACACAGCATTACCGGCAACCAACACATTGGCTCCAGCTTCCACCACCTGGCGAGCCGTCACCTCGTTAATACCGCCGTCCACCTCAATATGAAGCCCGTTCAATCCCTTAGCATTCGCTTGCTCACGCAGTGCGCGAATTTTGCTCAACATGCCAGGAATGAAAGCCTGTCCGCCGAATCCAGGATTGACCGTCATTATAAGCACAAGATCCAACTGTTCATCGAGTACATGCTCAATTAGTGAAATCGGGGTTGCAGGATTCAGCACAACCCCCGCTTTGACCCCGCTTTGCTTAATAAGATGAAGTGTCCGATGCAGATGCGTACAAGCCTCTACATGGACGGATATCAAATCGGCACCCGCTTTTACAAAATCAGGTATATAGCGATCCGGCTGCTCAATCATCAAATGAACATCAAGCGGCAGCTTGGTCACTGGGCGTATCGCTTCAACAACAAGTGGACCAATTGTGATATTGGGCACGAAATGGCCGTCCATGACATCCACATGGATCCAGTCGGCTCCGCCAAGCTCCGCATCCTTAATCTCGTCCCCAAGTTTAGCGAAGTTGGCTGATAAAATAGAAGGTGCTACGTATACCATCCGTCCTAATACCTCCTCTTCCGATCCTTGATTTCAGTTAAAAACAATAAGTAATGATCATAACGAGAAGCTGCAATCGTCCCCTCGGCTACCGCATCACGAACCTTGCAATCCGGCTCATGCAGGTGCAAACAGCCTCTAAACCTACAGCCCTCCGCTATCGCGGCAAATTCCTTAAAGCAGCTGCTAAGACCCTCCGCTTCGACTTCCATAAAGTCTAACTGGCTGAATCCCGGCGTATCGGCTACAAGGCCGCCATTCGTGAGTGGCATCAGCTCAACATGACGTGTTGTATGCTTTCCTCTGCCTAACCTCTGAGAAATGGCATTCGTTTCCAGATTAAGACCACTAATCATCGCATTAAGCAAGGAAGACTTACCCACACCAGATTGTCCAGCAAAAACACTGACGGCTCCGTCCAAATGATGCAGAATCGCTTCCACGCCTTCCTGCAGCTTAGAACTCGTCTTCACTACCGTATAACCGATTCCCTCATAGAGCTTCGTAATCCGCTCCAACTCAGCAACGGTCATTTCTTTGGGAACGGAAGATTCATCATCTTCTGTTAATAAATCACTTTTTGTGAAACATAACAAAACATCAATGCCCGTATTTTCAATATGGACGAGAAATTTATCTAACAACTGCAAATTGAGAACAGGCTCTGTGACCGAAAAAACGAGCACAACCACGTTTACATTGGCGATTGGAGGTCGTATGAGCTCCGAAGTACGGGGAAGGATTTCCGTAACGGTCCCTTCCCCATTCTCCGTTTCCGCGTACATAACGCGATCTCCTACAAGGGGGGTTATGTTTCTGTTTTTGAAAACGCCTCTTCCGCGGCAAGTAACCGTCTTGGCTTCCCGGAGATCGGCCTCCTCAGGCAACACGTAATAATAGCCGCTCAGCGCTTTTACGATATATCCTTGCGGCATTACGGTGTGCCTCCAGCAGGTGGTTTAGCGACAGTGCCGCCTGTTTGCCCATTTCCAGTGCCGCCAACCGGAATAGCCGGTCCATTGCTTTGCTGTTTAGGCGTTGGCGATGGTGACGTGGAGGGACTAGGTGATACGGTCTTCCCATTTTTTTGATCCAAGTAGTCTTGATAGGTGCGAGTAATGGAGTTGACCAAGTTATCTCCTTCTTTAATCAAGATGACAGCTTTCTTATCTGGAGAAACAATGACTTTGACATCCATATTCTGAGGCTTCGATACTTTTTCTGTTTTGTACTCGAAGTTCTCGTACTGGGCATCGCTTACGACAATTTTGAACTCGGAATCTTTGCCCTCCGTCGTCGGCTTAACAGCAATACTTACCGTAAGCTGTCCAGCATCCTCCGGCAATCCGTCGCTAATGATCAAAGAAATCTCAGAGCCAACGGATACATCCTGGTTTTTTTCAAAAGGAAACTGTTTAACAACCTTCCCTTTCGCGACTTTGTAGCTTTTCTCACGGGTAACGCCATTCACAGGGAGCTTAAGATTCAGCTTTGTGAGTTGGGCTTTAGCTTCTGCTTCCGTCATTCCGACGAGATCCGGCATTTTGAACGTTTCCTTGGCTTTGCTTACGGTAAAAGCAATGACCGCTTTGTCAAGCTCAAACTCTTCGCCAGCCAAAGGGGATTGTTTCAAAATCAAATCTGGAGCACCATCATTCGTCTCTTGTGTAATCGTAATCTGCTCATCCTTGATGCCGAGGGCTTGCAGCTTCAGCTTAACATCCTTAAAGGGTTGCCCTGCATAATTATCCATCTTGATTTTGGGCGTACCCTTACTAACATACAGCGTCACTTTGGTGCCCACATTCATTCTCATCCCCGTAGGATCTTGACGAATGACAATGTCTTTAGCCAGCTTGCTGTCTATATCATATTCAACCGTGGAGCCTAATTTAACTGCCGTCAATTCAGCTTGAGCTTGAATCAACGGTTTACCTGCCACATTGGGAACCTCGACGGTTTCAATGGCAAACATCCCTTTCACGTACCCGACCATATACCACATAGCACCGAGCACCATTAACAAAACGACGATCCAAATGAGCGGCTTAATCCACCCTTTCCCTTTGGGAGGAGCAGGCTCTTCCCGCCAGGCAGGTTTCTCGGGCTCATCATCATCCTCGAACTGTCCGAGTTGGTCGGCGCGAATCGCAGGCATCACTAAGGTACGCTCTTCGTCCATCCCATCCGCATCCCAGAAAGCTACCTTCGCTTCATTCCGGCGATCCGGATTCAAACAGGTATCGAGATCTGCCATCATTAGCTTCGCTGATTGATAGCGTTCTTCAGGCTTTTTGCGCATGGCTCTCAAAATAATGTTTTCCACGCTTTGCGGAATGAGAGGATTCACCTTACGCGGTTCTTCCACATCTTCCTGCAAATGCTTCAAAGCTACAGAAATCGGGCTCTCACCGAGAAAAGGCAGGCGAGCTGTCAGCATTTGATACATCACGATACCCAAAGAATACAAATCGGATTTCTCCCCTGTATTCGTTCCTTTGGCATGTTCCGGTGAGAAATAGTGCACAGAACCGACGACCGATCCGGTTTGCGTTATGGTCGAAGACGTGGCAGCCCGTGCGATACCGAAATCCGTCACTTTAACACGGCCGTTTTTGCCGATCAAAATATTGTGCGGTTTGATATCCCGATGAATGATTTCATTGTGGTGGGCGTGATCGAGGGCATCTGCAATCTGACTCGCGTAGTGAACCGCATCTTCGACCTGCAGCGGCGCTCTCTCTTTGATGACATCATTCAAGGTCGTGCCTTCTATGTATTCCATCACAATATAATGCACGTCTTCTTCTTGTCCGACGTCATAAATACTGACGACATTAGGATGAGAAAGTGAAGCGGCTGCTTGAGCTTCTCTACGGAAACGACGAATGAATTCTTCATCGTGCACATACTGCTGGCGCAGTACTTTCACAGCCACTTTACGATTTAATAATAGATCATGCCCTTTGTAGACTAAAGCCATGCCGCCTCCGCCAATGCGATCTAAGATTTCATAGCGGCCTCCAAGCTTTCTACCGATCAATTCCCATCACCCCTTTTTTCGTCCGAATCATGATCGTGCGCAAGTAAAACGACCGTTACATTATCGTCTCCGCCTTCATCAAGCGCGCTTTGAATCAACTGTTCCGCTGCATCTTCGATACGTTCGTACGATTTGACAATTCGTAAAATGTCGCCGGAATCCACCAATCCGCTTAAACCATCCGTACAGATCAGAACAATATCCCCCGGGCGCCACGCGTACTCATAGAGATCTACCTCTACGCCCGGCTCTGTTCCGAGTGCGCGAGTGATCCAGTTACGTCTAGGGTGATGATCGGCCTCTTCGAGGGTAATCTGCCCGTTCTTCACAAGCTCATACACCAAAGAATGATCTTCCGTTAGTTGTGTGATCGATTCACCGGTGATCTTGTAAGCGCGACTGTCACCGATATGTCCAATAATAAGAAGCTCTTGCGAAGCAATAATGGCAACAACCGTCGTGCCCATACCATGATAACTTTCTTGCCCTGAGGCGAATTCATAAATTTTCTCATTCGCCTTTTCAATGGCTTCCTTCAGCACTTGCTTACAAGCTTCCACAGACATTCCCCAATGGATCGATTGCAGCTGATCTGCAATCATTTCGATGGCCATTTGGCTGGCGATATCACCAGCTTGATGTCCCCCCATGCCATCAGCCACAATAGCCAAAGATAGGCCATTGAGATCATGATGGATGGCGGCTCGGTCCTCATTTACTAAGCGGACTTTGCCAATATCGGTACGGCTTACCATCTTCATCCGGATTTCACCTCATTACTTGTTCTCCATATGCTTCGCGCGCAGTTGTCCGCAGGCAGCAGCAATGTCACTGCCTTGTTCACGACGTATGGTGGCATTAATTTTGCCCTTCTCAAGAATACGTTGGAAGGTGAAAATATCATCCCTAGGTGTACGCTTGAAATCCCGTTCGGCCACGAAATTCACTGGAATCAGGTTCACGTGGCTAAGCGGCATATCCTTCAGCACTTGCGCTAGTTCCTCAGCATGTTCAGGCTGGTCATTCACTTCCCCCATAAGGGCATATTCAAACGTAATTCGTCTGCCGGTTTTGGCAATGTAATACTTACACGCTTCAATTAAATCTACAAATGGGAATCTACGATTGACAGGCATCAGCTTGGATCTGAGCGTATCATTCGGCGCATGAATAGATATCGCCAGATTGACTTGCAAATTCTCATCAGCGAATTTGTAAATGTTCGGCACAATCCCACTCGTCGATACCGTGATATGACGTTGTCCAATGTTCAGGCCTTTCGGGTGAATCATGACACGAAGGAAATTCATTGTCGCTTCATAATTTTCAAAAGGCTCGCCAATACCCATAATGACGATGGAAGAGATTCGTTCCTCTGTCTCATCCAGCAATTTCTGGGCTTTAACAACTTGGGCCACAATCTCACCCGGTCTCAAATCCCGCTTCAAACCGCCCAACGTAGATGCACAAAATGTACACCCTACCCGGCACCCTACTTGCGTTGTTACGCAAATACTGTTGCCGTAGTTGTGCTTCATGACAACTGTTTCAATGGCATTCTTGTCTTCCAATTCAAATAAAAACTTGACCGTACCGTCCTGCGACTGATACTTGGCAATTTCGGAAAGCGTAACGAACTCAAACTGATCCTTCAGTTTGTCACGCAGCGACTTCGGCAAGTTCGACATCTCATCGAAGCTGAATACCCGCTTAATATAAAGCCAATCGAAAATTTGCCCGGCACGAAAAGAGGACTCGCCGTTCTCTTTCACCCAGCTTTGCCATTCATCCCAATTCAAATCATATACAAACGGTTTATCTTTCTCATAAGGCTTATTTCCCACATTTATCACAACCTGTTGTTATTTGTCCTGATTTTTTGCTAATCGTATGTTATTTTATCACAAAGCGGGAACGAACACACATCCCCGTGAGCAAGCAGCTGCGGACGATAGGCATTTACGTGGCTGAGTAACCGTCAAAACCAACCCAGACCACCCAGAGCATTACCTGCAAAAAGCGCAGCTAAATCGAATACTTAGCCCTTTTTGAGGCAATGAACTGTAAAAAGTACAGTTGATTTAATGAAATCAGACTTAAAGTTAAACGAAAAGAACCGTTGTCAGCCTACAGCCGACAAGCTATACACGTTTGCGCAGCCGTGCGATGAAAAACCCGTCGGAATGGAACTGCTGCGGCAGGATTTGCACCATACCGGCTGCGGCAGCCGCAGGGTCAATGCTTGCGAAAACATCCGCCGGCAGCGGCGCCAGCTCAAACTCGCTATGCTCAGCGAGGAAGCGCTCAACCATGCCCGCGTTCTCCGCCTGCTCAATCGTGCACGTGCTGTAAACCAGCACGCCGCCTGGCTTAAGCAGCCTATGCACTTTGCTCAGAATAGCATGCTGCAGCTCGCTAATCGCGTCAATCTCCGCCTCCTGCTTTGCCCACTTAAGGTCGGGCTTGCGGCGAATGACCCCTAGGCCCGAGCAGGGCGCATCGAGCAGGATGCGGTCAAATGACTCCGCCGCAAAATGTTCGTCCAGCATCGCAGCATCCATCACCAGCGTCTGGATCGACGTCAGTCCCAAACGCTCCGCTTGATCTGCGATCAGCTTCTGCTTGTGCTCGTGCAGATCACAAGCCCAAATCTTGCCCACATCGTCCATTTTCTCGGCGATGTGCGCGGTCTTGCCGCCAGGGGCGGCGCAGCAGTCCAGCACTGTCATGCCTGGACGCGGATCCAGAGCTTCGGCGACGAGCATCGAGCTCTCGTCTTGAATCGAGAAGTCCCCATGCTGGAAGCCGGGGACTAAGGCCATGTTCCCGGCCCCCTGCACAAGGATGCCGGCCGGGGCCAGCTCTGACGCTTCCGCGCTGAGGCCGCTACCTTGGAGCTGCTCCAGCAGCTCCAAGCGGCTGCGGCGCCTCGCGTTCGCGCGAATGCTGACGTGCGGCGGCTCATTGTTCGCCGCACAGATCTGTTCCGTCAGCTCGGCACCCAGCTGACGAATCCATCGGCGCACGAGCCATTCCGGATGGGAATGGCTCAGCGCGATGCGCTTCACGTCGCCGAGCGCAGCCGGCAGCGTGAGCTCGGCTTTGCTGCGGATGACTGCGCGCAGCACGCCGTTGACCATGCCCGAGATGCCTTGGTGGCCTCGGCGCTTCGCGATATTGACCGCTTCGCTCACGACCGCATGGTCGGGAATGCGGTCCAAATAATGCAGCTGATAGAAGCTCAGCCGCAGCAAGCATCTCACCCAGGGCTCGAGCTTCGCGAGCCCTTTGCTGACGAAACGCTCCAAGAAGAAATCGATCGTATTTTTCCGTCCGATGGTCCCATAAACAAGCTCCGTCGCCAGTCCCGCATCCGCCCGTTCAAGAGCATGCTTTTGCAATACCTGATTCAGCAGCAAATTGCTGTACGATTGATTTTCTTCAACCCGAATCAACACATCCAGCGCCGCATCACGGGCAGAATGCTTAACAGCGCTGCTCTTCGCAGCGCCTGAGGATGATTTTGGAGCAGAGGGCTTGCCGGCCCCCCGCGGCTTTATTAGTCCGTTTTGCGGACGATTTGGTTTTTGCGTTGACAAATCGAATACCTCATTTTTAAGTTGAATAGAAAGTATAAGTTGTATACTTTAGCTTCGAATCAACCTTGACAAACGCGTTCGCCCCAAAGGGACGAAGGGGTCGTTTATCCTTGGTTGCTTTAGTTACTGTGTCCGAATACCGTACCAGCTGGGATTTGCACACCTCGTACGAACTCTGACACGGGCATCGCCTTTTTGCCTGAAGGTTGGATCTCAGTTAGCCACAGCGTACCTTCACCCGTCATCACTTCAATGCCCTGCTCACTACTGCCAAGTACAGTTCCAGGAACAGGTACGTCTCCGCTGATTTCCGAGAAGCTTCGGCTTCTTGGCTCCGAAGAACTTTTCGGATTCGCGCTAGCCCATACTTTCATAACTTCCCCATTCCAGAGGGTGTAAGCGCCGGGGAACGGGTTTAAGCCGCGTACTTGATTCCAAAGCTGGGCGGCAGAACGCGACCAATCGATCAACTCATCCTCCCTGCGGATATTCGGAGAATAAATGGCATCTGCCTCGTTTTGAGCAATAGCCTGGATACGTCCTGCCAGTAAATCCGGCAATGTACGCTTAAGTAGATCAGCACCGGCAATACTTAGCTTTTCAAATAATGAACCCGTCGTATCCGTATCTTCGATCGGAAGCTCCACCTTTGAAATCATATCGCCGGTATCAAGACCTACGGCCATGTACATAATCGTAACGCCAGTTACGGATTCACCCCGAATTACAGCGTGATGAATCGGCGCTCCGCCTCGATATTTGGGGAGCAGCGAAGCATGGATGTTTATACACCCGTACTCCGGCAAGTCCAAAACCGCTTTGGGCAAGATCTGTCCGTAAGCGGCTGTCACAATCAAATCCGGTTTTAATTGTCTCAAAAGCTCAACCGAATCCGCTTGACGCAATTTCTCCGGCTGAAGCACCGGAATCCCATGCTTTTCTGCTTCCACCTTAACCGGAGGCGGTGTCAGAACACGCTTGCGTCCTTTCGGCCGATCCGGCTGTGTGACAACCGTCGTCACGTTATAGCCTTCCTCCAAGAGCAGACGCAAGGAGGGTACTGCGAAATCCGGCGTGCCCATGAAAATAATGTTCACTCGGAATCTTCCTCTTCTTCAGCCGTATACGTTTTGGTTGCAAGATCCGTAAAAAGAACACCGTTCAAGTGATCAATTTCATGGAAAATACAGCGAGCCAGCAAATCCGTACCCGTCACTTCAATCGGATTTCCATCACGATCTTGGCCTTTGGCTGTAACATGGAGTGGCCGAAGCACATCGCCGCGAAGTCCGGGAATACTTAAGCAGCCTTCCGGCCCCAATTGTTCGCCGCTGGAAGTGACAACCTCAGGATTGACCATTTCAATCAATCCGCCGTGTTCTTCTCCGCAATCCATGACGATAACGCGTTTAAGAATACCGATTTGCGGAGCAGCAAGACCCACGCCCTCCGCTTCATACATCGTGTCTGCCATATCATTCAGAAGTTTATGCAGATTGGAATTAAATTTTGTAACCGTGACGGCTTTCTCACGAAGCACTGGATCTGGATCTTTAACAATAATACGAATAGCCATAATGTGCACCTACCTTTGAAGTCTTCTCTATTTGGGGTTCATTACATCAAATATTGCGGGTCAACATCCACGCTAATCAGCAGCTTTTCTTTCGCTGAGCGCTCTTCAAACCAAGCCACTGCTTTAGCAACGATCTCTGCAGCCTGATCTTCCCCCCGATATTTTACCACGCATTGGAATCGATATCTATCTTTGATTCGTGAAATCGGCGACGCAACAGGTCCTAACACGTCCATTTGAAACGATTGATCTGCGGGCAACGTGTTCGTAAACAAATCAACCTGCTGGGCCCGATACGTATGGGCAATCTCTTTCAATCTCGTTACAAAAGCCTCCGCAGAACGTACCAAGAGCGGAACCTGCTCATACGAGAAAGTAACCAGAATCAATCGTTGATAAGGCGGATAGCCTAAATTTGCACGTATATCAAGCTCATGGTTCGCAAAAGCAATATAATCGTGCTTGCTTGCATATTGCACACTATAATGTTCGGGCGTGTATGTCTGGACGAACACTTCCCCTTGCTTTTCATGACGACCCGCCCGGCCTGCAACCTGCGTTAACAACTGGAAAGTCCGCTCCGCTGAACGGAAATCCGGCAGATTAAGCACCGTATCCGCTGCGATAACCCCCACTAAGGTCACGTCGGGAAAATCCAGCCCTTTTGCTACCATCTGCGTGCCAAGCAGTACATCCGCCTGCTTCTCGCGAAACATCGTCAGCCATTTTTCATGTGAACCTTTCTCCGTCGTGGTATCGACATCCATGCGAATGACCCGAATCCCGGGGAAAATCTTACTAAGCTCCTCTTCAACACGCTGTGTTCCTGTACCAAAATGACGAATATGCTCCGACTGGCAGCTAGGACACTGCGTAACCTCTCGCTCCGCATAGCCGCAATAATGACAGCGCAGCATGCGCGAGCTTTGATGATAGGTAAGTGAAATATCACAATGCGGACATTGCGAGACGAAGCCGCATGTACGGCACATAACGAACGTCGCATACCCGCGCCGATTCAGCAGTAAAACAATCTGTTCTTTCTTTTGTAACCGATCTTCGATCGCTTTATACAAGGAACGGCTGAACATAGAGCGATTTCCGTTTTTTAGCTCCTCACGCATATCGACAATAGCTACTGGGGGCATCGGTCGGCTGGCCACGCGCTCCCGCATCGTCAACAACCGAAAGGGAGGTTTATCCCTGTCACGGCGTCGCCTTGTCTTCTCGATACTTTCAAGAGAAGGAGTTGCGGAACCGAGCACAACGACGGCGTTTTGCTGCTTCGCTCTTTGAACCGCCACATCACGGGTGTGATATTTGGGGCTCTCCTCCTGCTTATAAGAAGATTCGTGCTCTTCATCAATGATAATAAGGCCAATTCTCGTAAAAGGAGCAAAAATCGCCGAACGAGCGCCGATTACAACCTTCACTTGCTTGCGCATAATTTTACGCCATTCGTCATACCGCTCGCCATTCGATAACCGACTGTGCAGGACGGCGACCAAATCGCCAAACCGCCCTTTAAATCGTTCTACCATTTGTGGCGTCAGAGATATTTCAGGAACAAGTACAATCGCTTCTTTATCCATGTCCAAGCACTGCTGAATGGATTGTAAATACACTTCGGTTTTACCGCTACCCGTAACCCCATGCAGCAGAAATACCTCATTCCGTTCTTCCGCTACAGCATCCCGTATTTCCGCGAAGACACTGCTCTGTTCTTCCGTTAAGGGAAGCGGCTTTGTCCGCGTGAAAGCCCGACCCGCATAGGGGTCGCGCATCACTTCGACCTCGCGCAGTTCAATCCACCCGCGATCCGCCAAGCTTTTGACCGTGCTAGCGCCGACCTCCACTGTTTCCATCAGCTCCGTAAGCCGAATCGCGTGTGGATGCTCCATCAAGTAACGCAGCACATCCTGCTGTTTGTTAGCTCTGGCGGGTAGCTCGGCCAAAGCCTCTTCCAATCCACTGCCTCCAACTGGAGGGAAAACGGTCAATGCCTTCTTGGTATTCATTCGGTCTTTGACCACTTGTACTTCTGTTAGGATACCTGCGCTCAGCAGTTGTTTAATGAGGGCACCGTCACTTGCAAAACGCTCCATCAAAGCATCCATCGAGACTGAGCCTTTGGACTTTACGAAACTAACTATCTCTTGGAGATCCGACATGTCCAGCAGCGATTGCTCGCCAGACTCCTCTCCGACCCCAATCGCACGTTCATATTTCGCTTTAAGCGCAGCAGGCAGCATCGCCTGGAGTGCCGTAACTTCATGGCATAAGTACATGCGGCTGACCCACCGCCCCAGACTCACAAGTTCCTCCGTGAGGGGAGGAACCAAGTCCAGGACGTTCTGAATCGGCTTAATGCGAGTCACATCCACCTGCGTTTCCTCGTGCAGTTCGACGACAAAGCCTTGCAGCACCCGAGGGCCGAAAGGCACGCCAACGCGACTGCCCACTTCAACCCATTTGCTCAGGGATGCGGGTACTTCATAGTCGAATGCCCGGTTCGTTTGTTTCGCTGGGACATCGACAATGACTTTGGCGTACATCAGGATTCCCCCGCTGCGGTATGCATACGATCCGCCGCAAGCTCTAGCAGTCTACGTGCCACATCTTTCTTACTCTGTATTGGCAGGGCCTCTACGAGCCCATTACGATCATAAAACCGCACCACATTCGTATCTCCGCTAAAGCCCGCACCTTCCTGTGACACATCATTGCCAACGATGAGATCACAGTTTTTACGGTTTAGCTTGTCCATCGCATGCTCGTCCAAACGCTCCGTCTCCGCAGCAAACCCGATGACGAACTGATGCTTTTTGAGCGTACCTATTTCCTGTAAAATATCCGGATTTTTAATCAATTCCAGCGTTAGTGAGTCCGATTTCTTTTTGATCTTTTGCTCGGAAACAACGGCTGGACGGTAATCAGCCACCGCAGCGGCCTTGATAATAAGGTTACTTTCATCCAAATGAGCTAGCACTGCCTCTCTCATATCCAAAGCAGACTGAACATTGATTAGCTGAACGCCATCAGGCGCGCATAAAGCGGATGGCCCTGATATCAACGTCACCTTGGCTCCCATACGCACCGCTTCTTCAGCGATAGCGTAGCCCATTTTGCCGGAAGAGTCATTCGTAATGTACCGTACCGGATCAATGCGTTCAACGGTGCCTCCGGCAGTCACAAGGACACGTTGTCCTTCTAAGCGCCTAGGCTCCCCCTTAAAATGCTGCTTAATCGCAGCAAGAATTTCCTCAGGTTCAGCAAGCCTTCCTTTTCCAACGTAACCGCAAGCCAATTGCCCTTCTCCCGGCTCGATAAAACGCACGCCACGGCTCAATAGTGTCTGCATATTATGCTGTACTGCTGGATTCGCATACATATGCACGTTCATCGCAGGCGCTACCCATATCGGTGCCATGGTTGCAAGCAGTGTCGTACTGAGCATATCATCGCCAAGTCCGAGCGCTATCTTGCCAATCATATTCGCCGTTGCAGGCGCAACAAGCACGAGATCAGCACTATCCGCTAAGTTGATATGCGATACAACCGAAGGGTCTTTCTCATCAAAGGTATCCACAAAAACATGATGACGAGACAACGTTTGAAACGTTAACGGCGCTACAAATTGAACAGCTGACTTGGTCATGATAACACGCACAATTGCACCAGCTTGTGTCAGTTTACTCGTTAACGCAGCAGCCTTATAAGCGGCAATGCCTCCGCATACGCCGAGCACAATCGTTTTGCCATGAAGTACACTCATAGGTATCCCCTTTCTACGCACAATTTGAGAAAAAAATAACAACCACTAGGGTTGTTGGGTAAACCAATTTATTTCTTCTGATATTTCTCTGTCTCTGTCGTCTCAAGTTTCTCATAACCGATATAGTTACCGTAAAGTTCTTCTAGCGCAACTCCAACATGTTTGTGGGCCTTTTGGCCTTTCAAATTTGATTTAGCGCCATCACGCAAAGATCTTGCTCTTTTGGAAGCAGCTACAACTAGTGAATACTTGCTATCCACGATATCAAGCAGTTTATCAATTGAAGGGTATAGCATTCAATTCACCTCATCCATCCATTGTACGATTTTTGGATACATCCGATCTTTTTTGCAATGTTCTGCTAAGAGAATCGCTTGTATTTTGGAACAAGCCGTTTCTACATGGTCATTCACAATCGCATAGTCATAGTGCTCCATCAAGCGAATTTCGTCCATAGCCACTGACATGCGGCTGCGAATAACTTCATCCGTTTCCGTACCACGCGTTACAATGCGATTCTCAAGCTCATCTAGGGAAGGCGGCAGCAAGAAAATGAAAACACCTTCGGAAAACTTTTGTTTAACTTGCAGAGCACCCTGCACTTCGATTTCCAAGATGACATCTTGACCGGAGCGCAGCGTTTCCTCAACAAAACGTCTCGGGGTGCCGTAGAAATTACCTACGTATTCGGCCCATTCCAACACTTCATCCGTTTCGATCATCTGTTGAAATTGCTCCCGAGTTTTGAAGAAATAGTTCACACCATCCACTTCCCCTTGTCTAGGAGAACGGGTTGTGGCCGATACCGAGTACACGATATCCGGTGAACACTTGCGCAGCGCGGCGCAAACGGTTCCCTTGCCGACACCGGAAGGACCGGATAAAACAATCAGAATGCCTCTCTCACGCTCAAGGGTATTCGTATTACTCGTCATGATCATCGTCCTTGTTGGAAAGTCTATGCGCTACCGTCTCTGGTTGTACTGCCGATAAAATCACATGGTCGCTGTCAGTGATAATAACGGCACGGGTTCTTCTACCATATGTAGCGTCAATCAGCATGTGACGATCACGCGCTTCTTGAATGATCCTCTTGATCGGAGCCGATTCCGGACTTACGATCGAGATAATGCGGTTCGCCGATACGATGTTGCCGAACCCGATATTAATTAATTTGATAGCCATTACGACTTCCTCCTCGCGAAGCTCCATGCCGCTTCACTCGATATTCTGTATTTGTTCGCGCATCTTCTCAAGCTCTGCTTTCATCGTGATCACTCTAGCCGTAGGCTCCGAGTGATTGGACTTGGATCCGATCGTGTTCACTTCTCGATTCATTTCTTGAATCAAGAAATCCAACTTTCGTCCAACAGGCTCTTTCTCTGTAAGCAATTGATCACATTGCTCAAAATGACTTTTCAGTCGAGTTAATTCCTCATCCACATTCGAACGGTCTGCGAATATCGCAATTTCTGTCGCTAGGCGCTGCTCATCCACAGGCGTTTGTTCCTGAAGAAGTGACTGAATTCTATTCGTCATCTTAGCCGCATAGTCTTGAACCACCTGAGGTGCTAAAGCTACCAATTCGACATGGATTCGCTTCAGTTCCGCCAAGCGCTCGCGAATATCTTGCTCCAGAAACGCTCCTTCCCGCAGCCGCATGTCGGATAATCTGGCAACGGCCTCCTGCAAGCAGGCGCATAGTTCCTGTTCAATCTCTTCATCAGGTTCCTTACGCGACTCCTTCATCTGAATGAGATCCGGAAGTTTCAATAAATCTTTGAGCTCGACCTGCTCGGTATACCCATAGCGCTCCTTCAACAGCTCAGCAGCCTGCAAATAAGCATCTGCCAAAGCAAAGTTAACCGTTACGCTCTTCGGGGAAGCCGTTTCACGTTCCGCCGTGATGAAGACGTCTACCCGTCCTCTCTTCACCGCTTGCAGCACCGTTTTCTTCAAAGCGTCTTCAAAAGCCGCCCATTCCTTCGGCAATCGAATCGACACTTCACTATACCTATGATTGACCGATTTCACATCGATAAACACGTTGTATCCCGCAAAAGAACGATTCGCTTGTCCGAATCCGGTCATACTGCAAATCATTCTAATCACATCCATTACCCTATTTTAATTCATTTTGAAAGTGGGTACAAGTGGAAATCATGCCGATTCGACTTTTCCCATACATACTTCGTAAGGTCTACGCACATCTCATAGGCTAGAAAAGGGGTCATCAGATAGATGCCATTAAAGAAAGGCATTGCTGCATCCAGCAGCTCTTTGGCAATCTCAACGCCCATTGCGCGCCCTTCTGGACCCTTGAGTCCACTCATGCGTTCCCTCACTTCATCAGACAACCGAATACCTGGAACTTCATTGTGCAGATATTCAGCGTTCCCTCCGCTAGCAAGCGGAGCAATACCTATAAAAATCGGTATATTTAAATGCTTAGTCGCTTCATAAATTTGTTCAATCAGCTTGGCGTCGTAGACGGGTTGCGTCATGATGTAGTCGGCGCCTGCCTCAATTTTGCGTTCCAAGCGCTGAACCGCTTTATCCAGATGCTTCACATTCGGGTTAAAAGCAGCGCCTACAACGAAGTTGGCCTTCTGCTTTAGCGGTTTCCCTGAGAAGGCAATACCTTCGTTAAGCTGCTTAATCATCCGAATGATCTCGAATGAGGTCAGATCGTAAACGGAGCTGGACCCAGGGAGGTCGCCGAATTTGGCGGGATCGCCGGTCACGGCCAGCACGTGGTCGATGCCCAGCGCGTGAAGACCCATCAGATGGGACTGCGTCCCAATCATGTTGCGGTCGCGGCACGCGATGTGGATCAGCGGACGCGCGCTTAAGCGTTCCTGCACGAGGTAACCGAGGGCCAGATTGCTCATGCGCGTCACGGCCAGTGAATTGTCGGCCATCGTAATGGCGTCGACATGCGCATCCTGCAGGGCTTTGGACCCCTGCATAAATTTCTCGATGTCGAGATCCCGAGGGGGATCCAACTCGACGATGACGGTTTTGCGCTGCTTCACGATTTCGAGCAGCGATGGTTTGCCTGCCGGCGGCGCAGGCTTCGCCGGGGCGGGCTCGCTCACGCGCACAGCTCGCGCGGAGGGCATCGTACCAGGCGCTGCCGGGACGTAGCCATGCAGCGCCTTAGCGACGGCGGCGATATGCTCCGGCGTGGTGCCGCAGCAGCCGCCAATGATGCGAGCGCCGAGGTCAGCGAAGCGCAGCGCGCTCTCGGCGAAGTACTGAGGCGTCGCCGCATAGGTGTAGTGACCGTCGACGTAGTCTGGCAGCCCCGCATTCGGGAACGCGGAGAACGGGATGCCGGCGATGGGAGTTAGCTTCTCCATCGAACGGAGAATCCCATTCGGGCCGACGCGGCAGTTGAAGCCGATGACGTCAGCCCCGTCGTTACGCAACCGCTGGAACGCTTCTTGCAGCGGAATGCCGTCCTGCGTGCTGCCAGTGCCTTCGTTAGCGAACTGACAAATGACAGGCAGCTCACTCATGCTGCGAATGATACGCAGCGCGAGCTGCAGCTCTTCCAAGTCATAGAAGGTCTCAAGCAATAGCCCGTCCACTGGCGAATCCAGTAAAATGCCAATCTGCTCGCGGAGTGATTCCTCAACATCTGTCGTACGAACGTTTTTGCGCTTGCCTGCACGAATAGATCCAATAGCTCCAACGACATACGCTTCGTCACCAACTGCTTTTCTGGCTAACTCAACACCTGCGCGGTTAATGGCTTCAACATCGCCTTCTAGTCCGTACTTGGATAATTTTTCGCGATTAGCCGAGAATGTATTCGTTTCAATAAGACGCGCACCTGCCTCAAAATAACGGCGGTGCACGTCAGCAACCGTTTCCGGCCTAAGCAAATTCAATTCTTCATAAGAAATGCCGACAGGAAATCCCATCTGATATAAATAAGTCCCCATAGCGCCGTCACCGACCAAAATGTCTCGCTGCAGCGCCGTACGAAGATCCAATTTCATGATAAATTCCCCACCTACTAAAAATGTAATTAACTTAAACCGTGCCCGTAAACACTTCTTCCGCAGGTCCGGTCATATAAACGTGGTTGTCCGCTTCATTCCATTCGATAAACAACTCTCCGCCTTTGAGAGAAACAGTCGCTTCGCGGTCCGTTAAACCGTTTAACACGGAGGATACAAGCGTTGCACAAGCGCCAGTTCCGCAAGCAAGTGTAGGACCTGCTCCTCGTTCCCAAACGCGCATATCCGTGTAAGCACGATTTATCACTGTAGCGAATTCGACATTGATTTTACGAGGGAACATCGGATGCACTTCTAGCTTCGGCCCCCATGTGGCAAGATCGAAATTCACAGCATCCTCCACATAAATGACACAGTGCGGGTTCCCCATTGAAACAGCTGTAAAACGAAACTCTTTCCCGTCAACTTCAATCGGGTAATTGATAACTTTAGCTTCATCGACCGTTGTTGGGACTTGAAGGCCGTTCAGGATTGGTTGACCCATATCTACGCGAACAGTCCGAACTTTGCCATCTTGTACATTTAATTGCACCTTTTGTACGCCTGCGCCAAGTGTTTCAACGGTAATCTCCGTTTTATCAATTAGCTTATGATCGTAAACATATTTAGAAACGCAGCGGATGGCATTCCCGCATTGCTCGGCTTCAGATCCGTCGGAGTTCATAATGCGCATTTTGAAATCAGCATTGTCAGAAGGAAGAATATAGACGATGCCATCGGCTCCAATACTAAAGAAACGATTGCACAGCTGGATCGCACGCTGATCTGCATCAGCAGGAAGTTCTTTCTCACCAGCTATTATAATAAAGTCGTTGCCTAGACCATGCATTTTTGTGAAATTCATTGTTTATAGCACTCCCAGTATGCGGTTTAGCCATTATCATAGCGTAAAAGCTCAAAGATGCATAGTCTTTTTGACACAAAAGCTCAATAGAATCGGGTTTGCAGCACTCAGGATACCTGCATTCTCCTTTTGATTACTGCAATACTTAGAAGTAATAACGGTAAGACAAGTCCAAATGTAAAGGCAAACAACGGCCAGAACTTTGAATCGAATGAGATAAGGTAACTAATATTGGGTGAAATGATGATGGATACGGAATAAAGTATCATTCCCATAGGCAGTGCCAGCGATCGATACTCCGAGAGTTTCAAAGTCTGTGAAAGACTGGAAACTAAGACATAAAAACAAATAATTAGCTTTAGAAAGATAGTTATAAACCAAATTGCGGCAATGATAACCTCAACTCTTTGAATGATTTCAGTTATTTTTATTTTTTTAGCTAATTCAAAGCTTGCATAAAGATTGCTGGCTGTGTTCTCCGCTCCCAAAACTAACATACAGAGCAAAGTAATCACAAACAAAATGATACCCCCGATGATCGTTCCCTTTAAAAATGCTCTTCCTGCTTCCTTGGGTTGCTTCACAAGCGGAAAAAGCATCAGAAATAGAACAAGTTCCAAAAAAGGAAAAGCGATGTATGGATAAGCAGCCTTAAAGACAGGCTGTATGCCTTTTCCCAAAACGGGTTGTAGATGTTTGAATTCAAAATCTGGGATGAGCAAAATGACGAAGATAACAAAAAGAATAAGAATCCATGGATAAAAGAGGTCCGCGGTACGGGCGATGTTGGAAACGCCATAACGAACACCGGTAACTACAATACACAGGTACACGATATGTATCGCTTGAATCGGTGTTTCAGGCATCATGGAAGAGGTTAGAAAATCACCGAGATTTCGCAAGGCGAGAGACGTTAAAATGAAAGCGAAAAAAAACATCAACAAAGAAACACTTGTACCTAGCCAAGACCCAAGAATTTCTCGACTCATTTCCACCAAGCTCCTGCCGGGATAAAGTCGGCCTAACGCGTTGTAGATCCATACCAGTAAAAGTCCGGCTATCATTCCGACAAGAGCGGAAATCCATGCATCTTGTTTAGCTTCTGAAGCAAGAATCGTCGGAAGTAATATGATAGAGGTACCGATTATGAAAATGGACACCATTTTTTTAAATTGATTCGCTTGAATGGTTTCGTTTTCCAACATTGGGTTCACAATCTCGCTTTCATCGTATCCTATTCGCCTTTGCTGATGGGTCCGTAAATGATCTTAATCAACTCTAAAGGCGACCGGACTTCTACGCCCAAACTCACTGTTATACCTAGTACAATCCCAACAAAAAGCAAGATAGAAAAAGTCCATAGCTCCTTCCGTTTTTTTCTTTTTATAAGTGAAGGCACTTCAATGACTATCATCATGATACTAATCGCCAAAAACGCAGCTACACGCCACAATGGATATTACTCCCCCATTCTTTCGTAAAACGATTTCGATGTTTTAAACATTTGCTTGATTTTCATTTCGATTTGAACATCTACTTTCATCGTAGACATGATATCTTCCCAATTATTCTTCGCCCCTTCCCAATATTTGGGATAGCTGCGTTCAACTTCTTCTCCAAAGCCGAAGATATCAGACTTATATTGGGTTTGTACCGTTTTTATCACGGATAAAATAGAAGCCTTAATTTTATTTTGGGTTAACTGTTCAATTTGTAAAATGGATGACGGCTTCGTTAAGTCTATAGGACATTGAACATCGGTTACAACGCCTTCCGCTTTTATTTTCAACTTTATGGAGGGCTTACCGTTTTTCATGATAACTTTCGTATCATTCTTGGTACGTAGTAACTCCACCGACATGTGGCTCTCTTCATTAGGACAAGTCAAAAGTACCGCAGTACTTTTCACCTTCCCCTGGGTATAATTATATCCCATGCTTTCCTCCTCGTTTAACCAACCTAAGAGTTTATCTTTTTTGAAAACAGCTATCCCCATGTATTTGAGTCGGGCAGGCGAAAAAATTTTTTCTACATTTCCTCTATCATTGCCTGTTTGAGGATCACCCATTAACGTAATTCCGCTCAACACGGCTTCCTTTCCTTTACTGATGATATTGGAAGTAAATTCATCAATTTTTACATCTGCCGTAGCTCCCCATGCTTTCGATGAGACTTCAAGAGAAGCATTCATTTTCGTAGCCGGCGTTTTTTCCAACGGGGTCAACACTTTAAGAATATCTTGCGCCTCAACTCCCCGAGCAATGACGACATAAAAGTCTTTGCGATATTCATGATCTCTTGAGATGTGATCCAGCGCTCTACCCACGCCCTCCTTTGCAAATTTTTCTCCGAAAATAAGGATCTGCAACTGTCCAACATATATTTTCCTTGTGCTTCGTGTTGTCATTCTTCTTGCCGCCTCCTGAAATCCGTCACCCTTTTCTCGAAACAAAGTGACCGGAGCGAGGGAAGAAGATCCTCCTTCTTTACCCGAAATGGCTCCCGTGTTCAGAATCTGGTTGGAAAGCATAATTTGCTTCCCACTCTTATCCACGCCAATTGCAACGGAAACTGCGAGATCATTCAGCTCGCGACGATTCCAACACCCGGATATAAGTACCAAGCAAATGAGAGTAACAAACGTTCCATAAAACCTTCTTTTCGTATTAACCTCTCCCTTCGGGGTCAGGGTCCGTTGTAGATGAGTGACTCTGACGAATTTGGTTTAATTTACTCGCAGTCGAAGGGCGAGAGTTCATTTTCCACCAAGGAACACGCAATCCCCCATCTTTTAAATCTTCAGTAACAACAGGAGCGTATGGAGACATGTAGGGAACTCCAAAGGAATTTAAATGACAGAGATGTTGGACGATCGCAATGATCCCTGCAATGATTCCGAACAAACCGAAGGAAGCCGCCAGACCCATGATCCCGAATCGTAAAATTCGAATGGCAATAGCCATGTTGTAGGCAGGAATTGTAAAACTCGCAATCGCCGTGATGGAGACAACGATCACCATGGCCGCCGATACGATTCCGGCTTGTACGGCTGCTTGACCAATGACCAGCGCGCCAACAATGGAGATCGACTGTCCAACTGCTCTAGGTAACCGGACTCCAGCCTCACGCAAAAGTTCGAAGGTTAATTCCATAATTAAAGCTTCAAAAAAAGCAGGAAATGGAATTCCTTCCCGCTGAGCTGAAAGACTAATCAATAATCGAGGAGGCAGCATGTCATGATGAAACGTTGTAATCGCAATGTATAAGGGTGGTCCCAGCAAGGCAATCAGTAATGCTGAATACCGCAAAAGACGTAATAGAGTAGAAATATCGGAACGCTGATAATAATCTTCCGCCGACTGAAAAAATTGTGGAAATATAGCTGGAACCAAGAGAACAAACGGTGTGCCGTCCACAAGAATGGCAATACGCCCCTCCAAAAGTCCGGCCGCAATCACATCCGGTCTTTCAGTGTTATAGATCGTGGGGAAAAGTGTAAATCTCCTATCCTGAATCAGCTCTTCGATATAGCCGCTTTCCAAGATACCATCAATTTGAATACGTCCAATTCTGTCACGAACCTCCTGCACGACGTGGTCCTTTGCAATGCCATTCACATAGACGATAGAAACGCTTGTTTTGGTGATACGACCGACATTAAATCCCTGTATCCAAAGGTTAGGATCCTTAATCTTTCGCCGAACTAAAGCGATATTGGTTATTATATTTTCAGTGAATCCATCCTTGGGACCTCGTATCACCGTTTGGGAGGTCGGCTCTTGGATAGGGCGGTCTTCCCAGCCTTTTGAAGCAATTAGTAAACCCTGATCAAAGCCCTGGCATAGGAGAACGGTTTCACCACTCAAAATGCCTGACAGCAGCATATCTAGGTTTAACCCTTCTTGAATACTGCCGACGGGCAGCAGCAGCTGTTTAAATTCATCTAAATAATTACCTGCTGGTGATTGTAAACCCGAGAAATGTGGGTACCGATCTAAGGACATCAGGGGTTCAATAATAAATTGATTAATTAATTTAACATCGGCTAGTCCATCGGCATAGATGACGGCTACTTCGATAGCATTAGAACCTTCGGTACGCCATTCTCTAACCACGATATCCTCGCTGTTTCCGAAAGTTTGTTTGATCCTTTGAATGTTTTCCTTAAGATTCTTTTTTAAACGCAGTGAATCATCATCACTTTGTTTTTGTTTGTGATGGGTTGGCACACTTAATCTGAACTTTGTAGATAAAAATTTAATAATTCCCATGATGTGATACACTCCCTCCATGCTTGTACATAATTTCACCAATAGGTAATTATTTCATGCACTTACAGAGCACTTCACATCCCGCCCTGCAAACGTCCTACAAGTACGATAGGGTTTGTCAAGGTTTATGCGAAGCAATCGCATAAACCTTATACTTTCTTATCAACGAAAAAAACCGCCCAAGGGCGGTTTATAATTATATACATCTATTCATCTGAAGCTCGGCTTGGAAGAATTATACGAAACAGAACGTGAATTCTTGTTGCGTTTTGGCGACAGCACACTGCCCAGCCCCATTAAGAAGGTCGGAATGCCAGCGGCGATCAGAACCAGAATCCAATCCTTCCAGCCAAGTGGAACAGTTTTGAAGATAGGTTGAAGAGCTTCTACATACATAACGGCCAGCATCAAGATAAGCGAGGAGAGCACAGCAAGAACAAGGTAACGATTTTGAAAAGGATTACGATGGAAAATAGAGCGTGAACTGCGGCAATCGAACACATGGATGAGTTGAGCCATTACCAAAGTGGCAAATGCGACGCTTTGCGCTTTCAGTAAGGTTCCGGGATCGGATGGATTGACTCGTAATACGAGCCAGAAAGCACCCAAGGTGCAAACGCCGATAAGAATTCCTCTGGAAATAATTTTCCAACCCAATCGTCTAGCGAAAATATTTTCTTTCGACGAGCGCGGCTTGTGCTGCATCAAATCCTTCTCCGCTTGATCCACTCCCAGCGCCATAGCAGGAAGGCCATCGGTGACAAGATTCACCCATAAAATTTGAATCGGTACAAGCGGCAAAGGTAGACCGGCCATCATCGCAATGAACATCGTCATAATTTCGCCCACGTTTGAGGCAAGCAGATACCGGATGAATTTACGAATATTTTCATAAATACCGCGTCCTTCTTCAATCGCCGCAACGATTGTGGAGAAGTTATCATCGCTAAGAATTAAAGAAGAAGCTTCCTTGGATACATCCGTCCCTGTAATCCCCATCGCGATGCCGATATCCGCAGCTTTGATCGCTGGCGCATCGTTTACGCCATCCCCCGTCATGGCGACGACATGTCCTTTGCGCTGCAAAGCTTTGACGATACGCAGTTTATGCTCAGGGGAAACCCTCGCATACACGTAGGTATCATTCACTTTTGCATCCAGTTCATCGTCCGAGAGACCCGCAATCTGCTGGCCACTCATACTGACCCCATTCGTAGGAAGCATACCAAGCTGCTTAGCTATTGCCTCAGCGGTTGTCTGATGGTCACCTGTGATCATGACCGTTTTGATGCCTGCTTTACGGCACTTCGAGATCGATTCACGCACTTCTTTGCGCGGTGGATCGATCATGCCGGTTAATCCGACAAAAATCAAGTTGTTTTCCACATCTTCGTAATCCTCATAGCGGTCACTGCTCTTAAGTTCTTTGTAAGCAATCCCCAATACCCGAAGAGCGGATTTGGCCATGCCTTCATTGGCAGAAATCACTTTCTGTTTAAGCGTGGATGTGAACGGAATTACCTTCCCATCCCAAAGAATGTAGCTGCAATGTTGAATTAGAACATCAGGAGCTCCCTTCGTGCAAGCCATCCGGCCATGCTCAGAAGTCACAAGCACTGACATCCGTTTACGCTCCGAGTCAAAAGGAAATTCGGCGATACGCTTATATTTCTCGCTTAGCGACTCCTGGGTAATGCCGCTCTTCGCACTAAGGACCACTAATGCACCTTCGGTTGGATCCCCTTTAATGTTCCAAACAGAGACAACGCCGTCTTTACCATCCTTGCCCTTCTTCCGTTTCAACTCCTGCTTTTCCTCAAACAAAGATGCATTATTACAAAGCACGGAAACATGAAGCAGCTTGCTGAGAGATGGGTTCCTAAGCGCATCGGTGTTTTGTCCACTTATTTGGATATCCCCAACCGGCGTATAACCGTCACCCGTCACTTCCAGCACGTCTCCGCCAACCCATAAGTGGGTAACCGTCATTTTATTCTGAGTCAGTGTTCCCGTTTTATCGGAACAGATGACCGAGGCACAACCTAGCGTCTCTACAGAAGGCAACTTCCTGACAATGGCTTTACGCTTAATCATTCGCTGTACGCCGAGTGCAAGCGCAATGGTAACTATAGCAGGGAGTCCTTCGGGAATAGCGGCGACAGCTAAGCTGACACCGGCTAAGAACATCGCATAAGGTGGTTGTCCATGCATAATACCTGCGATAACAACGAGAACAGTTAATGCAAGCGCGACGATGATCAGAATCTTCCCAAGCTGTTCCAAGCGATGCTGAAGCGGCGTCTCCATAGATTCTGTATTTTGAATCAGATCAGCGATTTTCCCCATCTCCGTGCTCATCCCGACACGAACCACAATGGCTTTGGCTGTTCCACGCGCTACCATCGTCCCCATGAACCCCAGATTACGCTGATCCCCAAGAGGCACCTCATCATTAGATATAGCCGATGTTATTTTACTGACGGCTACCGACTCCCCTGTTAGGGCTGACTCCTCGATATATAGGCCATTCGTTTCCAGAAAACGCACATCTGCCGGCACCCGATCGCCGCTTTCGAGCAAAATAATATCGCCTGGAACCAAATCACGAGCTGGTATTTGATGAACTGCGCCCTCTCTCCAAACATTAGCGTTAGGGGCTGACAATTCTTTAAGAGCACGTAATGAACGTTCTGCCCGAAATTCCTGCGTAAAACCAAGAATGCCATTCATCACAATAATAACGATAATGGTAATGGCATCTAAATATTCACCCAACAAGCCGGAAATCAAGGTCGCCCCCAATAAGACCAGCACCATGAAATCTTTGAATTGATTCAAAAGCAGTGTAATCGGAGAAACACGCTTCCCTTCGGAAAGCTCGTTTCGACCAACTTCCGCCTGTCGCTTCCAAGCTTCCTCCCAGGGCAATCCTTGCTGCATGCTCACCTGCTGTGACTGCAGGACTTCCTCCGACGTCAACTGGTACCACTTATTCTGACTCATCCGCCCTTCTCCCTCCCACTTCCCATGTACTTGCCTCTCACTCATACGTAAATGTATTCAGACAAGCAGGAAAATATCCCTGAAATCATCTTTCTTACTGACTAACGCTTAAGTTTTTGTGAAAAGTATGGCATCATAGAGGTTAGCAAAGTTTTTAACCGAAGAGCTAATTGTGATTTCAACGCACATTGCAATTAGCTCCCTAGAATGGAGTTGTATGCATCATGGCTTTAGACGGACTAGTCCTTCATGCAATTATTCACGAACTGCAAATGTGTGTAGGAGGCCGAATCAATAAAATTCATCAGCCCACCGAAAATGACATTATTATGCACATCCGAGCACAAGGGCAAAATGTGAAACTTCTTCTTTCAGCAAACCCTACTTATCCAAGGGTTCAAATCACCGAGCAATCCTCGTTAAACCCAATGGATGCTCCAATGTTCTGTATGCTGCTTCGCAAGCACTGTGAGAGCGGCGTAATTGAAGCCGTGGAACAAATAGGTATGGAGCGTGTCATCCGTTTGCAAATTCGTCATCGCGATGAATTAGGAGATATGAGTACCAAACAGATTATTGTGGAAATCATGGGCCGACACAGCAATATTATTCTTCTAGACCCGGCAACAGAAACGATTCTAGACGGCATCCATCATGTAACGCCTGCCATCAGTTCTTATCGGATTGTCATGCCGGGAAGCAAGTATGTCACACCGCCTGAGCAGGATAAGCAAAATCCACTAGAGGCCGATGCCTCTTCGTTCTTGCATGCTATTCAGCAAGATTCCGGTGAAGAAGAGTCCAAGGATAAACCAGAACAAAAATTAGTCGCTGCATTCAGCGGGCTAAGTCCTTTGATCGCCAAAGAAATCGTATTCCGCAGCCGTCAAGGCGGGAACAACGAACAAGAAGATGACCCAGCGGCCTTGTGGACAGCTTTCGACGGTGTCATGACGGCTGTACGTCAGCATCGCTACGAACCCATCATTGTAGAGCAAGAAGGTACCGGTAAATTGTTCTTCGCTATGATACCTTTAACACACATTACCGGCATTTCCACGTCCTATGCGACACCGAGTGATTGTTTGGAGCACTTTTACGGCGACAAAGCGGAAAGAGATACAGTCAAACAACGAGTGGCTGATTTGCTCCGTTTTTTGCATAATGAAGCGAATAAAAATGTTAAAAAGTTGGAAAAACTTCAAGAAACCGTTGATGACTCCAAAGATGCCGACAAATATCGGATTCTCGGCGAGCTGTTGACAGCCTCACTTCACCTTATAAAAAGAGGGGATCGCGAGGTCGAGACCATCAACTACTATGATGAGGATCAGGCTTTGATAAAGATAAAGCTGGATCCTCTATTGAACCCCTCTGAAAATGCACAGCGGTATTTTAAAAAGTACACAAAAATGAAAAACAGCACGGCGATTGTCGAAGAACAAATTGCACAAACTCATCAAGAGATTACGTACTTAAACTCCTTACTCCAGCAGCTTAGTGTCGCTTCTTTAACCGATATCGAAGAGATCCGTGATGAGCTTATGGAGCAAGGTTATGTACGTGACCGCAATAAAAAACAGCGTAAAAAGAAAAAGAAAGATAAGCCGGCTTTGGCCTGCTACCTTTCCAGTGAAGGTGTCCCTATCTATGTTGGTAAAAATAATACGCAGAACGAATATTTAACGAACCGACTTGCCTCTTCGATGGATACATGGCTGCATACGAAGGATATACCTGGCTCCCATGTTGTGATTCGCAGCGATAGCTTTTCAGAGACTACCCTGCTGGAGGCAGCTCAATTGGCTGCTTATTTCAGCCAAGCCAAACATTCCAGCCAAGTCCCTGTTGACTATACAGCCATTAAACATGTCCACAAGCCAAATGGATCAAAGCCCGGATTTGTCATCTATGTGAATCAGAAAACGCTATTCGTGACACCGGATGAGAACATGATTAAGCAGATGAACGTCACGATAAAATAAAATTTCATTTGGCGAATAAAAAAACCTAGCGAGAAACCCGCTAGGTTCTTTTGTGTTATTTTTTTATGAAATAACCATGTCCATCCAACTTCCCAAGTTTCATCGCATTTCTCTATTTCAATTCCAACTGACGAATCAGAGATAATAGATAGGCTTTTACTTGGTCCTGTAAATCCGGACGCTGCAAGGCAAGCTCGATGGTCGCTTCAATATATCCCATCTTATCCCCAACGTCATAGCGCTTAGCCTGCATCAGATAGGCAGCCATCTGCTGCTGCCTGTTGAGTACACGCAAAGCGTCGGTCAATTGAATTTCACCGCCGCGGCCAGGCTCTTGTCTCTCCAAGATGCCGAAAATTTCCGGCATGATGATATACCGCCCAATAACGGCTAAATTCGAAGGTGCCTGATCACGGTCCGGCTTCTCTACCAGATCCTCGATCAACTGGTACTTGTCCAGGCTGCTTGAGGGGGAGACGATACCATACTTGCTTACATCTTCCCAAGGCACTTCTTGCACAGCAATGACGGACGTTTCGGCTTGTTCATATATGTCCATCATTTGCTTAAGTCCTGGAGGCGAGGATTGGAGAATATCATCCCCAAGCAGAACCGCGAATGGCTCATCCCCAATAAATTTGCGGGCGCACAGAATCGCGTGACCAAGTCCAAGAGGCTGTTTTTGGCGAATGTAGTGCACATCGGCCAAATTCGAAACGGATTGCACGATTTCGAGAAGCTGCGTACTGCCTTTTTCCTCCAGCATCATCTCAAGTTCAACCGATTTGTCGAAATGATCTTCAATTGCGCGTTTATTGCGTCCAGTGACAATAATAATATCTTCAATGCCAGATTCAATCGCTTCTTCGACGATATATTGAATGGCAGGTTTATCAACGATAGGCAGCATCTCTTTGGGCTGCGCCTTTGTAGCTGGCAGGAACCGAGTTCCCAGACCTGCTGCAGGGATAATAGCTTTGCGAATTTTCTTCATGTATGCTGCTCCTTCTCTGGCTTAAGGCTTTGCAAAACATCGATTCCTATTCGCCTCGAACCAATAGGTGCGTGGAATACGACACCGCCTCGTTCACCATGGAAATCAGAACCAGCGGTTATAAGAAGCCCGGAGCGCTGAGCAAGGGTGAGATATTTCGCCTCTTCTTCCGGGGTATGATCTGAGTGATAAACTTCAATACCATCCAAGCCTTGATGAATAATAGCTTCTACAAGGGCATCATCATGGTAAATACCTGGGTGTGCGAGGACGGCCTTTCCCCCCGCTTCTTGGATCCACCTAATCGCCGTTGCCGGCTCGATCCTTGGCGGATTGGCATAGGCGGCAGCACCAGTCCCTAAATACCGGTCAAAAGCCTCGCTAATTGAGCTCACATAGCCTTTATTCAGCAGTACCGCAGCGATATGAGGTCTTCCAACGGTGTCGCCTTTACTCTTAATATTCTCAACTTCACGCAGCACTTCCGCCATTGTAATGTCTAGTCCGAGCTGCTGTAGTCGTTCAATAATCATGTTATTGCGAGTATCTCTCGTTTCTCGCAAAGACGCCAGTCTCTGAAGAAATTGCTCATTATGAATGTCAATATAATAACCTAGCACGTGGATATCCTGCCCACCCGCAACCGTGGAGATTTCTACTCCTGGCACGACCTCTATGCCGAGCTCACGCCCCGCTAAGAGCGCCTCCGCGACACCTGAGACCGTATCATGGTCAGTGATAGCTATGGCGCCTAATCCTGCATCGAAAGCCATTTGAACGTTAGCCGCAGGGCGCTGGGTTCCATCTGAAGCTGTCGTATGTGTATGTAAATCCGCTTCTATTCTTGCAGACATTTTCTATTCCCTTCCTTCATCGTAAATGACATTTATGAGCTCATCATTAATCGAACTGTAGATTATGTAAAATTTTAAAGAAAGCGGCTTAAATCCTCTTGCCGCAAGAAGGTCATGAAGCTTACTGCTGATATAGGCAGCAATGTAGAGTTCAAATAAATGGCATAGAAGCTGCGTTCGAAGGCAATGTTCTCGATCTGCTTCACTTTAAAGAGGCCTAGCGTCACTTCATGCTTGACGGACGACTGGGAAAGAATAGAGATACCCAAGCCCGCTTCAACAGCAGATTTAATAGCGCCTGTGCTGCCTAACTCCATCACAATCCTCATGGAAGAGCAATCCATGTTGCAGCGCGCGAACTCCTCTTCCATCACTCTTCTCGTCCCGGAACCTTGCTCTCGAAGAACAAACGGATATTTCAGCAGCTCCTCCAGGGTTACAACCTCCATATCGGCTAGCGGATGGTCTGCAGGTACGATGAGCTTAAGCTCATCACTTAGAATCGCTTCAGTATGGACATCCGGATGATGAATGGGCGCTTCGACAAGTCCGAAATTGAGCTGATGGCCAAGAACCTCGTCCAAAATCTGAGTCGTATTCATCACCTTCATCGATACGGAGATGTTAGGATAGTCTTTGCTGAAGGGTCCAAGCAGGCGAGGTAAAATGTATTCCCCCATCGTTAAGCTGGCGCCCAACTGCAGCCGCCCTTCAATCATTTTCGTAAATTTGGACATAGCAACATCAGTCTCACGGATAAGTTCAATGCTGTTTTTAGCAAAAGGCAGCAGAGCTCGTCCCGCTTCCGACAGCTCGATCTTTTTGGTGCTGCGGTGAAATAGCTTGACACCGAAATAATCTTCCAATGATTGAACCTGCATGGTCACCGCAGGCTGTGTCATATGTAGGGCTCCCGCCGCATGAGAGAAGCTGCCTTTCTCCGCCACGGTAAAGAAAATATGCAGTTGATGAAAATTAAGTGCCATGTAAACCCGCCTCTCTTTGTTTCCATTATATGAAATCGCACGCACACAGTCCATTAAGACACAAAAAAGAGCATGCCGTCATCGACACACTCCAGTTAAGGAACCTATTCGGTTATCGACGCTTACGACTGTTCTTGATCAATGTCATACGACGTGAGTGTCTAAGCCAAGAATAATAAGACTTCAAATCACGAAGCTCCATCGTTTCCGACATTTTCCCAAGGAACGTAACAATAATCATTTTGTGAAGCGGATTACCCACAAGATCGGTTTCATGCTCCAGATGGGAAAATTCGGCAACAACAACAAGGTCATCATCAATGAGATAAACGTCTTCTTCATTGCGATAATAAGGGACGATGCTATCATTTTTAAGCTTTTCCCACAGAAAAGCGCAAATTTCCTCGAGTGAATTGTTTTCGCTAGAAACACGATCACTCCATCTCAGCTTCGCATGATTCGTGATCACGACGTCCGCCACTTTCTTGTCACCCAGCTGTACGAAGAATGGTTCATAAGTACTCCATCTCCCCATCACCTTGTCTTTCATGATCACAACCCCTTTCCTACTAAAATGAGACCGTGTACCTATTCCCTATCTGCCTGTAAGTTATATTTTACTTGATTATAACTTTTTTTCCCATGAAAGAATATATAAAATTATTAATAAATATTTGTGAAATCATGAAAAAATGCTTATTTTCTAAAAATTCAAAAAATAAAAAAAGCTTCTTGCGAAGCTTTCGTTTTGCACTGCAGCCTCAAAGGGTGTAAAATCTAGTTTTGTCCGGCACATCACTACTGTATTCGGTTTTAATTTCGTTACGGTAAGACTTCTCTACCTTCTTGACGTACGGGAGCTTCAAAAGGTTCCGTGTTGTCTCTTCTACTTTGCTGGCATGTATATAAAGAACGGCATAATTCATTTTCTTGGATATGTAATGAAGGGAACCGAACCGTTCCAAGTTTCTCGCGGCTTTGATATCGTTTACCCAAATGATTAATCCGCTACGCTCGATCATCATGATTGCAACCTCTTTTCAATAATCCTAGTATGGAGTGAACCCACTACATGAAGCCTTCTGACACCATTGTCCGCATATTCCGTGGAAGCATAACAGAAAGTATTCACCGCGTCCACCTCGCGGTCGTTAACGCTGGGGGGACGCTGCTGTATCAAGCAGGCGACCCGCAGCTGCTCACCTTCGCCCGTTCGACGGCGAAGCTCATTCAAGCCTTGCCGGTGATTGAATCCGGCGCGGCTGATCATTTCGGCCTCACCGATGCCGAAATCTCCCTATGCTGCGCTTCCCACAACGGGGAAGCTGAGCACGTGAGCACTGCCCAGGGTATCCTGGGCAAGCTCGATTACCATCAAGAGCACCTGCAATGCGGTGTTCATGAACCTTACCACGCGCCGACCGCACAGGCGATGCGCGAGCGAGGAGAATCCCCGAGCACCTTGCACAACAATTGCTCGGGTAAACATTCGGGGATGCTAGCGCTTAGCGCACACCTTGGTGCATCGCCGGATACCTACATGAGCATCCAGCATCCTGTTCAACAGCTTATGCTCGAGGCAGTATGCGCCATGACCGGCGTGCCAAAGCCGTTAATGCAGCTCGGAATTGACGGTTGTGGTGTGCCCGTATTCGGCATGAGAATCGACCAACTGGCACTTGCCTTCGCCAGATTAGGCCGACCTGACGAATTGCCGCAAGCACGTGCAAACGCTTGCCAAAGAATTGTCGCCGCGGTGCGAAAATATCCTCAATTCCTCGCGGGAAGCGACCGCTTCGATACGCGATTAATCGAGGTAACCAAGGGCCGTATCATCGGCAAGATGGGAGCCGAAGGCATCTTCGCCATCACGATTCCAGAACAGGGACTAGGCTTCGTCTTAAAGATCGAAGACGGTAATGTTCGGGCCTTGTATCCAGCTGTCGTCGAAGCTTTGAAGCAGCTAAGTTTGCTTTCGCAATCCGAAATAAGCGAACTTGCATCCTATCATACCCCTACCATTCATAACTGGCAGGGAACCGAGGTCGGAATCATCCGCCCCGATTTCCAGCTTTAGTAATTACCCGCAATTCCCGCTGCAGCTTCCACCGGAACTGCAGCCTTTGCCAGTTGGAAGTGGATTATTGCTTGGAACTTTAATCGTATCGGAGACCGCATGCGCGATCGTTGTGGAAACTGTAAACAGCAAATCGTCCAAACGGTCCTCAGCTTCTTTGAACCTACGCACCGCTTCAACAGCATGCAGTTTCTCCTGAATCTCATTCACCGCGGCTAATGCTTCATGATAGCTTGGGTGGTAATGCCCGAAGCGTTCACATTCCTCGAAAGCATCTTTTTTTCTGGCGAAAACCGCTTTAAGATCCCGCACTTCCGCGCTGTTCTCTACAGCGATCTTCCAATATAAATAATCTGCCACTTCAGCAGAGGAATTAATCATATCACCCATGTCATAGGCCTGCATAAGAACGGCCGACATATCTATTGTTTCTGCTTCCAATGTTTGTAACATAACTAAGATCAACATCCTTCCTCTCAAAAAATATATAACATCTCTACTATACCACAGTTCCCCAAGAGTTTCTTCCTTTTCTCTTTGCAACAAAATCCTCGTCCATTTGCTCAATGACTAATGCTAACCTACGTATAAACACCTTCATCATTAATACCAGGCAAAATAAGCTTCATCTCCTCCCAATCCTCGCTAACCAAAGAAATCTCCTGATATTCCTCCAGTCCTTCCAATATCCAGCCCGATCGTTCTTCGCGCAGAATTCGGGGGATGATAAAGCGATTTCGTCCTTCTTTTCGAAGCTGTAAAACGCTTTTCCATTCGATAGCTTTGCGGATCATCTCTTTGCGAGTAGAGCCGTGATACTCACGAAATTCCTTAATCCAGCTTACAGGAATATCCTGCATATCCGGATACAATTCGTCCTGCTCCGGCAAGTGGGTATCCATTTCATAGAGCTGTATGGTATCCCGTGAATAACAAAGGCCGCCTGTCTGATTTTCGGACGAAATCAAGTCATTGGAACTCGCTGGCATCTCGTCTTTTCGGCTGCTTCTTGGATGGAACCCCATATTCTCAAGACACTTCGTGAGCTTTGTAAGATGTTCACGCAATATAATAAAGTCTGAGCTGCCAACGCGCTCCCCAAGAAGTGGCAAGCATTTCTCGTTTCTAAGCAAGGCCTCGGCTATATCCTCGGAACGGCAGCGAAGCAGCGTTACTTCTTCGATATACAGCTTACCGGCCTGCTCTCCCCATTGCTGTAAAGTAATCGTTATATGTGCAGGTACTTCGTAAAGAGCATTCTCGTGCAGGATGCGAATCATTTCTTCACTGCTCATCCCCTTTTCCCAAGCACGGTAGAAGCTTTCTTTGGTAACCCGATAGGTACGAACAAGATCTGTCGTTTGGAGATCAGCGAAAGCCGCGATATCCCATTCTGTGCGAAGAAATACATCAGGGGGGAGCAATATTTCGAAATCCGGCTGCACATAAAGCGAAGGACTCACATCCACATACGTTTCTAACGATCTGAAGTCCTTATCCTTATAGTGTAAGACCTCTTGTATCGGCGTTATTAACCACCGAAACCATATATGATTTTCCTTGTCGGTACCCAACTCTATGAAACGGAAAACAGACAAAGGAGCTATCCAAGTGGTCATGATAGCCTTTCGAAGTGATGATTCATCCGTTACCTGCCCCCCAAGGGAACAGCAAGAACGGATTCCTTTTACGATAACGTCCACATCATACCATTGCCCGAACTCTCCTCTCTCCATCAATGATATGCCATGTTCAAGCCAGACAGGCGCAGGAACCAACAATTGACGCCATATCTGGTATAATTGCCCTTGCTGGCTGTCGTAAGAGTCCTGAAGCCATCCTAGAAAGGCCGTCTGATTGAAGAGGTAACGGTCACCTTGGCTATGAATAGAAAGGAAACCCATGCGAATAGCCATTTCAATCATTAGCGCGGCAGGTTCGTCATAAACGTCTCTAAATGCGTAATTAAGCCCAGCAGAGCGTAAAATATCATTAGGCAATGCTAGATATTCTGTTAGCTTTTGCAGCTGTTTTTTATGTAAAGTCCCTTTGTTCGTGAGAGGCAGAGATGATTGTTGAATACAAGCCACCTGAAAATGAAACAGCTGCTGGGCCAAGCCTCTAGGGTTAAACGGTACTGCTGTAACTGATGCGTTTAATTGCTCTAAGTCCCCGGCTTCCAACTGCTCAATTACCATATCCTCTTTAGTTGTTTGAAGCTGATCTGACGGAAATAATAACATCTGCCACGCTGCAAAAGCATCCTCAGGCAGGATAAAAAGCTGCTCCCCCCATGCTTTGCGAAAGGCACCAATAATGCCCGCTCTTCTAAGCCCTACAAGGCCTAGCGCGACTTGCGCACCCGCCATACGAAGAGCTCCTTGCTTTTCCAACGCGTCTCTTGTAAACGGTTCACAGCCGAATGCGGATACGATGAGACGCAGAGTATGCTTTTCATCCAATGACAAATGCCGGTTCAACTCCGCAAGGTACTTCTGATCAGTCATTAAATCAGGTAATGCCACGCCTTGTTCCAGGAAAGATGAGCACCATTTTTGTTCCATAATGAGCTGTCTCAGTTCTCGGGGCATTTTGCTATCCAAATGTTGAAATTTCATTCTGTGCTCCTTCTCGTCATTTCGCCTCTTGATTCCAACTCGTTATGCTATATTGATAGCCTTGTTCAACTAGAAACAACTGCCTTTTCATAGCAAAATCCTGCTCCTTCGTATCCTCGCTAATCAGAGAATAGAAGACAGCAGCGTTAGTGCCGCTGCTCTTAGGGCGAAGGATGCGACCTAGCCGCTGCGCCTCTTCTTGCCGCGAACCATAGCTACCCGACACCTGAATGGCTACGACGGCGTCGGGCAGATCCACAGCAAAATTGGCAACCTTGGATACAATAAGGAGAGGCAGCCGACCCTTCTTGAATTGTTCGTATAGGTCTTCTCGGATATCATGCGCTACTCCGCCGCTGATCATGGGCGCGCCGGTATGGGCAGCGATGAGCTCTAATTGACTAATATATTGGCCGATGATTAACGTCTGTTCATTAGCATGAAGCCCCAATAAGTGGTCAATAACGTCTAGCTTAGCGGCGTTTTCTCCAGCGATCCTGAACTGCTGCCTAGCTCCCGAGGCTCCATAACGATCCCGATCATGAGCCGATAGAGGCACTCGTACTTCCTTGCAGGCTACCTTGGCTATCCAGCCTTTTGACTCAAGCTCTTTCCATGCCATATCATATTTCTTCGGTCCCACAAGCGAGAAAACGTCTTCTTCTCGACCGTCTTCCCTAATTAACGTAGCCGTTAATCCGAGTCTGCGAGTCGCTTGTATCTCGGCTGTAGCCCGAAAAACGGGGGCTGGCAAAAGATGAACCTCATCATAAATAATCAACCCCCAGTCTCTCTGACTGAACAGCCGCATATGCGAGAATTCGTCTTCTTTCTTCCCACGATGCGTCAAAATCTGATATGTCGCAATCGTAATAGGCCTTACTTCCTTCGTAGCGCCGTTATATTCCCCTACCTGGTCTTCCGCCAAGCCTGTTTTGCTCAAAATCTCACGTTTCCACTGCTTTACCGAAGTAACATTGGTTGTCAGAATCAATGTCGCACAGTTGCACTTGGCCATCGCGGCAATGCCGACCACCGTCTTCCCTGCTCCACAGGGAAGTACCAACACACCGCTGCCGCCTTCTCCGACACGGTTAAAAGCATCTACAGCATGTTTTTGGTAATCCCGCAGCTGGAAAGGCGCTTCCATCGTATCTTCATTCCGAAGCTGAATCGGAAGAAATTCACCGCTGCGATAAGCGGCCAAATCTTCTACAGGATAACCCAGCTTGATAAGTTCTTGCTTCAAGATACCTCGTGAAATCGGAGAAATAGCAATAGCGCGCTCTCCGCGGGTATCCTCTAAATACCTCTTCAACGAATCGTACGCGCAAATTTCTTTCAACACAACCGTATCATCGCTAACTAAATAGAGCTCATTTCCGACATTCTTCATACGCAATATGCCATACCGTTTCACATATTTCCGAATGCTGCTCAGTACCGCGGTAGGGACACCAAATTTGGCATTCCGCTGCAAAAAGTCCGACATTTCTTCTATTGGCATCCCAGCAGCTGACGCATTCCATAGCGATAATGGCGTAATCCGATACGTATGGAGATGCTCTGGGCTTTTGATCAAATCCGCAAAACGGGATATCGTCCCCCTTACAGCTTCAAATTCTGGGTGATTCGTTTCAACTAATATCGATAAATCGCTCTGTACAATCAGAGGACGGGTAGGATCCATGGCAATCATGTGCTGCCTCCTTTTTTTCTAGTATGAAAGGAAAGCACTTGATTTAAACATCCCCACCATGCTAACGTCTAAAACATACTCAAAGAAATGCTTACGATGTTACGAATTACTTAGGAGGTCCTTCATGCGCAAATGGAAAATCTCTCTTGCTTTGCTGCTTAATTTAGTTATCTTGATGACTGCTTGTGGGAGTAAACCCGCAGCTGTAGCTGGCAGAGAGCGTGTAAAAGTGGAACGTATCGTGGACGGTGACACGCTTGAGGTCACAATGAAAGGGAAGAAAGAGAAGGTTCGATTAATTGGTGTGGACACACCGGAAACGAAGAAACCTAATACACCGGTTATGTTTTATGGAAAAGAAGCAAGTGCTTATACGAAGAAACGATTGGAGAAGGAAACCGTCGAGCTTGAATTTGATGTAGATAAAAAGGATCAATATGATCGCTGGCTCGTTTACGTATGGATCGGGGAAGAACTGTTTAACCGTACCCTTGTTCAAGAGGGGTATGCGCGGATGGCTACATATCCTCCGAACGTCAAGTACGTGGATGCCTTTAAGAAAGATCAAGAAACAGCCCGTAATCAGAAGAAAGGCTTATGGAAGGATTATGATAAAGCATTTGATACCAAGAAATAACCGATAACTACCAAAGCAAGTACAGATAGCACGCCAGCAATCGGTAGGGAACGAACCCCCCTTCTCTCCTTCTTTTCGTACCAATGGGCCCTTCTTGAACGCTTTTCTATTTCTCTTATATGCTGCTCAAATCTTTTCTCTATTTCGTATAGATTCCACATGGTAACTCCCCCTATCCTTTGGTTGAGAACGATTTTACCATGGCAAGAACTCCCAGAGTTATCTATAATAAATGATCGTAACCATCGGAAAAAGTGATGATTGGAGGGCGACTAGAATGGATCTTACCTTGTATAAAACACTGCTTGAAGTCGCCAAATGGCAAAACTATACGAAGGCGGGTGAAAGTCTCGGCTATGCTCAGTCTAGTGTGACATCCCAAATTCAAAAGCTGGAAATGGAATATGGGATCGAAATATTTGAACGTATCGGCAAAAAGATGCGACCGACACCAGCCGGCGACATTTTACTCCGATATGCCTCCAAGCTTGTCAAATTAGTAGAGGAATCGAAGATTACGGTTGCGGGTCAAACAACGGGGAGCTTTATCATTGGCACACATGAGACAACCATGTGCTCATATATGCTGCCACCGTATTTAGGAGCTTTCAAGAGGCGCTACCCGCAAATTACGATCACCATCAACGAAGTAGTCGAGAATGATATTTATCGGGCTCTTAAAGCAGGCGAATGCGATATGGGGTTCATTGTTGAACGTGACATAACTGACCCTGATTTGATATTTGAAAATATTCAAGAAGAGGAATTCGTCATTATTGCCTCGCCGGATCACCCGTTAGCAGCCAAATCATCCATTGTTCCACAAGATTTAAACGGCAGCGAAATTCTGATGTCGACAATAGGAAGCCGCTGTCGCAATCTATTCGAAAAGATGCTGCGCAAACACCAAATCCAATATACGCTAGCTTATGAAATCAATAATTATGAAACAGTCAAAAAATGCGCGATGCATGGACTAGGTCTTTCCTTGCTTCCCAAAACGACCGTTACCGCTGAAACGCAAAACGGGCAGCTAGCGATATTACCGCTAGACTACCCGAATTTCAAGCTAAACGTACAGCTGTGTTATCATGCCAAAAGGCAATTATCGATGCCCATGAAGGCTTTTGTCCAGTTAATGTGTAGGCCTACTCCACACGGATTGCATTCGCCTGAGCAATCAAGCACAGCTCTGCTGCTTTGAACGTATGCGCCTGTGTCATGGCATGCTCTGTACGATTCAGACAGTCCAAGATCAACTGGCCGAAGAAAGGAAAGCCTACTTGTCCATGGAGGCTGTAGTGCTTTTCTCCTTGCTGGTTAACCAGGTATAACTGATCTCCCTGCGGATCGCGAGCGATGTCAATATATTTACGCAGTTCAATATATCCTTCTGTTCCTAGAATAACCGTCCGTCCATCTCCCCAAGTACCCAAACCACTCGGTGTAAGCCAATCTACACGGAAATAATTTGTCGCCCCGTTGTCCCCGATCAGTGTTGCGTCACCGAAATCCTCCAGCTCTGGATAATCCTTCGCATGGTAATTCGCCACTTTACTGCTTACAACAGTAGCATCCTTGCACCCTGCATAGTACAGAAACTGTTCAATTTGATGACTGCCGATATCACAGAGAATGCCGCCATAATTTTCTTTCTTGAAAAACCAATCAGGGCGATTCGAATGACCCAATCTGTGCGGCCCTAAACCAATGACCTGCACGACTCGGCCAATTGCACCTTCTTCAATGAGCTGACCCGCGAAAACGGCACTTTCCACATGGAGACGCTCACTGTAATATACAGCAAATTTGCGACCCGTTGCTTCAACAGTTGCCTTGGCTGCAGCCAATTGATCTAACGTTGTGAAAGGAGCTTTATCTGTGAAATAATCTTTGCCATTCTCCATCGCACGGACACCTAACGCTCCGCGTTCCGAAGGTACAGCAGCTGAAGCGATTAGCTTGACTTCGGCATCGTCAAATATTTCTTGCTCAGACGCAGCTACCTTCACATGAGGATACTTCTCCACGAAAGCCTTTACCTTAGCAGCGTCCTGATCATAAACCCATTTGAGCTCTGCTCCTGCTTCTTGCAAGCCATTGCACATTCCATAGATATGACCGTGATCCAAGGCAATCGCTGCGAAAACGAACTCCCCTTTTTGAACGACAATGTTCGGCTTCCCTTTTGGTGCGTAATTCATTCCATCGCTTTTCTGCATGTCCGAATTCCTCCACTATCCTACCCATGTTACGCATTAGCGCGGGGGTGTTCATATTTTTATACTACAAGTGTTTTAAAACCGGCCTCTTTATTGACAGTGGAATTTTTTATTTTATCTTGCAAATGCTGCTCGAATAATTCTTCGTCAATCGGCAGGTCTACCCAATTGTCTGTCCACGTCGACAATAACATGGCGTTGGATAGCATCAGACCTTTGATTCCTTCTTCTCCTGGAGCGACCAATGGCGTGCCATGTAGAATGGCATCCACCCAGTTTTGCGTGATGCCTTTGTGGCCTGTTTCTTGCCCTTCAATTGGAATCTCGCACTTCCAGCACTCCGGTTGGCCGAATCCACCCTTGTAGGTTTCATTAAATTCTCTCTCGGAGACGCGTAAACGCCAGAAAGTTAGCTTGCCATCTTCGATCACAATTTTACCTCGGTCACCGGACAACTCGAAACGGTTCGTACCCGGTGCTTCGCCCGTTGTTGTAACGAATAAGCCCGTAGCGCCATTCTCATACTCTACGAATGCGGTTACATCGTCCTCAACTTCGATATTGCGATGCTTTCCGAAATAACAAAATGCACGAACTCGTTTAGGCATCATATCGATCGTCCACTGCCACAAGTCAAGCTGATGCGGGTCCTGGTTAATGAGTACACCGCCGCCTTCGCCTGCCCACGTTGCACGCCAGCCGCCTGAATCGTAATAGCTTTGGGATCTGTACCAATTCGTAATAATCCAGTTCGTTCTGCGAATTTCGCCAAGCTCTCCGGAAGAAACCAGATCCTTCAACTTTTTATATAATGGATTTGTACGTTGATTGTACATCATACTGAACACTTTGCCTGAAGCTTGCGCAGCTTCGTTCATTTGTCTAACTTGTTTGGTATAAACACCTGCTGGTTTCTCACACAACACATGGAGTCCGGCTTTAAATGCACGGGCAGCCACATCTGGGTGATCATAGTGCGGAGTCGCAATCAATACACCGTCAATTGTCCCCGAAGTAAGGAATGTATCGAGATTGTCGAATAATTGGACGCCTTCACCTAGGTTTTCTTTCGCCCATTCCAAGCGGTCCGCTCTGAACTCACAAATAGCGGTTAGCTGAGCACCCTTCACTTCATTATTCACCAAGTATTTGGCATGTCCGGTTCCCATATTGCCCAGACCAATAATACCAATCCTTACTTTCTCCATATGGTTATCACCTTTTCTTGTTAGTTTCACAATTATTGAACACGTTATCAATGTAGCATATTTAGAAGACCGCATCTTGTCGCAGATTGACCACCTTATTGCGAACTTTGACAGTTACAAGATATAGACAAAATGAGAAAAGACCAGTTTCCTGGTCCGGTCCCTCCCTTTTTCACGAAAAAGCTGGCAGTTGGATAAGGACAGTGGTGCCAACGCCAAGCTTACTTTGATATTCAATATGTCCTTGGTGTTCATCAATAATCGCGAAGCTAACCATTACGCCGAGCCCAGTTCCCTTCTCTTTGGTCGTATAAAAGGGTTCCCCTATGCGCGGCAGCCGCTCCTCCGATATACCCATTCCCTGATCTGCGAAATAAAGAACTACACCGCCCGCAACCTTTTTCACAGATATATGCAGGCCGCCTCCGATTGGCATTGCCTCAATTGCATTTTTAATCATATTCACGAAAACCTGCTTTAATTGATTTCGCTCACATTTAACCAGAGGAAGATTCGGTTCACAATCTAGTTCGATGATCACATTGCTCATGATTGCTTCTGTATTCAACAGTTCAATGACTTCGCTAAGAATAGCTGTGGTATCATGAGGATGAAAGGCAACAGCCTGTGGCTTAGCAAGAATCAGAAGCTCTCCTAAGATCAATTCGATACGATTAAATTCTTCCTGCATGATCTGAAAATACCTAAGCTTGCTTTCTTCGTTTGCTTGACACATCAGTTTAGCAAATCCTTTGAGCGCCGTAAGCGGATTACGGATCTCATGTGCGATACCTGCTGCCAATTGTCCAGCGACATTCAATTTTTCCGTTTTGCGAAGAAGCTCTTCTGTCTGTTTCTGTATGGTGATATCCTGCACCGTACCAAATAGACGCAGCGGCCTTCCCCATTCGTCATAGGTCGTTTTGGCCATGGTATGAATCACGCGGACCTCATTCTCATTCACAATAATTCGATACACCAAATCTAGAAGACCGCCATGCAGAGCATCACGAATTGCCTCTTTCACTTTAACTGTATCATCCGGATGAACCGCATTAAAAAAGGCTTCTATTGTATTCCCAAAACCTTCACGGCGCAAATGAAACAGCACAAACAGCTCGTCTGACCAATACAAATCATTCCTGATCACATCCCAGTCATAGTGACCCAATCCCGCGATTTCTTGTGCAATTTCCAAATTGGCTTTGCTTCTTTTAAGCTCTGCTTCAATTTGTTTATGTGTTGTAATATCGTGAATGAGCCCCCGTACAGCCGTACGACCGTTATCGCGGAGGACGCGCTCGATTTGTGATTTGAGATGTCGCACCTCTCCATCTTTGCGAACAACCCTGTACTCGACTTCAGATATTCCAACCTGAATCGCTGTCTCAAAAGCAAGGGCTACTTTATAGCGATCATCCGACACAATTAGCATAATAGCTTCGCTTAAATCCATAGAATCTACGGGATCAAGACCATGTATTCGGTACATCTCCTCGGACCACATGCAATACTCATCCGTCAGATATCGCTCAAAGCTGCCAAACTGTCCCAGTTTTTGCGCTTGCACAAAACGCTCCTCGACCAGCTTACGCTCTGTAATATCGCGCCAAATACCCAATAGCTGACTTCTCTTACCATCTTCATCTAACATCCATTTGAAATTTTTCTCAAACCACACGTACCAACCTTTTTTATGCAAGAAACGACAGGTGATCATCCCTTGGTCCGCAACAGTCGAGTAGTTTTCGTCCGTAAAAATGTTCTTCAAAATCTCTATGTCTTCTGAATGACAATACGTCAATATACGAGTACCGACCATTTCATCAACTTCATAACCGAGCAATGGATGAGTAGCAGGGGATAGATATCGAAATTTACCATCTACGGAAGTCAATGTGATTAAATCTTGAAAATTCTCTGTATATTTTAGATAATACTCACTTTCTAGCAATGAACTAATTTCAGCAAAATCCGGTTTGCGGAATGCAATATGCAAATTCCCGCCAAATGGATATGCACTTACCTTTATCCACTGATTGGACGATTTTATGTACTCTTCAAAATGAACTTCTTCCTTATTTTTAAGGGCTTTATGGAATTGATCGTAACAAGCGTACCGTATCGCAGCAGGAAATTCGGCCCAAGCGACTTTACCCAATAATTCATTAGGCGTACGATTTAAAATTTTTGCTGCATATTCGTTGATATATGTATAATGCCAACCTGCGTCTAGAATAATTACACCAATAAATGCGCTGTCTTTGACCTTATTCATTCTAAGATGGTGACCTCCCCTACCCTTTTCGCTATCATTATCTCTCATCACTTATCGGTAGTAAAGATAACATTTTTTCCTGACAAAAAAAGCAACCCTTCTCCATAGAATGGAAAACAGGTTGCTTCTGTTATACGTGGATCCTAATTATTTACTGCCGACGAGTGTTTTGTCTGATGAAATCTTGCTAAGCGCTTCTCCAGCTTCATCCTCAAAGCTTCCGCGCACCGCTAGGTCACCGATAGCTACGATTCCGACAAGCTCACCGTTCTCCACTACTGGTAACCGTCGAATTTGATCTTTAGCCATCATTTTGGCGGCCTCTTCAACAGTAGTATCTGGGCTTATTGTCTCTATATCCTTCGTAATTACATTCTCGACAGCTGTAGAACCAGAATGCTTTTCCGCGTACCCGCGAACAACAAGGTCACGGTCTGTTACAACACCAATCAGCTTCTTGCCCTCTACAACGGCAACGAATCCGATATCGTGATTCTTCATTTTTAAAGCGATCTCGTAAATATTATCCTGCAGAGTAACCGTCACGCAATCTTTACTCATGATGTCCCTCACTGTTTTACCTGCCATGTCCCATAATCCCTCCTCAGAGTTAACTTACCTCTATAGCATTCTCCAAAGGAAGGACGGCATTCATGCCATATAATCCAAAGCCATTCCTAATAACAAATTTGCTGCATTTAGCATGGATTTCTCGTCAATATCGAACTTCGGATGATGGTGCGGATGTACGATGCCAGCCTCAACATTACCTGCACCAACGAACATAAAACAACCTGGTCGGTGATTCAAATAATAGGAAAAGTCCTCTCCGGCCATAATAAGCGGGGACTCGTGTACGGCTTCTGACCCAAACAATTCGGTGCCAACTTTGAAGAAACGCTCTGCTTCTTTCCCGTCATTAACAACTGTTGGATAACCTAATTTATAGTTTATCTTATAGGAAGCCTGATTCATCTCACAAGTGGTATGTACGATCCGTTCAAGGCGCTGCTTTACATCTTGTCTAAGTTCCGCATTGAAAGTGCGCACAGTGCCATTCAGCACACTCGTTTCAGCTATGACATTGAAGCTTGAGCCTCCGTGGAAGGATCCAACGCTAACCACACATGGTTCAATCGGATCTATTTGTCGACTCACGATCGATTGGAGATTAACAACTAATTGAGAAGCTACATAAATACTGTCAATGGTTTGATGAGGCAACCCCCCATGTCCACCTTTTCCTTGAATATGGATAGTAAATTCGTCGGGTGCCGCCATTAAGGGACCCGCTTTGGAATAAAAATGGCCTATAGGAAATGGTGTCCAGAGATGAACGCCGAACACGGCATCAACACCTTCAAGAGCTCCGTCTTGGATCATGGAATCAGCGCCACCAGGCGTAATTTCTTCAGCATGCTGGAACAGGAAAACCAGATTCCCTTTCAGTTGAGCGCGATGCTGACTAGCCACCTTGGCAATGCCAAGCAGTGTTGAAGTGTGTGCGTCGTGTCCACAAGCGTGCATAACGCCTTTCGTGAGCGAAGAATACGTACAGTTCTTCTCATCTTGTATAGGCAGTGCATCCATGTCTGCTCGAAGCGCAACCGTAGGACCTTCGCTGCTGCCGCGGAGCAGTCCGACAATACCATTGCCTCCTACATTTTTGCGAACTTCAATATCCCAACTTTGTAGATGGCTCGCCACAAATTCAGCTGTGCGATATTCATGAAAAGAGAGTTCTGGGTTTTGATGTAAGTAGCGTCTCCAGGCAACCATTTCTTCATAATTGGCTTGTAAGCTTGCTTGAAAATCGTTCATATGGAAAATCCCCCGCCCATCCTTGTTTCTTAACTTTTCACGCTTGCCGTGTCATTGAACCTATTCTACCAAATAAATGAACATGTTTCATCTGTAAAGTGCCATCAAATATTAGAAAATTGACGTTGCTATCGACTTGCAGAACCTTTGGAAACATACTATCATGAATAAAGAATGCATACGTACAATATGGAGGCGTTAAAATTGATTATTGAAGCAACTGGCCTAAAAGGCTTAAAAAGTGATTTGGCTCACCTGGATGAAGTAACGACAAAACTTGGTTTTGTGCGTTGGCAGTGGGAATACACGCGTGCTACTTATGATTTTAAAATGGAAGATAAAGCAAGCAAATCCGTGTATTTCTTACGTGTAAATGCTCGTGTAGAATCCGGCAAACTAGAATCTCCTTATGCAATCCTATTCTTAGAAGATGCGTACATAGGTAAAGAAACGTTCCCGCATGGCTTGGATTACAACTCTCCTATCCCTGAGTCGGTTCTCAAAATTTCCAACCAAAAATTAGCACAACTGCAGCAATTATTAGCAGACTAGGCGGGGAAACAGCATGAATCCCCCTCGAAGAGGAACGCCGGATTTTCTGCTGCTATTTTTAACCTTTGTACTCGTTTGCTTCGGACTTGCTATGGTTTTCAGTGCAAGCTCAATGACGAGTGCTTATCGATGGGGCGACCCTTGGTATTTTACGAAGAAGCAATTGATAGCTGTCGGCTTAGGAAGCGTTGGCATGCTTTTCTGCATGAACCTCCACTACACCAAGCTAAAGAAGTTAGTTATTCCTGCTTTCTTTGTTGTTGTTATGCTGCTCGTTCTTGTTATTTTCACTTCAAAAGCAAATGGTGCAGCCAGCTGGTTTAATGTAGGTAAATTTGGCATTCAGCCAACGGAATTTGCCAAACTAATTGTTATTCTTTACTTGGCGTCTCTCATAAGTAATAAAGAAGAGAAGTTCCGTAATTTCAAGAAAGGCCTGCTCCCTGCCTTGGTGATCGTTGGATTTGTCAGCATGCTCATCATGCTGCAGCCTGATTTGGGCTCCTGTATGATCCTGCTAGTCTGCTCTGCCATTGTCATCATTGTGGGCGGCTCCAACCTTAAGCATATTTTCCTTTTAGGGACAGGCCTTGCTGCAATCGGCACTATGGTTGTTACCATTTACTTACTAAAAAATAACACAGCAGATACGTCAAGCAGTTACCGTGTGAACCGCCTAACCTCGTTTCTTGATCCATGGGCCGATACTTCGGATACTGGGTATCAGGTCGTCCAATCCTTATTCGCATTCGGACACGGCGGACTGACGGGTGCAGGATTCGGTCAAGGCATTCAAAAGCTGCATTATTTACCTGAAGCTCATAATGACTTCATTTTTGCAATCATTGGAGAAGAGTTTGGTTTTATTGGGAGTTCGATATTCATCCTTATTTTCCTGCTCTTTATATGGCGTGGCATCCTCGTCGCTGTTCGCAGTCCCGATTTATTCGGTATGGTAGCCGGAGTTGGCATTATGAGCATTTTTGCCTTCCAGGCCGTCATCAATATCGGTGGCGTTACAGGATCCATTCCACTGACCGGTGTAACCTTGCCCTTTATTTCAGCAGGAGGTTCCTCCATGATGGTCTCTCTCATCAGTATGGGGATCCTGCTCAGTATATCTCGGGAACAAACACACAAAGAAGATGCAAAACCCAAAAAAAGACCCAATCGATTTCAATGAAATCGATTGAGTCTTTTTTCTATTTTACACGATGCGGATCGTCTACTGTCTCTTCTTCCTTGAACGCGACGCCTTCCACTTTGACATTGACCTCAACCACGGTTAGTCCTGTCATATTTTCAACAGCTTCTCTCACGTTTTCTTGGAGATCCCTGCATACATCCTGAATACGAGAACCGTAATTGACGATAACACGTAGATCGATGGCTGCTTCTACTTGTCCAACCTCCACAGAAACACCACGCTGAACATTCTTACCACTGAGTCGCTTAGCTAAGCCTTCCGAGATACCACCTGACATGCCCGCTATGCCTGCTGTCTCCAGAGCTGCAAGTCCTGCAATTGTTGATACTACATCATCAGAAATACGAATTAATCCGGTTTGATTGTCTTCGGACATACAGATCATCTCCTCATATATAATATATGACCTTTAAGCTTGCTTAAAGTCTCTCATTGTTGAGTGAAGCTCAAAGTCCCCCCCACACAGGTATAAATCTATTGTAATAAGTTCGCTAGATGAAAGCAAGAACCAGCAACAACGGACAAATCGAATTTACATTGGGTTCCAAAGTAGGTATATTAAAAGAAGTCAAAAAGTACCAATAAAGAATGAGTCGGAGGGTTTACTTTGAAGGGAAAATTGTTCTACATCGGGTTAATCATTTCTTTCGTTACAACAGGCATCGCTCATTACATGCATCTGAATTCAACGCTTCAATTCGTTATTGCTTGTATAGCGATCATTTTTGTAGCTGGATTTCTAGGTAAAGCGACAGAGAGTGTTGCCCACTATGCAGGTGAGCGCGTAGGCGGATTCCTCAATGCAACGTTCGGTAATGCAGCTGAGTTAATTATTGCGTTCTTCTTAGTTAGAGATGGATTGTTCGATGTCGTCAAAGCCAGTCTCACCGGAGCCATCATCGGCAATTTGCTGCTTGTACTGGGACTGAGTATATTTTCAGGTGGATTAAAGTTTAAGGAACAGTCATTTAACGTAAAACTTGCTTCACACAATTCTTCCTTAATGATTCTTGGGGTTGTTGCGTTATTCATTCCAGCCATCTTCGCAGGTGGATTGACAACCAAAGAAACGTCAACAATGAGCATGATCGTAGCCATATTACTGATCGTTGCCTACTTGCTCTGGCTACTATTCTCCATGGTTACACACAAAAGTGTACTTTCTGATGAGGCCATTGAACATGGTGAGGCAGCGTGGTCCAAAGGAACTTCCATTTTATTTCTACTCCTAGCTACAATCATGGTAGCTTTCACGAGTGAATGGTTAGTTGGTACATTAGAAGAAGTTACCCATAGATTTGGATTATCAGAGCTGTTTGTAGGGGCATTCCTCATTGCCATCATTGGAAATGCCGCGGAGCATAGCGCAGCCGTGATGATGGCCATGAAGAATAAAATGGGCGCAGCCGTTGAAATAGCAATCGGCAGCTCGTTGCAGATCGCCTTATTCGTAGCTCCTGTGCTTATACTTGTCAGTTTCTTCGTAAGTGGAACACCTATGAACATTGTCTTTTCCACATATGAAATTGCTGCAATCGGAGTCGCCGTCTTTATTACGAAGTCGATAACCCAAGATGGCTCGACCAACTGGTATGAAGGTCTCCTGCTGCTCGTGGTCTACATCATTCTAGGCGTCGTATTCTTCCTCGTCTAAATACTTTATAAAGACAAAAAAAGTAACCCATTGTGAAGGGTTACTTTTTGTTATTCAACGCTTCATATAGCTGCGCAAGGTTACGTTCAAGCTTGCTGAGAATTTGTTTACCAGGCATTTCGGAAATAAGTCCCGCTCGAATGGCAAAATCAATTTCTCTAGAAAGTCCGTACATTTGCGTATCTAAAACTTCTTCATACAGCGGACATTGACGCGTTGTCAAATTCTCCATTTGTACTTCGATTAGTTTTTCGATTTTATCTGCATCTTCTTGGAGAAGATTAAGCGCTTTTTGATTCATGTCCAGCAATAGATCAGATGAAGACATTCCCAACTTCCCCCTATACGCATAGTCATCCGTCCTTATATGATCTATATTAAGCGAAATTGGATCAATATACAAGAGAAGGTACCCTCAGAGATTCTGAGAGTACCTTCTTTAAGTCTGAACTCTATTCTTGAACAACGTTTACGCCCAAATTGTGCTTAGCGAATACTTCAGCCATAGCGACTTTCGCTTCTTCGGCATCCGGCCCATGAACATGGAGATCATAGTTGCTGGAGCTAAGCAATGTAGTAAACAAACCTAAAATACTTTTTACATCGATGTACTTATTATCATATTGGAGAACGATTGACGATCTGAATTTATTAGCTGTTTGTGAAATTTCAACAATTGCGGCATTATTAGCACTTGGCATATTTCATTCCTCCATTTATTCGCATCTGAATTGGTCGCCTTGCTCCCTATATGATAACTTGGAAAGGTTACTTAACGCAACTAAAAATTTCCTTCATTCTCCAAGTGAAGCGCTTTACTTCGTCTTTGCTGCAATGGCTTTCTTCACACCGTTCCCCAGTAGAATTAAAACAACAAAAATACCGAGCAACAAAAGCAGTCTTCCCTTATACTTCTGGAAATGAAATAAATCATGCGCAATCATCGATTCCAGAAATACGATTGGCAGTTTGCCCATCAAGGTACCCCATAGAAAATAAGTAAACCGCATTCGAGTTAGCCCCGCACCAAAATTAATCGCCGACGAAGGTAAAATTGGAATCAATCTGCCTAGAAGGACATATAGGAATCCACGCTTCTCCATCCGCTTGCTAAACTGCGTCACTAACGGGAATCGCTCGAGCTTTTTCTCTACCCATGCATGTCCATAATAACGAGCAAAATAAAAAGAAGCAACGGCTCCCAAACAAGACATTATGTAATTAACAAGAAACCCTATTTTAATACCGAAAATAGCAACATTCGTACCTGCTACTACAACAAACGGAATAAACGGAAAGAACGTTTGAAAAAAAATTAAAGCCATTCCGATGATTTTACCGGGCCAACCTAAGTCCCTTAAATGTTCAGATAGCTGTCGCATATTACTGTGAGTAAGTTTAATGCCTGTAGGGTTATAAAATAAAAAGGCAATTAGGGCAACGAGCAAAATACAAATAAAAAAAACTAGCAAAATGTGTTTTCTATTTCTGTTTAACACCGACAAATTTCGACCATCCTTCCCTTAGACCAAACCATTGTAACATTTTACAGAAGGTTCAGGAAGAGAAAATTAAGGAGTTATCTAGTTATACAACAGTGAAGAACCCTATCCTATTTCTATCCGTCACATAGTTTACCCTACCTACGGAAATTTATTAGATTTGATAACCTTTTTTCGACATGATTTGCAGGTTGGACAGCCATGTTCTTGATGTAAACGTGTTAGAATGAAGCAAAAGCACCTGTCCTTAGACAAGTGCTTTTACTATCCGATTCGAATTTGGTTGCGACCATTATTTTTAGCTTGATAGAGAGCCATATCAGCACGATAGAACAGTGATTCTACACTAATCTTATCTTCTTCCCAATTCCAATCCGAAACACCACAGGAAACGGTTACTTGCGGATTAGTTTCCTCTAGAACACGAACACGAATACGTTCTGCGATTCGAATCGTTTGAGACTTGGCCACTTGGGGTAAATAGACCGCAAGCTCTTCCCCGCCCCACCTTGCTGCAATATCACTATCCCTAATACTAGTTTTAATAATTTGACTTACCTGGATCAAGATTTTATCGCCAACCTGATGACCGTAGGTATCATTAACCCGTTTGAAATTGTCTATATCAACAACAATGAGTGAGCCGCAGAAGTCCTTCTTTTGCATCGAGTTAGCCTGTTCATCCAAATAATGACGTACATATAGTCCTGTCAAATTGTCTGTAATAACCATTCGTTTTACTTCAGCATGCAGAGAAGCATTCGTCATGGCAAGACCAATATGCCCCGAAAGAACCTGTAGCAATTTGTAGTTATCATAGGAGAAGAAATTGGGCTTGCTATGCACGACTAGAATAACTCCCTCAACTTGTCCATTAACGAGAATCGGAGAACCAATAAGTGATCTGGAGTTGGTTAACTGCATCAGCTTAGACTGGACCTTGTCATTGCTCCAATAATCCGAAATAATAATCGGTTCTTTGGAAGTATAGACGACACCAGAAAAGCCTTGATCTACGGTAAAGGTCTCATGAAACATCGCAGGCAAATTAGTCGCTTGTACGATTAAATTCTCACTATTTTTATCCGCTTGCAGAATACAACTGTAGTCCGCTCCGAAAATACTTAAAATCTCGCTAGATGCTGAGTTAAAGATTTCGTTTAAACGCAAGCTCTGATTTAACTGCTTCGTGATTTCATTAATAAGTCGAAGCTCGTTAATCATTAAATTGGATTGTTCATACAATTTAGCGTTTTCAAAAGCAGACCCAGCTGTATCAGCAAGCAAGGATATGAATTGCAAATCCGAAGCGTGAATCAAATCGCTCTTAGACGTCATGTATAAAACACCATAAACACCTTGTTTGCCTGATAATGGAGCTGCTATATGACCTGTACTTGGACCACTGCTCTCGGATGAAGGTTCAAATATCACATGCCCTTCCATAAAAGCGCGTGTTCGAATGTCATCCTCCGTACTTTGGAAATTCAAGGGCTTCACTGATAGATTCTTAGAGTCATTATCTTGTGAAAGCAATAAATCTACTTGCATATTTGGGTAAACGCTATGCATGCACTCAATGACTTCGGTCAACACCGAATCGACATCGATTTTGGCATGCAGCTTCTTAGAAGCCTCAAATAAAATATCATGCTTTTTAAACTCAAGTTCCCTATTTAGATGCTGCATAAATAAATGGTCGTACTTACGACGATCCTCTACGCTCTGCACACTGCCTTGGAAGGAAAGGGAAAGTATATAAAGTAATTGTGTAAGTTCGTCTGCTTCTTCAAGTGTATGGGAAAATAGTCCCAAGTATAAAATTGGAATCCCTTGTGGATCTAGAACTGGAATCGAAGCAGCCAAAACGGACTTCAGTTCTTTTGCGCTCATAACTTCGCTAGTCATTATATGCATTTTGGGATTCTCAGCACATCGTGCCAACGGATTGTCATTGCGTTCAGCATAGCTCCATGATGCTCCTACCTGCAGCAATTTATCAGTCAGAAGTGTACCATGGGAGCAAGCCTTAACCACTTTCAGATCCGTATCCACGCATAGCAGTGCGGTTTGAGGCGGTAGCATCGCTTGCCCGAATTGGTGATTCCACTCATCAAAAGCATCTAGCACTACATGATGACAATTGGATTCCCAATAGGAAAAGTTGCTAGAAAGAACAAGTCCTTGCCGAAGAAACTCTTCGAAGTGTTCTGCACGACTATGTTGTTTCATACTACGAAGTGATTCACTCATAGGCTCTCCTTCACCAACAAACTGTAGTACTATTGAACCAGGCTAAATCTTACCTCATATATCATACTATTTTTCCATGCTTATTGCACGATATTTTAGAATCACTTTAAAGGATTGAGACTTGACACATGCCCCTGTTTTTAATAAAATTAGAAGTCGAGTAACAACATGATTTCGGTGAATGCCATTTGTGATCACCCTCACTGCTTTTGCTCCTGCCAAGACAGCGGCTGAACTACTCTTGTCAGGGAATCACAATATGATTCGTAAGCAAAACCAGGCACTTGTCTTCACCCTGACATCTAGATGCTATCTACTAAACTAATTGTTGAAAAGAAGGAGTTTTTCCTAAATGTCACGTTATACAGGACCTAAATTTAAATTAAGCCGTCGTGTTGGTATTTCTTTGAGTGGTAACGGTAAAGACTTGAAACGCCCATTCCCTCCAGGTCAGCATGGCCCAGGACAACGTAAAAAAATGAGCGGCTATGGCGTTCAATTAAATGAAAAACAAAAGCTTCGTCACATGTACGGTTTGAACGAGAAACAATTCCGCAACTTGTTCGATAAAGCTTCCAAACTTAAAGGTATTTCCGGTGAGAACTTCATGATCTTGCTTGAAAGCCGTTTGGACAATCTGGTTTACCGTCTTGGTCTTTCCAACTCCCGCGCAGGCGCGCGTCAACTAGTTGCTCACGGTCACGTAACTGTGAACGGCAAAAAAGTAGATATCGCTTCTTACATCGTATCTACGGGTGACGTTATTGCTCTTCGTGAAAGAAGCAAAGGTCTTTCCGCAGTGAAAGAAGCTCTAGCTAACCGTAACTACCTGCCAACTTACCTTGAGTTCAACGACGCAAGCGTAGAAGGCAAGTACATTCGTTTGCCAGAACGTTCTGAGCTTCCACAAGAAATTGACGAGAAACAAATCGTCGAGTTCTACAGCCGTTAATAAAAGCAAGCCCCTCAGGGATTTCCCTGAGGGGCTTATTTTTTGTTAAGCAAACTGTACAAGGTAGTAATTCTTTTTACCGCGGCGAATAATGATGTAAGACTCTCCGAGCCTACCCAGATCTCTGGTAACTGCATCGAATTGCGTTACTTTAACGCCATTGACCGTGACAGCTCCGCTCTCAATATCTTGACGCGCTTGACGTTTGGATGGTGCCGCTCCTACAGAAATCAGCAAATCAACCAACGCAATGTCGTCTTGATCTATGGTTGCAGATGGGACATCCTTAAACGCTTCTTCAATCTCCGTACGAGAAAGCTCCTGAATATTGCCACTGAATAAAGCTGTTGTAATGTTAAGAGCACTTTCTAACGCTTCTACACCGTGTACAAGCTTCGTAACTTCGCGAGCAAGTAATTTCTGAGCCTCTCTCTTCTCTGGCTGAGCCTGTACTTCTTCCTCAAGACGTTGGATTTCCTCATGAGTAACGAAAGTAAAATACTTAAGGAAACGGATGACATCATTGTCGGCTGTGCCCAACCAGAATTGGTAGAACTGGTAAGGAGACGTTTTGCTAGCATCCAACCAAATAGCTCCGCCCTCTGTCTTTCCGAACTTTTGACCATCACTCTTTGTCACAAGCGGCAAGGTTACCCCGTAAGCACGTTTATCTGAGGATTTACCGATAAGCTCAAGACCAGCCGTAATATTACCCCATTGGTCACTTCCGCCAATTTGCACAGAGCAATTTTTCGTTTCATTGAGCTTCAGGAAATCGTAAGATTGCAGAATCATATAGCTGAACTCTGTGAAAGAAATCCCTTTGGAGATACGAGAATCAACAGAATCCTTTGCCAACATGTAATTGACGGTAAAGTTTTTGCCTACATCACGAAGAAATTCGATGACGTTCAGCGATCCAAGCCAATCGTAATTGTTGACAAGCTCTGCACTATTTTCAATTTCAGTGGAGAAGTCGAGAAAGCGTGATAACTGATTTTTGATGCTTTGTGACCAAGCCTCGACAACCTCAGGTCCGTTAAGTGTACGCTCATTGGCTTTTCCGCTAGGATCACCAATTAGACCTGTTCCCCCGCCAACTAGTGCCAATGGAACGTGACCTGCGAGCTGAAAGCGTCTCAGCGTAAGAATGGGCAGCAAGCTGCCGATATGCAAGCTGTCCGCAGTCGGGTCAAAGCCGCAATAAAGCGTAACACGCTCCTCGTTAAGCTTTTTGTCCAAGCCCTCTCGATCCGTGATTTGATGAAGCAGACCGCGAAACTCCAAATCCTTCAAAATATCCATGTTCATCCATCTCCTTTTTTCTTAAACATACAAAAAAAGCCTTCTTATCCACAAAGGGACGAGAAGACTTGACTCGCGGTACCACCCTAATTAAAACAGTAGTTACGTACATCTATAACAAGTGTTATGTGCACGGCTAGCTATTTTCACTCAAGAACCTTTAACGGGGTTTAATCGGCAAATACTACTTGTGCAGCCGAAGTTGCTGCAGGTTCCCATTCACTGCTCAAGACCGTAATTCACTAACCTGCAGGTACCGGTTCGCACCATCCACCGGCTCTCTGAAAGCATCCACAAGCTACCTACTGCTGATCTTTCAACGCATTTGATAAAAATTTATCACATGTTTCTAGGTGTTGTCAAACCATGTCGGCATCGTTTCTTCGCTTCATCATTACCGCAAAAGGTGCAGTTATGGTATACTATTAGGGTTCATGTAAGGAGGATATTGGAACTTATGCGCAATTTTTTCGCTAAATGGAATCGCCCTTGGGTGAGGACTACATTCAAAGTAACTTGGATTACCTTAAAATGGACCATCATTAGTGCTTTTTTGGCGGGAATAGTCGGTGGATCCGCGGCATTTGGGTATGTAAGTGCCTTAGTCAAAAAAGATCCTGTACGCACCGAAGAATCCATACGCCAGCAGATGCAGGAAAATGCAGTCACAGGCTTTGCTTACTTCAATGACGATACCGTCATAGGGCAATTGCGAACTGAAGAAGACCGTCGTCTCGCTCAGCTAGATGACATTCCGCAACTTCTGTTAGACGCTGTCCTTGCCATCGAAGACAAAGACTTCTACAACCATCGCGGGATCGATATCCGCGGACTTTATCGCGCAGTAACACAGAAGCTGCTGAACGAAGAAGTTCAAACAGGCGGCAGTACGATTACGCAACAGCTTGCCAGACGTGTATTTCTTACACTAGACCGTGATGATGGCCGTAAAGCAAGAGAGCTGCTGCTCGCGCTGCGGATGGAACGCCTAATGTCCAAAGATGAAATTTTGCTCGCTTATTTGAACAAAATTCCTTATGGCAATGGCGCGACAGGCTATAATCTGTATGGAATTAAAGCAGCTGCCAAAGGCCTCTTCAACATCGACGACCTGGATAAGTTAAACGTTGCTCAAGCTGCTTACTTAGCAGGTCTGCCGCAGTCCCCATCGCAGTACTCCGCCTTCACGAGTAAGCCCGAATTTGATGAAGATGGTTTCAAAAAAGCGGTTACGCGTGAACAACTAGTACTCAAACGGATGCTGGAAGAAAAGAAAATTACGAATGAACAGTACCAAGAAGCCCTTAAATTTGATCTCAAAGCTTCCATGCCCCCTACGGCTCAGAAGGCTTATACGACTTATCCATACCTAATGATTGAAACAGAAAAGGAAGCAGCCGAAATTTTGTTGAAGATCCAGAAGCCTGATCTTGATCCTAAGAAAAATCAGGCCGCTTATAATGAAGCGTTAAAAGGCATACATACTCAGCTCTTACGTGGTGGTTATCAAATCTATACAACCATAGATAAGACAATTTATGATTCCATGCATGAAATATCGAGCAACGATAAAAACTTCGCCCCTACGGATGACAAAAAAGGCATGGAACAAGTTGGTGCCATCATGATCGATTCCAAATCCGGAGCTATTAAAGGGATGATTGAGGGCCGCAATTTCTTCGAAGAGCAGCTCAATCACGCCACACAAGCATTCAGACAGCCTGGATCAACCATGAAGCCAATTGCCGCCTATATACCAGCTTTAGAGAAAGGGGCCATTCAACCAGCTAGTATCGTAGATGATATCCCTATTATTCTTAAAGACGGTGTCAAAGGCTTTCATCTTCCAGAAAACTGGGATCACAAGTTTCATGGATTAATGACAGCAAGAAAAGCTTTAAACCAGTCATACAACATCCCTGCCATCGATATATTTTTGAATAAAGTAGGCATTAATGACTCCTGGGATTTTGCAAAGAAACTCGGTATCACGTCCATTCAAAAAGAAGATTATTATGCGCAGACCGGTGTAATCGGCGGTTTAAGCAAAGGAACTTCGGTGAGGGAACTGACCGGTGCCTATGCTTCAATTCCGAATAAAGGCGTATTTAATGAAACCTTTATGATTCGCGAAATCAAGGATTCGAATGGCAAAACGATTTATACGCATGATCTCAAGCCTACGCCTGTCTACTCTCCGCAAAGTGCATATCTAATTACGGATATGATGAAAACGGTGATTAGCCAAGGTACAGCGACAGATTTAATGCAAAAATATAAATCATACGGCAAAATCGAGATTTCCGGTAAGACAGGATCTACGCAAGACGATGCCGATGCTTGGTTTATGGGATTCAGCCCGGACATCACGGTTGGCGTATGGATCGGCTATGATCAACCGATTAATAAATTATCATCGTCGACGAAATCATCGCAAATGCATCAAACATATCACGCCAAAGATATATGGGCACTTATAATGAACCGAACGATCGAACAAAAACCGGACCTATTCCCTACCAAAACATTCGCCAAACCGGATGGTATTGTCTCGGCAACCGTATCCAGTTTATCCGGCAAGCTGCCAAGCGAATTAACGTCTAAGTCTGATTTTCTAGTTACTGATCTTTTCAACAAGAAATATGTACCTACGGAAGTCGACAATGTGATGGTACGGATGAAAATCAGTTCATTTAACGGACTGAATTACATGGCGCAAGACAATACGCCAGCAGATTTCGTGCAAGAGAAAACCGTCATTAAAAGGCAAAAATCGATCAGTCAATTGCTCAAAGAAATCGAAGTAGCGATGAGTAAACTTCCTGAAAAAAGCCGTAAGCCTATCGATAATTATAAGCCTACAGATTATGACGATGATGCGCCATCCGAAGTTGACCCTCGAGTTGATGACGGTAAAGAGCCTGCAGCACCAACGAACGTTGTAACAACTAAGTCCGGTGACACGGCAACGATTGCCTTCCAGGCAAGTCCGAATCCGGATATCGTCGGCTATCGCATATATCGTTCCGATAACCGCGGCAAATTCCAGCTCATGGGCGGCAAAGTTGTCTTAGCAGGAGCTGAGACCAAATTTATTGATCAAATCCCTGGATCTAGCTTAATCGGTTATTATGTGACAGCAGTCGATGTGGCTGGGAAAGAATCGGTACCTAGCCGTTCCTCCTATACAGATGGTAGCTCGCTAGATTCATTGTTCGTACCTTCTGTCGATGGCAATCAAATTCCAGGAGCTACTAACCCTCCATCAGGTTCCAATGGTGGAATCGGTGAACCTATTGGAACCGACAAACCTAACAATGGAAGCACAAAGGACCTGCCTGCAGCACCAACCGGTATAAAAGCCAAAGCTGATGGCGCAGGTGTGATGTTAACCTGGAAAGCCAATGGGTCCAAGGATAAAGTAAAGCAGTATAATGTTTATTTTAGTGACAAAGAAAAAGGAACGTTTAAGAAGCTTGGTTCTGTTGATGAAGCAACCGAATTTCATTATTACGCAGCAGCTTACAACGGTTATTACAAAGTAACTGCTGTCAACGATGCGGGCGAATCTAAACCATCAGCTGCTATCGCCTATAACAACTAAATCACTATTTAGAAAGACCCGGGTACCCGGGTCTTTTTTAATTTCAAAAAGCTTCTATGTACGCAATAAAAAACCTTCCTCACACCATAGATCTGGTGCAAAGAAGGCTTGAATCCCTTTAGTCTTCAATCGTCGATAAGTCACCTGTCGGCAAATTGAGCTCCCAAGCTTTAAGAACACGGCGCATAATTTTGCCACTGCGTGTCTTAGGCAGCTTGTCTTTAAATTCAATTTCACGAGGAGCTGCATGGGCAGAAAGCCCTTCTTTAACAAATTTGGAGATGTCCGCTTTGAGCTCATCAGATGGTGTAAAGCCTTCACGCAGGGCGATAAACGCTTTAATGATCTCTCCACGCATCGGGTCAGGCTTACCAATAACCCCTGCCTCTGCAACCGCAGGATGCTCAACGAGCTTGCTCTCCACCTCGAAAGGACCTACCCTCTCGCCTGCTGTGTTAATCACATCATCCACACGGCCTTGGAACCAGAAGTACCCCTCTTCATCCTGATAGGCCGAGTCACCGGAAACGTACCATCCAGTCAAACGGAAATATTCTTCGTATTTAGATGGATTATTCCATATTTTACGCATCATCGAAGGCCACGGCGTTTTGATAGCTAGGTTCCCCATCCGATTAGGAGGCAGAATGTTCCCTGCATCATCAATAATAGCCGCTTCAACACCCGGAATTGGCCGGCCCATTGAACCAGGCTTAATTGTCATGGATGGATAGTTACAGATGAGTTGTCCACCTGTTTCTGTCATCCACCAAGTATCATGTATACGTTGGTTATAAACTTTTAGCCCCCAACGTACAACTTCGGGATTTAACGGTTCGCCTACGCTAAGTACGTGACGAAGCGAGGACAGATCAAACCCAGTAACAACATCATCACCGGCACCCATCAACATACGGAAAGCAGTTGGCGCACTGTACCAAACGGTTACTTTATATTTCTGAAGCGTATTATACCAATCTTGGGGACTGAAGCGTCCGCCGCGAATGACATTCGTTGCCCCATTTAACCATGGAGCAAAGATCCCATAGGAGGTTCCTGTTACCCAACCTGGATCAGCTGTACACCAATAAATATCGTCCTCTTTAAGATCTAATACAATTTTACCCGTATAATAATGTTGAACCATTGCGTTTTGAACGTGATAGACACCTTTTGGTTTACCCGTTGAACCAGACGTATAATGGATAATTAATCCATCCTCGCGATCCAGCCATTCAATGTCAAGCTCTGTTGAAGCGCTTTCCATCTCTTTGTAGAAATCAACTTGTCCTTCAGCTAGCTCCACATTTTCACCAACGAGAATGACATGCTTCAAATGCGGAAGTTCATTATAAGGAACACGCGATAATAAACTTGGTGTCGTAATAATGGCTACGGCTTCACTATCTTCCAAACGGTCTCTGACTGCTGTTTCCATGAAAGCCTCAAATAATGGCCCAACAACAGCACCAACTTTAAGGGTTCCGAGTAAGGAATAGTAAAGTTCCGGTGTACGTGGCATGAAAATAAAGACGCGCTCGCCTTTACCAACACCAAGTCCTCGAAGTACATTACCGAACTGATTAGATTTCGTTTTCATTTGTCCATAAGTGATTGCTTCTTCTCGCTGACTATCGCTGTAATAAAGTGCGATTTTATCCTTTTTGGATGAGTCAGCATGACGGTCAATCGCTTCATATGCCATGTTAACTTTACCTGTTTCATACCAGGAAAAGCTTTTCTCGATGTCTTTCCAGTCAAATGCCGCATGTGTTTCTTCATAATTGTTCATGTTAGGATTAGTGGATACAGCTTCAATGAGTTCAACTTTCATTTGATCCATGTACGTAAAACCCTCCTCACGTGGTAAACCGCTTTCATTTTACTGACGATTTCAAGCAAAATGTGATCGATTTTTGACATATTCTATTATATCATACTAGGAAATATTCGCCTACGTTAAAAATTCGTCTTTTAATTCAAACCAAAGTTTGGTATAAGAATACTATGACCTAACGGAAAAGGAAACGTTCATCATGCTTTTTTTCAAAAGGAGAGCTAAGGTTATGCAGCATATCAAAATATACCACTCACACAGCTTGCGCGCAGCTCCCAATCAACCTGAAATTATCTTAGAAGGCCCTGTTTCAGCAGAAACCTTGCAGGAGCTTATTATGCATACCAAATTAGATGCGTTCCGCAGGCCCAAGGAGCAGTTAGAAGCACTAATTGAAATCGCACAATTACCTGAAGGACGTATCATCATTGCAAGAGACGGCTCCACCATTGTAGGCTATGTCACCTTTCACTATCCAGATGAGATTGAGCGTTGGTCACAGGGGCATATGCAGGACTTAATTGAACTGGGCGCCATAGAAGTTGCAGACGATTACCGATCCATTGGATTAGGGAAAAAGTTGATTCAACTCGCTTTCGAAGATGAGCAGATGGAGAATATCATCTGTTTCACGACGGAGTATTATTGGCATTGGGACTTGGAAACAAGCAAATTAACAGTCTGGGAATACCGTCAAATGATGGAGAAGCTAATGAAAAGCGTCGACATGATCTGGTTCGCTACGGACGACCCAGAAATCTGCTCACATCCAGCCAACTGTCTTATGGTAAGAATCGGCAAAAAGGTGCCGATCTCTTCCGTTGAACAGTTTGATCGCATTCGTTTTCAGCAGCGTTTCATGTATTAATTTCTAAGTAATCGCGGGATTTCTAGGGCTTCAAGCGAAATTGTTAGTCCATTCGGGGGAATAGGGATATGAACAAGAAGGCAAGTCCTGTCTTTATCTATGATGATCAAGAAATTCAATATAAATTTAATGAAAATCACCCGTTCAATCAAGATCGTCTTACGATGACGGTGGATCTGCTGCGAAAAGCCGGCGCGCTCCCTGATAGCGCGCTGTGGGCTCCTCGTTCCGCAACAGATAGCGAACTGCTGCGGGTTCATTCACCCGCTTACATCGAAGCAGTGAAAGCGCTTAGCTGTTCCGTGCCAGATGCCGCCTGGGTCCGAGAAGCAACGCGTTTCGGACTGGACACTGATGACACGCCTTACTTCGCCGGGATGCACGATACTACGGCGAAGGTCGTTGGCGGCTCCATCACCGCAGTCGAGCTGGTGATGTCGGGTAAGGCTCCGCACGCCCTTCACCTTGGCGGCGGATTGCACCACGCCCTGCAAAGCAAGGGCGCAGGCTTCTGCGTCTACAACGACGCGTCAGCGGCGATTGCGCACGCCAAAGAGATGTACGGCGCCAAGGTGCTGTACATCGACACAGATGTGCATCATGGAGATGGCGTGCAGTGGGGCTTCTACGCCGATCCTCAGGTATGCACACTTTCGATCCACGAGACGGGGAAATATTTATTCCCCGGCACGGGCGCCGTGAACGAACGCGGCGAAGGCGACGCGTTCGGCACGAACATTAACATGCCAGTGGAGCCCTACACCGAGGATGAGTCGTGGCTGGAGTGCTTCAGCGAGGTGCTCACCGAGACGATTCGAAGCTTCCAGCCAGACGTCATTATCTCGCAGCATGGGTGCGATGCCCATGCTTTCGACCCGCTCGCGCATGTCCATTGCTCCATGCGCGTGTACAAGGCTATGCCCGAGCTAATCCACTCCCTTGCGCACAAGTGGTGCGAAGGGCGCTGGATAGCGCTCGGGGGCGGCGGGTACGACATCTGGCGTGTCGTACCGCGGGCTTGGAGCCTGCTCTGGCTCGTCATGAGCGAGCAGGCAATCTTAGATCAGCTGGAGGCGCAGCCCCAGCTGAAGCTGCCTCAGGCGTGGCTAGACGCCTGGCAGAGCAAGAGCCCCGTCCAGCTGGTAGATACGTGGCTGGACCCTGTGGAGGCTTGGGCGCCAATTCCAAGGCGCCAAGCGATTGCCGAGAAGAACCGGCAAACGAAAGAACTCGCCATGATGTATTTGAAGTAAAAATAAAAGCTCAGAACCGCCATTTCGGCGAAATTCTGAGCTTTTTTTATTCTTGCTTATAGATGTTTCACGATATCCTCAACCATTTTATACGAATTCTCAGATGCCTGGACTGTAAACTCAGCAAAGTTAACATGAGCTGACCCATCTGCTTTATCAGACATCGATCGCAGCACGACATATGGAGTGGCATTCATCGAGCAAACTTGAGCAACCGAAGCCCCTTCCATTTCAACACACACGCCGCCAAGCTCATCATACAGGCTAGCAACAGCTTCCCTGCTTGCAATAAACTGGTCCCCAGAGAGTACTCTCCCCTTTTTAACCTTGCCTGCAAACAGTTTTTCACCCGAAGCTACAGCCAACTCAACAAGCTTGCTATCCGCTTCGAAGATGGATTTCGCTTCATAAGGGATGACGCCGCGAGGAAATCCAAGTGGTGTAACATCCATATCATGCTGCATGCATTCACTCGATATCACGAGATCCCCGATATTCAGCGCTGGATCTAATGCTCCCGCTACTCCTGTAAAAATAACGGCTTCGACACCGAAGTTATCAATTAAAATTTGGGTTGTCACCGCCGCATTCACTTTCCCTACACCTGTCCGGCACACGACAACTTGCTTGTCAAAATACGTACCTTCACGAAACGTAATGCCAGCTTTGATCGTTTCACGAACATCCGTCATATGCGAAACTAGAAGCTCTATTTCTTCATTCATCGCTCCGATTAGAGCAATTTTATTCCATGTCATTTCATTATCCTCTTTCCCTTATCAACATGAGAAAACCTCTACGGAGATCACTCCCAAAGGAATGACCTCGCTTAGAGGTTTGTTTTGATTAAGATTGTGTAACGGAATTGCGGTAAATAACTTCGTGCGGCAGGATAACCTGCATATGATCCGTTGACTCTTTATTCATCAACTTCGTTAGAAGACGCATCGACACGGCGCCGATATCATACATCGGTTGGGCTACTGTCGTTAAAGTCGGTCTAACCATGGAAGCCATGCGGATATTGTCCACACTAATGACGGCGATATCTTGCGGTACTCTGAGTCCATTGTCTTGAATCGTATGAATGGCACCAATCGCCATCTCGTCTGTAGCGGAGAAGATCGCTGTTGGTCGTGGTGAAAGCTCCAAGAAATAGTTCACAGCGTCTACACTTGACTCATAACGATAGTTCCCAATGCGAACATATTCATCACGCAGTGGAATACCTGCTTCATCCAATGCTTTTTTGTAACCTTGATAACGCGCAAATCCATTCGCTGGATCATGCAGCGTTCCGGATATCATCGCAATGTCACGATGACCGGCTTTAATAAGTACATTTACAGCATCGAAAGCAGCTTTCTCGTGATCGATATCAACGGATGCCATCGCTTGGTTCTCATCCTTCGTGCCGCATAAAACGACAGGTACGGAAGACGTACGGAATGCCTGTGTATGTTCCTCTGTTACTACGCCGCCCATGAAGAGCAATCCATCAACCTGCTTCTCAAGCAAGGTGTTAATAACACGAATTTCTTTTTCTTTCTTCTTGTCCGCATTACACAAAATGATATTGTAATGGTACATATTGGCAATATCCTCAATCCCACGTGCTACTTCAGCAAAAATGGAATTGGAAATATCGGGAATGACAACACCAACTGTCGTTGTCTTCTTACTTGCTAAACCCCTCGCTACCGCATTAGGGCGGTAACCGAGCCGCTCAATGGCTTCAAAAACCTTCTTACGTGTTTGTGGCTTAACGTTAGGATTGTTGTTTACAACCCTAGAAACGGTTGCCATCGAAACTCCTGCTTCTCTTGCTACATCATAAATGGTTACGGTCACGGTTACTCTCTCCATTTTCAAAAGTATTCTGCGATCCTAGTATATTATCGTTATGATACGACAAATTAATCCATCTTGCAATGTATATTGAAAATGCTTTGAAAATAATTTCAATGTTTTTCAAAAGATGTACACATTATGTATAAAAGCCAACCCCCATTGGGATTGGCCACATACTGCTTATGTCGATATTGCACTCTGTGTGATTTGTGATAACCGCTTGCGAATTTCTTCGGTCCATGGTTCATCACCCAGCGATTGAGCCAGCAATAAGATGTCCAAAAGTTCATTGATTCGTTCTTCAACGATCTTTTCCATGGAATCATTCATATGCTCTTTTTCAGTCACCTTCAGCAGCAGAAAAGCAACTTCCGAAAGTTCATGAAAAAAGAGCTGCTGCTTCTCAGGCTTACTCCCCAGCCTACCGATTAAACCGGTAAGTTCGGGTTTGACATGAGGAACAACTTCACTGCGACCACATGCTTCACATGAGTAAATAGGCACATTTTCAATGTCGACTTTGTTCTGATAAATAACCGTACGAAGACGAAGGTTCATCGTGCGTCCGCACTTACAATACTTTTGCATTCTAACACTCCTTCACTGGCGGGCGGCATGTACATGAGTTGCTTGTACTATGATATTCTACGATTTTAATCGATTTCCTGCCGAATGAAGAGTAGTAGTTTTTGCCACCTATGGTAGTTGAATGTTACTTTTCCTGTTGTTTATTAAATTGAATAAGCTCATCCACAAAACGCTTGGAAAATGCTGGAAGATCTGGCGGGCGACGCCCCGAAATGATGTTGCGATCGACAACTACTTCTTCGTCCAACCAAGTTGCTCCCGCATTTTCAAGATCATCTCGAATGCCTGGCGTAGACGTCATCGTGTACCCATTTACGATTTTCGCCGAAATCAGCACCCAACCTGCATGACAGATTTGAGCAATCGGTTTAACTGCCGCGTGAAACTCCTGCGTTAGACGAATCACGTCCGGATAACGACGAAGCTTATCAGGCGCCCATCCTCCGGGAACATAAAGGCCGATGTAATCGGATGACTTTACTTCATCGAAGGCATAGTCTGTCGTAATGGGTACGCCATATTTACCGTGATACACTGTTTTTGCCTTTGGACCGACAATATCCACAACGACCCCGGATTCACGCAACCGTAGAACGGGATACCACATTTCCAAGTCTTCAAATTCTTCATCAACAAATGCTAATACTTTCGTTCCTGTCAATTCCATGCTAATTTCCTCCTACTATGGATTCAGTTTGTTCGGTTTGAGCAAGCAGTTCTATGATCTCGTCACTTGTTTTGCAAACTAAAATTTCATTGACTAGCTGTTTACATTTCTTAGCGTCACTGCTTAGTAAACGGTGTTTCACTTGTAATAGTGTCTGCACCGAAATACTTAGTTCTTCTATTCCCAATCCCAGCCATATCGGAAGCGCTCGGATGTCACCCGCCATTTCACCACAAACGCCTACGGGAATTCCTACACTTTTGGCCGAGTCGATCACATGTTTGAGAAGCCTAATAACTGCCGGATGATAGGGATTATATAAATGCGCGATGTTTTCATTCATCCTGTCCACAGCTAAAACATATTGAACAAGATCGTTCGTTCCAATGCTCATAAAATTCACTTCACTTGCAAGGACATCCGCGATGAGAGCTGCGGCGGGTACTTCAATCGTTAATCCAATTTCGATATTTGCATTATATGGCAAGCCTTGTGCTTGTAATTCGGCCTTGGCCTTCTCGAGCAGAGCTTTAGCCTGACGCACCTCATCCAAGGAAGTAACCATAGGATACATAATTTTCACGTTACCGTAGTGGCTGGCCCTTAGAATCGCTCTAAGCTGTGTCATAAATAGGTCTTTACGGTCCAGCGAGATACGAATCGCCCGATACCCCAGAAATGGATTATCTTCTTTTGCAAGCGGCAAATAATCGAGCTTTTTATCTCCGCCAATATCGAGCGTTCGGATTACAATGGGACGGCCTTTCAGCTGCCTGGCTGCGTGACGATAAACTTCATACTGTTCGTCTTCGCTGGGCAGCGAATCGCGGTCCATGTAAAGATATTCCGTCCGGAACAAACCTACCCCAGAAGCCCCGTTACGTAAAACCTGATCGATCTCCAACACGGAATTGATATTGGCATGTAAATTCACATAGCTCCTGTCCAACGTTACCGGGGCAACGTCAGCTATCTCTTGCAAGCTTTCTTTGAACTCGAGCCAATTCTTTTTGCGTGCTTGATACCGCTCAATTGTTATTTTATCAGGATTGATGTATAAGGTACCCTCTTGTCCATCGATAATTAGAAAATCGCCATTTTGAATGGGTCGCAGAAGCTTCCCTTCCAAACCAAGCACATACGGTACGGACATTGCTCTTGCCATAATGGATACGTGCGAATGCGTGCCACCGAGAATCGTTAACAGACCAAGCACATTAGCCGGCTCCAAATGAGCCAATTGAGATGGCGTTAGCTCTTTGGCGACCAATATGTAAGGATGATCGATCGGTGGTACCGTTGAGCTTGTATCGCCAAGCAAGTGCTTCAGAAGCCGGTTTCCGACATCTTTAATATCAAGCGCTCGTTCCTTCATATATTCGTCGTCAATGAGATTAAACATATCGACAAATTTATCGATAACTTCTTTTACAGCAACTTCTGCCGCCTTGTACTGCAGCTCAATAATCCCTTGAATTTCGTTCATAAAAATGGGATCTTCCAAAATCGCCAAATGTGCATCAAAAATATAGGCTTGATCTTGTCCAACAACATCCTTAATCTCTTGCTTAATGATCTCAAGCTCGTCTTTGGAAGATCGAATACCATCATACAAACGTTCAAATTCATATGACAAATCGGTGACATCAATCATTTTCTCAGGAAAATCCCACTCCCAGGTAGGTATGACAAAAGCCTGACCCATCGCAATCCCTGAAGACGCTCCTATTCCTCTGATCATCCATTCGTCCCCCCCGTTTGTTTAGTAGGCTTTAGGACAACCGACATCACAGAACCTTGGCCTTTTTTGACAGCTTTAAATGGAGCAAAGCTCCAAGATTTAACAAGATCGGGATTCGTAATAATCATCGGTGTCGCCATCGATGAGGCGAATTTTTTGACTTTATTATAGTTAAACTTAACAAGCAGTTGCCCCGGTTCCACGTGATCTCCTTCTTTTACAACCGCATTAAAACATTTGCCCGGCAAACTAGACGTATCAATGCCAATGTGCAGCAGGACCTCCAAACCTTCCTCGGTCAAGATGCCAAGGGCATGCATGGTCGGATAAATGTGCATAATGGTCCCCGCAACAGGAGAAACCAGTTCTCCCTTCTCGGGAATAAAAGCAACGCCGTTTCCTACCAAACGCGAAGCAAAGATACGATCTGGCACTTCTTCAATCGGGATCATGCGTCCTTGCATTGGTGAAGTAAATAACACGACATGAATATCCTTGCGCAATACTTTCATAATCTCTTCACGAATTAGCTCTGAGAATGTTCCGAACACGACCTGAACATTGCCTCCTCCAAGACGGATGACGCCTGCTGCTCCTAAGTGTCGTAATGCCGTGATGTCCATCAAACGATCATTGACAAGTGTAAGACGCAATCTGGTAATGCAGGCTTCAATCTTCTTAATATTGTCTTTCCCACCGAGTGCTTGCAAAATAAGTGGAGATCGATATGGAATATCGCCAGCCCACTCTTCGAGTGAGGATCCTTCTTCTCTACCAGGCGTAGGAATCTGGAACCGCCGTATAGCCCAGCGGAACAAGAAATAATAGAGAAGTCCATAAACGATACCGATCGGTATGAGCAATAAACCGTTATGCGATAGGTGCAAATTAATGACATAGTCGATGGCCCCGGCTGAATAAGAAAAACCGTGTTGAATATTTAATTCATAAGCCAACCACATGGCCGCTCCAGACAAAATCGCATGAATAACAAATAAATACGGAGCTACAAAGAGAAAGGCAAATTCAATAGGCTCAGTAACGCCGGTTAAAAAAGAAGCTAGCGCTGCGGTCAAGAATGTCGCTTTAATCTTCGGCTTCAAATCTTCCCGCGCTTCCCCAATTATCGCAAAAGCGATTGCTGGGAGGGCAAACATCATAATGGGATATAAGCCGGCCATATACATACCTGCTGTCGGATCTCCGGCAAAATACCTAGGTAAATCCCCATAAGCCATATGTCCCGTTGACGTCTGATAAGCACCTACTTGAAACCAGAAAAAGTTATTCAAAATATGATGCAAACCCGACGGTACGAGAAGACGATGCGCGATACCATAGATAAAGGCACCTACACCGCCCAATCCAAGCAGCCAATTGGAGAGCTTGCCCATCCCCATTTCTAAGTAGGGGCCAATAGTGATCATAATATAAGACACTACAAGCGTGGACAGTCCCATAATAAGCGGAACTATGCGGGGGCCACCGAAAAATTGTATGTATTCCGGGAGCTTAATCTCTTTACAGCGATGGTAAATAATAGCAGCCAGTAATCCGATTAATATCCCACCTGGTACACCCAGTTGAAATTGAGTACCCAGCTCATGTTCAATTAGTCTCGTGAACATAAAATAGCCCAGCATGGCTGATAAACCAGCAATCCCAGCGCTTTCTGTAAGACCAAGCGCCACACCAACAGCGAATATGATTGGAATATAATCGAAGACCGTATTCCCAGCCAACAGCAGCATATCCCCTAAGCTAGATGCGTGAATGACATCCCAAGGTAGATCCCCTAGACGAAGCAACACAGCAGCGATAGGAAGCGCAATGGTAGGCAGCATTAATGAGCGGCCAAGCTGTTGTAAGTTCCCCATCCAGTTCAAACGTATGCTACCTCCTAAAAGTTTTGCTTTAGCAAAACAGACATCGTAAGCATAAGCTTAGCGTTTTCGCAGAAAACTTGCATCGTAAGATAAGCTCTCTTTTATTAAATCGTAAAGCTTGTTAGTCTGTTTGTCAAAATAAAATAAGCAGGTCGGCGTTCGACCTGCTCGTAAACTCATTCGAAACGGTTCCCCTATTAAAACGAGGGATTGGATCCGAATTGTTGCCCCATACCTGAAGTATTAAATCCGGTATTAAAAGATTGAAGCGATTGTTGCGGCATGTTTTGCTGCATGCTTTGCTGTGATCCATAGCCACTTTGGAAGGATTGCTGAGAAGGTGTCGAGGAATCACCACGCTTATACGCATCATGCCCAGGTTGATTTCCACGATAGTTCGCCATGTGAAAAGCGTTTGGAGAAACATTAGCTTGTGCAAAAGGTTGTTGATTCATCTGTACCGAGCTGCTGAACTGACTAGGAATAAACGGTTGTTGTTGGGGAACGGCATAACCAAATTGCTGAGATTCGTTAGAAGCAAATTGGTTGTTCATTGGGATATAGGAGGAATATCCGCTTTGGAAGCTTGATTGTTGCTGTTGAGCAGGCATTGAAGAATCGCTGCGTTTGTAAGCATCATGGCCTGGTTGATTTCCGCGATAATTCGCAGTGTGAAAAGACTCTGGAGAAGTTGCTTGAGATACTTGAGAATTCATTTGGTTGAATCCTTGGTTGAATCCTTGGTTGAATCCTTGATTGTATCCCTGGTTAGTTTGACCAGCGTTAGATTGATTATAGAAAGATTGTACAGCCCCAATCGGTTGGTACTGTTTTTGATAACCTTGGTATTGCGCATTATTCCCCTGAAAACCTTGTGAAGATTGATAACCTTGGGAAGCATTCCCAAAGCTGTTGTTATTGTTGTACATGTGTAAATCCTCCTCAGACTCTCATTATTTTTGGACACCTTTTTTGGGGCCTTTTTTATTCTCTCCGCTTGTTGATTTTTTATTTATGGAAGCCATTGGGATGTTCCTTAGAAAATTGACTATCAATTATCGGCTATGCCATAATTCTTTTGTATCCCATTCTCTTAGTAGGAGGAGTTACCGTAATGACATACGACGTTATCATTATTGGAGCAGGCCCAGCAGGATCTAGTGCAGCGGGACTGAATTCGTACAAGGCAAAGCGGAACAATTGGCAAAAACCGAAGATGGTTTCCAAGTAACGACGGATAACGGAGTTTTATGAAGGAAAGCATGTTATTCTTGCAACAGGGCTGTCCGTTGAGCTTGCTGAAGCTTCGGGCATTCAGACGAGGCCAGGAACAGAACCACGCATCAAAACTGTCGTTGATGCTGATGCACAAGGCAACTCTAGCCTTAAAGGTGTATGGGCAGCAGGTACCACAGCTGGCGTCAGTATGCATACAATTGTTACGGCCGGTGATGGTGCTAAAGTCGCAATTAATGTGATTAGCGAATTAAATGGTGAACGGTACGTCGACCATGATATATTAAAAGCTTAGTTCCTAACATACAGAAAAACCGCTTCTCCCTTACCTATTTGGTAAGAGAAAAGCGGTTTTTTAGCTTTGTCCATAATGCGTTAATTTTAGTTATTTCTAGGATTTAGAATCGCATCTTCTACTTTAATACAGCGGTCCATAATGACTTCTAATCCGGCTTCGTTAGCAATACGTCCGGCTTCTTCATTTACAATATCGAGCTGGAGCCAGAAAACCTTCGCTTTAATTTTAACGGCTTCTTCAGCGACAGGAACCACTTGATCTGCACGGCGAAACACATTGACGATATCTACAGGTTCAGGAATATCAGATAAAGAAGCGTAGCACTTCTCACCCAGTATTTCAGTAGCGTTCGGATTGACAGGAATGATCCGGTATCCTCTGCTTTGCATAGCCGCGGAAACCATATACGATGTACGGTCTGGTTTATCAGATAAACCCACTACGGCAATATTACCTGCACTCGCTAGGATCTCCTTAATGTGCTCTCTTGACGGATTTTCAAAAGTCGTCATCAGTTTCCCTCCTATTTTTTCAAATACGTGAGACCTTGTTTCCCCATTGCGGTCCAACTGTCGATAAACTGACTTTTGTTTACCTGCACTTGCTTTTTCCCGCTTAATGGATCATTCAAGTATACATTATTCTCATCATATCCTACCAATAATACAGCATGTTCAGCATATGTCGTCTTGATAGGTCCCTTAGGTGAATCCCAAGTTACCCATTTGTAAGGTAGGTTGAAATCAATTGTGGTCCAAATAATAACCGGAATATCATTCGCAATCTGCTGCTCATACAGCTCGAAAGACTCGCCTGTAATGTCAATGGCTTGAGGTATATACGATTTCAACAGTGGAAATAGTCCAGCATGATAGATGCCAAAACCTCTTTGCTTCCGAGTGACATCGCCTACGAAACCTGTATTAGGATTTCCCCAATAAGCAATTGTACCGTCCGCATTTAAAGTGGCCGGTGTGTCATCCTTAGGCATTTCTGCAGCAAGTTCCATTTTGCTTTTTGTAATACCATGATACTGCAGCAGCATCGTTAAACTTGTAATTTCACAACCTGCTGGCAGTTCTGGCAGTTGAGCAAAGACAGGTGCATCAATCATTGCTGATTTTTTTATCTGGATAGCTGGCGGCGGAGAAGCAACCTCGTTTACTTTCACGGAAGCTGTAGGCTTGGCAGCAAGTATCGCGGGACTGGATGCAAATAACGCTGGTTCTTTACCAGTCGCTTTAGCATACAGCAATACAGCAAATACACTGCTTGCAAACACAAGCCCAGCAACGAGGAAGAAACCGAACGTCACCTTTAAACCCTGCCAAATAATCGTCATGCTGACTCACCCATTCGTTGTTTTGGGAATCTATGTCTCACTCACAAGTTCAACCTGAGCACCAATGGAACGTAAATGGTCAAAGTACTGCGGGTAGGACTTGGCCACATGATGGGCATCATGAATGATCAAACCCTTCTCAGAACGAAGACCTACAACAGTTAAAGCCATAATCACTCTGTGATCGAAATGAGCATTAATTTCGACTCCGCCTGTAACACCTTGTGGTTTACCATGCACGATGATTTCACTTTGGCGTTCTTCTACATCAGCTCCGGCTTTACGCAGTTCGTTCAAATAATCAGTGATACGGTCGCACTCTTTATAGCGTAAATTTTCGACATTGTAGAAACGGGACGTACCTTCTGCAAATACAGCTGCTGCAACCATAGCTAGTACGGCATCTGTAAAGTGATCCCCATCAAACTCACCAGCAACCAGCTTCTGGTTGCCTTTCACATGCACAACACCATTGTCATGAGTTAAATTGACACCCATTGCTCGCAGGACATCCACACAAGCCTTCTCACCCTGCTTGCTATTCTCTTCGAGACGAAGAACGCGTACATCAGAATTCGTTACAGCCGCAGCTGCTAGAATCGCAGCAGAGCCCGGGTAATCGCCTTGAATGACATATTCTTTGGCTTGATAGGATTGTCTACCTGGAATGCGGTAGTGCATAAGGTCTTCGCTGGCGTGCACAATAATTCCAGCCTGTTCTAATACTTCTAGTGTTTGACCTACAATAATTTTGGATTTCAAATCATGCAGCACTTCAATCTCACTATCCTCTTCTAGCAGAGGTGTCATAAATAAGAGAGAGCTTAAGAACTGGGAACTGACATTACCTGAAACAGTGAGCTTGCCACCGCGTGGTTGTCCCCCTTTAATAGTTATCGGCAGACGTCCGTTAGAATGTTGTACTTCCACACCCATTTGTTGCAAAGTATCAATGAGATCATCATGCGGACGCTTGCCCAAAGATTCGGGATATATGTTTACAAATGTCACATCAGGACAAAATGCGGCTGTGGACATCAAAAAGCGAAGTACAGCTCCGGCATTTCCTACATTAAGTTCAGAAACATTCTTGGGATGCTTACCAAAACCCGTAATAACGATTTTCTCATCATCTTCTTCAATAATTGCGCCCAAATCACGAACACAACGTCTCATGGCATCACTATCTTCACTATGAGCCGGATAATAGATGGTGCTCGTCCCGTCTGCAAGTGCTCCAATTAGCAAATAGCGGGTTGTGTAGTTTTTGGAAGAGAGAGCGTTTATTTCCCCTTGTAGATGGGCGGTTGGTTTCACGATGGCTTTCATGTCGTTGATATCTCCTTCGTAAGAGTTTATATGTAATATCCGAGGAAAGTCAGTAGAATTCCACCGGTATAACTGAGCAGTGTATATAGGATCCAAGCTTGCCATAGTCCAGCACGGAGCTGATTCATGCTTTCGAGATTCAAAGTGGAAAAAGTGGTAAAAGCACCCATAAAACCCGTGCCGATCAACAGTTTCCAATCGTCAAATGCATGATATCTCATCAACAAGCCAAGCAAAAAACAACCCAAAAGATTTATTGTCAGTGTACCATACGGAATAGAACTTGGGAACCTGTTGGCAATGTAAGACCCTAGCTGAAATCGGCAAATTGCGCCAAAGAATCCTCCAAAACCTACCAGGCAAATGGGCCATAACCATGTCATCATGATCAACTTACGCCCCCTCGAACTGACTCACCTATATGCACACCCAGCCATGCAGCACCGAGTCCTCCCCATAAACTTCCCAAAACATAAAGAGCGGCAAGGATCATATGCCCATGTTTTAGCATGCTCATGGTTTCATAGCTGAAGGTAGAGAACGTAGTAAAAGATCCAATAAAACCTGTTGTTATCGGTAGTCGAAGTTTAGTAGATATGGGAAACTTTTCGGCGAATGTTATAAAACCAAGTATCAGACAGCCGGTTAAATTACAAAAAAAAGTTCCCCAAGGAAAAACGGACGCCGTTGTAGGATTCCATAGAGAGGAGAGCCCAAATCGGGCAATGGCGCCTAATATCCCGGCTAAACCAATGTACAGCATGGTCACACAACTCCTGTTATTAACCGTAGGTTTGACATCTTGACTTTTTGTTTCTATCATTACTTGTAATGGGGTTTCTTCCCAACATATCAAGCATGGAGGTCCGAAAATGGATACGATTTTACCTTCCGAAATCAAAGAAAGACTGGACCGCGGCGAACAACTAGCGATTGTCGATGTTCGCGAAGATGAAGAAGTAGCTGCCGGTATCATCCGAGGAGCTAAACATATTCCGCTAGCTCAATTGCCAGATCGCCTCAGCGAAATTCCCCAAGTCGAAGAGCTTATTCTCGTTTGCCGCAGCGGAAACCGCAGTGGGCGCGCAATTAGCTTCTTGGAGGCTCAAGGCTATAAAGGTCTTAAAAACATGACAGGCGGCATGCTGGAGTGGGAGGACTAAGCTTCTAAGCTTGTCCCCTCCTCCTAATATAGGGATCTTTGAGTGGAGCTCAAAGTCTCTCCGCTTCAACTTGCTGGATGATAAGTGCTGTAATTTCGTCCGTTGTTAATTGCGTAGTATCAATAACCGCATGCGCGAAGTCATAGGCAGACTTACGTTGTTCAAGGAGCAGGTGAACGCGTTCCTCTAAATTCCCCTGCAGCAAAGGACGACTGGTATCGCTGCTCACTCTTTGAATGATGATCTCAGGTGCTGCTTTCAGTGCTACCACAAAGCCATTCTGCAGCATACAAGCTCGGTTACACTCGGCCAGCACTGCGCCACCGCCTGTAGCCACAATTTGTCCTTTACGAGCTAATATATGTTCCAACGCCTTACTTTCCAAAGCGCGAAAATGCGATTCACCATGATTACGAAACAAGTCAGAAATGCTTGTCTGATGCTCTTCTTCCAGAGCTGCGTCTGAATCTTGAAAGATCCATCCCAGCTGGTCAGCCAGCTTCTTTCCAACTGTTGACTTGCCAGTCCCCATAAATCCTACAAGTACAATATTGCTTGCTGTCACATTAAATCCCCTTTTCCCATATGCTGTTCATACAAACTTTCCCAACATCATAACATAGCCAAATCGACATGAATACAATCCACCAAAAAATCATATAGTAGTGTGAATAAATTCCAGCACAAACAGTTAAGATTTTAAGAGAGACCATATGCCGACAAGGAGAGATGGAGCTTTGAACCCAACTGTTGCCTATCAAAACCGCACAAAAGGCAAACTGGAGCAAATTTTACACCCAAGCTATACGCTTTGCAAAGAGGATGTTGTGTGGATACTGGAGTTTATTAAGAAAAAAGTGGCTGAAGAAGACCCGCTTATGCAAGGTCTTACTCAACCACGATTATTAAGAAATTTTCGCTATTTTGCCGAAGTCTCCCTGATGCTCATTCACAGACGGAACGGCTTTGATCAAGAGGCCGATCGTTTGAAAATGTGGCTGCGTGAAGCGGCATACGGTTTGCAGGAAGAGGCTTAAAAGGCCTTATCCTCTTAGTTTTCCATCCAATTGAAGTGGAAGGAACCTTCTTTGTCCACACGTTGGAACGTGTGTGCTCCAAAATAATCGCGCTGCGCTTGCAGCAAGCTAGCTGGCAATCTTTCTGTACGGTAGCTATCGTAGTAAGCAAGTGCCGATGCGAAAGACGGAACAGCAATACCGCGGGTAACCGCTTCTGCAATGACTTGTCTCCATGATTGTTGATAGTTATCAACGACACCGTTGAAGTAAGAATCAAGCAGCAGGTTTTTGAGTCCAGGCTCGTGGTCATAGGCTTCCATAATATTTTGCAGGAATCTAGCACGAATGATACAGCCGCCACGGAAGATCTTTGCGATGTTGCCATATTTCAGATCCCAATTATATTCCTCGGAAGCAGCTCTCATTTGAGCAAAGCCTTGGGCATAAGAACAAATTTTACTTGCGTAAAGCGCTTGGCGAACAGCCTCGATAAACGCTTTGCGATCGCCTGTAAAGGCTGGAGCATCAGGTCCTTTGAGCACTTTGCTTGCCGCTACGCGTTCTTCCTTCATCGCGGAGATGAAACGGGAGAATACGGATTCTGTAATAATGGAAAGCGGTACGCCAAGATCCAGAGCACTTTGACTGGTCCATTTTCCTGTTCCTTTTTGGCCAGCGGAATCCAGAATAACGTCAACCATAGGCTTGCCGGTTTCAGCATCATATTTGGTGAAAATATCACGTGTAATTTCGATCAAGTAGCTGTCCAGCTCGCCATTGTTCCATTCTGTGAAGATCTCGTGAAGCTCTTCTACGCTTACATTCAGAACATCTTTCAACAATTGGTAGGCTTCGCAAATAAGCTGCATATCGCCATACTCAATGCCGTTATGCACCATTTTCACATAATGACCAGCGCCATCAGGTCCGATATAAGTACAGCAAGCATCGTCGCCCACTTTGGCAGAAATCGCAGTAAGAATAGGCTCAACGAGTTTATATGCGTCTTCTTGTCCGCCTGGCATAATAGATGGGCCTTTAAGCGCGCCTTCTTCACCGCCGGAAACACCTGTACCAACGAAGCGAATACCTTTCTCAGCAAGCTCTTTATTTCGGCGCTGTGTATCTGGGAAGAACGCATTACCTCCATCGATCAGGATATCGCCTTTATCCAAAAAAGGAACAAGTTGGTTAATGGTATCATCAGTAGGACCGCCTGCTTTAACCATAATCAAAATTTTACGCGGAACTTCAAGTGATTGCACGAATTCTTCAATGCTGTATGTACCTACTAATTGTTTGCCTGGGGCTTCTTGCAGAAGCTCTTTTGTTTTTTCAGCAGAACGGTTAAAAACGGAAACAGTGAATCCTCTGCTCTCAATGTTTAAAGCCAAGTTTTTACCCATAACCGCTAGACCGACTACACCAATTTGTTGTTTAGACATCTCTCTCATACACCCTTCCGATATATAAATATTTAAATCGTCATCGCGCCAAAACCGCCATCCACTCTTAAAACAGAACCTGTAACAAAGCTAGAAGCTTGTTCAGAAGCAAGGAACACAGCAGCACCCTGAAGCTCAGACGCTTCACCGAATCGATTCATAGGCGTATGACGCATAATGGACTCGACACGTTCCGGCGACAGAATCTTACGATTCTGCTCCGCTGGGAAGAATCCAGGAATAATCGCGTTAACACGAACGCGGCTCGGAGCGAATTCACGGGCTAGATTCTGCGTGATGTTATTGACAGCTGCTTTGGAAGCGGAGTAAGTGAATACACGGGAAAGCGGAGGATCTGACGAAACGGATGAAATATTAATAATACTTCCTCCTTCTCCTCGATCAACCATGTATTTCCCAAACACTTGGCAGGCTAACACGACACTTTTCAAATTAACCTCCATAATAGAATCCCATTCTTCCATGGAAATGTCAAAGAAAGGCGTGGCACTATTTTTGCCAGGGCAGTTCATTAGAATATCCGCACCGCCGGACCAGGCGATAACTTCTTTGAGAACAAGCTCCAAATCTTCCCTTCTCGTTGCATCCGCTTGAAAGGTATTTGCTTCCCCGCCAATAGCTTCAATGCTCTCACGAACCTGATCACTTTTCTCTTGATTACGACCGACGATGGCTACTTTCGCTCCGTGTCCAGCCAAGGCAAGAGCCATAGAGCCTCCAAGTGTGCTGTTGCCGCCAATAATAACTGCTGTTTTCCCTGTAAGATTGAATAAATTCATTGTCTTCGTCCCCTCCGGCATTTTGCTTGGCAAACCTTCTTAACAAGCCTAAGCTAATTTATCATTGAGGGCTCCGTAGGTGCTGTTGTTGAAAGGCGGTAATCGCATCGAATTGATCTTTTAACTGATGATATACGCTTGTATAAATAGATGTCAATTGTTGATAGATGCGATAATCGTTTTCATTCACCTCGTGAGCCTTTCCTACCTGAATCCATTGATGAGCGTGAGTTAGATCTTCGATTTCCCCCATTGCGAGCAGTCCTAGCAAAGCTGCTCCGATCCCTGAGCTTTCAATCGAATCCGGAACCGTGACGGATGTGCCGAGCATATTCGTCATCATCTGGCGCCAAAAATCAGATCGGGCAAATCCGCCGGACGCGCGAATCACAGTGGCAGGTCCCATAAGCCTTTCCAAGGAAGCGCTAACTGCTTGGATCGAGAACATGACGCCCTCGAGCGCTGCACGAATCATATGCTTCTTCTGATGGCTAAGTGAGAGCCCGAAGTAAACACCGCGTGCATTCGCATTCCAATAAGGCGCACGTTCACCGGAAAGCAGCGGCAGGAACAGCAGGCCATCAGAGCCCGCAGTCACTTGTGACGCAAGCTCCGTCAAATAATCATAGGGATCGATTCCCTGGCGGCAGGCTTCTTCGGCTTCCGCCGTAGCGATCTGGTCTCTCACCCAACGGAAAACGATACCGCCGTTGTTGATCGGTCCGCCCACGACCCAGAAGTTTTCTGTTAGCGCATAGCAGAACAGCTTGCCTTCGGGGTCGGTTTGCGGTTTGGTGACGACGCTGCGCACGGCACCGCTGGTGCCGATGGTGACAGCAACGACACCCGGCTCGAAAGCGCCAACGCCGAGATTCGCGAGGACACCGTCGGACGCGCCGATAATGAACGGCGTGTTCACGGACAAGCCCATTGCAGAGGCTAACTCGGCGCTGAGCCCTTCTACGCGGTACGTTGTCGGCACCAGCTCAGAAAGCTGCTCCGGCGTCACACCGGCCTGACCAAGCGCTTCTGCATCCCAATCGAGCTTCTCCAGATTGAATAGCCCTGTTGCACTGGCAAGTGAGTGGTCAATGAGATAACGACCAAACAGCTTCGCGAAGACATACTCCTTGATGCCGATGAACTTGTAAGTTTCCTTGACGAGCCCTGGCTCGTTATCACGGAACCACATCAATTTAAGAAGAGGTGACATCGGGTGAATCGGCGTTCCTGTCCGCGAGTAAATCTGCTGACCTAGTCCGGTGCGCTTAAGCTCCTCTGCATATTGCGCACTGCGATTATCCGCCCATGTGATGCATGCAGTCAGTGGCTTCGTCTGCTTGTCAACAGCAATGAGACTGTGCATGGCCGAACTGAAGGAGACGCAGAGTACTTGGTCAGATGTGATATTAAGCTTGCGAACAACAGCGCCAATACCTTGCACAACGGCATTGAAGATTTGTTCTGGATCTTGCTCGGCCCGATCAGCGGCCGGTGTGAAAAGGGGATATTCAATCGAGTGCGAAGCTAGAACTCGACCATCCCGATCGATCACGAGTGTCTTCGTGCTCGTTGTCCCAATATCTGCCGCGATAATGTAAGGCTTATCTCTGACTGCGTCAACTGTCATTTGCTAATATTCCCCTCTGCATCAAATGAAAGTTCATATGGTTCTGATAGAATTTCAATATCCGGATGCTGACGAGCTGCGTCTAACAAATTTACGGAAATTTCAATTTCGCCCAGATGAAGTGTATCTTGAATCCGAACTAGTTTGCACGTCGTGTAATCTAGGATGTTACATGTTTTAACGGCTGCCTTGATCGCGTAGAAATCGTTCTCCAGCGTTGTTGCGATCTTGGTAGGCGCACAGACGGTTGATGTTAATCCGTTCGCGTAAGTGAACTCCAAATTCGTTTTATCCACTAGTCTTTGTGTGGTGAAATCAGCCGTCCCTACACCGTTGGCGTTACCCTTCGTTTCTGGCGTTAAGTCCAGTACAACCATTTTGGCAACATCTGGACCGCCATGCGCGTAAGGAGTTGGGTAGCGGCCGGTAACATTGGGATCCATACCATCGCCGCTAATATTTTTGCCAATATAATCAATCACAAGGACATCGATTTCGTCGAATAAAATTTTCGGCAGACGCGATTTCGCTTCAATTAGCAATTGTTCCTCACGCACTTCAATTTCAGCAGCAGGCAGCACTTCCACTTGGCAAGTCTCGTCATAGGCATTTTCTACTAGCGCGACACCGAACACGATGGGCAGCTTCTCGATCATCAAATTAGCCATGGCCGGCACATTCTCTGCCATGTATTTGAAGCCAAGCTGATGGCAGGCTTCAGCGCCTTTCTGCTTGCCTAACCCGATGGCGATCATCTTCATGATCCCGCTCTCAATACGTCCGCGAAACGCCGTATGCGGCTTCACACGGTTAATAACGACGATAGCATCTGCCTCTGAAGCAATGCGATCTACATAAACAGGCAAGCCGTTAGGCAGCTGATCGATCTGTACAACTTCCATGGAAGAACGAATAGGCGCGCCCATCGAGGCTTCCGTAATGCCAAAATGCAGTAATACTTCCGTCTGTCCCTCAGCTGTAGCACCACCGTGACTTCCCATACAAGGAACGATGAACGGGAACGCACCTCTATCTTTAATAGCGTCAATGGTCGTTTTGGTGAAGCCTGCAATATTAGCGATCCCTCTGCTTCCCACAGCAACAGCAACCTGTTGTCCGGGATGTATGCTTTCCATAACACCACTGCTGGCAAGCTTATTCACTAATTCCAACTCTGGATTTTCCAAAATGGTACGATCAAACTTCTGCCGAATCTTAACCATTGGTGGAATCGGAATATCATTTAATAACTCTCTCAGAATGCTCATCAACTAATCCCTCTTTCCTTATGGTGTCAATAATCGTACAGATTCCCGCACGATCAACTCTGTTTTTAATAGCAATTGCTCCGTTTCGTGCTGCTTGTTCTCTATATTTCCAAGAAGTCGCAAAGCGCCTTCTCTGCTAATTTGCTCAATCGGTCTGCGAACGGTTGTCAGTGCTGGGGTTACGTAGGCTGCGAATACCGTGTCGTCAAAGCCTACCACTGAGATGTCGTTAGGCACGTTCATCCCGGCTTCCGACACCGCTTTCATCGCCCCAAGCGCCATTTCATCATTACAGCAAAATACGGCCGTCGGTCTTTCATCCAGCGTCAGAAATTGCTGCATGGCTTTATGTCCACTCTCCAGATCGTATAAGCCCGGCATGCGATAGGCGGGTGGAACGGTAATCTGGTAATGCCTCATGGCTCGTTCGAAGCCGTCTTTCCGATTCTGCGCAGATTTAAATCCTTTGCGACCCTCAATGAGAGCAATACGCTTATGTCCCTGCTCAATCAAATAAGAGGCTGCCAGAAATGCGCCTTGCTCCTCATCGGAGAGAACATTCAGCACGCCTGAAGTTTCAACAGGGCGATTCAGCACAACTTGCGGGATACCTTTACTGGCAATATGGTCAATGATGGCTTGATCGTCATCACTCTGACTGACAACAACAATGCCGTCGAAGCTTTTCCGCGTAATCGAGTGAAAGCTGGTGTAATCGTCAATCCCTTTCACGATCAATTGGTAACGATCCTGTATGACACTGTTGACACCACGGATAGCTTCATAGAAGAAGCCGGCGGAAGTTCCTTGACTTAGTGTGGTAAAGAACAGTCCTAAGTTATACGAACGATCCAGTACCAAACTCTTCGCGCTGTAATTAGGCGTGTAATCCATCTGTTCAGCGATGATTCGGATGCGCTCCTTCGTCTCCTCTTGAATGAGCGGACTGTTGTTCAGTGCTCTGGAAACCGTTGTATGAGACACACCTGCAAGCTTGGCAATATCCTTAATGGTAACGCTCATACCCTCACCTCTATCTGAAGCATATCACATCTATGCACACGTTAACAATAGTCTTTTTTGCAGTGAAAAAAAGGCTTTCGCTCTCTTTAGAGGAGATTGTTTGTAAAGGTTGACGCAAGCTTGTTACGCTGCCAACACACCTTACTCACCCGTAGCATTGTTGTACGTTGTACAACATTTTGCAAGCAAATCCATGTTCTTCACGCGATTGTTGCAGAAAATACAACAAATCATCCAAAAACAGCCCAATTGCCTATAAAAGGGCTGAATTGTTGTACAGCATACAACATCTTCAGCTTTGCTTGCTCAAAACAAGGAAATTGTTGTACGTTGTACAACTTCCCTTCCGATTCCCCCACTTCTCCCATAAATCAGGACACAAAAATAACCATGCTAAATACGGGGGAATAATCGGGGGAATCTTCACTACCCCAAACCATAACCAAAGATAAATAAGGGATAAGCGAAGCTTACCCCAAAACATATAAATTCTTATCTGTCAAAAAAACTCCCTTCTCAGGGAGCTTCCTCTTCTTGTATTATTTGAAAAAAGCCGGTAAATACGCTTTATTCTTCTCCAGCATTTCTTCCATAAGCGTCTTAGCTACTGCCACTGACGGCACCAAGGGATGATGAACCAATGCTTGTAGAACGAGATCTCTACTGCCTGTAACGGCTGCTTCAATGGTGAGGCGTTCATATGTTTTGACTGCATGAATAAGGCTTTTGATATGTTCGGGAACTTTGGTCAAGCCCATTGGAATAGGGCCATTAGCTGTAATGACACAATTCACTTCAATACAAGCATCTTTCGGCAAAAAGTCGATGATGTTGTCGTTCATAACGTTCAGCGTTTGGATATCCCGCTTGTCATTGTAAATGGAATCCATGAGATTGACAGCTGCTTCGGAATAATAAGCGCCCCCGCGTTTCTCCAGCTGTTTTGGCTTCTCCTGCAAGTCAGGATCTTGATAAAGCTCGAACAATTCATCCTCAACGCGTTTCACAACTTCCGCCCGAGTACCGTTTTCTTTGAGCGATGCCAGCTGTTCTTCGAGCATGATATCCGTCATGTAAAAATATTTCAAATAATAGGAAGGCAGGGCTTGGAGCGAACGCAAGAAATCCGCATCCCATTCGCTTGCCGGAACGTTTTTGCCGCTATATTCTTCTTTGCGATCCAGCAATTCAGCTAATTTATCCTCGCCTCTGATTTCAGCGCGTGTTACCCAGTGAAGATGGTTTAACCCAACGAACTCGGTGTATATCTGTTCAGGAGCAGCATCATACTTGTTCATTAACCACTTCTGCAAGCCGATCGGCGCATTGCAAAGGCCTATGCTTTTCACGTTGGAGTATTTATGAATAGCCTCAGTCACCATACCTGCAGGATTCGTGAAGTTCAGCAGCCACGCATTAGAGCTCAGTTCTTCGATGTCCTTACAAATATCAAGCAGTACAGGAATCGTGCGAAGTGCTTTCATCATCCCGCCCGGACCGGTCGTTTCCTGACCAATAACGCCGTATTTATTAGGAATATGCTCATCCCATTTACGGGCTTCCAAAAGACCTACGCGCATTTGCGTACTTACGAAATCGGCATTTTCGATCGCTTTTCTGCGATCCAAGGTTAAGTGCACCTCGATCGGCAAACCGGACTTCTCGATCATTCTTTTCGCCAAATTACCGACGATTTCCAGCTTGTGCTTACCTTCTTCCACATCCACAAACCAAAGCTCTCTTACAGGCAGCTGGGCATATCTTAAAATAAAACCTTCTACGATTTCCGGCGTATAAGATGAACCTCCGCCAATGATGGCAATTTTCAATGCATCTCTCATTGCACTCACTTCCTAGTCTTGTCTAATAATTTGTATGGTTTGATAATCGGACACGGCCCGGAGTTTCTCGTAAACTTCTGTTGTAACGGGGCTGCCTGCGGCTTCCATCGCCATCCAAACAGCGCCAACCACAGGTTCGACGTTCAATTTCACAAGTGTGGCTTTGGGGGCGACTTCGCTTACTGCCTTTTCAATATATGAGTGAATAAAGGGCCCATCACCTCTTGCAATGACACTGCCCGCAAGCACAACTTGAAAAGTCTCTTGCTCCATGTTTAAACGTTTAATTACAGCTGTGGCTGACTTGCCAAGCTCTTCACCTTGCACCCTGAGAATGCGGCAGGCGACCTCATCTCCCTGCTCTGCAGCTTCAAACACCAGTTTGGTCGTATGAAGCGGTACGGATTTGTTGTTATCCAGAAAGTCATCAAACATATCCTCCACCGAATTGTAGCCAAGAAACTTGATCAGCAGCTCAGTCAGCTTCGTGGGCTGCTCCCTGCCATCCCATGACCGAATGACAGAACGAAACGCCTCCACGGCGAGAGTGCCTCCTCCGCCAAAATCACCAAACTGATAGGTAAAGCCTCCACATTGAAAAAACTCACCCTGCCTGTTCCTGCCGGCACTGTTCGTTCCACTTCCGCAGATTAGAACAACGCCAAAAGGCTGGGATGTACCGGCACGCAAGGCAATCATGGTATCACAATCAATCCCATAATTCGTGAATCCCAGTCCACTAATTAGCGGGCGAAGGATCGTATAATCAATCGGTCGATCTGCGCCAGCAAGGCCGAAAAAGGCATTTTCAATGTCGCTGTGCGTAAGCCCCGCCTGCTGTAGAGCCATAGCTACGGAGCTTGTAATATTTCCGAGTGCTTGTTCTGCACCAAGCTGATGATTGCCATTGCCGCTGTGCCCTTTACCGAGGATATGTCCCTGTTCATCTGTTACGAGTGTGTAGGTTTTACTCCCGCCTGCGTCTACACCCAAATAATATTTCATGCTTTCAACTCCTGTTATATATCCATCATCTCTAGTTTCATTTTCTTCTTGTGGTGGATTCTCGAATGATTAATTCCGGCTCCAATTCCACCGTTATATTACGTTTAGCTGTACCATCAATCCACTTGAGCAAAATATCGACGCCGTGTTGCCCCATTTTGTCCGCCGGTTGACGAACGGTTGTTAACCTGGGGCGGAATTCCTCCGAGAAAATCTGATCATCAAAACCAACAATGGACATATCACGCGGTATTTTGTAGCCCTCATTTTTGAGTGCGTCCATCACACCAAAAGCCGTCAGATCATCTGCGGCAAATACCGCACTCGGAAGTTTCCCCGACTGAATCCAGCGACTTGCTGCTTGATAACCAGAGGTGATGCTGAAATTACCTTTTTCAATCCAAGAAGGATCCAGACCTGCCTCCTGCATCGCACTGACGAAACCGCGCCGCCGCTCGCTGCTGCTTAAATAGGGTTCAAGCCCGGAAATATGGGCAATCTCCGTGTGGCCTAGGTCAATTAAATGTTTCGTGGCTTCGTAGCCGCCTTTATAATTATCAATGATTACAGAGGAAATCGATGGATGAATATGCTGATTATCCAGCATGACGAAAGGAATCTTCTTCTTTTTCAATTCCATGACATAATCATCCTCATGAACCGGCGAGAGCATAATAACACCGTCCACACGGTCCTCTTGGAACATGGAATTATCGAAAGATGCGAACACGTCTGTTGATATCGAAAGCGCTAAGAAGTAACCTTTTTCAGCAAGCCGATCGTTAATCTCTTTGACTACTGCATCCAAGAAAGAATCATTTAATGTGGTAATGCCGAGTCCAATGATACCCGTCTTGCCACGAGCCAAGCTTCGTGCAGCTGCATTCGGATGATAATCTAACTCTTTCATCGCTTGCAGCACTTTTTGGCGATTTTTTTCACGTACGGTGCCTGCTTGATTAATGACTCGCGAAACGGTGACAACAGACAAACCGCTTCTCTTGGCAACGTCAAAGATGCTTACTTTCATATCAAACAACTCCTGTAGCTCTATAATTGCAGTAATCAAGTCGATTTACAGCATGTTTCCAAAGTACCACAATTAGCATTTCAAATGCCATGATTTACCGTCAACTTTATAAATGTTCATCACATCATCCGGAACGTTATATTCGGAAGCTTTGAATCCATCCGCCTGCATGATCGAGCTAGGTCAGCGAGCATCCCTTTGTTGTAATACTCCATAAATCCGCCATAACCCCAATGAGAGGTGACGTCAGGTGAATTATTTGCAGCAATAGAGGATTGAAGCTTGGAATCAAATTGCTCGTAAGGGGTTTTCGTCACTTTGACCTTAATGTTCGGATACTTCTTCTCAAAGTCTGGAATCAATTTCTCTACAAAAGTACGATCCAGCGAATCGATTGTGTAATGCGTGATGGTGACTGGCTCAACGCCCACATCGCAAACTTCTGATCGAGAAGCCAGTGAATCGGCTCAATACCGAAGAAGGAAACCCCATAGTTGAATAGTCCAGCCTGTGAGTTAAACACCCAGAAAAATAACAATGACAATGAAGCCGATGATCCAAGGTGAAACGAACAGATAGAAATATTTGCTTTCTCGACGACTTCCTCTGCTTGTGCCCAGCGAAACCGCTCCTTCCACTGTTTTCTTTGCAATGAGTTCTAAGTCCCTAAAGTTAAACCGCTTAAACTTTTAGAGTTTACTTCCCCCCTTGTTTTAGAAATTGAATACAAACTAGGTTGGTTTCAAAAATGATTCCCTCAAAAGTTAAATCGCTTTAACTTTCATGAATTGATTATATACAATGATGTTCGGGTTAACAAGCGTAATTTTACAATATATTTAAAGAGAGACCATATCTATAGCTAGATACAGACTCTCCCTTTATTTGTTTCCACTATTCATTTTCACATCTCCAATAAGAGCATTTCTTGTCTCATTTCGATCAGCTTGGTTTTACTCTCCATGACCGCTTTGACATCGCCTGAAACCATCGCATCATGCAGGGTAGCTAGTTCGTAATCCAGCTCCATACGCAAAATAGGAATCCGCTCATCTGTACGTTTGGATCGCAGCGCTTGCATGACTTCTTCTACTGTCACGGCAGGCTCCTTCTGATACAGCACTTTATGTTCGATACCGCTAATCTCGACCATTCGAATAATTTCACCGAACATAATATTCTCAATGAGAATTTGCCGATCCTTGAATCTTTTTACTACAGCGTGACCACGTGTATCACCAATCAGCTTCTCCATCATTTCGGCTAGCTTCTCATCTTTGAAGGAATAATTGCCTACGATTTTATACTTTTCACCGATTCGTTCGAATTTCAGCTTAATCAGCTTACGTCCTGTGCGAATGGAAATGATGAACTGCAGCTCGCTTTCGTTCCAATACAGAGAATAACCTTCCTGAATGAGTGCTTTAATGAAGTTCCGGATTAGCCGGCGATCAAATCGTAACTCTAGGTTGCAATACTCCACTTCATGACTCTTACTCACGGCAATCCCCTCCATAATTGGCGCATATTATTTTGTTTAAATATTCAGACAACTTATCTGCTTACTCTTATCTTATTATGAATTCTATGTTTTAGCAACTTGGATTATTGACATTTTTTTAAGGAAAAACGTACAAAAAAAGCTGAATGCCTGTATCCTAACGGCTTCAGCCCTAAACTGAAAAAAAACGGTCTCAGCCTATGCAATTCCTATGTGTTTAATGCCATCCCCAGAAAAATCCATCGCGCTCCCAAGCTGCTTTACCGCCATGAAGTTTTTTGAATATTTTCTTCACATCTTTGGAAATCGCTTGATTCCCATTCTCGTTCACATAGATGAAGGATTCCCCAAAATGTTGAATAATATAGTCCACTGCTTCTTTCTGATGTAAAATACCCGCGGATTTCAACTGCTCCATCATCCATTCCGCAACCTCATTTGCCGTAACGGCCATTTGCATTCTCTCCCTTTATTCGTATGTTTCTGGGGCCTGTGTACAGGCGAGTGACGCTATTGTACCATTGTAACACAATCTTTTCGAAATCATCGTCCGAACAGGTAGAGATAAACAAAAGGGCTATTCTGCAGAAGCAGATAGCCCTTTTCACTTTAGTTAACTAACCTCAGCATCTCCCGGTCTAAGAATAACCGAACCGACGCCCAAAAGAATGAGTCCAAACAAAGTGAGTACGCCTATGTGCATCCACATCTGCGACAGCGTCTGACCAGAAGCCATTCGCTGAATGGCCTCAATCACCCACTTTTGCGGAACGAAATTTGCAATCTTCTGCATCCAGTCCGGCATCAGGCTAATCGGCCAGAAGCATCCGCCTAGCATACACGTTGGGGTAACAACGAGAGAATTAATCACGCCCATATTCGATGCATTCTTAACCATACTAGCTACCGCGCTGGCAATTCCCATGCTGGCTAATAAGAAAAACTCCAATAAAATAAACTGCGATACAAACGGAAGTCCATATTCATAATTCGTTACGTATCGAGTAAACAAAAGGATAACAAGCACCTGCAGCGTCCCGACCAGGAAACTGCCTATGAAATTTCCAAGTACAATTTCGAAAGAATGAACCGGTGCTGAATACGTTCTAGCCATTGTGCGTTGTCTACGATCATCCATAATCACGGAAACCGTATTATTCATTAACCCCATCATGAACATCAGCATGAAACCTATTACCGTATGCATATTCGGATTCACGTACAAATTAAGATCAGTGACTTGCGACTTCATCTGATGCTTCTCCATCTGAGAAATGGTCTTCTCGACGGCTTCACGAAGCGCTGCTTCTTGGAGCCCTTGCTGGCTATACAGTTCGATCGTTCCTTGATATCTAGATAGAATACTATCCAGATTGATTTTGAGCGTGATCGAAGCCTCATTGATGTTTAGTTGGTACATATCTATTTGCGCAGAAGCTCCTTTCATCAATGTCTCGCTGAAACCTTCAGGAATCAGAAAGGCGCTGCTCACTTTTTGCTTCGTGATAACTTCTTTAAGCGCTGTTTCAGAAGCTTCTTCTTTGAGCCGATAATCTGGCAGCATCGAAAGTTCTTGTAAGAGATGGGAACCCATCGCTCCCCGATCCAAATTGATATAAGCAATATCAACCCCGTGATCGCTCTGTTGACCAAGTACACCAATGATTAGCGAAACCACTGCTGCTGGAATGACTAAATACATCAGAAATCCTTTTTTCTGAAAAAGTGTACGACGCAGCATATTGAGCGCTATAAATAAGCTATTCATGATATCCCGCCTTCCGATAGACCATCAGGGAAAGGAGCAACAATCCCCCGCTAATACCCGCCAAGATCAATAGATGATGCCCTATGATTGCAGCGTCACTTCCGAGCATAATACGAAACATACTCTGCATGGCCCAGTGATTGAGCGTAAACTCACCCATTCGCTGCAGAAGACCTTCTGGAAGAGGTGTGAAGCCTCCACTTAGAAAAGTCATGGCAAGAATGATCATTTGGAACGTCGTGCTGATTGCTTTTGACGATTTTGCTGCCAGCATAATCAATATCGCTAGACTCATCGAAGCTACGATAATCATTAAGCAAACCAGGAAGAGGTGGAAGAAGTCATTTCCCCAATCGACACCATAGAACAGAATGGTTGCACCAATGACGAGAGCTGCCTGGACGATCGAGCTGAACATATTCCCTAGAATTTTACCCAATAAAATTTGATATTCATGAATGGGCATCGCATTTAATCGAGATAACGTGTGCCTTTCTTTCTCTCCTTGTAATCCCAATGCCGCCCCCATGCCCGAGTATAACAAAAACATGACTAGCATTGATGCTGTGTAATACTGCATTGCTGTATAGTTGGAATTAGAAGAAGTAAGCTTGCCTAGCCGTACATGCGAAGAAGCCTCCGCTGTCGGATTAAATGAACTGTCACTGCCTTGTTTCTGCAATAGCTCCGCAGCCCCAAGGCCTGCTGAAATTATCGCGGATTGCATGTAATTGACTTGATCCAAGAAGGAGCGAAGTGTCATCTTAGCGGTCAAATTCTGCCCATAGTCTTGGCCAAGTATCATCTCCCAATCCGCTTCTTTTCCTTCAAGCACGCGGCTGCTAAAATCACTTGGAATGATGAGTGCAAACTCCGAATCCCCTGACTTGAGCCGTTTTACTGCTTCATCACGTGATTGAATGTTCATAGGCTGTATGATCTTCATTAACTCCGGTGTGCTTAGAAAGCTTTTAAACCCTGCGCTTAAGACGCCTGAGTCAGACTGTACCACATCTACCTTAACGGGCTTCAGCGTACGATCTTCCATTCTGAACGCGCCTGAGAGCGCCGACCCCAAAATGAATATAAGTAAAAGCGGCATCAAAAACTGAATAATAAGTACATAACGCATACGCATAAAACGCAATATTTCATACTTTGCAATGATCCAAATCGGCATGGTGACCTCCTCCTAATCCCGTAAGGTTCTTCCGGTCAACGACAGGAATAATGCCTCAAGATCAGGCTCCACCTGCGTGAGCGATTGGATTTTCACTTCATGTTTGGAAAGGATGAACAGGATATCCTGCAAATAGGCTTGGGAGGAACCCACCAGTAGTTCAAGTGTCTGTTCATGAATGGTAACTTGCTTAATCCGCGGATGATCCCTTAGCTCCTTTACGGCTTCTTCCTTCAGGCTAACTGCTTGAATGATAACTTTATTGTCCTGATCAACTTTACCGCGCAATTCTTCTTGCGTTCCACAAGCGATGAGATGCCCATGGTCCATGATGCCGACCCGAGTGGATATGGCGGACACTTCCTCCATGTAATGCGAGGTATAAATGATCGTTGAACCCATACGGTTCAGCGTCCTAACTGATTCCAGAATGTGGTTTCGGGACTGAGGATCGATGCCCACAGTAGGTTCATCCATAATAATCAGCTTTGGACGATGCATAATTGCACACGCGATATTCAATCTCCGTTTCATCCCGCCCGAAAAGGAACTTGGTCTATCACGAGCGCGATCCAATAATCCTACAAATTCCAGCGCTTCCTCCACTCTGTCTTTCAGCAGCTTGCCTCTTAATCCATATAATTTCGCGAAAAAAGTGACATTTTCTCTTGCTGTTAGGTTTTCGAAGATCGCGAGATCTTGTGGAACAAGACCAATTCTCCGTTTCACTTCAATTGTATCTTTCGCGACCGAGAGCCCATCAACAAACATTTCACCTTGATCGATTTTGAGCAGGCCGCTCAGCATTTTGATCGTTGTGCTTTTCCCAGCACCATTAGGGCCTAACAATCCGAAAATTTCACCTTCTTGAATCGATAAATTCAAATGATCGACAGAAATTTGATTGCTATACTTTTTTACAACATTTTTTATTTGAACAAAGCTCACAAGATCCACTCCCTTATCCCTTTTTCCTTTTCCCTTTATTCAACTGGTCTCATTACAATCATTGTATCTCTAAGGGATCCCGTTAACAGGTAGAATAAGTCATTATTCAAAGGTGACAAAAGTCATTATCTGTCTATTAGACGTGTTAACCCACTTGGTTTATATGGTATACTTTGCTAATACTTGCCCTGCAAAGGAAGGAACTCGATTGACACAATTACGCTTGTTATCCCGTTATCTACTTATTCTCATTCCAGCGATTGCCTCGATGTATCTCGAAAGCTATTCATCCAATGCTATGTATGTTTTCCTCATTCTCTTATTCATTTGGATCGCTGAACTACGCAGAACGATATTCTCGAAATCAGCTTGGATGCTTTTACTTGAAATCGGATTCAGTGGATGGATCAGCTACCACTATGACGGTATTTTGTTCATCACCTTTTACTCCACGCTCTTGTCTTATATAACCACTGTAAATAGTCATATACGTTACTATTTTGTGTGTATTCAGTTGATTCTGTTGAACATATCCTTACATAGTCAGCCGATCAGCTACTATCTTATTGCCAATTTGATCTTCCTGTCTCTCACGCTGCTCCTGCTGCAGATGCTCCAGACGGAACAAAACAAAGAGGAGGTTGAGCTGCTCTATGATAGGCTTCGGAGGCAGCATTACGAACTGGACGAAGCTCGCATTCAGTTAATGGATTACGCCCGAAAAGTCGAAAACATCGCACAAACGGACGAACGCAATCGAATTTCCCGAGATATTCATGATGAATTGGGACATAAGCTGATCCGGCTTAAAATGATGATGGAAGCATCCTTGCAGATCCTTCCAACTCAACAGAAGAAAGGCGTAGACATGTTAATGTCGGTCCGTGACCAGTTAACAGAAAGCATGGAACTGCTGCGCTCAACCGTACGTAGACTGAAACCAGATGAAGAAACGCTGCAAACCTACTCGTTAGGGAAGCTCATTGAAGGACTAACAGCAGATAAAGGAATATCTATTGAGGTTGAGATGCAGGGTATGCCCTACGTGCTGTATCCGAGTCTAGAGTTCATTCTATACCGTAATGCACAAGAAGCCATCACGAATGCCATTCGTCACGGGTCCGCAACCCAGGTTCTAATTCAGTTAACGTATGAATCCAAACAGATTACAATGTCTATTTCGAATAACGGTAAACTGCCCATTGAGCGCAGTGTGAACGGACTCGGAATGTCAGGCATGGAAGAACGAAGCAAGCTCATTGGCGGTCAGCTTCATGTGTCGATCGAAGATCGATTTACAGTGACGACTGTCCTGCCCACTTTTCGCCAAATAGAATCTAACTAAGAAAGGGTTGAACCCAGCATGATTCATGTGCTCATTACAGACGATGATCCATTCATCCGCGAAAGCTTACAATTAATCATTGGACTTGACGAAAATATTAAGGTCGTTGGCACGTGTACACATGGAGATGAAGCTCTTGCTTTTATCAGGAACGGCGTCCAGGTTGACGTTGTCTTGATGGATATTCGGATGCCAATCTGTGACGGTGTACAAGGCACTTTGAAGATTAAGCAAGCTTATCCGGATATTGCAGTGCTTATTCTGACCACATTCGACGATGATGAATTTATCGTTCAAGCCTTGCGAAACGGAGCCAGCGGTTATCTGCTCAAAAATATATCGCCGGATCGAATTATTCAAGGAATCAAGACAGTAGAACAAGGCAATCTACTTATTCATGCGGATATTGCCAAGAAATTAACGACTTTTATCAGCGCTAGTTCTCCTTCAGACGTACCTGCATCCAAACCACTTAGTGGATATGGATTAACAGCAAGTGAACAAGCAGTCGTAGCGAAAATCGCCGAAGGCCTATCCAATAAAGAAATCGCCCAGGAGCTATTCCTGAGCGAAGGTACCGTTAAGAATTATATTACGGAAATTCTCAGCAAGCTGAACCTCCGAGATCGTACGCAAATTGCTATTTTTTATTTAAAAAAGCATTCCGTCACCGGCAGTTAATTATTTCACTCTAGTCACCTGGATGTCCTCTTTAGAGGAGCTTCCAACCACATAATCAGGCTTATTATTATTGCCATTTATTTGCGTCAGTTTGAGAGTTGTGCGATAGAAATGCCCATTTTCCGTAAGTAAGTAGCTGTATGTATTCTCTTCAGGCAGCGCATCAATGATAATTGGATTCGTCATGTAAGGTACTTTATTGATCTCATAGTATCGGAAACCTTCCACATACGCTCTAATTGTCTTGAGCTTGACTGGATCCTGCTCCCCTGTAATGACGATGGGTTCATTTATGAGATAGGAAATTTGCGGCGTTTCTTTCCAGCTCTTTTTCAATTCTTCTTCGCTGACATAGATATCCTCTGAATACTTCTCCTTCGCTTTCCGCAATCCGCCCGTAGAGACACCCATTCGGTCCAAATCTTTCAATCGGTAATACGTCTGATCCGTCATATTAACAAGAACCGGGTAAGTCCCTCCTAAATAATCCAAGTACTGTGGATACGGGTACTGCAGCACAATTTCTGTATAATTCGTTTCGTTGCCTTCCGCAGGCTGCTGTGGATTAACACGGGAATTCAGATAGATTGTTTTCGTACTATCCTTCCAATTTACCACCGCTCCTAGGTAATTTCCTAGCTCCTTCACAGGCAAATAACTGGAATTATTATAAATTAAAGGTGGATTCGCCAGCTTCACTTCTTGCCCGTTCACGACGACTTTAAAATCATTTCTTAAGTAAGCATCAACGCGTTGCAGCACATCCTGTGCGTATACTCCTGCTGTGAAACAAGTTCCCATTAAAGTGCCAAGTACCGCAATTTTGGACCATTTTGACATCCTCATAAGTATAAATTCTCCTGTCTTTCCTAAATGATAGTTATCACATATTTCGGCACGGTTCCACTTTTTTCCTGCTTTTCTGCCATAAAATCGATCCAATGGCCTACTTCCTTTCTACGAAACTCGTAATCATTGCGGGAATACACAAATTGCTTTAGAATAATTGAAAACGTAATTGAAAAGAGGAATTAAACAGATGAGTTTTACTGGATTTGCACAGCATGATTTCGATACCTTTGCTATAGAAGGTCTTGATGGACGTATGGAAGCTATTCGAGAGCGCATTCAGCCTAAATTTAAAGCATTAGGTGATTCTTTGGCCCAGGATTTGTCCGTTCTTTCCGGTACAGAAATGTTCCTACATATCGCTAAACACTTAAGACGTAAAGTGAATCCCCCCGTTGATACTTGGCTGGCGATTTGTCCAAACAAACGAGGGTATAAACAAGTGCCTCACTTTCAGGTCGGTTTATTTGATGATCGTGTGTTTATTTGGTTGGCACTCATCTATGAGCTCCCGAATAAAAGCAACATCGCAACTACCTATATGAAAGAAATCGACCGTTTACAGAAGGAGATTCCATCCGACTTCGTACTTTCCTTCGACCATATGAAAAAAGACGTTACCCCCCTGTCTGATTTAGACCGCAGCGGCTGGAACGATGCATTAATTCGTTTCCGCGATGTCAAAAAAGCGGAGCTGCTGATCGGCCGCAATCTCAGTTTCAAGGATCCAGTCCTAGAGAAACCAGCTGAACTTGAGCAGCTTATTAAACAAACCTTCGAAAAGCTGATCCCCCTTTACCAGATGGCTGTGAACGCAAAGTAAAAATCAGATGTATGGAAATTTTTATGTGGGACTAAGGTTCCTTTAAAGTAAAATTAACCCCTCCTGCACAGACTAAGCGCTGTAGTCCTACTCCAACAGGAAAGGAGGGATTAAAAAAGTATGAACCCTACGTATATGAAAAAGCTTATGGTGAGCTCAATTGCTCTCACGATCGCTCTTGGCTGCAGTACACTTCCCTCCAGAACGGCTGCCGCTCAATCTCCTTACGAGGATCAGGAGCCAACGATTCGTTTGCAACAGTCCGATAAGAAGGAACAAGGTGGTCATCGCCGAAAATGGCCGATTGTCGATGAGTCTGCTACAGTCATCGGTGTTGACAAAGAAGTGCTCGTCAAAGCGCTGAAAAATGGCAAAAGCATCGTAGAAGCAGCCGCGGACAAAGGCATTAGTGAAGCTGACTTGACGGCCAAGCTGCAGCAGCTTCGAACAGGCAAAATTGAAGCCGCCGTTAAAGATGGCAAGCTGACAGCCGATCAAGGCGAGCACATGAAGATGAAACTCAGTGAGCATTTGAAGTTCATCCTCAACGAGAAAAACTTGCTAGATGGCCATGATGGACATGGAAAGTGGCATAAGTTCGGACTGAAGCCGGATACGGAGAAGCTTGCTAAGACTCTCGGTCTGAGCAAGGACGAACTTCACGCCCAGCTCCGTTCCGGCAAATCGCTGGCTGAGATTGCCCAGTCAAAGGGCATTTCGAAGGACAAGCTTGTAGCGTCCATAAAGGACCAATTAACCCCATCTATTGAACAATGGGTTGACCGAAAGAAAGACGCGAAAGTCAAAGACTGATGCATGCAGGTGATAGCAAAAAGGCATTCCTCTGGGTTTCCTCTGGGATGCCTTTTTGTTGTTTGGGGAAAGGTGGGAAGCACAACAGTTACTTCAGATATCTCGCCTTCCTCCCTTCTTTGTTGAATCAATCGTCAACTATGCTGGGTTATAGCTTTCGGGTGATGAATCCCTATTCGCGGTTGAAAGATGTTGTTCAAAATGCAACAATTGCTGCCTAAATCTCGTCTCTCTCCCTTCGTTGTTGCATTATGTACAAGGGCGGCGCAAGGTGTTTATTTTATTGTTTGTTGATTTGTAGTGCAACGTCAGGGTTTGTGATCCCCTTTTTTAATCCATTTTATAAAAATTTTAAAACATGAGTGATTACTCACTTCACAACGATCATAAGATAGCGTATGATGAGTGCATTAACATAAATGAGTGATTACTCACTCCGAAAGAGGTGCAAGACGATGACTACGGACATATCTATTCAATTGCATGGAGTCAGTAAGCAATTTGACGAAAAAGTTGTTCTGGATGGCATTACTCTAGCTGTACCGAAAGCCCATATTTTCGGATTGCTCGGCCCTTCCGGATCTGGGAAAACAACGCTTGTACGTATGATTGCTGGCATTGATGTCCCCACTTCCGGGACCGTTCATGTGCTCGGGCAGCAGATGCCTCAGTTAGCGATGCTATCGAAAATCGGTTACATGGCGCAATCGGATGCCCTTTATGCTGAATTAACCGCTCAGGAGAATTTAGAGTTTTTCGCATCTTTGTATGGGTTAGCGGGAACAAAGCGCAAGCAGCGCATCCATGACGTCATGGAGCTTGTTGATCTAGGATCACATTTGAAGAAGCAGATTTCCAATTATTCTGGAGGAATGAAGCGCCGCTTATCGCTCGCTATCTCTTTGCTGCATGAGCCAGGCATCCTTATTCTCGATGAGCCTACGGTGGGGATTGACCCCGTCTTACGGAAATCAATTTGGCAAGAGTTGACGAATCTCAGTAGGCAGGGTACAACGATTCTCGTGACCACTCACGTGATGGATGAAGCTGACAAATGTCATCAGCTTGGGATGATCCGGGACGGCAGACTCACGGCAGTAGGAACACCGGATGAATTGAAACAGGCTACTTCCTCCGCAACGATTGAAGAAGCATTCTTATATTATGGAGGTGTCAATCAATGAGAATTCGTGCGATTGTGATTCGTATTTTACGCCAGTTTTTTCACGATAAACGAACTTTAATGATGATGCTTGTAGCTCCAATGTTAATTCTTTTTATGATGTCATTAGTGTTTAACGGCAACACCTATGTCCCTAAAATAGGCGCTGTTAATGTCCCCGCTCCGCTCATTCAAAAACTGCAGGATCAAAATGCTGAAGTAATAGTCTACACGGCAGATGAAGCCAAAGCTGAGCTAGAAGCCGTGCATTTAGATGCCATCATCGCGATAAATGGGGCAGCGCCGCAAGTGACCTTAGAAGGAAGCGACCCCAGTAAAAATAGAGCTGTGCTATTCTTGCTGCAAAAAGCACTGCAAAGCGCAGTTCCGGCGATCTCTAACGCTAACTCCAGCTCCAATTTACAAGCGCCAACCATCACCTATTTGCATGGCTCTGCCGATATGGCGGCCTTTGACAATTTCGGTCCTGTTCTCATAGGCTTTTTCGTCTTTTTCTTCGTCTTTCTGCTCTCCGGTGTTTCCTTCTTGAGGGAACGAACCGGCGGAACCTTAGAACGATTGCTGGCTACACCGCTTCGCCGGTGGGAAATCGTAGTCGGCTATATTCTGGGCTTCGGTATATTTACAACACTTCAAGCAACGCTCATTGCATGGTTCGCCACTAGCGTGCTGGGTCTAATGATGGTCGGCTCTTTCTGGTATGTTTTGCTGATCACGGTCCTGCTCGCGTTGGCTGCCCTATCACTAGGAACGCTGATATCAGCTTTTGCTAACAATGAATTCCAGATGATTCAGTTCATTCCGCTTATTATCGTGCCCCAAGTGTTCTTCTCAGGCTTATTCAGCCTCGATACGATGTCCGTATACCTTCGCTGGATTGGTGTCATCATGCCGCTTAAATACGGAGCAGATGCCCTGCGGAATATTATGATCCGCGGTGCAGGTTGGGATCGCATTGGGTTGGATGTTCTCGTATTAGCAGCATTCACGATCTGCTTCATGATCTTAAACATAGTGGCACTCAGGAAGCACCGTAAGATATAATGTTAGGATGTCCTAATTTGCAACGACAGTTTTGCTAAATGAAGAGGTGAACACATTGTCTCAAGTCGAGCCATGGTTAACAGAGCTTCTCCGTCTAAATGACGAAGAAGAGAAAATGACCGATAAACAGCTGAAAATTGTTCAAGCGGCCGTAGAAATTTTTTCTGAGAAAGGGTTTGCAGGCTCCTCTACCAGTGAAATTGCCCAAAAAGCTGGCGTAGCGGAAGGTACCATATTCCGTCACTATAAAACAAAAAAAGAATTGCTGCTCTCAATCGTTGCTCCCATCATGACGAAGCTCATTGCACCGTTTGCAGTGAAGGATTTCACCAAGGTGTTGGAAGCTGATTATCCTGATGTCGAACAATTCTTGCGCGCCATCATTGTGAACCGATTAGAATTCGCCCGCAAAAATTTTCCTGTGATCAAAATTTTCATGCACGAAATCCCTTTCCATACCGAGCTCCGTGAACAGTTTAAGGAAACTGTTGCCGTATTAGTACTGGAAAAAGCTTATAGAGCTATTCGTCATTTTCAGGCTCAGGGTCAATTAATTGAACTCCCCGAAGCTGCGAGTATGCGGCTGATAGCCTCTACGATTGTTGGCTTCTTGATTACTCGATTTTTGTTAGTGCCGGATGCGGAATGGGATGAGTCCCAAGAAATCGAGCATACGATTAACTTCATCATGCACGGCTTATCGCCTCGCAAGCCATAGCTAGCCGCTGCACATAAAAAAGCTGCACACCGGTCTTCCCAATTCGGGAAGCTAGTGTACAGCTTTTTTTCATCTGTCAGGCAGTTTGCTGCTGCGCACGTGTCTGACGATCTACGAGAACGAAGCGCTGCAGCAGTAAGATAGCTGCTAAGCAAAGCACGCCGCCGATAATGAACGGCAGTGAATGCGCGATGGCGAATACAGCACCTCCAAGGAGCGGGCCCGCAATGCGGCCCAGACTGTCCATAGAGGAGCTGAGGCCCGTCGCAACGCCCTGACCTACTTTCGTCCGCTGTGTAATCAGCGACGTCACACACGGGCGTATGAGGGCGTTACCTGCGCCGAAGACCGATAGGTAAATCGCAGCGGTCGCCACGCTGCTCGAGTACAGCAGCAGGAAGAACCCTGCTGCGGATAGCAATAACCCAATGCCGATCACTCGCTGCTCGGCTCCTTGTTTGACCAACCGGCGAACAACGCCGCCTTGGATTAAGGCGCCAACAATACCGCTTGCCAAGAACATCATGCCGATATCGAATGGCGTTGCGCCAATCTTGTCCATTTGGTAATACTGAAGCGTCGCTTCTAGCCCTGCCAATGTGAAAGATACGAAGAATGATAACACATAAAGATACTTTGATGCCCCAGCGAAAGCTGTCCATCTAGATGGGGCTTTCTCCTTCACAGACGTGCGTTTGTCTACGGACAGTGATTCTTTCAGTATAGCAAATGCAAAAACAAAGGAAGCTAGTGCGAGTCCAGATGCTACAAAGAAAGGAAGGTACGTCCCCCAGCGGCTTAAAATCCCGCCGATTGCTGGACCGAAGATAAAGCCTAACCCAATTGACATCCCAACCATGCCCATGCCTTTTGTCCGATTCTCAGCGGTTGTAATATCAGCTACATAAGCCACGGCGCAAGCCGTTGCTGCTCCTGAGAATAAACCGCCAAGAATACGGGATACATACATGATCCACAGATTACCGTCAGCGAATCCAAATATCAAAAAGCTAACACTAAATCCAAGGAGACCTATTAGTATAATCGGTCTGCGTCCGATGCGATCCGATAGTCCTCCCCAAATAGGAGACATGAGAAAAGAGGCTGCGGAATAGACCGATAATAGCAGCGCGTTATGATATTCAGCGCCTGCACCTTTAACAACTTCCGGCAGTACAGGAATGATGATCCCGAAACCTACGAATATAGTCATCAACAACAGCATGATGATTCCAATCTGTTTATTCATGATGCTTATAATCCTCCAAACGAAACATTTTCCCTTATCGTACCACACCTTTTTTGGGGATGGAAATGAACATTTGAAGAACAAGCAGCAGTACCAGCACTAGGCCGCTCATTAAGAATGGTGCATGATAGCCATACACATCCCAAAGCTTGCCGGAAACGATCGGTCCAACGATCATCCCCAGTCCTTCAATCGTTAGGAAGAATCCCCAGACTGCGCCACGTTTCTCAGGTGGAATGGCTGAAGCAATGAGCGCATTCCAAGAAGGAATAATGAACGCATAACCTGCCCCAAGCACTGCAACCAATGCATAAAGCAGCATCATTGACTTCGCGAAGGTAAACAGCAAAAGTGCAGAAGCGCTTAGCATACAACCTGCAATAAAAAATGGACGAATGCCTAGACGATCAACCAACTTCCCCATCGGAACTAAGAAAATGACAGTAACAGCTCCACCCGCAATTAGAAACATGCTGTACTGAAAAGAGGTAAGCTTCAATACCTCTTTGGCATAGAGTGTGAGAATGGGTGTCAATATGCCAAGAGCGAACGTTTGCAGGAACATCGCAGGGAACAACAGCGGGCTAACAGACATAGAGCGCCGCACTTCACTTAGATATGTTTTTACCCGCTCCCAGAGTGGTTTTGTAGAAGCTCGATTAGAAACCAGGGCTTTCTCCGCCCTGCTCTCTCCATCCGTTCTTACCACGCCATTCTTTCTTGGAAGCATTAGTGCAACAAGGACGACCACCGTCATACAGCCGATCAACAATCGAAAACCGGAGCTGTAGTTATTTTCTCCAACGAAAAAGTTAATCGCTACCGGTCCCAGTCCAACGCCCGAGAGCCAAGCCATATAGACAACGCTCATGATCGTGGCTTTACCATCGTCGCCGGCAACTTCCGTCGTTCCAGTGATTACACAGGGCCATAATGGCGCCGTACCAAAGCCAAGCAGCGCACATCCTACGATCATCCAAATATTCTGGGATGAGGTTGCAATTAGAATGACCGAAACGAATGTCAGGAGTACACCGGTAAGCATGGTTGTTCGGTAACCCAACTTGTCAATAATCCAGCCAACGGGTGTACGGAGCACATTATCACCAATATATTGAGCAGCAAGCGTCCAGCCAATAATAAATGTGGAAGCGCCTAATGTCGTTTTCATATAAACCGGTAAAATCGTTAAAAGTAAGGCTCCCTTCACAAATTCGACGACAAACATAATAATTAACAATTCGATCACAAATGGGGAAAACAAGCGATTATTCCGCCATTTTTGCATCCAAACCATAAGATTTCTCCTTATTTTGGCGTATTTTAACAGGTTGCTGTTAGTTTTACCTGAACTAGCACAAACTATTTCCAAAAAATTAGCTTGCATGAAATCTCTATTTTGATATACTCATTTTGTTTGTTGCATTGTTCGACAAGCAATCCACTACAGAAGGGAAGCGATAATCAGGTGGATCATACCCGTACCCCCCTGTTCACTGCACTGCTCACACATGCTGAGAAAAATCCAATTCAATTCCATATTCCAGGCCATAAAAAAGGAGTCGGCATGGACCCGGAGTTTCGTTCCTTTATTGGGGACAACGCGCTGTCTATCGACCTCATCAATATAGCACCGCTGGATGACCTTCATCAACCAATGGGCGTAATCGAAGAAGCTCAGAGGCTTGCTGCAGACGCTTATGGAGCGGATCACACGTTCTTCTCCGTCCAAGGGACAAGCGGCGCCATTATGACGATGATTATGACCGTTTGCTCGGAAGGCGATAAAATTATCGTTCCGCGGAATGTACATAAATCTGTCTTGGCCGCGATTATTTTCGTGGGCGCTAAGCCCGTGTTCATCCAACCTGCCCGCGATAAAAACTTAGGTATTGATCACGGAATTCCGACGCGTTCTGTTCGCCGTGCACTCGAAAAGCATCCGGATGCCAAAGCTGTTCTAGTCATCAATCCGACCTACTATGGCGTATGTACCAATCTTAAAGAGATTGTTGACCTTGTTCATAGCTATAACATGCCTGTCCTTGTGGATGAAGCACATGGCGTGCTCATTCATTTCCATGATAAATTGCCCATGTCCGCGATGGAAGCCGGAGCCGATATGGCCGCGACTAGCGTGCATAAGCTAGGTGGTTCCATGACACAAAGCTCAGTCCTCAACGTGAAAGGGAATCGTGTTAATCCAAAGCGAATCCAAACCATTATTTCGATGCTTACAACAACTTCAACTTCCTATATATTGTTAGCCTCACTAGATACTGCACGCAGACATCTGGCGTTAAATGGCTATGCCATGGCCGAGCGCACAATAGAGCTTGCTCAGTACACAAGAAAACAGATCAACGAAATCAGTAACCTCTACTGCTTCGGAGAAGAGATTTTGGGTGAAGAGGCTACTTACACCTATGATCCGACGAAAATATGCGTTCACGTGCGCAAGCTTGGCATCACCGGCTTTGAAGTCGAGAACTGGCTGCGCGATCATTACAATATTGAAGTCGAAATGAGCGACATGTACAACATTCTCTGTCTCATAACGCCGGGGGATACCCAAGAAAACGTCGATACCCTATTGGAAGCTTTACGCGAGCTCTCACATATGAATGATGACGTTGTTGAAGTAAAAGAAGTTGTCATCAAAGTTCCTGCGATTCCACAATTAACTTTAACACCTCGGGATGCCTTCTATGGAGAAACCGAAATACTCCCGTTCAAAGACGCTGCAGACCGCATTATTGCCGAATTTATTTATGTGTACCCGCCTGGTATTCCCATTTTGCTTCCAGGTGAAGTGATAACCCAAGAACTTATTGATTACATTGTTGAGCATGTGGAAGTAGGGTTGCCTGTAAAAGGACCTGAGGACCGCAGCGTTCAAAATGTGAAGGTTATCGTGGAGACACAAGCGATTTTCTAGTATCCGTCTCGAGCGGTGTATATATTGTAAAACCGTTTACATGATGCTATGATGTTGGTGATGTTTAGCGAATGAGGTGAACAAGGAATGGCTCAAAGCGCTTATATTAAATTCGTAACAGGATCCACAGTTGCCGCACTCACCTTAGATGAACTAAAGGAAAGGCTGCTGCATTACCGTGAACAGCTCAGTCAGACATCCAAGCAGCTTGGCTGGGAGTATGACGAGGCCGGATTCCCTTATACCATTGAGACGAAGCCGGAAGGTGAAGGCAAATGGTTCTATCTGAAAGGTATCAATCCTCTATACAAATATATTGTGATTGGTGTTGGGAATGAGCAGAACCAAGAGAAAGAGCAGCATTATGTGCAAGTCGTGTTGCCCGACGACGCCACACATGGCGACAAAAGCAAGGGCAATGAATTTTGCAAATACCTTAGTAAGCTGCTGAAAGCTGAACTTCATCTATTCAACGGCAGAATCATGTATTTCAATCCTAGAAAATGAATGTACGCAAACAGAAACCCCCTAACAGATTATTCTGCTAGGGGGTTCTTATGTATAGCTCTTATTCTTCGCCTTCTTGAGCTACGATCTCATTATAAATAGTCACTACACGTTCCCACTCTTCTTCATCTTCAATGTTGACAAGGAAGGCATCGTCGTCCTCTTCTTCAACACGGAAAATAACACCGTCAGCTTCAGGATCGTTACGATCGAGCAAAACAGCATAAGCCTGCTCTTGAGATTGGAAGGTGTATACCATCACCATCTCATGCTCTTCACCGTTCTCGTCCGTTACGATAAAAACATCTTCCCCTTGCTCGTGATCGTGGTCACAGTCCGGGCCGTGTACATGATCATGCTTATCATCGCTCACAGGCAGAACCTCATTTCGTCGAATAATTAGTTACTTAATTATCCTAACATTTTCATAATAAGAGGTCAAACCACTTTCGAGTTTGCTTTTCCTACTCGGATTGAATCTGCTTCTCGGATACGACTGAGTAGTCGTTAGAACCATCTTGTTTCATAGCAAATTTAACGACGTACGTACCAGCCTCATTAAAGGAAACGCCATACAAAGGCACTTTCAGCCAAAACGATTCTTTGGATTCTGAGATTGATTTCACAACTGGTGTAATAACACTCTTCCCACTTGGTGAAACAACAGAAACCCGTACAGAATTAATGCTTGTCTTCAAATTATCGACTTGAGCAAAAACGATAAAATCTGCTTCTTTGCCGCGCTCTACAACACCAAAAGGAACGATGGCGGAGTCTTTACGCACCTCAGTCGTAAAGAACATGTGCACATTCGGCTTGTATAAGTAGGCAGTCTTATTCGAGTTATCCCATTTCACCAATGCTTGAAGCGCATCGCTTACTGCGCGTAGCGGCAGAACGGTTTTACCATCAACAATAAGAGGCGGAACATCTGAATCCCCGAATTCCACTGTCTCTTCATTAACGATTAATCGGGCAATATTATTACCTTTAAAATCCCCCCATATCGATGAAGCCACCACTGCAGCCGTACTTAGAACAAAAAACATCAGCATCAACGCTAATATCCGTTGAACTTTCATTCGCGTAACCTCCAGCTCTTGTTAGTAATCTTGTGTCTGCATCTTTATACTCCAATGATTAAGAAGAGTTGCGATGATTATTAAATTTTGATAAAAAATCCAAAACACGCTTTGTATAGGCTTCCGGCTGCATATAATAGGAGCCAACATGCCCCGCTTTTTGTGTAACCCAAAGTTCAAATGCATCCGGATGTCGGTTCCACATTCCTTCACTATTGGACCAAGGAATAGCCTCATCATCTCGACTATGAATAAAAAGAATCGGTCTAGGATAAATGAGATCTACCGCGGCAAGCGCGTCAACGCGATGAGGGTTGATGCCGATTAATCTAGGTAAAATAAGTAGAATTAAAGGTGTAAAAGGAAAACGCGGGAGATTTGACCATACAGGCAAATTATCTTTCAAGTAAGGACTGAGTTGACTAAAAGCGCTATCTGTTATGACCCCTAACACAGCTCTTTCTTCGGCTGCTGCTAAGATGGATGTACTGCCGCCCATTGAAAAGCCAATCAAGCTGATTTTACTTGGCTGACGCTCCTGAACCCAGTCGATAGCACCGAGTACATCTTGCTTTTCCAAAAAGCCGACCGTCGTTATTTCCCCCTCCGATTTCCCCGAGTTCCGAAAATCAAACATAAGCACATGATATCCTGCTTCGACAATGGATTTAGCCAAAGCCAACGCCGGAAGTCCTTTTTCCAGACGGGTTCCTGCATAACCATGAGACATAATAACAGTCATTGGAATAGCATCGGTTGGAGCAAAAGGAGACTTCAAAAACCATCCATCTAATTGAACATCTCTAGATCGGCTTGGGAATGTAATATTCTCCATATGCAAACCATACTCGTCAGGCGAGGCATCAACCGGCTTACGCTTCGGATGAGTGAGCTGCCAACCCACATAGACCGATATACCTATTAGAGCAAGACAGACAAGAACGAACAAAATGCTACTAAGGATCCAAATCATAAAGTAATCAACACCTTTTAATTAATGGTTGAAATTCCGCAACCTCCCATGCTACATTAGAAAAAGATGGTTTTTGTCGAACAATGGAGGCTGCTGAATGAGTTTGCAAATTCAAATGTTGGGAACCGGCAGTGCGTTTGCCAAAACATTTTACAATACTAGCGCATTAATCCGTTCTAATGAAATGAACATCCTAATCGACTGCGGGGCAACAACGCCTAGATCGCTGCATGACCTCGGTGTAGAGCCTGACCAAATTGATGGTATCATCATTTCGCACATTCATGCTGATCATGTAGGCGGATTAGAAGAAATTGCCTTTCGATTGTTGTACCAATATAATCAGAAGAAAACCAAACTTTTCTTAACAGAATCGTTAGCTAGAGTCCTTTGGGAAAACACGCTAAAAGGCGGCATGTATAATCCCACAGACGGTTTCAGCAATCTTGAGGATTATTTTGAAGTCATCCTTATCGAAGAAAATGTCACTGTTAACATCCTTCCCGGGCTAACCATTGAAATTATATCCACACTTCACATACCTCATAAGCTTAACTACTCACTGTTTATCAATGGCCGAACGTTCTATAGTGCTGATACTCAATTTAATGAGGAACTTCTCGTTCAAGAAATTGTCAACAAAAGAAACTGTCACACTATACTACACGATTGTCAACTAAGCGGGAACGGTTTTATTCACGCTACATTGGAAGAACTGCTTACCTTGCCTGATTATGTACAACAGCGAATCTATCTGATGCATTATGGCGATGATATGATGAATTTTGTTGGGAAAACAGGCAGCATGACTTTCATCCATCAACATGAAGTGATTGAAATTCCAGAATAGTACGATCAAAACCTAGGGATGAATTGTCCTTAAGGTTTTTTTTTTGAGAAGCAACGTGATACTTTTCAATTTTGTTTACTATTGTTAGAAGGGATTTAGTTCATAGACAGAGAACTTGTCACAATAATGTGAGAAACCTCTACGGAGGCTATTCAAAGATGAGTGACCGTGTTTAGTTACATTCAGGAGATGATATGGTGGTTATCAATTGGATTTTTTATGTCTATGCTCTTGTTTTTTGTCTATACACAACTATATCGCATACTGCAATAAGCATACCCTTGCTTGTTATAGGATTGGTCCTTTACATCATCAGTTTAAAGGTTCAAATGCAGCATGCGGCTATCCCTTGGCTTCGCTTACTTTTCATTGGATTTTTACATTACATCGGACATTCGAATTTTTGTCTTCTCTTGTACATACTAACACTTTCCTTTGATATTTATAAAGAAGAAAGCCGCAAAAAATCATGGTTGTTAGCTGCGTCCTATGCATTCATTTATATTTGCAATGTTTATCTCATTATTGGTTTTTCCAGTAAAAACTTGCTATGGATGTATGCTCTTACTAGCGTCCTTGGTTTTACCGCGGTAGCCTTATTCACACGAGCAGCTTACTCTACAATTAGACAAGCAGATTCTTTAAGAAATGAACGATCTTTATACGCGCAAAAGGATGCGCTAACAGGATTATATAATTACGAAGAGTCACATCGCAGATTGGAACAATACATACAGCAAAAGCAAAATCTAGTCCTTATTCTTATTGATTGTACGGATCTGAAGGCAATGAATACTACGCGCGGGTTTCAAGCGGGGAATTTCATTTTGAAGCAAATGGCTGACCTCTTGCAAATCTTATTTAAAGATTCCCTCTTTATAGCAAGATACGGCGGTGATGAGTTCGCTGTCGTTATGCCGCTAAATCCAGATCATGATTCAACCACATCTTTTAAGCTAAAGCTTGATTCTGAACTCCCTAAATTGACTGGCATTCAAATTACGTATGGCATTGCTAGTTATCCTTTGGAGGGTTTGACGAAGGATGATCTCATTTTATTAGCCGAGCATAACCTATTTATCAAGAAGCGGGAATCATGGTTAAAGCGCGAAGAGCATATGCTCCGATCGGAAAAACTAAGAGTCGTCGGTGAGCTTGCTTCCGGGATGGCTCATGAAATTCGAAATCCGTTGACAACGGTAAAAGGATTTTTGCAAATCTCTAAGGCAAATGGTTACAATATTGAAAATTGGTATGCGATGATCATGGATGAAATTGATCGGATGAGTGATTTAACAGCTGAATTCCTCCAATTCTCAAAACCCCATCGCATTGATTTCCAGGTCGATTCTCTCCATGAGTGTGTACTCAAGGTCATTGCCTTGATGGAATCAGAAGCTACTCGTTTCGGCCACGAAATCCATTATCAAGAATGGATGGATCCTATTCTCGTTTGGATGGACCAAGATAAAATGATACAATTATTACTTAACATTATTAAAAATGCTTGCGAAGCCATGGAAGAGAACGGCATTATCCGCATGCAATTAAGCCGCGATCCGAAGAACGCGACTTTAATTATTGCAGATAACGGCCCAGGCATTCCAAGTGAACAGTTGGAGAAAATCTTCCATCCCTTCTTCACGACAAAAGCTGCCGGTACCGGACTTGGTTTATCTATTTGCTACAAAATCGTTCAAGATCACCAAGGGACCTTGGAAGTTGAGAGCGAACTAGGAAAGGGCACTCGTTTTATCATAACCTTCCCATTAGTTGAAGAAAATTCACAGAATGAAAAAACCGCTTTTCTCTAAAGCGGTTTTTTCATTCTTACATGCAGGATGCCAGCATCATAAAAAGGCTCATCCGAGATGACTTTATAACCAAGTTGGCTATAAAAGCCTTCTGCTTGACATTGTGCATCGAGGATCGCAGATGTACAATGCTCTTCGCGAGCTTGCTGCTCCATGGCAAGAATCATTTGTTTACCCAGGGATCGGCCCCTGTATTCTTTCAATACCGCTACCCGCTGCAGTTTAGCCGTATGAGGCTGATATTCATACCAACGAGCTGCTGCAACTGGCTGATCACCATCTACCATTAGAAAATGATGGCACGCTTCAGGTGATTCATCCTTTTCATCAATTTCCTCGTGCTCAGGTACTTGCTGTTCTTCAACGAACACCTTGAACCTTACTCCAAAACAGGCTTTTAATTGATCTTTCGTTGTGACTCGAATGATTTCCATGTGAACTTCTTCCTTTCTAAGAACATTTCTTGATCTTATCCCATTCAAGAAAAGTTGTCCACATGTACCGATTCATACTATTTCTTGTTTTCCAGCATATAACTAAAAGCACCTATGGCAATACCCAGAAGCGCTCCTCCCACGACTTCTCTTGGCAAATGACCTAATCGTTCCTTAAGTGCTTTACGTCTTCGTGCATGGTACAAACCCGGATGCTGTTTAGCCAATCTCTCAACTTGCTCATCAAGGTCATTCACTTCAACCGCAATCTCTCCAGCAGCCCGCCGGATTCCCATTGCATCATACATGACGACCGCTCCGAAAACCGAGCTCACGGCAAAATCAATTGCAGAAAGGCCTCTTTTCATCGCTATATAGGTTGCAAGCGCTGATACTCCCGAGGAGTGCGAGCTTGGCATCCCTCCTGTTTGGGTCAGTTGCGACCAATCCCACTTTCCAGTTTTCAAATAGAAAAGCGGTAATTTCATTACTTGAGCAGTACCAATTCCTAGGACTGCAGTTGTCAATGCTCGATTCATAACTTTCACCTCACTTCTAGCATCCATCACAGGTTTAGATTCTATTCGAAAAGTTTGATACAATAGACATGTTGAACAAGTTTTCCTACTGAAAACTAAGCCTATGCTTACGAAGAAAGTTTTCCTACTGAAAACTCTAAGGAGTGTTAATGAATGAATATTGCTTTTTTCCTTTTGCCTAAATCCGAAGTTATAACAACGACATTGCAAGCAACGCTTCGTCAAACATTAGAACGTATGGAATATCACCGCTATACGGCTGTGCCTATTCTTTCCGATGATGGTCATTATGTAGGTACGGTTACCGAGGGAGATTTATTGTGGTTTCTTAAAAATTCAGATGGCGTTGGCTTCGAAAATGCTCACCGCCATGTGCTGGCCGAGGTTCCTCTGCGTGTGCAAAATAAACCGGTACATATTCATGCCGAAATGGTCGATCTTATCGATTTGGCCAAAGTGCAAAACTTCGTTCCTATCGTAGATGATTCCGATAAATTCATCGGGATCGTTCGTAGAAGCGAGATTATCGAATACTGCGCGAAGCAGCTCGTGTTTAAATCCCCCTCCGCTGCAGGAGAGAGGTAGTCCAAGCGTTATGAAGTAAGCAGATGACTTGTGAGATCAAATAGGCGCTGCCCAGCATTAGAAATGGAAGCATACCGTACACATAACGATCTACCGGAATAAACACCATATGGACACCTAAGAACAAGAGAAATGCCACTGTTATATATTGAATTAAAGGCTTGCGAAAGCTGAAAATGATCATCGATATACTGCCTGCACCAATTAAGAAAGTGTGCAACTGTGTAAGTGCATTCGCATACCACGCTGGTACGGAAAAGGGATACGGTCCCACCCACATCGTTTTAAAAAATACAAGCAATTTTCCTATTGTCATCCATTTCATCCATAATAACGGTTCCTGGGCCAAACCTTCTTTAATCCGTCTCACACCTTCAGCGAATTGATGATCTGTATCGATATGGTCCCAATCAATTGTTCCTCGGAAATAGGGGTCCGTTCCTCCAAGGAACGGATTGCCTGCTTCCCCATTGGCGATAAAAATAAAAGAATGAAAAGTTATCCAATTCCGAATCCACCAAGGCATCATGATACAGGCAAAAGACGCAGCTGCTAGTAATCCATAGGCTGCGTCTATTTTCTTCGTTCTTACCCAAAGAAACATATAAGGAACAACAGCAAGGGGAAGTACATTCGGACGAATGAGGACGCAAAGCCCAAGCAGAGCCCCCATCCATAGATGATCCCGCCATTTGTTATCTTGTATGATACGCATCTGCATGTAGAGTAGCCCCGTAAAAATAGTCAAAAACGGAACCTCCGTCAAGATCAGTGAAGTTGACCAGACGTAGGAAGGATATACCGCGGCAAAAATGCCAGCGATTAGCCCTGTTATGGGGTTAAACATCCTTTTTCCAATCAGGAATAGGAATAGTATCGCTCCCAGTGAAATAAAGCAATTCATGATACGAACGACCATTAATGCCGGCTCCAGTTGTTCATGACCTGTAAGGCTAAATACAGCCGCTAAGAGCAGCGGAAATCCGGGTGTCACGAGTGAGTTAGGCACGGTATCGCGATAGGCGAATATGCCTTTTTCGAGCAATTGAATTGCTGCCTTCGTGTACTCTAATTGATCCCACTCAAGTGGTGGGTATTCAGCTTCAAGCACATAGTGCAGGCGTATATACAAAGCTGCAGCCATGAGCAGCAGCAAGCCAAGCCAAACTCCGCGTTTCATAAGATCCTACTCTCCTTATTAGAACGAACCTATCTAGCTAACAAGAAGGCGCCTCCAACTAAGAAGAGCAGCCCTACCCATTGCGATGATGTAAGCGTTTCTTTTAAAACCAACCAACCGAACAACGCACCTAGTACATACGCGATCGATTGGAGCGGATAAACACGACTTAGATCAAATCGGCTAAGAGCATAGAACCATATCAACGTAGCGATGCCATAAAGTAAGCACCCCACAAGAATATAAGGCTGCATCAGTACGGTTCCTAAATTTTGAATTCCTGTTAATGGCGTTCGATTGAGCGCTATTTTCCATACAATTTGACCACACACCAGTAAACATACATTTAGGAATACAATGAGAAGCGGAGCCGTCATCCGTATCATTCAGATCCCTTCCCTCGTAATTGTTCCTGCAGCAGTGCGACTTCCTGAATAAGTCGGGTTAGTTTGCGGTGGAGCTTAGATATGACAAGCGTTAAATGCATGATAAATACGAGTGAGAATAACAATCCCACCAGAAATAGCAACGAAGGTGCGTAGTAGATATGCATTCTGTGCGAAACCAAATCCAATAAGCTCGGAAACACACTAAACAATGCCATGATTAATCCTAGTACTAGCCAAAGAATGGCGTACTGCTCCTGTAGTTTTTGCCTACGAATAAGCTCTACGGAAATGAAAATAAACACCAAACAAAAAGAGATTGCCCAAACATACAGATTCACGAATTATCAACTCACATTACGAATTCTTGTCATACATACAGCTAGAGATACTTTAACCATATAGTAAAGCGATTTCACTGGGGTAATGGACGAATGTCCCGCTTTCCTCGCATGCATCAAAACTGATACTTCTTTCACTCTGAATTGCTGCCGTTCCAGTAAAACTACAGCCTCTACCTCCGGATAATCCTCCGGGTAATAGCGGGCGAAAAGCTCAATGATGGGACGGTTCACCGCTCTAAAACCCGATGTAGGATCAGTGAAGGTTTTGCCAATCATCCAACTAATCATCCAAGTGAAAAAGAGAATGCCTAATCTTCGATTCCATGCGGAACGATACGCGGTCTTCACCAGAAATCGAGAGCCGATGCAGCAATCAACATGCCCAGTCAAGATTGGTTCCATGATTTGAGCCAACGCTTCGGGATCGTGTTGACCATCTGCGTCAATCTGAATAGCGATATCGTAGCCATTCCTTGCTGCGTACATGAAACCCGTTTGCATGGCGCCTCCAATGCCTAAATTGACAGGTAAATCGATTACAGCCGCATGTTGTAAGGCACGTGCAACCGCTGAGGTACGATCCGTGGAACCATCATTAACAATGACAATATCCATTTCAGGCTGCTCTCGTTTTATGGAGGCCACCACGCCTGCTATTGTCATTTCTTCGTTATAAGCCGGAATGATGGCAAGTGTCTTCATGAGGTCATTCCTTCCCTCCCTAAGTTCATCCATTCTTAACCATTTCTATTCCCAAGCATACCCCCTTCTCCATCTGATTAAACCAAATGGCAAGAACACTAATGGATAGGGCCCGTTGTAAAGAGACAAACTAAGAGGAAAACTTTGCTTGGAAAGGAAGGATATCCTTTTATTCGATTTTTACCGCAAAAAAAGAATGGGGTTTGGGTCCCATCCTTCCCATTATTAAAGCATCAATTAACCATTATACATTCAACACTTCCGTTATTTTCGATAAGGAAAAAACCAAACTCCATTTAAACGCTGACGAAACACGAATATTTAATGTGATGAGAGCAAACGTTGAAGCCACTTGACCCCAATAAATTAAAAACCTATGAAGAAGCCATTGTGAAAACATGTGAAACCCTGATCATAAATTTGCTGAAGAAGTTCCAAAAAGCAAATGTGGATCCGTTAGGCTTTGGGTTAGATTATAGAGCTCATCACTTTGGCACAGTAAAAGAAGAATGGAAAGCGTGGCAAGCCCTCTATCATGAGTTAGAGTTTTACGTGAATATCCAGGTGAAACTTGATGGCGTGGGAGTTATTAAGTAATTTAGGAAGTTTCCATCGATGTGTCTATAACGCATGTACGTTCAACTTCCTCTTGTTGATCTTCTTGATCTCGCAGCTCTTGCCATTGTGATGGCTGAATTCCAAGCTGACTCATGACGTGATTAATATCGATTTCTCTCACGATTGCAACACCCCATCCAGGTTTGTCTCTTTCTTTTTGTCTACACTTTACTTTATCGGTCATTCTGCCATCTGTAAATATGGACATATTGTCGAATCGCCTAAAAAATCAACAAACCTTTCATTAAGTTCACTTAATGAATTAAGTTAGAATTCGACAAAAAAGACAAAAGAGCTGCTTTCTGCGGCCCTTTTGCCTTTTCATAGACGTTTTAAACTATTGTACTTGCCCATTCGACGATGCTCTGGATGAAACAAATTCGCTTGCCCAATCTACCATACCATTCATTAAAGTCAAAATAAGATTGACCGCATCTTTCTCATTTAATGTACCATTGGACTGACTGCTAACATATTGGGACGTTTTTTGTTCTAACTTTTCTACGAGATCCTTGATTTTCAATAAATCATTGGCTAAGTCCGTTACTTGCTGACCGTTCGCGTCACCTTGACCGGCCCTTTTACTTTGATTCTGATTCTGATCTTGGTCTTGGTCTTGACCCTGCGCCTGTTGATTAGAGTTAGAGGTTTGCTGATCACTACTGCTATTATTAAATTGTTGCTGCCCCTGGCTTCCTTGTGAGCTTTGAGAGCTGTTAATCAACATCTTCTTTACTTGCTCTAGCTCGATGAGTACCATATCATTTTGTTTGGTTAGTTCATCCATTTGCAGCTTGAGATCCTGTGTTTTAATCATGTTGTCAGACAGCTCCTTCCATTATTTCACAACACCGCATGCAATTCGATTACCCGAATTACCGGATGGATCCGTCTTCAGATCATCTTCTTTCTCATGGATGACCAGACTAGCTCCCCCTTGCTTCAACAATGAATTAGGCTTGTCTAGAAGCAGCACTGCCGACTTTGTAATGGCATTGAACTTTCCATTTCCCTGTGCATCCACGACCAAATTGGGGAGATCCCCTGCATGGAAACCTTTAGGATTGTGAAACCCGTGTTCCTTCTTAAATGGATTGAAGTGAGCGCCTGCCGATTCAAAGTTGGGGGCTTCACAGACTGCTTTTTCGTGAAAGTGTAAGCCATGTTTTCCTGGTGTCAGCCCGCTAACTTGGAGATCAATTTGAACTCCATCCTGAACAGATGTTAAATGGGCAGTACCTATAGGTTGGCCGCTCGAACCAATAAGTGAAACTTGCAGCTCTGAAGGTGGTGCTGCGGCTTCTGTCGTTACTGTGCTCTTCACACTTTGACATGCGGTAAGTACAAGCAACCCCAAACTGGCAGTCATGATGATCTTAATTGTTTTCATACTGGCGATATCCTCCCGAATACTTGGCTTTTACATAATCTACCCTTAGGATGCACAACTGCATTACACTGTAACCGCATTAAAAGAACAATTTTTTCATAATAAGCGTTCTATAGCAAAAAGCCCGTAATCTCTCGATTACAGGCTTGATTCATTTCATTATCTCATTATAAGATCGTCATAAGCTTCGCAATGATTTGCAGATTCTCTAGCTTCCTCTTGTAGAAATGGAACTCAACCTTCGTATGCTCGACGGCGTCTTCCATTCGCAAAACTTGCTGCTGTAAATCTTTGGTGTATGGCCACATCTCCGCTTGTCGGTGAAGCTCATTTTTCCCTGTAACCATTCCGTCCCCAATAACTTCACATTCTTTGGCTAGAAGCTGATGCTTTGCCCAGGCCAGTTCCGATACCGCATCCACATAGATGGCTTCTGCTTGTTTAAGCAATTCCGGTACAAGTTGTAACTCCAAAATAACATCCGAGCGATTCATTCGGATTCCTCCTAAGAGTTTTCGTAAGAAAACTAACTTCGTAAGCATAAGCTCAATTTAGTAAATCGTGAACTTTTACTGCTTCGCCTCATGTATATTCATAGAAAAAATAAAACATGCTTAATCGTACTATCAGGCGAAAACAAAGCATTTTCTCGTAGGATACGACTTATATTGCTATACGAATTTCACATGGAATGACAAACCGATTAAGGTTACATTAAATCTATCAAATCCCCCACTCCCCTACTTGTTTAGCCTGCTAGAAGCCGCTATGATGATACTATACGTATCAAAGGAGGTGACAATATATGAGCCAAGAGGAAGAAGTTGTACAAAATGAAGAAGAAACCGCCCCAGAGTCCACCGAAGAAGTGGTGAACGAAGAGGTGTCTGAAGAAGTTGCAGAAGCTACCCAAGAAGCTGCTGCTGCGGAAGAAAGCACGGAATCCGAAGAGGAATAATCATCCTAATTATATATTCTCCCCCAACCTATTGGTTGGGGGTTTATTGATGTTCGGAAGACAGTAAAAAAACTTGTAAATTTATTTAAATTTCATGAATAAATAATCTGAACATTCAAATAATACTGGTGTACCAAAAAAAAGGAGATGATTATGAATGGCTAGAAACAACACTTTAGTCGTACAACAAGCAAAGGCAGCATTGGATCAACTGAAGTATGAAGTCGCTCAGGAAATTGGTGTCCCTCTCTCCCCTAATGGTTACAACGGTAATTTGGCAACACGTGATGCCGGTGCCATTGGTGGCAACATCACGAAGCGATTAGTGCAAATAGCTGAGCAACAACTTTCCAGCTTCAAACGCTAATCCTTTGATGTAGGAGCAAGCAAAAAAGACTGATTCACTCGATCCTCCTTAGAGTGAAAATCAGTCTTTTCTTTTTTTCCTTCGAAATGATCATGTATTCCTTCAAATTCCTCACCAGTTTCCACGGAAGTATTCTATTCTGGAAATAGTTCTAGTATGATTACGTTGTCCGTCATCTGATAAAGGAGTGTTTACCTTGACTGAACAATATGAAATATTCCGTGATCCCTATCGCATGCTCATTCTTTTGGCTACATTAGTTAGCGAACAAAAAGGCGAAAAAGCTCTGCAATTTGACAATGTACCTTATTTCGAGAATGATACGTTCCTCATCCAGAACGAAAAGTTTGTATACAAAAAGATTCCCACCGAAATCACTTGGTATCAATTCCTAGGAAGAGACATTGCCTGCAATAAAGACTATACCCGCGAAGAATATAACAAAATGTTCGTTGATTGCCTTGCTTCTCTATACAACATCACATAATACATACACGGAGGCTGTAACAGCAGCCTCTTTTCATTGCATATGAAACCAAAAAAAACGCTATCCATCGGAATCATCCGACTAGAATAGCGCTTCATTTTGAATCCTTATTTCTTTTTCACTTCTTCAACAAATACGTCACTTGCGTCACGGTTACTCCCAAGCTCAAGGATCGTATATTTCTTCTCGCCAATCATGATGACATCTTCGATTTCTGGAAGCGGATCCCCTAAATATACAGTGCCTAAATATACATTACTGCTCTTCAAACGCAAATTCCAACGATGCTGTTGTTTCGTCATTTCCTTGTTCCTCCCAAGATCTACTGTCATCAAGTTACCATAAATCAAGCCAAGATGAAAGCCCCACTATCAAACAAGCCCCTAAATATGGTACAGTAGTGTCAGATTGTCCGGAAGGGTTGACAGCTACTATGACAGCACAAGGAGTCTCAAAGGAAGAACTTTCCGCCCTGCTCCCCATAAAAGACGTAGGCCATGATTCATTGGCGAACATATCTTACATTCCCAGGTCCAAAAAGAAACGAGGAACGCTTCCGTTTTTCCAAAAGCTGTTCCGTAATTGGCGTAAATAAGAATGATAACCATCTGTTGACAATCACTTAAATCCTTGGTATATTACTAATTGTCTTCAAAAAACGACTTGTTAGCTCAGCTGGGAGAGCACTATCTTGACAGGGTAGGGGTCAGTGGTTCGAGCCCACTACAGGTCATACTAAGAAAGTCCTTACATTGTAAGGACTTTCTTTCGTTTTTCACCCCCAGCAAACAAAGGTTTATCATTTATTTACTGAGGTAATACTATCATATGCACTACCATTAGGATGCATGGGAGAGATATGATCGTATATGGATATAAAAACAAAGAATCTATTAATCAATGCACTAATCCTAGGATTAGGTTTTATGGGTGCCGTAGATGGCATCCTTTTTCACCAGTTTTTGCAGTGGCACCATGTCATTGACCACCATAATCATCGGATTGAGCTGTTCTCAGATGGTGTATTTAATTTGTTTGTAACGCTACTGCTAGTGCTTGCCTGCGTTAAAATATTTAAAGATGCTTCAAATGATCATCTGAGTTTCAACTGGCGAAACTTTATCGGTTCAATGATTATTGGTGCCGGCGCTTTTAATTTACTAGAAGGTTTAATAGATCATCAACTCTTAGGCTTACATCATGTTAAACCTGCTAGTCCGAATTGGTTGCTTTATGATATTGGTTACTTAATCTCAGGGGTGATTTTAATAATCATCGGACGCAGTTATTTGAAGTTAAAGATTGACACTAGAAAAAAGGTACGATGAAACCGTACCTTCACGACTGCTCCTCACTCACCACAACGGAATCTCGAATCTGTTCAAAAGAAACAGGCGTATAATCCCAATGCTCCACACTCACATTAAAATAATGACGCCCCTCGTATTTCTGGCTGTGAATGTGGCCGTGTACATTGACGTAGGGCATTTGTTTATTCATATACATCGGCTCGTGGGATAGGAAAAAGAAATTCTTATAAATGATCGGGTACTCGCTCACTTCGTCAAAACCGACTTCAAGCCACCAAGTTCTCGACCTTCCCCGATCGTGATTGCCTAGGATGAGGATTTTGTAACCATTTAGCTCCGAAACAACGGTTTTGGTTCGCTCTTTATTCAAGAAGGAAAAATCCCCTAGATGAAATACTTTGTCTTCTTGGCTGACGACAGCATTCCATTTGGCAATCATGGTCGCGGTCATTTCGTCTGCATCGGCGAAAGGCCGAGCTTCGAAATCAATAATGGATGAATGACCAAAGTGATGGTCCGATATAAAATAGGTATTAGCCATTGAATCCCACTCCTCTTCTACTACTTAAACTTCCACTTTTTCTCCACCATAAAGACCACAGCAAAGTACACACAGGCAAAGCCCAAAGAAAAGGGGCATAGCCAATATACGCCAGCACGGGTACGCCTACTATTGTTCCACAGACGATGGCAAGCATGTTCCACGGAATCATAGCAGCTAGAATGAGGCTTGAATCAGCCACAACACGGGCAAGTTGACTGCGAGGAAATCGCTCTTCCCAAAAAGGAAGTAAACTCCGCCCCGTCATCATAATAGGCAATGTTTGTGTGCACGAAACAAGTCCAAGCCCAAGGCCAAATAGGGATGTTCGTACAGTCGCTGAAAGGAGTGAAGCGGACATCGTCCCTAGCAGCTTTTGCATATAAGTCTCTAGGATACGATACTTTTCTAAAATGCCACTATAAGCACCCGCGAGGGCGATAAGTGCAATTAGCTCGGTCATGTTAGAAAGCCCTTTGGTTTGCAGCGAGTTAAATAAGCTGGAATGGTAACCAAACCACATATCATGCAGCCATTCATTCCAAGTCATTTGTTGCAAGCTCAAGCCAATTACGATCGCACAAGCAATCGACAAGAGGAAGCCATTTCTTGTTTTCAACCTTAAAAGGATTGAAATCAATAGAACAAATACTGGCAACAAGAGCCACAAGCTGTACCTAAAACCCGAAGCAAACTGCTGATTGTGTAACGTGATGTCACTCTGATGCCATTCTCCACGAAAATCGCAAACTAAGAAAAAACCCAGCGCTACACCTAGCGCACCTATTGTTGTGGGTAGTAAGGCTTTAAAAAGGACTTGCATGGATACGCCTGTTGAAGAAGCTACAAGTCTATTTGCACTGGAAAATGGTGAAGTCCGATCACCAACGAAAGCACCTGATACAAGTGCGCCAGCAACCATAGGAAGCGGGATATGCAGCAGCAGCCCCAGACCAATTAATGGGATACCCACAGAACTGAGTGTACCCGTAGATGTGCCCAACACCATAGAGATGCAAACGGAAAGTACAAATGAAAAAGTTAGAAAAAAACTAGGATCAACGATACTAAGGCCCAAATCGATCATAAATGGGATCGTACCGCTCAATGTCCATGTAGGGATAACCACACCAACTAGGGCAAGAATCCAAATGACCTCTTTGGTATGCTTGACACCTTCCCACATGCTTTTCAAGATGTTCCAAAATGTTGTTTCCGCTCGCCAAATAAGGAAAGCCAAGGTCAAAAGCCCCACTGAAAATCCAATCACCAAAGGAATATGTAAAAAATAAGCGACAGCAAGCCCTATAATCGTTATCGTGATAACTGCACTAAGTTGTCTAATCGTTAACATCGTCTAGGCTAACATCCCTTGTATCGTTCGTTTGGTTTCATGAATTGCTTCCTTCAGAGGCTTCGTCTCCCCTTGAAATGGATGAACAGAACCAAAGGTGTGGTTACCCTCAGGAATTCTAATCCATGCAATGGCGGCATTTTGCTCAACAAGCCTCTTAGAACCTCGGATTCCTCTCTCTCCATCTTCCGTCCCCTGAATAAGGGCGATTGGGAAATTAGCACCGCTAATCCTTCCCACGATATCGAAACGCTCACGATTATGCTCCATATCTTCTAAAATTTCGAGGTCTAGCGGCATGTTTTGCTTCGTGCGACCGTTCATCGTGTACGTTCGTCCTGTTGCCCGCATCTCCCCTTTATTTTCCTCCGTAAACAAATCGACATTCGCAATCCCGTTCCAGCTAATCACACCGGCTATGTGTTCAAGATGATCAAGTGCATAGATCAAGCACACAGCTGCTCCCCTGCTATGACCTAAAAGAATAACGGGTTTCTGAGTGGCTGAGCCTTCACGGTTACGAATATCATTCACAACAGCATCCAAATCTTCTAAATCTTTGGAATAAGTTTCTCGAGCAAATTTCTCAAGCTCCGTAAACTCAAGTAAGTCAGCTCCCACGCCGTTGTGCGAAAAATTGATCGAAATCACATCGACCTCTTCGGCTAACGCCTCAGCTGCATGCGGAAACATTCCCCAATCTTTGAAACCTTTGTACCCGTGACAAATAATTAAAGTCCCTCTGGCCGGTTGTGACAATGCTTCATAAAAGTCACCTCTTACAACACGATCAGTCTCTATCCATAGTTCAAACGGTTTACCCGTGCTTGGTTTCATTCGTATTTCCTTCCTCTCCAAATCGTGTTCTAAATCCTGCATACTTCTGTTATTTTATCACAAATCTAAATAGATCAGCATTAGCAGGACTACTGTTCATAAATTTAAGACATTTAGTAAAAACTTGATTATGTGCTTATAAAACTGAATGAGGAGGAAGCTAACCTATGCATCCACTCCGAGCAAACAGCTTGCTCCTAAAGCTGTTTTACTCACTGTTGCTTACAAACCTTCTTACAGCTGCAATAGGTATAAACACATGGGCTCACGGCTATATGCCACTGCTTGAAGAAACCGCGAGTTCCGGAGAGTTCCATCTGATCGTTAAAGTTTCACCTCATGCGGCTTATCAAACTGAAGCTATATTTGCAGATAAAAAATTGCAACGAGAGCTTGAAGATGGAGGAACTGGTACACCATTCATCGCACCGCTTCCCCCGGACACCACGCTTTCCTTTGACAAAAAAGGTGTGCCACAACGTTATGGTGTCACCCCGAATGGAGAAGTGGTAGATCTCGCGGCGAGACTCACGTTAAACATCTCAAGCACCGCTCAAGAAACACTGCGTTCGCAAGTTCAAGTTGTTAGAGCCAAGCATTATGGCGAAATACTTCCCTGGGAGGAGGCTAGTGAAGTCCTCCCCAAATACAGTAAATTCACCATCGTAGACGTGGAGAGCGGTCTCAGCTTTGAGGGGCAGCGCCGCGCAGGCTCGCATCATGCGGATGTACAACCGCTGACCAAATCCGACTCTGCGACACTCAAAACCATTTACGGCGGCGCCTGGAGCTGGGACCGCAAAGCAGTCCTCGTGAAGCTGAACGGCCGCACGCTGGCCGGGTCCATGCACGGCATGCCGCATGGTGGGGATGGTATACCGGGAAATGACTTTAACGGTCATTTCTGTATTCACTTCCTCGGGAGCGTGACGCACGGCTCCCGCTCCGTCGACCCGGCGCACCAGGTCATGGTGCACCGAGCGGCAGGCTTGCTGACGGAATACATCAGCAAGCTCTCGCCTTGGGCGCTGATCGACGTATGGATCAGCGCAGCGAACCAAGGTGACCTGCAGCTGCTGCAGGTCACCACAGGGCAAGAACAGGCGCTGCATGTGCGAAGCATGCGCCGCCTGTCCAAGTTCCCGGAGCGGGACGTGTCCCAGCTCCTGCAGCTTGACACCGCGGTTGACGTTTCGGCTACGCCGGTACGTCCTTCCGCGGTTGCGAACAGGCGCGTGCTCTTTCATCTCGAAAGAGCTTCGCTGGATGAGCGCTGGTATATCCGCAGCGCTGTCATGCAATAATAAAGCCCGGCATCTCAGGAGCTAGTCGAGAGATGCCGGGCTTATCATTTTTATTTTACAGTAATTTTACCCTTCATGAAATTCTTATGAGGCTCACAGAAGTACGTATACTCACCTGGCTTAGCAAACGTAACACTTTCCGATTCACCCGTCGCCAAAAGCGCTGTTTGGAAACTGCCATCATCCGCGACAGCGTTGTGTTTCACTTTATCCTTATTCGTAAAGATAACAGTCGAGCCTGCTTCAACGGTAATATCCCCTTCTTTGAAAGCAAAGCCCTCAATATTCACGTAATACGTTTTAGCTACCTCTTGCTCGGATCCAGAAGTCCCTCCGCTAACGAGATTAACCGTCCTCGTTGCTTCATCATACATGACCTTAATCCCGAACACTTCAGCCAAAAAACGGGAGTGAACGAAGGTTGAACTGTTAATCAACTGAGCAGGACCGACCATCGATACTTTGGCGCCATCCACATTGGCTTCTGAGGATCCGATCATGAGTTTAACCGTTTTTGCGTCCTTCTTTACGGTTACCGTTTGGGTAGCGGCATCATAACCTACCTCTGATCCAATGCCTTCTGCAAAGGCACGGTACGGCACAAACAAAGAGTTATCAATAAGGTAGGACTCATCGAGCTGCAAGGGCTTGCCATTCAAAGTGAGCTTCATATCGGATTTTACCTGCTGTTGTACCGCTGCTTTCATACTCATGTCAGCCGCCATGCTATCATGTCCAGGCTCATGTTCCTGAGCCGAAACTGATAAGATGCTTGTAGTGAGCAAACCGAAACCGAGTACAACCGCGAATAAACTTTTTTTCATATTAAAAATCCTCCTTTGAATTTGTACATCTACTCTATAGAGTAAACGTATCAATGGAGGATTCGGTTTACTTTCGAGCGATTATTGTTCCGGTTGACCCGAAACTCTGCGCAGCTCATTAGCCAGTCGATGAAATTCTTCCCTGGCAGCAGTGGACGACGTCGCCTCATATCCGGCCGAAAGGAAGGGTATAATTACATTGGCATCTTTAGGAGACAGCGGATACGACTCGGGAGGCTCGGGTACTGTTATCGTACTCCACCAACCTTCTTTTCCATACGATTCATCGTAATCCACGCCAATCCCATGCTCAACCACATCGTTCAAGTATTGATAAATGTTTATGAAATTAGACTTTTTACCTCCGCTCCAAGCATACGTTTGCCAAAAATGAGAGCAAGCTCCCACATTACGGACGGCTTCCATCACGGCATAAGAACCATATACACCGGTCGTATACTCGGGTGTCGCCTCACTTGCTGCCCGGAGATAGGCAATAATGGTTGGCATTTGGGCACTTGAGGCGTCAAAGTCGACAGCAAAGTAAATACAGCTGCCAGGTGGTTGGCCCAGATCATGAGCAACCTGCACAGCCGTTGCCCCATCAGCCAAACCAGCACTTCTTCCTCCGAGAGCGCGATTCGCCGTTGTTTCGAAAACGGATACGATTTGGAGTCCTGCCTCGCTGATCGTGTCTGCTTCACTTTTGGTTAACGCCTTGTAACCACTCGGAACGAGATATCTGGCTACAAACAAGTAGCCATCATTGACGAAAGCAGCGGCGGTTTGTGCCGTTAAAGGCGTTGAACAATCAAAACCTTTGGTCACTTTCTATCACCTATTTTCTACTAGTTTTCATACAGAATATGCATAGCGAGGCTTGAGCGCTACAAGGACAAGTTGAAAGCCTATCCATGTAAACACAAATAAGGCTCTTTCCCTTAAAGAAAGAACCCGTAATTACTTCATCTTGGATGTCATTAACCTTCTTTTGTTCCGAACCTTTTTGCATTCCTAGCACGCGCACGTTCGACCTCGACCTCACGATTACGAGGCTCAGCATTGGTTACAAGCGAGTCCAACAGATTCCGGGCAACTAAACTAACCTCTTTGACAGCTTGATTGAAGGCCACCTCATTCGCCTTTGAAGGCTCAGTAAAGCCCGAGATTTTCCTTACAAATTGCAGCGAGGCCGCCTGAATTTCATCATCAGTAGCCAAAGGATCGAAATTGAATAGTGTTTTAATATTTCGGCACATAGCTTTCTCCTTTTGATATCGTAATAAAATTAATTTTACAATAACATCCTAAATTAAGCACACTATCCATTCATCGCGGCAAATAACCGATGCAGCTGGCGCATTTTCTCGATTATTGAAATAAACGAATAAAGGCCGACGAATATCGTCAGCCTCTATCTTTTTTCAACTATTCATTCTTGGTATTACTGATAACCTCGGTCCGATGAACCGTATGAATTGCCATAATTCGTTTGTTGTTGAGGTTGCTGCATATTTAAAGACTGAAAGCTGCTTTGAGCCGTTTGTTCAAGCTGTCTGCACAGCTGGGAAACTTGTTGTAATTGTTGAATAGCCATTTGGTGGCCTTGCAGCGCGGATTGAATGATTTGGACGGCTTTTTGTTCCCGTTGTGCTAGCTCTTCAAGTCTCAATGCGTTTTGCTGCTCTTGTTGAAGCATATGTTGGTACATCTGTGAAGATTGTTGCGTTTGGTTTATGAGTTGTGCAATGATACCTTGCGTTTGTTGAAATTGGCTATTGATATTTTGGTCTTGATACATTGTAAATCCTCCTCATATTTGGATCTTAAGCTTCTACTAACTCAGGTCTTTTGATTTGTAGAGGCGGGGGGACAAGCCACCCCTTTTCTTTGCTTAGTCGAAGAGCCTTTAATCCGATAGCAGCCTTGGTGACATGGTACTTTGCAAAAAGAGCACCTACGTCTTCACGAATAGACTTGCCCATTACCTGACTGCAAGTGATCAGACCCGCCGCCAAATCTGCCGATACCATAGCTGCGATCTCGGGATCAGTGAATCTTGCCCCGATAGGTATCTCCTCTAATTTCGCTTTCGGGCGGTCAGGATGTACCGGATGAGGAACGATACCATTATTATTAAGAATTTCGTCGCACTCTTTGACTTCTAACTCGGCTTGGTTGATGACATCGCCGATGATTTCTTTTAAGTCTTTATCTCCAGCATGATAGCTTAAGGCTCTATAACCCGATATACATCCCTTCGCTGCCATGGAGAGCTGCCAAACATCATAAACCTCCCCGTAATGCAAGGGCTCGTCTTTGGGTTTCCCGCTTAAAATTCCCATTCAAACCTCTCCTTCCTTATCTCGCTTTTAGCAACCTTGTATAAGATTTCTAACCGGGGTGACTTTTATTCCCACAAAAACAAAAAAACCTGATTTCTCAGGCTTTCGTCGATTTGCGTTATTGCCTTGATTGACTAGGATTGGTTAAACCATTCATTCTTTTGAACAATTCCTTATTGCATTGATATAACTCTCTAAAGAAAGCGTACTGCTCTTCGTAGACGGATCTGTTCTTCAAAATAGGCGTAATCGGTCTCTCAGCTTGCTTCACCACGATCTCACACGCTTCCTCTATAGATCTGTATACTCCTACCCCTACTCCTGCCATCATAGCCGCGCCAATACAGGCCTGCTCTTCCATAGTGGATGGAAATAACTCACAGCTTAGCACATCTGCAAGTATCTGCAGCCATACGGCACTTTTAGCTCCACCACCGGCCATCACGATTCGGTCAACTCTCACACCCAATGCCACCAATACCTCCAACCCATCGCGCAGCCCAAAAGCTACTCCCTCCATGACTGCCCGAACCAAATGGGCTTCATTGTGCTTTAGCGTTAAACCGAACATAGCTCCTTTGGCGAAAGGGTCCATATGTGGGGTTCGCTCCCCAGTCAAGTAAGGTAAGAAAATAAGCCCTTCTGATCCTGCGGGAACCTGAGCGGCACTTTCATCGAGTGATCTGCTATCCTTATTGTGGAGGATATTTTCTGTTAGCCATCTATGAGATAAGCCAGCATTCAGCATCGCCGCCATCATATACCATTTGCCTGGGACTGCGTGGGTGAAGGTGTGAGTTCGCAGCAAGGGATCATAGATAGGTGTTTCTACAGGGACAAACCATTGTCCACCTGTGCCCAACGTACATGAAGCCTGTCGCGTGTGTAAAATCCCATTGCCAATAGCCTGCATGGGTTGGTCTGCGCCACCAAAGACAACAACAGTACCTGCTGGAATGGCACAATCAATTGCTGCCTCAGTTGTCAGCGTTCCTGCAACCTCCCAAGGCTCATGAACTGTTGGCAGCAGTTCCGGATCGATGCCGAGCTGTCCCAACAGTTCACTAGACCAACACTTATTGACTACATCATAAGCTAATGTGCCTGATGCATCTGTTGACTCGGTTCCTACTTCGCCTGTTAGCCTATACCTGATATAATCCTTTGGCAGCATGACTTTCCAAATCTTCTCATATGTATCCGATTCATTCTGCTTTAACCACAACAGCGATAAAAGCAGAAACCCGGTCGCAGCCCGGTTCTGTACTAGCTTGCCAATCTGCTCGAGAGAATACTTCGCCTCAAGCTGTTCCTTTTGTTTGATTGAACGCTGATCGCACCAAATAATCGCCGGCCGAAGCACCTGTCCGTCCATACCTATCGCAACAAGTCCATGCATTTGTCCAGATAAGCCAATAGCGTAACGGTCGCTGCTACGTATTCCTGCTTGCCTGACAGATTCAGATAAGGTTTGTTGTACTGCCTCCCACCATAGCTGAGGCTCTTGCTCCGCATAGCCGACCAAGGGCGAATGAATGTCATAACTTTGTTGAGATAAGCCTATCATCCGTCCCGCGGGGTCCATGGCAGCCGTCTTCACGCTGGAAGTCCCTAAATCTATTCCGAGAAGTGTTGTCATTATATATCCCCATCCATTTCTGCAAAAGTTCAGCCTGTTTTTACTGTCCAGTATGCTCATATCCCATCAGTGCCAGCATCGTGCATGAACAATTCTTCGACACTCAAGGTCGTTGTCCCTTTAGGAATATTTGATAAGCGTGCGACATTTCGGTCTAAAACGTAAAAAAAGCCTCTCCATATCATCGAAAAGTGATGAGATCGAGAGGCTTTTTTGATGTTATAAAATAATAAAAACCCTTATATACCAAGGGTTTCCGTGCTATGGGCCCAGAGGGACTCGAACCCCCGACCAATCGGTTATGAGCCGACCGCTCTAACCAACTGAGCTATAGGCCCACCATAAATTATTGGTTGCGGGGGCAGGATTTGAACCTGCGGCCTTCGGGTTATGAGCCCGACGAGCTACCGGGCTGCTCCACCCCGCGTCATTAGCTGCCGCTCAACAGCGACAAAAATAAATATACACTAAATGCGCGGTCTAAGTCAAGCGTTAATTTCTAGGGTATTTCGTGTAAATTACGTGTTATAACGAACGCCAAATCGCCCTTTTTTGGACTTAAATACTTCTACTTCTTGTGGACATTCATAGCCGTAAATCCACCAATCCTCTTCCATTCTTTTCGCCAAGCAGCCCGCTTGAAACTTGGAATCGTATAATTTAGCCCAATATATCCAGTTCATTGCATTCACTCCGTTATGTTCATATCGTTAATCCTATCTTATCCAAAATAAGGCCAGCTTATGAGCACTCCACCCTAAGCAATGAGTTACCGCTCAATATAAAGCAAAAAAACTACTTGAAAGTGATCTAGAGATCAGCTCCAAGTAGCTTTTTCGTTGAATTATCTATTGTTTGAAAGTAGTCAACAACCGTTTAACAGATTCACCATATTCGTTCGTGAAAGTCTCAAATACTTTGACCTGAATCGGAAAGTCCAGCTGGTTGGATCTTGCATTTAGGTTAATTGTGTTTGTTCCATTGTACAAACGTCCTTCGCCTGACAAGGCTTCAACTGATTTTCCAACCGGATTTCCAACATTATCGAATAATTCGAATGAGAGCTTACTATTAAACTTATCTACCGTTACTTCCTTATCTGGTTTAATGTCCAGATCCAGCTTCAGCTTATAATCATACGTCATATTACCTTGGAAAATAGCTGAAATTGTCCAATCTTTAATAGTAATACCATACGGATACACGTTCAAAGTTTTGCTCGTTGGATCATTCTTCTGAACAGGTACTTTCGCCGTCGCAAGCAGTGATTTATAAGTCGTTTCTCCACTCACTTGTTGGCTGTAAAGGTTCATTTTGAGGCCTTCACCTTTTTCAGATGCTGGAAGTGCATACGAATAACTAACGACATACGAGGCATTAGGAACAACACTTAGTGCAGTAGCTTCCTGTCTTCTGCCTCCGTATGCATAACCATCTTTACTAACAAGCTCCGTTTGGATCGCCGGAATTGGGATCGGACGGTCACTGTTGTTCGTCAGTTTAAACTTCGCCACTGCCGTATTAAAGCCATCGTCTTCATTACTTGTTACATGTAATTCAACCAGCGAAACATCGACATTGGAAGGAACGAATTTATTCGTAGAATCCAGTTTAACTGGTGTACCTAAGGTATATTCAGGGGCTGGAATGACTCCCTGCGTCACAGCTCCTGTAGGGAGAAGAATATTAACACGTCCTACCCGATAGGTGTCTTCGTGGAACTTTCCATCACCCGTTGCAGTGGCAAAACTCTCTGGTGTCACTACATTCAAGCTAGTAAATTCCGTATCTAGATCTGTTGGAATAACAATATGGATATATTTCTTCTCACCTGGATCTAGTACGACGGAAGCTTCGGCGCGACTGCCGGAATAAACGTTATTTTCTGTTTTCCCATCAATCCCAAAGTTAGGTACGGTTTGACGTTCTTTGGTCGGATTCACGACTTGAATTTGAACAACTGTGGAAACGCCTTTGGCTGTGATTTCCTTATGAATGTCCACAGGTATGAATCCTAGAGTCGAGCGCAAAGAAGGTAAGGTAAACGCTTCTCCCCATTTCAGGATCGCGGTTGGTTTCGTTATGGTGCTGTCACTGCCATTCCATACGATACCAGAGTCAACGGCCACAGTAAGCAGTGTTGTTTCTTCTTTTGGATATACCTCAAGATTCACATCTACAAAGCTGAGATCGGTAAGAGCAACATCGTCAGTCCTTTCAACCGTCGTTAGGTAGCTGAGTTCCTGCTGGCTCTTGGGTTGAATAGATTTAGGGTTTTTGGCACTTGGCTGCAGCGTATATTCGATGCCATCAGCCATCCGAACCCGCAGTTCAAAGTCAGGTACACGAGAGATTTTACCACTCGTATTTTTAATTCGAATTACGGCACCCAATTTCGTTGAATCCGACTCGTGCTCATTGAGCATGCTTTTAATTTCGACCTCAATCTTATCCTTTAGCGCATAGCTTATATTTGTATTTGCTGCAGCTGCTGCTGCCAAGTTCAGATCATCCGCAGCCCATGCAGGAAAAGATGCTGTAGTTAAAAGTGCTGCTGTTAGAACAATGGTAGCTAGTGATCTCTTCATCGTCTTATTCACTTATTTCTCCTCCAATTATAGGGATCTTTGAGCAGGAGCTCAAAGTCTCTCCTTTTTAGGCTTCTGTTAGTTACCGATTTTTACTTTATCTTGATCTTTTAGTTGATGTTGACCGGAGATAACAAGAATTTCGCCTTCTTTGACGCCGGAAATAACTTCCTGATTGGTCTCATTCAAACGGCCAAGTTCAACTTTACGCTTCTGTACCGTTTCACCATTCACAACAAAGACAAAATTATTACCGCCTTCGCGGACGATGCTAAGACTTGGAACGACAGGTACGTTTTGTTCATCATCTTTGGTGAGTTCTACTTGTGCCTTGGAGCCTGGTTTCAGCTTGCCATCCGGATTTGGAACCTCCAATTCCAGATCATAAGCTTTGGATTGTCCGTTAATCACATCCGATAAGTAAATCACTTTGGCTCCGGCTTTCGTCGTTACCCCTGGTATGTAGAAAGTCAATTCGCTTTTGCCTCTAACAAGGTTAGCCGATGCTTCGGTAAGCTGAGATTTGATTTTGACCGGATTCGTCTGTTGAACTTCCCCTACGCGGCCACCTGGCGCTAACGTTTGACCGACAGTAATATTGAGATCCGTTAACACGCCGGAAGCAGGTGCTTTTACCTCAAGATTGCTAAGAGTCCTCTCAATATTCCGCGCATTTACTTGCGCTGTTTCTAAACTAGTCTCTACTTGTGCGAGTGAATTCGTCTCTTGCAGTGTTTTCAGTGATCTACGTGCGCTTGCTAAATCTTTCTTTTTATTAATAAGCGCCGTTTCCGCCTGCTCTAGTTGAGATTTCGTTGCTGTGCCCAGATCATATTCATTGCGAACCGTGTTGTAGGCTTTCTCTAGATCACTAACGGAGGTCTCCAACTTAGAAACGCCATCCTTGGCATCTTCAATCCCGTTCGAATTCCTCTGTTTAGCCTCTGTAAGTCCTGCTTGCGCACCTTTTATATTAACAGAATTCAAATCCTTCTGAATCAAAACATCCGTTGGATCCAAACGGAAAAGCACATCGCCCTTCTCTACGATATCTCCGCGTTTCTTCACGATTTCAATGACTTCGCCACCAGACTTCGCGACAATATCTAATTGAACGGATGATACTACGTCTCCGACTTGTTCGACAGGCTCACCAATCTTTTGCTTGGCAATTTTGGCCGTTTTTACTACCTTAACCCCTTGCTCTGCTGCAGCAGTTGTTGCTGCTGGGCTTGCTGCTGGTGATGCGGAACATCCTACGGCTATCGCCGCGCTGAGCGCGACGACACCGAATAATTTAGTACTCTGTTTTATCATAAACAACTGACGTTTCATATTCGTTTTCTCCTTTTCCCCTGTTTAGCTTATTGGAGGGCAGATGTTGCTTGCTCCGATTGAATAGAATTCGACTTTCCTTTTTTCTTGAAGAGGCGGCCTTCTCTTTTCTTAAATAAGATCTCATACATAATAGGCACAATTACGAGTGTTAGTAGCGTTGAAGTTGTAAGACCACCAATAACAACGACAGCCAAACCTTTGGAAATAATCGTTCCTTTGGATAATCCAAGTCCAAGGGGCAATAATGCAATGATTGTTGCACCTGCCGTCATGATAATAGGTCTTAACCGCGTAATTCCCGCTTCAATAAGGGAGTCACGAATCGAATAATTTTGTTCTCTAAGCTGTTGTACACGGTCTACGAGTACAATCGCGTTCGTAACAACGATACCGATCAGCATGAGGAAACCGATGAGTGAAGTTACATTGATCGATTCGCCCGTTACTAGGAGTCCCAAAAGGCCACCAATTGCAGCAAGCGGCAGTGAAAACAGAATGGCAAGCGGTGCTCTAGCGTTTCCAAAGGCAATAACCATAACCATGTAAACAATGAAGATGGAAGCGATGATGGCCATAAACATTTGCATAAAGCTTTTATTAATATCATCGGATACGCCTTTCACTTCCCTAGTAACGCCTGAAGGAAGTTCTAACTTGGCTAACTCTTCCGTAATTTTCTTGCTGACGCCGCCTTTATCCGTGGCATCAATTTTCGCTTTTACACTGACGATTTGCTCTTGGTCTTCACGACTAATGTTATTTGGCGCTTCAATCTGCTTGACTCGAGCGACTTCATTTAACTGAATCGTTTGACCGGTAGGAGTCTTAACTAAGAAAGTACCCAGTTTATCCACAGAATTCTTGTAAGCAGGATTCAACATAACTTTGGTGGCATAGGTGACGTTATTAAATTTAAGATCGCCAAGCTTCTCTTCCGCAATCCAGGCGTTGACCGATTGTAAGATTTGAGCACTCGAGAGTCCATACAACCGTGCTTTGTTTTGATCTACTGTAATCTCTACTTCGGTTTTGGAATCACTCAAGCTATCTTTAATATCGTTAAGCTCAGGGAACTCCTTCAACTTGTCTTTAACCAGCTGCGATGCTTGCTTGAGATAAAGCTGGTCATCCCCTTTAAGGGAATAAGAGAAATCGGATCCAGTTGAGGTAGGAGGTCCACCGGTAAACAATTGTATATTCGCATCGGATCCTGGAGGCATCAGTTTCAACATATCTTCCTTGTACTTTTTGACACCTTCCGTCGCATCGGTTTCTGCTGTTAGCTCGAAAAACATCATCGCTCGATAAGCATATCGGTCACTGCTCTGGTTATAACCTACAAGGGATTCAATATACTTGAATGCGGGTTTGCCAGCTTTGTCCGTATGTAATTTCAAGTCTTTTTCAAGTTCTTTGGCCTTCTCATTCATCATTTCGATCGATGTTTCTCGTGGCATTTTAATCTCGATAACCCCTTGTTTAACGGCTTCACTATTGGGCATGAAAGCCACAGCTAAATTAGGAACTGTAATGATGATCGAGAGTATAAGGGCAACACCAGCCATCAATAATGTTTTGATGCGGTTATTTAATGACCATATAATTGCTTTTTTGTATTTCTCGGCCATAGGTCCCACGTGATTATCATCGTGATTGGTAAGCTTCTTGCTTCGAAGTACCATTAGCTTCGCAAGCATCGGGATCACCGTTAATGCAACGATCAATGAAGACATCAAGGCAACGACAAGTGTAATTGCAAAAGGACGGAATACTTCACCAACTACCCCGCTAACAAATCCAATGGGACCAAATACACCCACTGTTGTAATTGTAGAGGAAGTAATCGCACTAGAAACCTGTTTTGTCGCTAATTTAATAACAGATTCGTTACGCTCTTGAGCTCTTTGCAGTTGACTGTAGATATTCTCAATAACGACAATACTGTCGTCCACGACCCGCCCGACTGCAATGGCCATTCCTCCTAACGTCATGATATTAAGGGAAATGCCTAGAGGTCCCATGACTAGTAAGGTAACAAGAATGGAAAGAGGAATCGAAACAAGTACGATGATCGTCATACGTATATTACGCAGGAAGAGCAAGATCATTAATGAGGCAAGCACTGCGCCTAATCCGCCTTCTTGCACCATACCGTGGATGGAGTCTTTAATATCGTTGGCTGAATTATAAATTTTGTGGAATTTCACGCCAGGCAGCGTTTGTCCCCAATCTGTCATCAGCTTATCTGCACTATCTGCAAACTCTACAGCATTCGCTGCTTTCGTTTTGTAAAGCAACACGCCAATGGCTGGTTGATCATCTAATCTTGCAATGAACTTGGACTCGCTGATAGCTTCAACTTTAGCAATTTGTTTGAGAAGAAGCGTATCGCCTGTTTTCGTTGTGATTTTCAAATTGTCCAAGTTGTAAATCGTATCCATTTCACCTTTGACTCGAACCATCTGCGTGTTTCCATTGAAATCTACCGTACCCGCAGGGCTAGATACCAATGAGGCTTTGATCAAACCCGATACATCTGCTGGCGTTAGACCATAATTATTTATCGCAGGCGCATCCAGCTTAATGGTAAGTACTGCATCCTGATTGCCTACAGAATCGATATGGTCGATCCCTTTAAGCGCATTAAAGCCAGGAAGAATCGTGTCTTTGTAGGCTTTATCCAGCTCGGTTTGGTTCATTCCCGCCTCACCATAAACCGCTAAGTAATAGACCGGTTCGGAAGAAAAGCCTGCTGTTAACACTTTAGGCTTCTCAGAGCCTTGAGGCAGCTTAACATTGGAGATCAGGCTCTCCACATCTTTCTTAACATCTTCAGGCTTCTTGTCTTGGTCTAACTCCAGGATAATCTGTGAATAATTGTCCTGTGATCCGGAGCTCAGGGTTTTGAGTCCATCCAACCCTGCGACAGCCTTCTCTAGCGGCTTTGTAATTTCATCCAGCACATCCTTCGGAGGTGCTACATATGTAGTGCTAATAATGACGACCGGAAATGTAATATCTGGCATACTTTCTACCTTTAATGTGGTTGTAGAAAACGTTCCTCCTACGACCAACAGCAGCATGACGATGAAAACCGCTGCCACATTTTTCATTGAAAACTCGGTTAACTTAGACATTCTCACTTCTCCCCTATCACCAGCTTTAATACCTACATCCTTCGTTCTCACTCAATTATCATACTTGGAATTTCTTAACAAAACATAAACTAGAATTGAAAATTTTATTTTTTTCTCGGTCAGGATTTATTATAGCTCTTCATTTTGATAAAAACAGGTGAGTGAAGTCATATTCCAGTCATATATTGGTCATATGAGCAGCTAAACACTTATGACTTCTTGTGACCAAAATGAAAAAAGCGAAGGCTGAATGCCCTCGCTTCCAATAATGAATTAGTCCGTAGTGATAAACCAATCAGCTTTCTGTGTGGCCAGCAGCTTTCTCTGGCCTTGAAACTCGTCATAAATACTGAGTGTATACTTCTCTAAGAATTTGGTGTTATAAATGAGACCCGGATCTGGATTTGTAATCTTGAAATTCTCTCGCTTACCAAGACGCATCTTCGTATCTTCATCAGCGGTTGAGTCCCCGTTGATAACGTCGAAATCTTTGAAATCAAACTTTTTCTCAAATCGTTTAATCCCACCGCCATCTTCAAAAACAAGCAGCAAGTTATGGCCTTCGGTATTAATCTCTGTCAGTTTTTCTTTCGTTAGCTCGTAGTTGAATTTTATAGTAAATACTTTATCCTCAATCGATGTCCCAATTTTATCAATCGTAATGGTATAGGGGAATAATTCTACATTTTTAAGCGTTGTCGCAACATTCGTCTTCTCATCAGGCAGCCAGTAGGAAACTGGGTTCACATAGGAATCTGCAACGGCTTTCTCCCCTTCTGACAACTTCCCTTCTGTCACTGCTTCTCCAAGAAGTAAGCTCAAATTTGCTGTGGTGTAACCTTTTGGCACAGAAGCCCATACATTTAATAACGCTTTTCCAGTTGGACTAATCTTGTTCTTTACTTCAGCGACAGTTGCCGGGAAAACCGTTCCATCCGATGATCGGAAATTGGCGACGAACTTAGATACATTCGTGAAACGCTTCTCCAAATTGGTTGCTTCCACCATAGCGGAGTACATGATATTCGTTTTATCCTCATAAGTGGATACACTTCGAACTACATACTTCGCTTTACGTCCAATATCATTGGATGTGTAGGACTGCCCCATACCAATGAAAGGAATGGCCTGAAGCTCCGCCTGTGTGGAAAACTCCAGCACATCCGTTGCTGCAGTACTGCTTGTACCAGTATCCGTTCCTGTCGGAGGTGTATCTCCTTCATTCTCTTGAAGAACTAATTTAATTTGAGAAAATTCATATGTATATGGCACTTTACCAGCAATTTGCAAATTAACGCTCGCTCCTGCTCCCAATCCGATTACTTTAGCCGTCTGAATGAGCTTGGCATCGATTTTCACAGCGCCATCAAGAAGGAAATACCCTGATAATTTCGGGATAGGAAGTGACTCCTCACCTTTATTACTTAGTGTCAAATCGGCCGTTAACAGATCTTGATCTTCCCAAGGCAGTCGGTGCAAGCCATTAAGCTGCGTTGTATAAATACCTGATTTACTTGTGAAGGAATACTCCTTACCTACAGAGCCGCCTTCTTGCTGTGTAACGGCAGGTAGCCCAAAATTCGCAACGGAAACATTCAATTTCAAGTCAGGAATTGTTTCTGCAACTGCCAATTGCCAAGCTTCCGCGGTAACGGCTACCGGAATAGAACCGGATAGCTGAATTTCTTTGGTTTCCTTCGGATTGATCTTCAAATCTTTCAATCCTTTGGCTTCCAGCGGATAAAGCAGACCTTCTTTCGTGCGAATCGAGAAGAGGTAAGAAGGAATGGTAACGGTATGATTGCCAGCGTTCTCTAAAGTCAAATATACGGTGGGAACGTGATATTTTTCATTCTTGTTACTGACAAACTTTTTAATTGAAGCTTTCACGTTGGTTCCATTTACAGAAATTACTGCAGCACCATCTGAAGGCGTAACATCTGTATAGGTATCCGGTACCGCGACTTCACCCAGGACACGTTCAAAATTGGACTGGCTAAAATCCCATTTGATAAATTGGACAGCAAGATCTTGCAAGTTCGTGCTTGTATTAACGGTCGCATAGAACGTTAAATCTGTCGTTGAACCGGGAGCAACCCGGTTCTTATCCTTATCTGCAGGCAGCAAGCGTGCTGAAAATTGATTGCCGGATTTGCTTTTCAAACGAACCCAATAATCAATAAATTGCAGCTCACTGCTCCCTTCGTTGTGAATCGTAATGGTAAATGTCGCGAGCTTCCCGTTTTGATCAGGCAAAACATGGATCTGTTTCAATTCAAAGTAACTGCTGCCTGTGATGGAAACCTTACCGATAGTCGTAGTTATAGCAGATGGACTGCTATCTGCCAAAACAGGCGTTACAGCTCCGAGCGCCAATGCGGCAGACAAGGCAATGGTTGCCAAGCGATAGCGTTTCTTGATGTACATGATAATGAGATTCCTCCTTCATAATATGATCTTATTTGAAATTCCCTCCTGCCTTAGCCAGCAGGTACAGCCTGTTGTATCATCGGGTTCATAGGCGTATTCGGGTTTTCCTTCATTTGTTTAAGCATCGCATCGCCCTGGGTTTGCCATTGCTTGAGCGCTTCGCGAGCTGTCGTTTTCCCTTGAAGGACATTCATAAACTGAGTATGACCAATTTCTTGTACCTGATAAATGTTAGGATTAGTGCGATAAATTTTCGTGTTATTATCCATTGGAGCTGGTGTCACATTGTAGAAAGCTTCCATATGGAAGTCCAATCCATCTTTGGGCTTCAAATATTTGGAGCGGGCAACCAAGTTATAGGAGCTATGAGATTTCAATTTTGCCCAATCCTCGCCATTAATGAATTTTATGAATTTCCAAGCATCATCAGGGTTTTGCGCTTTGGCATTTATACCCATAATACCATTCATATAGATGGATCCGCCAACACCTTTTGCTTCCGGATGGGATGGGATCGTTACGACATCCCATTCGATTGGTGTATAGCCTTTAAAATTGGCTGCATTTTTGTTAGCATTCGCAAGCTGTTGAATTTGACCATAATTGATAATCGCCATAGCCAATCGGCCTGACATGAAATCATCATACGCAAAAGGGTTATTTTGATCATACTGACGGTTCATTTGCTTTTGCGGATCCATCATCTCTGGGAACACTTTTTCTTTTTGCATCTGAGCCATTTTTGTCCAAACTTTTTCCCATTGGTCCGTATCCACCGTCATTTTCTCACCGGCATCATCAAACATTTTCAATTGCAGTGGAGCTGTGTACATTTGCATGCCATAGAACAAATCTCCGCCTTGAGATTGCGTTGTAAAGGAGAAACCATTGATTCGACTCTCTCCTTCCCCTTTAACAAGGCGTTTGGAAAGATCGAAAGTTTCATCCCATGTCATCCCATCCTTCGGAAAATCGACTCCCGCATCTGTGAACATTTTCTTGTTATAAATGAGTGCCGAAGAGCTGAATGTCGGAGCAAGTGCGTAAAGCTTCCCGCCGCCTGCATTTTTCATGCCATCGATAACCGCCGGAACGATTCCTGCGGTGTCGAATTTATCTTTCGTTATTCGTTGATCCAGCTGTGTGAGCATGTTGCTTTCAATCATTTCCGGCAGCTGTTCATATCCAAGCATAACCACATCCGGCGGATTATCACCCTGCATCACTTCCTTCAGCTTCTCCATTGGATCGGGCATTTTCTCTCCAGGTTGAATGTTGCCATAGCGGTACTTCTCATCCATCGTTGGAATCATTTCAATCTTAATATTGGGATTGGCGAATTCAAATATTTCGGTGAATTGTTGTCTGAAATACTCATCATCACCTCCGTACATCATAGAAGTCGCGATCTTAAGCACGCGCTCCTGTTTATCATCGGTTTTTTCCCCTTTGGTACAAGCAACAGCTAGTGGAGCTACCATAACCAGTGTTAGGGTTGTAGCAAGCATTTTACGCGATAACTTTTTCATTTTGATTTTCCTCCAACGGTTTGTGAATTTGATTCCATTCGTTCGTTATCTTCACTCGTAGATAAATCTTTCGGTGCTTTAATCATAATTTTCTCGCCGTCAAACTCCATCGTAGCTTTACCGTCAATCTGCAGTGCGTTCAAGTAGGCCTTCGGAACCTGCAACCGTCCCGCACGGTCTAGAACCACATATTCCTCATGGTCTTCACTTGTGAGCCCAGCCGATGTTCCATCAAGCGTCGAAAACGAAGGATTGCGGGCAATAAACTCCGAACTTGTCATACCGTCTCGAATGGCAACGACTCGCCCTACTTTGCCTGCCATGGACATATCATGGGTAACAATGACAATCGTCACTCCCAATTCTTTATTCAGCCGTTGGAAAATAGAAAGAATCATATCCGCCGTCTTCGTATCCACCGACCCCGTTGGTTCATCCGCTAGCAGCAAACGCGGACGGTTTGCAAGCGAAATCGCAATAGCCACGCGCTGTTGTTCCCCACCTGACAGTTCTTGCAGCTTGTTATTCAAGCGGTGGCTGAGGCCCACCCATTCAAGCAACTGTTTCGCGTAGACAGGGTCATAGTTCCCGCTGAGCATCATTGGCATTTCCACATTCTCGAGCGCGGTGAGGTAAGAGACAAGATTGCGCGCATTATTTTGCCAGATGAAGCCGACCGTATGTCGTTTGTAATCAACCAGCTGCCTATCAGTAATCTTCAGTAAATCCCAATCGCCGACTTTCACTTGACCTGCAGAGGGGCGATCAAGCCCTCCTAATATGTTCAGCAATGTGGACTTGCCGCTTCCGCTATTCCCGATAATGGCCATAAGCTCACCGGCATCGATCTGAATGTTTAGCCCTTGCAAAGCGACAACTTCAATCTCGTCTGTTTTATAAATTTTGACTAAGCCTTCGCAAGTAATCACGCTATTTCTCCTCTCCCAGCTTCACAGCCTGATGAACGCGCAGCCTTCTAATGTGTAAGAACAGCAGCAGTGCCCCTGTTATCATCATGAAAGCAACCACGAAATATAGCTGATAGGTGTCTTTGGAATCGAAAACAACTCGGAACGGCGGCACCTGCGTCTTCACATTCTGGGAAGTTTGAAGGAAGGGCAGGAAGAAATAACTCGTTAATTTACCAATTCCGATGCCTAACGCGATGGACAACCCAGCTGTAAAGCCTTGCTCAAGGAGCAGCATGCCAGTCAATTGTTTGCGGGAAAGCCCCATGGCGCGAAGCACCCCAAACTGTACAACTCTGCTGGATAAATTGAAGAACCAATACAGCATATAGCCGATTAAGGACACGATCACAGAGACAAGAAAGCCCAGGCTAAGAATGCCAAAGACGCCGCCTCTTGCTGGAAGCTTCTTCTGAACAATAAGCTCGTTACGTACATCCTTTACGGAGGCTAGCTCAATCCCTTTGGCTTGCAGAGTTGCAACAATCGGTGCAACTTTAGCGTCAGGTTTCATTTTGAGCCATACTTCATAGGGAGTAGTAGGTGCCTGATCGTATATGTAATCCAAATTTGCTATGAAAAATGGAGCCTGATCCGGATATTGACTCGGCCAATATGGCAGGATACCAACAATCACGAATTCCACAGGTTGCTGACCGATGGTTATCGAAAGCAGATCACCCGCTTTAAGCGCATATTTACTTGCATAATTCGAAGGTATAATGACAGCTTGCTCATAGCTCCCGAGCAAATTCAAGTATTGATTCGGATGAGCTGGAAATAAATCGGGTCGGAACCAAGCAACTTTAGCAAAATCGGCATTATCGATTCCCATGATCATTCCCTGACCGGTTGATTTACCAGAAACAACAACGTTTCCTTTCATTTGCAAAACTCTGGCCGCAGCCTGGACGCCCTCAAGATCACGGAACATTTGAAAAGGCGGCTCGACGTAACGAATCTTGGAGGGTGCCTCCTCTCCAGGTTTCGGACCACCTTGACCTTGGCCTCCACCCGCTCCAGAGCCACCGCTGCCACCGTTATTACCTCCGGCACCAGATGTCCCGCCCCCCTGAGCTCCACCGCCGCTTTTCCCTGCGTTCGGATCCTTCGGCAGTTCGTCTGAGAATCCTTCCCATACGGTTTGCAGCACAACATCGGTACCATATTGATACATGATCCTCTCCGTCGAGTTCAGATCGATCGTACGTGCAGCCGAAGAATTGTACACGCCTAGACCGAGCGTAAGAATGAGCAGAAGCATGAGCGGGTAGTAGGATTTGGCTGAGCGTGAAAGCTGAACAAGCGTCAAGTATAGCGGCACGGGAAGGAATTTCCGTCCAAGCCAGCCGAACAATCGCAGCAACCACGGAAAAATGCGCAGAAAGAAAAGTCCTAGCGCAAAGATCGAGAGTGCTGGAACGAAAAACAGCAGCGGATGAACCTGTAATTGATCGGTCGTTAGCCCTGTTTGTACGGACAATACTTGGCGTTGATCAAATAAGTAGAAGCCGTAGCCAACAAGTCCTAACAGTACGATATCGATGAACCACCGCTGCCATAGTGGCGAGCGATCTGACCTTGCGAGCTGCTGCTTATAGTTGACGATCGAAGATCTTGCGAAAAGGACAGCTGGAATCACACTGGCAAGAATCGCAATCAGAACTGCGAGCCCGCCGTAAAGCATCGCCTCATTCGTAAAACTAACAGGAATCGATTTACGATCAACGAACGTTAGAAATCCGCTGGAAGAGCCGATACTTTTGGCCATGAACCAGCCCATGAAGGGTCCAATCAGCAGTGCAATCGCCCCAAGTAATAAACCTTCCAGAAAGTATATTCCCACAATCTGCTTCGTACTGCCCCCACGGCTTCGCAGGATGGCAATCACACCACGCTGTCGATCAAGCGATTGTCTGGCATTCATCACAATGTAGTAGAAAACCATCGCAATCATTGGTGCCGCTAATGTGAATAATAAAATCTGCATCTGTAGACTTTGAGCTTTAAATTCAGTAAGAATCGGTTTAAACGAAACATCTACCTTTGTATTCTTGAGTTTTTGGAACAAATCGATATCCAGACGCTCCAAACGGTTCTCAAGTGGCGATAATTGACTGGTTTGGATATTCCGCAGATCGAATGCATAATACCAATTGGCGAGTTGAAGCGGAATCTTCTTCTCCGTCAACAACGTTTTCATGAAAACATCATCATGAATAATAAGTGCGTTTACTAACCCTTCTAAGCCTTGAAACCAATAAGCACTCGTTTCACTTTTGGGTTTGAAGGAACCAACGATCTTCACTTTTAACAATTGACTCCCGCCTGCACCCGAGACCGAATAACTGAATATATCCCCTACATGCAGATCGTTTCGAAACAAAGCTTCTTCTAGGACCACAGCTTCCAATATCCCATTTTGCACTTGCCCAGAAGCCATCTGGCCGATTGACCATTCAACCTGATCGGTTAATCCGCTTAATGTCGTTAATGTCATTTGTCGACGTTTACTAGGGTCTGCTTTTGTCCCATCTGCGGGAGTTAGCTGCGCTCCTTTGATGGTATAGCTTCTTGCATAGGTCTGTAATGGAAAGCCAACATCTTTCGGAATTTCATCTTGTATATACACATTGACGTCATTGAGCTCTGTAAGCCCTGCACGTTCTGTCCCAACAGCTTGATAGCGCATGAGCAATGAGCCTGCTGGAAGTCCCTCGCTCTTTTCTTCTAAAGATTTGGCGACGACTCGCTTCAGTGACCCATCGGCATACATCGGAATGCTCGTGGTAAAAGCAACAGCCATCACTAGTCCAAGCAAGGTGCTGAGCGTTAGCCAGCGGGTATTCCACATTTTCCGAAATAAAAACCGCAGCATCGGCATGGACATTAGCGACCCACTACTTTCTGTCCAGCTGTGAGACCTTTTACAATCTCCACATCCGTTGACGTCTGCTGACCAATTTCCACGTCCACTTCCTTCTTATTTCCTTGATTATCAATGACTTGGACATAATTCCGACCCGAATACGAGCGAAGTGCAGCCAGAGGGATCGTCGTGGCGTTTTCTTTTCTTTGTGTAATAATCGTGACACTTAGCGGTGTTCCTCGATTCAGCCCTTTCGGAAACTCACTAAGCTGAACGACCAAATAATTATCGATCGTGTCCTGCTCACCTTGCCCACCTTGACCAGGAAACCCGCCGTTATTATTGTTGTTGTTTCCAGCTTGCGGATTCGGAAGCTGCTTCACTTTCCCTTTGTGCTGGCCGGCAGAATTAATATCTACCTGCACATCCATGCCAATAGCTACTTTCTTCGCATCATCTGCACTAATACTTGCGGCCACAGTTAGTTCATTCAAATCAGCGAGAGTCGCAACGGATTCTCCGGACTTCACGGTATCGCCTTTCTTGGCTGTTACAGTGACAATGGTTCCGCTGAACGGAGCGAGCAGCTGCGCTTTACCAACTTGTGTTTCAAGCTTGGTCAGTTCTTCACGCTTCAACTCAAAATCAATCTTGGCCTGCTCGATTTGCTCAGGCGACATTTCATCCGCTTTACGTAGTGTTTCGATCATCGTAAGCTCATCCTTACGAGTTTGAAGCTTCTTTCGCTTCAGATCGCTCGCCATATCCGATACATCAAGCTCCGCGATCGGCTGCCCTTTTTCCACGGAATCCCCATTCTTCACAAGAATGGCACTGATCCGTTTGGCGGACATATCTTCGGAGAAAAACAGCTTCTCCTCTTGCAAAGCCATTAAACGCCCACTCCCTCTCACTTTCGTTTCAAGGGTTTCCGTTTTCACCGTGTATTCGGGCTTTTTGGAAAGCTTAGGTGGATTAATCGTCGGAAGCGATTCTTCTTCCTGCTCCATAGGCAAAAGTGAACACCCAGACGCAAATAGTATTGTTGAACATACAAGAAGTGCAGCTAATGGCTTCATCGTCCAATTACGTGACGAATCTTCCGTCCACCATTTCGTAAACATGATCGGCAACCTCCAAAATTGTAGGGTCATGTGTTGTCATACATATCGTGACTTGCTCTGCTTTCATAATGCTGCGGAAAACGGACATAATCTGCGCCCCCATTTGCGAATCCAGCTCAGCTGTAGGCTCATCCGCCAAAATAAGGGAAGGCCGATGCGCAATCGCCTTTGCAATCGCCACACGCTGCTGCTCACCACCGGAGAGCTCATACGGACGATGGTGCATCCGCTTGCCAAGCCCAACGAGTTCCAAGCAATGCTTCACTCGCTCTTTCCACTGGGAACGCGGAATACCTGCCATTCGCAGCGCTAGCTCGACATTTTCCCAAGCAGACAGCAAAGGCATTAAAGCATAAGATTGAAAGATAAAACCAATTTCCTTGCGACGTATCAACGTCCGTTCATCGTCACTGCTGAGATGAAAGGCATGCTCTTGAAACAAAATCTCCCCCTCATTCGGCTGATCAAGCCCCCCAATTAAATTAAGCAGCGTTGTTTTCCCGGAGCCGGATCGGCCTTTGAGCATGACAAGCTGCAGCGGTTTGAGCTCCATCTCAATCCCTTTCAGTACCTCTAACTTCTGGCCTCCAACTTGAAAGGAGCGGTGTACACCACTGACCGTTAATAACGGAGAATGAAGTTGGCTGTGACGAAAAGAGCGTTCATCAGAATGCGGCTCCTCATCGATAGCCAAAGCGTCAATTGCGCTTCTTTTGCGAAACCAGCTTGCCATTTGGTATAACTTCCTTTCATTTCCAAACTGTATGTATGATAAAATAGACGGCAGATCTTTCCAAAAGGTTTCATGAAACTGAAAATTTCCTGAAAGCTTTTTGACGATGTATCCGTTTGTATGAATCTATTAAAATATACTATGAAATGGAAAATATATCCATACAACGAATTGCCTATTTATAATAGCTCCGCTTCTCATCGCTATTTCCTCCTTCATCCTTATATTTGTAGGATAAAGCAGTTTTTTTAAGAAAAAAGCAGGGCAAATATAAAGTTTTTCTTAAATTATTGCAGTAGACGAACTTCAAACAGTGTTCGTTATTGCCTGTATGACGACCATCCCGGATACTTGATAACCGTTAATATCTACGAATAGACCTTCATTTTCATAGCATATCCATACTGGAATAATCATGCATCTAATCCAATTCAGAGGGAATAATAATATCGATCGAATTTCCGTTATGAATTGGGGAGGGCAATCTACATTGGCACTGTTTTTTACAAAGAAAAAGAAACGAAAACTACAATCTTCACATCCTACGCCAACCCCTTCTACCCAACAGAAGCTCGACTGCTCACTTTCAATGAATGCTTATGAATTACATGATATATTCGAAAATTGCAGTGAAATCGTCTTCAGAGAAATTACTTTCGGGACGTCTCAGAAGATACAAGCACAGATGATCTGGGTTGATGGCTTAGTCGAGCGTGAGCAACTTGAAAATGAAATTTTAGAGTCCTTATTACATAAATCTTCAAGTACGAAACTTCATCCTGATTCGGATAAGGAATCAATACTTGAATCAATAAAAAATAGTGTTTTAAGTGTTGCTCAGGTTAGCGAGCTAACAACCATCGGTGACGTTGTAGATAAAATTTTAACAGGTGAAACCATCGTACTTTTTGACCGCATCTCCATCGCCCTATCCATAAGCACCAAGGGCGGTGCGGTTCGCACGGTTTCTGAACCCCAAACAGAGGTCGTTGTTCGTGGACCTCGACAAGGATTTACTGAAAGCTTAAGAACCAATACAACGCTTGTTCGCCGAATATTAAAAACACCTAAACTAAAAACAGAAGTTTTCAAAATAGGTGTTTTAACAAAAACAGAAGTAGTGATTGCCTACATTCATGGGTTAGCAAGTCTTGAAGTGTTAGATGAGGTAAGAGAGCGACTCTCACAAATAGATGTGGACACTATTCTCGATAGTGCCTATATTGAAGAGCTTATTGAGGACCATTCTTATACGTTGTTCCCTCAAATTGCCCACACGGAGAGACCGGATAAGGCTGCAGCAGAATTGGCGGAGGGGAAAGTAGTTCTCTTTGTCGATGGCTCACCTTTTGTATTAATCATTCCCACAATTTTCTTTCAATTTTTTCAATCCAGTGAAGATTACTATGAACGATTTCCAATGGCATTTGCGGTTAGATTAATTCGCTATCTTTTCTTTGCTATTGCTCTCGTTTTACCATCTTTCTATATTGCAGTCATAACCTATCATCATGAAATGCTGCCTGCCCAATTACTCATTAGTATAGCAGGATCCCATGAGGGAGTACCATTCCCCACATTTATTGAAGCACTGTTAATGGAAATTACCTTTGAAGCGCTACGAGAAGCCGGGGTTAGACTTCCCAAACAAGTGGGACAAGCGGTAAGCATTGTCGGTGCTTTAGTCATTGGTGAGTCCGCCGTCCAAGCAGGTATTGTATCTACTGCGATGGTGATCGTAGTTGCCATTACAGCTATAGCTTCCTTCACCATCCCAGCCTTTAGCGTAGGTATTAGTATCCGATTAATGAGGTTCCCCTTGATGTTATTGGGTGCGGTCCTTGGTTTATATGGTATTATGCTTGGTTTGTTAGCCTTGTTGGTGCATCTCTGCTCACTAAGTTCGTTCGGGGTACCCTACTTCTCTCCCATTGCTCCATTTAAATGGAGAAGTATGAAGGATCTAATTGTTCGAGCCCCAATATGGGCAATGAACAGAGTCCGTTTGAGAAAACCAAACAGACTACCGAAGAAAGGAACGGAATGAAATGACTAGAATAGCTTTACGATTAAGCTATATGTTCATAATTCTTTTAATGATTGCCGGTTGCTGGGATCGGCAAGAAGTCGATAAGCTAGCCATTGTCATTGGTCTGGGAATTGATGTCATCTCTGGGCCGGAGCCGTTTCTAATTACTGCACAGGTCGTAAGCCCCTCTACTCAGAAAAGCGGCCAAGATGGAGGACAGGATAATCCATTTGTCATTCTTGCTCAAGGAAAAACAATCTCGGAAGCCATCCGTAATTTTTCCAAAGATACACCAAGAAAAATGTTTTTTGCTCACAATAACATCATTGTTATCGGTGAGAAGCTTGCCAAAACAGGCATTCAGGATTTCATGGACTTTTTAGATCGGAGCCCTCAATTTCGGAGAAATGCATGGCTCATGGTAACGCCTAAAACGGCTAAAGAAGTCTTACAGTCCAAATGTGATCTTCAAAAATACTCAGCAATCGGCATGAAAGAAATGATTTATGAAAGATATCATCCCTTCTCTAACAAAATGCAAAGAAAAGATACGATGAGCAGGCTAGAAGGCCCATCCGCTGCAGCCCTCGCATTAAAGGTTGATATCCTAGATGAGAATCAGCTTGAATCAAAAAAATTGAAGGAAGCAGGGAACACGGTTCAAAATCTGGATAAAAATTCAATTACAATTATGAAACAACTTCGGATTAGCGGTTTATCTGTATTCAATAAAGATAAATTTGCTGGGTACCTGAATGATGCTGAAAGTCAGGGACTGCTTTGGTTCCTTGGTGAGCATAAAGAATATCCGATAAGACTCTCTTGTCCAAATTCTGAACAAAAGTATATAGTTTTTCTTTTGAATCAAACGAATAAAAAACTGAAGCCAGTTTTGGATCATCAGCAATTGGGGATGAAAGTTGAGATTGGTAATAATGCTATTGTTTCGGAAAATAATTGCCCGGATCTAAGTCTTTTTAATCAACAAGATAAAACGAAGTTAGAGCAGCAATTGAATTTAGCCGTAAAGAAGCAAATGATGCAATCCCTAGATAGAGTAAAAGAATTGGGAACGGATGTCGTTCATTTTGCTGATGCCTTTTATCAAGAAAATCCCGCTGAGTGGCAGATGCTCGCCCATTCTTATGAGAAACGATTTTCGGAAATACAAGTTACGGTAGATGTAAAATCAAGGATTCGGTTAACCGGCATGACATCTGAGGCTCATACTCGCAACTAAAAGATGTCAGCTCTTTTTAGTACGAAGTGTCCCAATTATCCAGAGCAAGGACGGAATACCCAAGATCAGAATCGGCAGCGTAAACATTTCGGTAAAATATTTAGGATAATAGTAATCCGACTCCATAATGTTTCTTGGCAAGAGTGCAATAATGAAGACAATAGGAGCATTAAACCAGAGTATGTTCTTCCAGTTTTTCAGCTTCAGAAATTGCCCCATCCCATAGCAGGCTGCAAAGAAAATAACCGATAATCGAATGAATACACTAGCTAGCCAGACAACAACGAAAATGACGTCCACATTTTGAATAAAATCAACAACCGAGATCACTCGAATGATTTCAAAATAGGGATACCACATCTTTGCAGGCATATGGGGTCCGAAGGTTGTAATCACAAATAAAGTCGTCAAAGCAACCAGAAGACTTGCTACGAATGTTCCTATAACTGCAGCTGAAATCCCAGGTTTAGGGTTGGGCATAAACTTAATAAGCATAATGAGGATCACATTCTGTCCTATGATTGCTGCAGGCGGAAGTGCTCCTTTTAGAAGGGGCATGAGAGGAATGTCCTTAAACACGGGTAAAATGTATTCGGTGCGCCAGTTATTCAAACTTAGCAGTAACGTCAAAAAGACAATAAAGATGATTAGTGGCCCAATAAATTCAGCGCACCTCCCAATCACTTCAATACCTTGACTAACTGCGTACACAACAACAGCTAAAATGCCTGCGATAATGACCCAGGAAGGAGTGTGAGGCATAATTAAATTCATACGGTTCGTCAATTCACGCATAATCACACCTGTCACGGAGTACCATTGAGCAAAATAAATCAGTACCACAAAGCTTCCTAACCATTTTCCTAAAATCAACTGTGAATATTCAACAAAAGATTGATTGGGATAAAGTTGACTAAGCTTCGCGGCTGCATATACAGCCCATGCGCAGATCCCCCCGCAAATTAACATGGAGATCCAGGCATTTTTATGAGAAATGGCTATCGTTTGACCAATCGTTAACAATAAGGCTACACCAACAGCCATCGTGGTCATGAGCCAAAATATTTGATTGGCGGATAGCTGTGTTTTTGCTGGCCTCACTTAGCAGACTCCTCTACACATTATCTGACCAGTATTGACGTTAATCATTTCAAATATAACCAAAAAAAAAGCTTGAGGTTCATCAAGCTTTTCGATTCCGGACCGTATTCTTATTAGACGATGATTTCGATATTTCACTAAAACAGATGCCCAGTAGGATTAAAATAACACCAACCCATCGAAGCCAGGATATCGTTTCGCCAAGTAAGAAATAAGCGCTAATAACTGTAATTGGAAGCTCCACAGCGCTAAGTATACCAGCCATTCTGCCGCCAATTCTCGGAATTGACACGAGCATAAATAATAAAGGCAATGCTTGTCCGACTAAACCTGTGATAATCCCCCATCCGAATAGTCCATTCCATAAAACCCCAGATGTTAAGTATGTGGGAGGATACATCGGAAATAGCGAAAACGCTCCTATGGTAAGGGTCAGTGCTGCGCGAACAATCGGTGAAGACTCATTACTCATATACTCGGGTAAATATAAACTTATTGCGAAACAAAGTGCGGCTAGTAAACCATATCCGATCGCTAACAATGAAAGATTCGGAAGCTTCGTTTGGAATAAGCCAACCGCTAATACCGTTCCCCCAAGAATGAAGGCTATTCCTATCCATTTCTGCGGCGATGGCAGTACACGTTTAACAATAACATCCAATAATGTAACCATCCAAGTGACTTGGAAGAGCAAGACAATACTTAAGGAAACAGGTAGAAGCGTTATCGATTTAAAATAGAAAAATATGGCCCAAGCTGATGTTATACCTGTTCCTATGATGAAGAGCCAATCCTTCCCTCGTGGGAACTTAACACGCTTAATAACTGGCAAAATCATCAGCCATAAAATAATCACGGCGAACCCATACTGTGCATTAGTCAAGTCCATGATAGTGAAGCCTTTATTATATAAGAAATCTACTAAAGGGGCTGTAAAGCCTAAGAAAGATGCTGCCAATAGCATAAGAAGTGTATAAATCCATGTTGAACGGAACATCGTTACCCTCCATTTATAAAACCTTGCTGCTAAACAAAATGCTCAAGTGCTATTTATTTCCCATAGGAGTATCTGCTTTAGGAGAATATACACCGAAATGGTCAAGACTTGATTCACCATTTACTTGACCGGAAGCAGTGAAGTTAAATTTCAATTGATAATCTCCAGCATTATAAATAAGAACTTGTTGATTGTTGATTTGATCAATCTTATCAGGATTCCCTAATATTTTCTCAATTATGGATCTGGTTAATTGGGAAACATCTCGTGATGGGTCTGCTAGAGAACCATATGATCTAATTTCGTCAATGACCTCTCCCTTCCCAACAACAAAAGTAAAGCTTCCATGTCCCATCCCTAATGAGTAACTTTCCGAGTATTCACCTGTGGTATTCTTTGCATCAGGTTGACCTAGCTTCTGATGGATGTCATTGATCAATGTTTTGCCTACAATAAAATCTGTTCCTGAGACTTGCCCTTTTTGGGCTAACTCTTTCATTTGTTCCAAAATGACTGAATGATCAACAGAACCGGTGTCGGCGACTAGTCCATTATTTACCAATCGATCAAGTAATGTCGCTGCTTCAGCACGGGTTATAATCTTCTGAGGTAGGAAGAGGTTCATATCTTCACCCTCAATCACTTTATTTTTTATAGCAGTGGCTACATAAGGACGAAGCGAAATCGAAATATCTTTTAAATCGGAGAACCGTGTGCTCAGCAAGTCATCAGCCGATGTCGCATCAAGTAACTGAATTTTGGAATTTTGTTTGATAAGGGCTTTTAAGATAACTGCAGCGGCATCTTCTCTTTTTACATGTTGTAGAGGACTAAAGTCTATACCGCCATTCGTGTTTGGATTGGAAGTAAAGAAGTCTTTCGTTTCTTCCACAAAATGATATGACCAGCGGTTCAGCGGAACATCATTAAAATCTTGATTGGTTGACTCGTTTTTCAAGTTGAACATTTTTGCAACCATAGTTGCCAATTCTTCACGATTAACGGGGTTATCGGGGTTAAATTGATTATCATTATCCCCGTCTACAATTCCTTTTCCAATAAGGTCTTTAATGTTTGCTTCAGCCCAATGGCCTACGATATCGCTAAGAATTGGCCTTACGCCTCCGGCAGTGTTTACTGGCAGTCCCGAATCGTTGAATTTGAATTTTTCTCCGACAAGTCCACTAGAGATATTTACACGTTGTCCGATATCATTGATTTGTTCTTTGACTCCTTTTATCGGATCTGAAACTTCCGAATTTGTTGCATATACAAATGAAGCTCCGCCAACTAATAAAGAAGTAATAGCAATTGAACTAATTAATTTAAAGTATTTCATTAAAAGAATCCTCCTAATACGTACATTATTATTTCCAATGGAGTGGATAATTAGTAACCGTAGGCACTTCAATCATGATAGCTTGCATACCTTCTATTTTGGATTGAAATATTACTTCCGACTCAGATTCCGACTCTATAATGACAAAATCCTTAAGGTTAAGAGAAAGATTTAATCTGAATCTTATTAAACAACCAAAGGACATTTCGACTTTACAAACATACAAACCATTGATCAATATTACTATTTCTATGATAATGATAAATTTTAGCAATGATAATGAAAGACACACAAAACGTACGCACTCCTGGTATCCAAGAATAATTACCCATTTAATAAATTTCCATTGAAGAGAATGATAAGAGTTCGAATAAACAGAACTAAGAGAACAACACTTAGTAACGTAAGAATCACAGCCGCGATGTCCATTAACAACCATGAATTTACAAACATCGCATACTTCAAAGCTGCATTACTAAGTGCCGCCATTGGAAAGCTTACAGCCCACCAAGAAGCCCCGAACGGTACCGACTTTTTGAACACTTTGACAAATAAGACAACGAATAAGAATAAACCAAAATAGAATAAGATTGATGCAAACTGATCAATACGCTGCATGAAATTCGTATAACCAAGAAAACCAACCTCAAACGGTGCAATCAGTATGATCAGTGATGGCGTTAACCCTGCTGGCATAGGGGCTTGATGAATGAGTCTTGAAACAATCATGGTGAAGAAAACTAAGGCAACAATACCTCCAATAGCCAAACACAAGAGATTCACCTCATGTGCCCATGTGAATGGCATTGTTCCTCCTGCAACAGCCACATCGATTGTAGCTACCCCGGGAATAAGCCATGCAGGAACCGCATTACCCTGTTCTTGGTTCCCGTTCAACAATCGAGAAACGATAACATAGCTTAGTATTAACGTTGTCACAGTCCCGATGATCCAAATAACCTGTCCCAAACTTTGGCTGTATGAACTAAGCACAGAAGAAAGCAGAAGAAGTGCAATTGTAATCGTACCGAAAAAATTTCCTGCTATGGGATGTGTAAATTCCCCCACAACTTTACGTGGATATAATACACATTTAGAAATGTAAGCAATGCTTAGCGCGATAAACATGATGACAGCAATGAGACCAATCACTTCTGCAATGATTGGGGATGTACCGAACAGTTTGCTAGATTGTCTCCATGCTAAAGACAAACCCGAGATCCCCATAACCGACCCGAATAAATTAACGGGCAGGAATTGTATAGAGCCCATTCCCTTGTGTTGCTGCACCACAGATGTTGTTTCCATAACAATCAACCTTCCTTTGTTTCCATTAATATGTTACCTAATTGATTGGTTAACCTGTTATCTATTTTAATATTCAACCTACCTTCCTGTCAACATAATCATTTGAAATCATTAATTTAAACCCCTACTTGCAACAAATAGACAAATTGTTTAAGCTTAACATATCCAGATAACTAGTCATTTATGAAAGTTGGTGATCATCCTTGACCTTAAAAATAGATTCGCTTATAACGATTGATTCACAATCACCATTACCAATTAACATTCAAATAAAAGAACAAATAAAATTGCTAATTGGCAGCCAAGTACTTTCTCCTGGAGATGATCTTCCTTCGACTAACCAATTAGCCGATCATCTTTCTATTAATCGAAATACTATCCAATGGGTTTACTCTCAATTAAAAGATGAAGGACTGCTAGTCATTCAAAAGGGTCGCGGAACTCGCATAGCAGATGAAAATAAAATCGAAGAATTTAAGCGAAGTAACCCTTACTATCCATTCGTTAAAGAAATGATGTCCCAGTCAAGTGAGGCGGGTTATCACTCAGAGCACTTACTTTTGGCAGGGTTTGCCTATTTGCAGCTTTATGGCAAACCTGTCAAAACCCATTCCACCTATTTGTTTGTCGAATGCAAGGTGCAATCATGCTACTTTTATTTAGATGAGATTGTAAAAAATACATCTGCTGAGATCCAGACGATTGATATCGATGCCCCAGAACACGAATTATTAGACTCGATTCGACGTGCTGATGTTATTGTAACGACATCGGAGAGAGGTGATCGTGTTAGAAACCTTAGCGGCGCTGCTGGTAAAACAATCATCACAGTAGGCGACCCGAATGATGTATCTTTGCTTCTCAATCTTATACGTCCATAAGTCTCCAAAATAGTAAAAGACCATTAATCGCCACCTTCATAGCGATTAACGGTCTTTATTTTTTAAATATATTTCACAAACTCGCCAATCGGTTTACGATAACCGCGCGGCCGCTGGCTTGACGTATCTTCTTTCCCTATCGTAATTAACATAGCTGGAACATAGCGTTCATCTATTTGAAGAGCCTCAATGAGCTTGTCTGCTTCAAAACCGATCATTGGACAAGTATCCCAGCCTTGATCTTTCGCAGTAAGCATAAATAACATGGCCGATAGACTTGCATTCCGGATCGCCTCATCTCGCTTGAACGGCTCTCCCCGTTCTTCATAGAAATTTGTCACTTGCTGCACTTCGGCATCTAACTCTTGTTTACTAAAGAATCCTAAATGGAAAAGTCCTTCATTTATTCTTGCAGAATCCTTATAGGCTTCCAAATCGCCAAGAACTACAATAACTGCAGACGAGCTTAGAATTTTGTACTGTTTATAAGAGGCATCATACACCTTCTGTTTCACCAAAGGGTCTGTGACAACAACATAATTAGCATGCTGTAAGTTATAAGCGGATGGTGCAAATTTAACCAGGGCAAAAATTTGCTCTAATTCTTTTTGTGAAATATCGATCCCTTGCGTGAATTTGCTTGCAGATCTTCTAGATTTTACAACCGATTCAAAATCATTCAACGTAAAGTCCCCCTAGCAATTTATGTAATAGATGCTCAATACTTTATTCTAGTAGAGTAATGACTCGATAGCAATATGAAATTACATTTTTCGACATTTTTCTATGATTCACCTAACACTGTTCAAGAAAGGTTCGATTACGAATCACATAATCCAGAACTTATTTGCAGGAATTTACTTGCATTTGGGGAACTTAAAAGAAGCAACAATCTAAATGGCTTATAAAGAAGGAGAAAACAAACATGATTGAAACGATCAAAACTTATTTGAATGAGCAAAGGGATCAACACATAGAGGAATTAATGCAGTTTTTGCGGATTCCGAGTATAAGTGCTGTCGCCGAGCATCAACCAGACATGATTCGTTGTGCAGAATGGACGGCTAAATCTTTGAAAAAAGCCGGTCTTGAGAACATTGAAATTATGTCTACTGGGGGACATCCCGTTGTCTATGCAGACTGGTTGCATGCTCCGGGTAAGCCAACTGCGCTTGTCTATGGACATTATGATGTTCAACCGGCTGAGCCGCTAGAGCTGTGGAACACACCTCCATTTGAGCCTGTGATACAAGATGGCAAGCTATTTGGCCGCGGCAGCACCGATGATAAAGGGCAATTGCTGCTTTATGCCAAAGTGATTGAAGCTTTTTTACGAACGCACGGCAGTCTGCCTGTTAATGTGAAGTTTTGTATTGAGGGTGAAGAAGAGATTGCGAGTAAGCATCTTCCTGCCTTCGTTGAAAAGTATAAAGATAAATTACAAGCCGATACCATTGTTCTTTCCGATACACAAATGCAAGGACCAGGAAAACCTGCACTTATGTATGGTCTTCGCGGGCTAGCAGGGTTTGAAATTACGGTCGATGGCGCAAATAGTGACCTTCATTCGGGCCTGTTCGGCGGCGCTGTTCAAAATCCGATTCACGCTTTATCGAAGGTGCTGAGTTCCTTCCATGATGAAAATGGTCGAGTAGCCGTAGAAGGCTTCTATGATCGCGTCATTGAGCTCTCAGACAAAGAACGCGAAGCCTTTAAACAAGTAGAACCCGACGCGAACAAGGTTCGATCGGACTTACATGTTGAAACACTATATGGGGAAAAAGGGTTTTCGTTCTACGAACAAACGACTTCTAGACCAACCTTGGAAATCACGTCCGTGAGCGGCGGCTTTCAGGGTGAAGGCATTAAACCAATCATTCCTAATCGTGCTAGCGCGAAAATAGCTTGCCGTCTCGTTGCCGCACAAGTACCCGAGGAAATCATGGATGCGGTTGAAAATCATATCCGCGCCATCTCGATGCCTGGTGTAAAAGTAACCCTAGACCGCCAGCTGCGCGGAAATCCTTTTATCACGCCAATTGACGAGCCAGTTATGGTAGCAGCTGCGGAAGCTTATGAGGATACCTATGGCGTTTGGCCTGTATATACTCGAAGCGGAGGTTCAATCCCTATTGTTGAAGTGTTGGGACGTGTATTAGACGCCCCCGTAGTGCTGCTTGGCTTTGGTTTGCCAGGTGAAAACCTGCACGCACCGAATGAGCATTTCCATTTGGTCAATTGGGATAAAGGTACAGAGACCATCAGCCGTTTCTGGCTGAAACTAGCCGCAATGAGTAAATAAACACTGAAAGGAAAGATCCTTAACATGAGTACGAATCACCTAACGATCCGCAATGCCAGCTTGGAAGACTTAGCAGAAATTGTACGAATTTATAATTCTACCATTGAAGGACGCATGGTTACGGCTGATACAGAACCCGTGACCACTGCGAGTCGCGAAGGCTGGTTTCATGAGCACTCAGCGGATTTCCGCCCTTTATGGGTATTGGAAAACGGCAGCGGTATTTGTGGATGGCTCAGCTTTCAGTCCTTTTATGGCCGCCCCGCCTATAACGCAACAGCAGAAGTCAGCATTTATGTCGATGAAGCTTTTCGCGGCCAAGGCATTGGTCGTTACCTGATGGAGCACGCAATAGAGGCTAGTCCAAAGCTGGGACTGAAGACACTGCTCGGCTTCATTTTCGGTCATAATGATCCCAGCCTCCACCTTTTCCGTAAATTCGGCTTCGCCAATTGGGCCCATCTGCCCGGCGTTGCTGAACTTGACGGAATCGAACGCGACCTCATCATTCTTGGTAAACGTGTAGGATAAAAAATAAACAAAGAGCGCTTTCCCCTTATGCCCGCGATTTCAAATCGCCTTCTAAGGGGACAAGCGCTTTTTTTAATAGAATTTATATGTTTTGGGTAAGGGGTAAGCAAAGCTTACCCCTTATTTGTTCGAGCGCTCCAGGTAAAGCGCGTTTTCCGCGCTTATTTGTACTAATAAGCCTTACTACAAGCCACTCAATTCGTCTACCATCTGAGCTTCAACCTCAATCTCTATCAACAACAAAGGATCAATTAAAGCCTTCACTTCAACCATCGTTGCCACGGGCTGCACGTCACGGAAAAACTCCCCATGTGCCCTGCCGAACTCCTGCCATAGCGAAATATCCGTCACATACATACGTGTTCGAATCACATCTGACATTTGCCCACCGAGTTCTTGCAGCGCCTGCTCAATCGTCTGGAGGACGAACCGCGTTTGTTCATACGGATTACCGATGCCAACTACCTCTCCATCCCTCATTGCTGTTGTGCCAGCAACTTCGATCCGGTCCCCCACCCGAATCGCCCGACAATAGCCTACAACCGGTTCCCAAGGTGAACCTGTAAATACCCTATTACGATTCATAACTCTCTTCCTCTCATTTTTGTAAATAAGCAGCTAACTTCTTCTGCAAGCCTTCTGTCACAGAAAGCAGCGGCAACCGAAGTGTTCCGGATTCAATGATACCTTGCTGCTCAAGCAGCCATTTGAGAGGTGCTGGATTTGGCTCTTCGAAAAGTAATCGAATGAGTGGCAGCAACTCATCGAATAGCTTTTTGCTCATCTCGTGTTGTCCCGCTTCAAAATGCTGATAAAACGATACAAACCGCTCAGTCATTACGTTCGCTGACGCGCTCATAACCCCTTTAGCACCGGAGCTAAGTGCCTCAAAAAGCAGTGAATCCTCCCCACACAAGACGGGCTTGGAGCCTAAACGAGTAAGCTCAGACACCAATCGGGTGTTAGGCGTACAGTCTTTCATACCTATGACACCATCGAGTTCAAGTATCGTACGCACGGTATCAAGTTCCAACGTCACTCCTGTGCGATGCGGTATTTCATATAAAATGACAGGCACACCAACGCTGGCTGCCCGGCGAAAATGTTCAATGATCCCTTGCTGACTCGGCCTATTGTAGTAAGGCACGACGACTAAAACGGCGTCAGCCCCTAATTTCCCAGCAGCCTCCGTCTTTTTCACCGTGGACAACGTATCATTCGTTCCTGTACCAAGTATGAGTGAAGCGTCTACTTGCGCAGCCTCGCGAGCTGCTTGTGCCGTATCGAATAAGATCGACATCTCCTCATTCGTAATCGTCGGCGATTCCCCTGTTGTCCCATTGACGACCAGTCCGTCTACCTCATCTTGAAATAAATTATAAGCAAGATTATAAAAAGAGGATGCATCCACCTCGTGTTCCTCATCAAACGGCGTAATAATGGGAACATAGATCCCATGTAAGTCTTTCTCTCTTAACATTCCAATCATCTCCCAGTCCTCATTCATTTGTATATTCACTTTAGCATGGATCATTGGATCACAGTTAGCTATAATAAATGATAAGACTCATCAAAAATTTTAATAATAAAGCGAGGGGTTCCCATGGATTTAACCTATTTCCGAACCTTTCGGGAGGTTGCACGGAGAAAGAGTTTTACACGAGCTGCTGAAGAATTGGGCTATGCGCAATCGAGTATTACGATGCAAATACAAAAGTTGGAACGAGAATATGGGGTCCCTCTTTTCGAAAGATACGGGCGTCAGCTTCGGTTAACTGCACCCGGTGAAAGCTTGCTAAAGCTAGTCTTGCAAATGCTTGACCTCTATGATCAATCCAAAGAAATGATAACAAGCGAAGTCAGTGGAACACTGACGATAGGTACGATTAACTCACTCGCTGCTTACTATTTACCACCCTATTTACATGTGCTGAAACAACAATTTCCTGGACTGAATATCCAGCTCTTCCCTGATAGTGAAGCTTCCCTTATTACCAAAGTAAGAGATGGGGACTATGACATTGGACTCCTACTAGATCGTTATCCTGCAGATACCACACTTGCTTGTACAAAGGTCAGGGAAGAACCTTTAGTTTTGGTGGCACCGCTTGAGCATCCGCTAACGAAACGAACACAAATACAGCTAACTGATTTTCAGCAAGCCGAATTTATCGTTACAGAAGAGGGCTGCATCTATCGAGGTATGTTTGAAAAGTTACTAAAAGATCATGCTGTCCCGCTTCAAATTGGATTTGAACTCGGTAATTTAGAAACCATAAAACACTGCGTCATGAATGGGCTCGGTATTGCCCTGCTGCCCCAAATTGCTGTACAGAACGAACTGGAACAAGGAAAACTTGCCCATCTTCCTTTTTCACATTCAGACTTGAAATTGGACCTTCAACTGCTGCTGCACCCCAAAAAGTGGATGTCCCAGCCTTTGCAAACATTCATTCGACAACTGACAGAAGGTTAACCTCCTCCAGAAAGAAAAACGGATACTTCGTCCTTTAGAGTCGATCAGCAGCTTTGTGAAGTTAGATGGGCTATACTGGTTACACGCCTAAAGGCTATTTGGCAAAATTATAGTTGTACCTCATTTCGAACCCATTTGTTACGAAACTGCCTTAATAGGACCAAATTGTTGTACGTTATGCAACATCTAAGGGAGATTAGATGGATTTAGGCAGCAATTGTTGCACTCTCTGCAACATCTTTCAACAACGAATAAGCCTTCATTCATCCAGCAACCTCAATCCAGGATATATGACAATTTATCCGGACCTCAATGTAGAGTAAGATTGGTCGAATAAATTGACGATCTCTTTTCTATAACATAGCCATCAGAGTTCTCACATGCTAAGTTACTTTAATTTAGGCCCGTCGCTCTACACTGTAAGTTCTCCCACAGAAGAGAAAAAAACATCACCCAAAACATATTAATTAAATAATGAAAAAAGAAGCTCTCCTTTTCGTAAAGGTAGAGCTTCTTCTGTTATGAACTTATATGCGGATATCGAGATTGCCACCCAAATGCGGTGTCGCTGAAGCGGTAACCAGCTGTTGGGATTTAGCAAAATCCTGTACTAAAGTACTAGATGAAGCTGCTTGCATATCACTTACTTTGCTTAAAAGCTGAAGGCCAACGGCTTGCTTCAAAGCATCTCCACCACTAATCGCAGTTAGAACACTATTGATATTCACGAGCACTCCTCCTCTCATCGTTCGGTAGCTGGCAAGCATACGGTGTAACCGAGTAGCCCCTATAGCTTTGCGTCTGTCGCTTTCGCGTCATTTGCCATTTCGCAGATGTTAGGCAGTACCTATCACTTATCCAGTATAGGATATACTTACATAATTCGTCAATCCTCGCAATTGAGCAAATACAGACCTACACACCAAACGCAGCAGGATTCAATCTCCAAGAACGAAGCAATTCCATGTCCTCTTGTTTGATTTTCCCCTTCTCCAGAGCCACTTCAAGCAGTGTAGAGTAGTTGGAAAGTGTGTACAGTGGCATATCAGCAGCTTGGAATGCATCGGTAGCTTTATCTAGCTGATAGGAGAAAATCGCGAGCACACCCAACGCTACAGCGCCAGCTTCTTTGACAGCAATAGCTGCTTTCAAAGAACTGCCACCCGTAGAGATCAGATCCTCAATCACGATCACCTTTTGACCTGGTTTCACAGTACCTTCAATCAAGTTTTCCTTGCCATGTCCTTTGGCTTTATCACGAATGTAGATCATCGGGAGACCTAGCTTCTGAGCAACCCAAGCGGCATGAGGAATGCCGGCTGTTGCCGTACCAGCAACAACCTCAGCATCCGGGAATTTCTCTTGAATCAAAGCTGCGAAGCCGTCGGCGATCGCTTCGCGTATAGCTGGGTGTGACATCGTCAGACGATTGTCACAATAGATTGGCGACTTCAGGCCAGAAGTCCATGTAAAAGGCTGCTGCGGTCGAAGTGCCACCGCTTCTATATCTAATAATGATGCTGCAATATGCTGCGCGATTGTTTCGAGTTGACTCATATTCCTACCACCGTTCCTTCCGTTGTTAGACCAAGCATGCTAAACGATTGAATCGATAATCGCTTCAATTGCTGCTCTTGGATCCGCTGCGCCTGTGATCGGTCGGCCGATCACGACATAATCCGTCCCCTGCGCGAACGCCTCAGCTGGTGTCATGATGCGCGATTGGTCGCCCACGTCGGCTCCCGCAGGGCGAATGCCTGGCGTCACGGTGACGAACCCGTCACCGCATGCTGCCTTAATCGCGGTCACCTCAAGCGGTGACGCGACGACCCCCTGAAGCCCCGCAGCATGCGCCAAGCGGGCATAACGAATGACGGCCTGCTCAACCGTACCGGTCAGGCCGATCTCGTCGTTCAGCACCTGCCTACTTGTGCTGGTTAATTGCGTCACGCCAATAACGATCGGGCGCGAACCACCTACAGCTAGCCCCTTGTCAACACCCTCCAAGGCGGCTTCCATCATTTGCTTGCCTCCGGCAGCATGGACATTGAACACGTCCACCCCAAGGCGCGTCACGCTTTCCGCGCCGCCTTTGACCGTGTTCGGAATGTCGTGCATCTTCACATCGAGGAACACCTTGTAGCCGCGATCCTTCAGACTCGCGACGAAGCCAGGACCCGCAGCATAGAACAGCTGCATGCCTACCTTCACGTAGCAAGGGATGCCTTCGAGCTGCTTTAGCAGCCCTTCAGCACCTTCTGCGTTCGCATAATCCAAAGCGACCATAATGCGTCCAGTAACATCTGTACGAGTTAGTGTACTCAAGTTCGTCACTCTCCTTAGAGTTTTGCTTTAGCAAAACTGACTTCGTAAGCATAGTCTTAGACATGAATTGGCATTGCACGTGAGGAGAAGTTGATCGCTTCAAGCATATTAACAAGCGCTCTTACTGTATCAAGTGATGTCATACAAACCACACCGTTCTCTACTGCTTCACGACGAATGCGGAAGCCGTCACGCTCTGGCTCTTTACCTTTGGTCAGTGTGTTCACGACGAATTGTGCTTCACCGCTGCGGATAAGATCCAGAATGTTAGGTGAACCCTCGCTCAGCTTATTCACAGTCGTTACCGGAAGACCAGCTTGTTCGATCGCTGCTGCCGTTCCGCCTGTTGCAATGATTTTATATCCAAGTCGATAGAAGCCCTTTAAGATTTCAATCGCTTCTTCTTTATCTTTGTCAGCAACCGTTACTACGACAGATCCTGCTGCAGGAATTTTCATCCCCGCTCCAATTAAGCCTTTATAGAGAGCTTTGGCAAAATTGATATCGCGCCCCATTACCTCGCCCGTCGATTTCATCTCAGGTCCGAGCGTCGTATCTACACGGCGCAGCTTCGCGAAGGAGAACACTGGCACTTTAACTGACACGTACTTGTCTTCCGGCCATAAGCCGCCTTGGTAGCCCATATCAGCCAGTTTTTGTCCCATAATGACGCGTGTAGCCACGTTGGCCATCGGGATGTTCGTTACTTTGCTCAAGAAAGGCACGGTTCTGGAAGAACGCGGGTTGACCTCGATCACATATACTTGATCGTTATGAATAACGAACTGGATGTTGACCAGACCAACTACGTTCAGCTCAAGGCCGATTTTCGTCGTAATGTCGATAATTTGTTGTTTAATCTCATCTGAGATGGATTGCGGCGGATAAACCGCGATAGAGTCACCAGAGTGAACCCCTGCGCGTTCAACATGTTCCATAATTCCTGGGATTAGAACCGTTTCTCTGTCGCAGATGGCATCAACCTCTACCTCTTTACCAAGCATGTAGCGGTCGATCAGGACCGGATGCTCAGGGTTGATTTTCACGGCATATTCCATGTAGCTCAGCAATTCTTCATCGGAGTAGACGATTTCCATTGCGCGTCCACCTAGGACGTAGGACGGGCGAACGATAACCGGATACCCGAATTTCGCTGCTGTACCCACAGCTTGGTCAACCGATGTAACGGTGCCGCCTGGTGGTTGAGCAATCGAGAGCTTGCTAAGTAAAGCTTCGAATTTCTTGCGATCTTCCGCTGTATCGATACTTTCCAGATCGGAACCGAGAATGCGTACGCCCGCTTTGTGTAAAGGTGCAGCCAAGTTAATCGCTGTTTGACCACCGAATTGAACGATAACCCCGATTGGGTTTTCGCGTTCGATCACGTTCATCACATCTTCGAAGAACAGAGGCTCGAAGTACAAGCGATCGGACGTATTGAAGTCTGTTGATACGGTCTCTGGGTTGTTGTTGATGATAACCGCTTCGTAACCTGCCGCCTGGATCGCCCAAACCGCATGAACCGTGGAGTAATCGAACTCAATCCCTTGACCGATACGAATCGGACCGGAGCCCAATACGACCACTTTTTCTTTTGTTGTTTCCGTAACTTCATCTTCTTGCTCATAAGTTGAATAGTAGTATGGCGTTGAAGCTTCGAATTCTGCTGCGCAAGTATCTACCATTTTGTAAACCGGCTTGATATTTTGCTTCAAACGGTGCGTTCTGATTTCAGCTTCTTTGGTGAATGTCGAACAACCAGCCAGAGTACGAATCTCAGCAATCGCACGGTCTGTAAAGCCTTTGCGCTTCGTTTCGAATAGCAGCTCGTTTGTAAGTTCGCTAGCTGCAATCTCTTTCTCGTATTTAATCAGACCGTCCAGTTTGTTCAAGAACCACCAGTCAATCTTCGTCAAATTCTGCAATTGTTCCACGGTGTAACCTCTGCGATACGCTTCTGCGAGTAAGAACAGGCGCTCATCGTCAGGTTTTTGCAGGCGGTACTCGAGTGTTTCTTGATCGATAAGATCCGTCTCTTTTAGGAACAAACGGTGTACGCCAATCTCTAGGGAACGAACTGCTTTATGAATGGACTCTTCGAATGTACGGCCAATCGCCATAACTTCGCCAGTCGCTTTCATTTGCGTACCCAGCTTACGGTTTGCCGCTGTAAATTTATCGAACGGCCAACGTGGAATTTTGGAAACGATGTAATCCAAAGCTGGCTCGAAGCAAGCATAAGTTTGGCCTGTTACTGGATTGACTAGCTCATCGAGCGTGTAGCCAATCGCAATTTTAGCAGCCATCTTCGCAATCGGATAGCCTGTTGCTTTGGATGCAAGCGCTGAGGAACGGCTTACACGCGGGTTAACTTCGATTACGTAGTATTGGAAGCTGTGCGGATCAAGCGCGTACTGTACGTTACAACCACCTTCGATGTTCAAGGCGCGAATGATTTTCAGCGAAGCCGAACGCAGCATTTGATACTCGCGGTCCGACAAAGTTTGGCTTGGTGCTACAACGATACTATCACCGGTATGTACACCTACTGGATCAAAATTCTCCATGTTACATACCACGATGCAGTTATCATTCGCGTCACGCATGACTTCATACTCGACTTCTTTCATTCCCGCAATACTGCGCTCTACTAGACATTGACCGATTGGGCTGTAACGAATTCCGGAAGCAACGATTTCCGTCAACTCTTCCATCGTGTTACAGATACCGCCGCCCGTTCCGCCTAATGTGTAGGCAGGTCGAATGATGATTGGAAAGCCGATTTCGTTAGCAAAATCTACCGCTTGAGCAACCGTCGTTACGATAACGCTATCTGGTACAGGCTGCTCTAATTCTCTCATCAAGTCTCTGAAAAGGTCACGATCCTCTGCTTTCTCAATCGCCGTAAGCTGTGTTCCCAGAAGCTTCACGTTCTCGCTTTCTAGAACACCCGCACGAGCTAGTTCAACAGCCATGTTCAGACCAGTTTGACCACCTAGTGTTGGAAGCAATCCATCCGGACGTTCTTGACGAATGATTTGCGTTACAAACTCAAGAGTAATCGGTTCGATATATACTTTATCTGCCATGTTCGTGTCCGTCATGATCGTTGCAGGGTTGCTGTTGATCAGGATAACTTCCATGCCTTCTTCTTTAAGTGCTTGGCAAGCTTGCGTACCTGCATAGTCAAATTCCGCTGCCTGACCGATGACGATAGGACCGGAACCGATAACGAGAATCTTTTTGAGTGTATTATTTTTTGGCATATTGCAGTTCCTCCTTCACAGATGTCGATGCCGTGGAAGCTTTCCACTGTGCAAGCATTTGCGCTTGGCGCGGCTGCTGTGGGTTATCGATTTTGTGCTGACGAATCAGCGAGACGAAATCATCGAACAAGTAGCTGGAATCAAATGGCCCCGGTGCTGCCTCAGGGTGATATTGAACCGAGAAGGCAGGGTATTTCTTATGTTTCAAACCTTCAATAGTACGATCATTATTGTTGATGTGCGTCACTTCAAGGTCGGTTCCTTGTACGGACTCTTCCTTAACTGTGTAACCATGGTTTTGCGATGTAATGTAACAGCGTCCAGATACGAGATCTTTAACCGGATGGTTACCGCCGCGGTGACCGAACTTCAGTTTATCAGTGTCAGCGCCGCAAGCCAGTGCGAACAGCTGATGACCCAAGCAAATGCCGAAGAGCGGGATATCGCCGAGTAAACCTTTAATCATTTCGACAGCGTGAGGTACGTCTTTCGGATCCCCAGGGCCGTTAGACAGCAGTACACCGTCTGGCGCAAGGCGACGAATTTGTTCAGCTGTAGCATCTTGAGGTACAACAACAACGTCACAGTCACGTTTGCTTAGATCGCGGATGATTCCGCTTTTAGCTCCGAAGTCTACGAGAACGATACGTTCTTTGTGTCCAGGTGCGCCGTATACACTTTTTGTGGATACACGAGCGACTTGATCCGTCATAAGTTGCGTTCCTCTTAGGATCTCAGTCAGCTCAGCAATGGATTTATTGGATGTTGTCAAAAGGCTTTTCATAACGCCGTGATGACGGATTTTACGTGTTAACATGCGCGTATCGATGCCGCTGATCCCAACGATGCCGTATTCTTTCAGCAGGCTACCCAGCGTATATTGCGCTCTCCAGTTACTAGGAATCTCTTCATGCTCACGAACGACAAAGCCATGAATGAAAGGACGTACGGATTCAAAATCATCCCGAATCACACCGTAGTTCCCCACCAAAGGATACGTCATGGTCACGATTTGACCGCAGTAGGAAGGATCGGAAAGCACCTCCTGATAACCTGTAATTCCTGTATTAAATACAACCTCGCCGACGGATTCACCTTCACTACCGAACGATTTTCCTGTAAAAAGAGTGCCGTCTTCCAGCAACAATCTTGCCTGCATGTTCTTTCAACTCCTTCGCTATTGTCAAACGATTCTCACGAACCGCAGATGTCATGCCTACAACTTCCATTTTATTGCATAAGACTTGCATAAAAAGCAATCATTCTGTATAAATATACACGATTTATCGATCTACGTACAGATCTTATTGCGGATTTTAGCTTGATTTAAACACGATTTAAGAACAATTTATGACCAAACGACTTTACCGGAAGCGATTGTAACAACTGGCCAGCCTTGCAGCTTCCAGCCGATGAACGGTGTGTTTTTGCTGCGTGAAACGATTTCTTCTTTGAGAACTTCGCGCTCTGTTTCCAAATCCACGATTGTGATATCAGCTGCGCTGCCTACTTCCAATGTTCCGTATGGAAGACCGAATACGTCGGCAGGTTTTTTCGTCATCCGATCTACGAGGAACCCTAATGACCATTTACCTGTAAGCACAAATTTCGTGTACAGCAGAGAGAACGCAGTTTCGAAGCCGAGTATGCCGAATGGAGCGAGCATCATGCCCTTCTCTTTCTCTTCTTCGGTGTGCGGCGCGTGATCTGTTACGATAATGTCTATCGTTCCGTCTTCCAAACCTTCAATGACAGCCTGCACATCGCGCGGTGTGCGCAGCGGCGGGTTCATCTTCCAGTTGGCATCGAGCCCTGGAATGTCTTCATCCGAGAGCACGAGGTGATGCGGACATACCTCGGCAGTTACTTTAATGCCGAACTGCTTCGCATGTCGGATCAGACGAACCGACTGCTCGGTGCTTACGTGGCACACGTGGTAGTGAACACCCGTCGCTTCAGCTAGCAGCACGTCGCGACCCACATGAATCGCCTCGGACTCGTTCGGGATTCCCTTCAGTCCGTGCTTCTTCGCGAACGCGCCTTCGCTCACCGGCGCGCCAACCACAAGCGTGTCATCCTCGCAATGCGCGATGATTGGCATACCGATGGATGCAGCCAAGGCCATTGCATCTTTCATCATTTGCGCGCTTTGCACGCCGACGCCATCATCGGTGTAGCCGATGACGCCCGCTTCTTTCAGCGCAGCGAAATCGGTCAACTCGCGGCCGAGCTCGTTCTTCGTAATCGTGCCATATGGGAGAACACGGACGACACCTTCCGTCGCTGCTTTATCCAATATGTAGTTCACCGTCTCAACAGTATCGATCACAGGTCTTGTGTTGGGCATGCAAGCGATGGTTGTGAAGCCGCCTCTTGCAGCGGAACGTGTTCCGGTCGCGATATTTTCTTTATGTTCAAAGCCAGGCTCTCTCAGGTGGACATGCATATCGATGAATCCTGGAGTCACCAGTTTACCTGAGGCATCAATGACTTCATGGCCTTCGGTTTGTGGAGCCGAACCTTCTACTGCATCTATAACCTTTGCAATTTTATCGTTCTCTACCAAAATGTGTTTCTTCGCTTGTACATTATTTACATCGACGGTAAGTCCGTTTAAGATCCAGATACCCATTGTGATATTGTCCCCCTGTTTTATGATAAAGCTCGTTCGATGACCGCCATACGAATCGGAACACCATGAGCAATTTGTGTGAAAATTTTGGATTTCTCGTGTTCTACCAGCTCATCATCAAGCTCTACATTTCGATTGACCGGAGCAGGATGCATGATGATTGCGTGAGGAGCCATGCGGCTTGCACGCTCTGCTGTTAACCCGTATTGCTCGCGATATTCCTCTGCTGAACGGATGATTCCTTTGTCGTGTCGTTCAAGCTGCACACGCAGCATCATAACTACGTCTGCTTTCAGTGCTTCCTCGAAGGACACATACGGTGCGAACTCAGCCAATTCCGGTGCTTGCATGCTTTCCGGTGCGCAGAACTGAACTTTTGCTCCCAAGGCGATGAGTCCCCATAGGTTGGAGCGAGCGACGCGGCTGTGCAAGATGTCTCCGATAATGGAGACCGTCAAGCCTTTGATGGCGCCGAACTGTTTGCGCATTGTGTAGAAATCGAGCAGGGCCTGCGTTGGATGCTCGTTATTGCCGTCCCCCGCGTTAATGAGCGGAATTTTGATTTTCTCAGCCAGCTCTTGCAGGACACCATTCGGCTTTAATCGGATGACACCGGCATCAATGCCCATGGACTCGAGTGTACGGACTGTATCGTAGATGGACTCCCCTTTTTGTACACTGGATTCAGCAGCGGAGAAATTCAGTACGTCAGCTCCGAGCCGCTTTTGCGCCAGTTCAAAGGAGAACCGAGTTCTTGTACTATTTTCAAAAAACAAGTTGGAAACGAATTTGCCTTGAAATTGATTCGTCACTTTCGAAGAAGATTGTTCCCAGTAGGCAGCACGATCGAGTATGCTCGTTATCTCCCCTACGCTTACGCCTTTCAATCCTAGAAAATGCTTGGTTTGTGTACTCACTATGCTCACTCCTGTTTCCCCCTCTGTTGAAGTATCATGACGCCGTCTTTATCATCGATTTCCGTAAGCAGCACTTCAATACTTTCACTTTTGGAGGTAGGTACGTTCTTTCCTACATAATCAGGGCGAATGGGCAATTCACGATGCCCCCTGTCCACTAGTACGGCAAGTTGAATCATTTGTGGTCTGCCCAGATCGATCAATGCATCCATGGCTGCCCTCACTGTTCTTCCCGTGTAAAGCACATCATCGAACAGGATGATTTTGCGGTCTTGAATTTGGATCTTGCCGCCTTCCTGAACATTTTCTACTGATTTCACCTTAACGCGATCATCACGATAAGAAGTGATATCAATCTCACCGACAGGAATCGGCACACCTTCAATTTCAAGAATTCGCTCTGCTACTCGACTGGCCAAGTAAATACCGCGGGTCCGAATCCCAATCAAGGTACAATTCTCTACCCCTTTATTCTTTTCCAGTATCTCATGCGCAATCCGTGTTAGCGCCCTACGAATTCCCATTTCATCAATAATCGTGTGTTCGGCCGTTTCATTCATCTTTTTCGCCTCCTGAGAGTTTTGCTTTAGCAAAACTGACATCGTAAGCATTAACTGAGTTTTCCGTAGGAAAACTTACATCGTAAGCATTGGCTAAGTTCCCTTGGAATACTGGCATCGTATGCATTCGCAGGTTTTCCTTTTGCAAAACCAAAAAACTCCTTGCCATTTGTTGGCAAGGAGTTACGAGTGCATAAAGATACAGAGCGGGGCATAAGGATGCGCACATCCCCAAGCTTAGTCATATACTGAATCCGCGACTCAGTATATCCCGTCTTTTCTCATCGACTACCTTGCCAGTCTCTCTGGACTGTTTTTAAAGGTACATATTTAATTAAAAGAATTATCCCACTTTCGACACGATAAGTCAATATCTATTTCAAGAACTTGCTTTGAGCTAGCGCTCAGCCATGTGTTATAATTTACATATGAGAAAACCTCTATCTAGGCCATTCATAGATGAGCGATCGTGTTTAACGCGGAGAGACTTTGGTCTACGACCAAAGATCCCTATATGAGGCTTTATCATCAATAAGAAAGCGGTTTTCGGAAACCAAAAACTTATACTTTCTTATGTGGTAAAAACACGAGCTTCGCCTGTTTTCTAACGAAAACTCAGTAAGGCTTAAGATGCCCGTTTTACTAGGGAAAAACGCTAAGGAGGAACCTATGTTCAAATTGTTTCGGCTTCTGAAACCGTACAAAGCTTCTGTGGTTGCGATTATTACTTTGATGCTCTTGCAATCACTGGCGCAGTTGTACCTGCCCACACTGCTCGCTGACATTGTCGATGTCGGGGTTGTGAAAGGAGATATTCCTTATATTCTCCGGTTTGGCGCTTACATGCTTTTAGTAGCGATGGGCGCGATGGTTTGTGTTATCATCGCAAGCTACTTGTTGGCACGAACGGCGACAGGATTCGGCAGGGATTTACGACGAACACTTTTTACCCATGTAGAAAGCTTTTCCTTGCACGAATTTGATAAACTCGGTACTTCCTCCCTCATTACCAGAACCACGAATGACATCGCACAAGTTCAGCAAGTGATTGTCATGATGCGGATGTTCATCGGCGCACCTACAATGCTAGTCGGCGGAGTCATCATGGCCACTTATAAGGACGCCCATCTCGCTATTGTATTAATCTCCATCATCCCGATTCTTGCACTAGCTATTGTGGGAATCATGCGTAAAGGACTTCCCTTATTCAAAGCATTACAGCTCAAAATCGATGGCATCAATCTCGTGCTGCGTGAAAATTTAACCGGCATCCGCGTCATTCGCGCCTTTAACCGTTCCGATCATGAAAAACGTAAATTCGAAAAAGCGAACCTGGATTATACGAAAACAGCCGTAAAAGTAAATGTGATCATGGCTACGATGATGCCCATCATGATGCTTGTATTTAATCTTGGAGTTGTCGTCATTCTTTGGTACGGCGGAGTTCGTATTGATGCCAATCAAATGCAGATTGGTGACTTAATGGCCTTCATTCAATATGCCATGCAGATTATGTTTTCTATGTTCATGATGACGATGATTTTCATGATGATTCCACGTGCATCAGCTTCTTCTGTCCGTATTAATGAAGTTTTAGCCCATCAATCTAGCATACATAGCGCTGAAACGGCGAAATCTCTTGATACCAATCAAGCTGCAGTTGAATTTAAGCATGTATCCTTTAGTTATCCCGGGGCTGAACAACCAGCAATCCGTGATCTATCCTTCCGTGCTGAGCCTGGTGAGGTAACAGCAATTATAGGAGGAACAGGATCGGGAAAGACGACCCTCATTCATTTACTGCTGCGCTTCTACGATGTAGAGTCCGGCTCTATCCTCTTAGATGGTCATCCTCTGCCCGCTTTGAAGTTAGAAAGTCTAAGACAGCAAATCGGTTATGTCCCACAAAAAGCGGCACTTTTCTCAGGAACAGTTGCGGATAACATTCGTTTTGGACGTGAGATGGCAACGGATGAGGAGATTCAGCATGCTGCAACCACTGCGCAAGCAGCCGATTTCATTGCTGAAATGAATGAAGGCTATCAAGCTGTTCTCGCCCAAGGCGGAACGAATTTATCCGGTGGCCAGAAGCAGCGGCTTGCCATTGCTCGTGCACTTGTTCGTAAACCGAATATCTATGTATTTGATGATAGCTTCTCAGCCCTTGATTTCAAGACAGATGCTAAGCTTCGGGCAGCTCTCAAAGCTGAAACTGAGCATGCAACGATGATCATTGTCGCCCAACGTGTCAGTACCATTATGGACGCTAACCGGATTATCGTACTGGAAGAAGGACAAATTGCAGGGATCGGCACCCATTCAGATCTGATGAAAACATGTGCTGTGTATCAAGAAATTGTTGCTTCTCAGCTGTCAGAGGAGGAAATTGCATGAGCGTGAAACCAAAAGAGAAAGCTCCTTCTCAAGCGGGGGTAAATCCCGGTCACTTTGGCCGAGGCGGCATGGGTGGCATGGGAATGCCGGTCCAAAAGGCTAAGGATTTCAAGGGAACTATACGACGGTTGTCCAGGTATATGAGTCCTTTCCGTGTATCTATCCTATTTGTTTTTATCGCGGCTGTTCTCAGCACACTCTTCAGTATTATTAGTCCCAAACTCATGGGTAACGCAACAACCATATTGTATGAAGGCTCTGTCGCGAAGTTCAAAGGTGTTGCCGGCGCCAAAATTGACTTCGATGCCATTTTCCAAATCATCATTATTCTTGCAGCCCTCTACATCCTTAGCGCCATACTAACCTTCATCCAGCAGTGGATTATGGTCGGTGTCACACAAAAAATAGTATTTAATCTTCGTAGAGATATTAGTGAAAAGCTAACCCGAGTACCTCTCTCCTTATTCGACTCTCGCAGTCATGGGGACACGATGAGCCGAGCTACTAACGACGTAGATACGATTAGTTCTACCATGCAGCAAAGCTTGACGCAGTTGATTACTTCAGTTGTGACCCTAGTCGGGATCATTATTATGATGCTAACCATTAGTCCTTTGTTGACTTTAGCCACGATCGTAACCTTACCGCTAAGCATTTTGGGAACGAAGATGATTGCATCACGGTCTCAGAAGTATTTTAAAGGACAACAGAAGACACTCGGTGAACTGAATGGTCACGTGGAAGAAATGTATACGGGGCATACCATAGTCAAAGCTTTTGGCCGTGAGCAGAAATCTGTTGAGCAATTCAATGTAATTAATGAACGCTTGTATCATTCAGGCTGGCGTGCACAGTTTATCTCGGGGATGATATTCCCCCTTATGTCCTTTATTGGGAATATCGGCTATGTATTGGTCAGTGTGATTGGTGGCATCATGGTAACAAATGGGGCTATTAAAATCGGAGATATTCTTGCGTTTATTCAGTATTCAGGACAATTTGGGATGCCCATCGCACAAGTGGCTAATATAGCCAACGTGATTCAATCCACAATCGCCGCCGCGGAACGTATCTTCGAGTTATTAGATGAGACTGAGGAAGTACAAGAAATCACCCATGTAAAAACAGCCAAGAATGTCCAAGGTCATGTTCAATTTAAACAGGTTACCTTTGCTTACAAAGAGGATACCTCATTAATTCAAGATATGAATATCCATGTAGAGCCAGGACAAACGGTTGCCATTGTTGGCCCTACAGGGGCGGGTAAAACTACGATTGTCAATCTACTGATGCGTTTCTACGAATTAAAGGGTGGAACGATTTCCATTGATGAGGTAGACACACGCGAAATGTCACGCAGTCATCTTCGCGGACTGTTCGGTATGGTTCTGCAAGATACATGGCTGTTCAACGGAACAATTCGCGAAAATATCGCTTACGGACGTGATGGTGCCACAGAAGACGAGATTGTTAGTGCGGCTCGCGCGGCCTATGCCGATCATTTCATTCGAACCTTGCCGGAAGGTTACGATACCAGACTGAATGAAGAAGCATCCAATCTTTCACATGGGCAAAAGCAGCTTCTGACCATTGCTCGCGCCATACTTGCGGATCCAACCATTTTGATTCTTGATGAAGCAACGAGCAGCGTAGATACACGCACGGAAGTTTCCATCCAAAAGGCAATGAATAACCTGATGGAGGGTCGCACAAGCTTCGTCATTGCCCATCGTCTTTCCACCATTCGTGATGCTGATCTCATTCTTGTTATGAATCATGGCTCTGTTATCGAACAAGGAACACATGAACAGCTGTTGGAACAGCACGGCTTTTATGCAGATCTGTACTATAGTCAGTTCGCTCAAAAAGCTCTATGAATACACATTGGCTCAAATGCCGCCTTTCTGATAATATAGGAGAGTCAATCTAAATTTTAAGGAGATGTCACCATGAGCGAGATGAATACGTTAGAAATTATTCAGTTTATTAAAGAAAGCAAGAAAAAAACGCCTGTTAAAGTATACGTAAAAGGAAACCTTGAAGGTATTAACTTTGGCGAAGGCAGCCAATCCTTTATATCCGGCGGAAGCGGCGTTGTTTTTGGCGAATGGAGCGAAATTCAGCCTGTTCTTGAAGCAAACAAAGCGCAAATTGCGGATTTCGTCGTTGAAGCAGATCGTCGTAATTCTGCGATTCCAATGCTTGATCTGAAGCCAATCAATGCGCGAATTGAACCAGGAGCAATTATTCGTGATAAAGTACATATCGGAGATAACGCCGTTATCATGATGGGCGCTCTCATTAATATTGGTGCTTCTGTTGGCGATGGTACTATGATCGACATGAATGCTGTTCTTGGCGGTAGAGCACAAGTCGGCAAAATGTGTCATATCGGTGCTGGTGCAGTCGTTGCAGGCGTTATTGAGCCCCCTTCCGCACAGCCTTGTGTGATTGAGGATGATGTACTTGTTGGAGCGAATGCAGTGATCTTAGAAGGTGTTCGCATCGGAAAAGGATCTGTTGTTGCTGCCGGCGCTATCGTTACACAAGACGTTGAAGAATACACGGTTGTAGCAGGAGCACCTGCACGAGTGATCAAGAAAGTGGACGATAAAACGAAGTCCAAAACAGAAATTTTACAAGATCTGCGCACCCTGTAAGGTGTTCTGGAGGAATTCACCATGCTTAGCCCTTTTATAGAGCTGCGCCGTCAGCTTCATCAAATTCCGGAGCCGGGCTTTCAAGAGTTCAAGACGCAACAGCTACTCCTTGACCACCTAGCTAAGCTTCCTCAGGATAGACTGACGATTCGCACATGGCGCACTGGTATTTTGGTTTATATCAAAGGTACTAATCCGACCAAACGCTTCGGATATCGAGCGGATATGGACGGACTGCCCATTACGGAAGAGACTTCTCTTCCGTTTCCTTCCCAGCATCCAGGTTACATGCATGCGTGCGGGCATGATTTTCACATGTCGATTGGGATGGGTGTTGTTACCCATTTCGCTCAGCAGCCGATGAAAGATGACCTGGTTGTATTGTTTCAGCCAGCTGAAGAAGGTCCAGGCGGCGCTTTACCTATGCTTGCTGCTGAAGAATTGCAGGATTGGAAGCCCGACCAAATGGTGGCTCTCCATATAGCTCCTGAGTATCCAGTAGGCACGATTGCCACTAGGCCGGAGATCTTATTTGCCAATACGTCTGAGCTGTTCATTGACCTGCTGGGCAAAGGCGGACATGCTGCTTATCCGCACCAAGCGAACGATATGATCATAGCGGCGACACAAATGGTTGGTCAACTGCAAACCATTGTTTCTCGTAATGTGAATCCGCTTGATTCGGCCGTTATTACCATTGGTAAAATGGAAGCTGGCACTAAGCAGAACATCATCGCGGAAAAAGCCCGTTTGGAAGGCACAATTCGTACCCTTTCCGCTGATTCTATGAACAAGATTAAGAAACGCATCGAAGCCGTAGCTGCAGGAATCGAAAGCTCCTTCGAGTGTCAAGTCTCTATTGATTATGGCTCGAATTACCGCCAAGTGTTCAATGATCCTGCTTTGACAGTGGAATTCATGAACTGGCTGCGCGGTAAAGATAACGTACAGCTTGTGGAGTGTACAGAAGCGATGACAGGCGAAGACTTTGGCTACTTTTTGGAGCAAATACCTGGCTTCATGTTCTGGTTAGGGGTAGACACCCCGCATGGGTTGCATAACGCCAAGCTTGATCCTAACGAGAGTGCTATTGATGTAGCCATAGATACAATAACAGCCTATTTGCGGTTTAAATCTAGTTAAGTAAAGAAAAACCTCCAATCTACTTCAGAGTAGATTTGGAGGTTTTTCGTATTTTCATTTACATACCGTCGACTTATCAAATGCTTTACAATTAACTAGCTCACGCTAGCTTGTTTACAAATCGCTCAAGACGATCTAATGACTCTTCCAATACTTCTTGTGAATAGGCATAAGAAATGCGGATATAGCCTTCTCCATAAGAGGTAAAAGCATCTCCAGGAACAACAGCAACATGTTCCTCATGAAGCAGCTTCATGGTAAAGTCCTGAGAACTCAATCCGAATTTAGCAATGGATGGGAACAAATAAAATGCCCCATTCGGCTTCTCCAACTCGAAGCCCATTGCAAGCAGACGATCGTAGACATAATCCCTACGAACTTCATAGGCATTGCGCATAGGCAGCGCATCATCTACACCAACTGTTAAAGCCTCTAATGCCGCATACTGGCTTACAGAGCTTGCACAAGTTACATTATACTGATGCACCTTGACCATATGCTCCGTAATGTAAGCCGGCGCTAATGTAAATCCAACACGCCAGCCTGTCATAGCGTGGGATTTGGAGAGGCCATTAATGACAATCGTTTTCTCGCGGAGCTTGCCCATCGTTGCAATAGACTGATGACGAACACCGTACACAAGCTCGCTGTAAATTTCATCGGATAAAATAAACAATTCCCGATCTTCTAATAATTGAGCCAAATCGGTCAATTCCTGCTCCGTGAGTACTTGGCCTGTTGGATTAGATGGGTAGCATAAGATAACGCAGCGCGTGTTAGCTGTTAAATAAGGCTCGAGTAACTCAGCCGTTAGTTTCAAGCCATTCGGCCTGGTATCGACATAGACAGGGACTCCCCCTGCCAATCTGATTAATGGCTCGTACCCAGGGTAGATAGGTGCGGGAATAATAACCTCCGCCCCAGGTGTAAGAATGGTACGTAACGTAATGTCTACCGCTTGACTCGCTCCAGCGGTCACGATAATTTCATCAGCTGCGCGGTATTGTTGGCCGTATTTCGTGAGCACGAAATCGGATACCGCTTCACGCAATTCCAATAGTCCTGGATTTTGCGTATAAACCGTCTTATTTTGATCCAGAGCCCTTTGTCCCGCCTCAATTATATGCCGAGGCGTCGGGAAATCAGGCTGTCCAATCGTTAACGTCAAGGCACCCGGAATCGTGCTGACGAGGTTAGATATTTTGCGTATGCCTGAAATTTGAATGTCTTTCACTTGCGGATTAATCAGATGCTCCATGTGATTCACTCCTCTCCCACTCTGAAGAACCCTAGGATGTTCGAATTGTTTGCAGAAGATTGTCCATATCAGTTGGAATTGGCGCTTCAAATTGCAGCCATTCCTCTGTACGCGGATGCTTAAAGCCTAGAATGGCAGCATGCAGCGCCTGACCATCCATCAGCATCCCTTTGCTCTTACCATACATTGGATCACCAACAAGCGGGTGACCAATGAATTTCATATGCACACGAATTTGATGGGTTCTTCCTGTTTCCAGCTTCAGCTCCACCAAGGTAAAATCACCAAACCGTTCGATTACTACGAAATGAGTTACAGCATGCTTACTATTTTTCTCCGTTACTGTATACATCTTACGGTCATTTGAATCGCGACCGATCGGAGCGTCAATCGTACCTTGATCATGCTGTAGATTCCCATGTACCAAGGCAATATATTTGCGATTGACCGTATGAGCCTTTAACTGCTCAGCTAAGCTAGCATGTGCTTTGTCGTTCTTTGCTGACATGATAAGACCGGATGTGTCCTTATCAATCCGATGTACAATTCCAGGACGCAGCTCTCCATTGATGCCAGATAGATCCTTACAATGATACATCAATGCGTTAACCAATGTACCTGAGTAATGACCAGGCGCTGGATGAACGACAAGTCCCCTCTGTTTATTGATCACGATGACATCAGTGTCTTCGTATACCACATTAAGCGGAATGTTTTCCGCAGCAAGCTCAACACCCTGGGGTTCAGGAATGCGCAAAGAAATAACATCTTGTTCAGACAGCTTATAGTTTGGTTTTATGGCTTTCCCATTCACTTTAACATGCCCGTCTTTGACCCATTGCTGGACGAGTGTTCTTGATACATCTTCTTCCAATGCTTCGGTAATGAATTTATCAATACGTTCACTGGCATACTGCCCTTCAACCGTCCATTCGATAACATCATTTGCCGCGGCCTCAGATGAGGTCTGATTTGTGTTCATTCGTTGCTCCTTTTTTCTCTTTTCTCCAAGTAAGTAACGATTCTAAGAAAATCAGGATTACCCCGATCACAATGGCCGAATCAGCTAAATTGAAAATCGGATAAATATAATAAATGGCTTTGCCGAACAAGCTAAAATCAAAGGTAAACTGCAGGAAATCCACAACTTCACCGAATAAAGCTCGATCAATGAAATTACCGATTGCACCTCCTAGTAGAAGACTAAGCGCAAAAGATAGCAAAACTTTTCTTTCACGGATCGTTCGACGCATGTACCAGAGAATACCAATCACTACAATAAGGGTAATCACGATGAAAAACCATCTTTGGTTTTGCAAAATGCCAAATGCCGCGCCTCTATTACGATGCGACGTCAGGATAAAGAAATCACCCAGTACTGGACGCTCCTCGCCAAGCGGAATCCGTTTTACAATAAACCATTTGGATACTTGATCCAAAATAAATACGATGAGCGCATAAAAATAATATTTCATTATCTTTTCCTCCTAAGAGTGCTTTAGCAAAACTTATTTCGTAACAAGTTCCTTATTTCCTTAGTTTCAAGGAATTACCTCACTAAAAAAAGCTGTCACTCGGCATTATAACGGTATGCATCAGCTGTAAGAAAGGAGCTGTACACGACCTATGAGCCATTTATCCGAGGAGCAATTAAAAGAATTATATTTGCAATTATTGGAGGAAAAGGTTTATCTCGAGAAACATTTTGCCATGAATGATAATTATGGCCTGTCCAATTCTTTTAAAGATAGTACGGGAGAGCTCTCCATGTACGATAATCATCCAGGAGATATCGCCACAGAAATTTACGAACGGGAAAAAGATATTTCACTCAACGAACATGCTGAATTTCATTTAAATCAAGTCAATGAAGCCTTAGCTCGCATGGAGAGTGGAGAATACGGTATATGTGTGTTCAGTAAACAACCGATTCCCTTTGAGCGTCTTCAAGCTATCCCTACAACCATTTACAGCTTAGAACACGTTCCAGATCCTGACCGGTCATTCAGAAGACCTGTTGAAGAACAAATACTCTACCCACCTTTTGGCCGAACCAGCTTTGACGAACGTGACGATGAGACCGAATTCGATGGGGAAGATGCCTGGCAAATCGTTGAAAGTTGGGGCACCTCCAATTCGCCTGCCTTTGCTGAAGATCCCAATGTGGATCACTATAATGAAATGTATGTGGAAGCCGATGAGCACGTTGGTTATGTTGAGTCCTTTGAGAGCTTTGTTGCGACAGACCTGTATGGTGAACATGTCACTATTGTTAGAGGCAAGGCCTACAATGATTATATGCATAAAGGCGAGGGCGATCCTCTACTCGAACCAGAAAACCTTTCCTACTCGGAGGATGAGCAGCTCTAGAAAAAATAGGACTAACGAGCTTCGCATAAGCGAAAGCTCGTTTGCTTCCTTTTACTCGTGGTAATGAGCCGAAACAACGTCATTACATCTGGCACAAAGTGTCGGATGTTCTTTACTTTGCCCCACCTCAGGAGTCACTATCCAGCAGCGCTCGCACTTCTCGCCTTCAGCTACAGTGATAGCAATGGCAGCGTCCTTCGATTGATACACCTCAGCAGGAGTCTTTGTTCCGGGTTTATGCAGGCTCACAGCAGACACGATGAACAACTGATCCAATTGCTCCAATTGCATTAGTAAGTCGTAAGTAGCTTCATTCGGATATAGATGAACAGCAGCTCCTAATGAGTTACCGATGACCTTCTCTTTACGTGCTTCTTCGAGAGCTTTGAGAACTTCATCTCTAACATCAAGGAAGCTATTCCATTTATTTTCCAATTCTTCGTTGTATAAGCTTGAATCCACTTCCGGCAATTCTGCTAACTGCACGCTGCTAAGCTCAACTCCAGGAATGTACTTCCATACTTCATCAGCAGAATGCGGAAGAATAGGTGAGATCAGTTTCGTGATCGCAATTAAAGAAGCATATAACACGGTTTGCGAAGCTTTCCGAGCTGGATCATGAGGAGCGTTTGCATACAAACGGTCCTTGATAATATCTAGGTAGAATGAGCTCATTTCAACCGCGCAGAAATGATGAATCGTTTGGTAAACGACATGGAATTCATACGCTTCATAAGCCTTTACTACCTTCTCAATCATGCGATTCAAACGAATCAAGGCATAACGGTCGAGCTCCGACAAACTCTCCGTCGCTACGCGATCTGTTTCTGGATTAAAATGACTCATGTTCCCCAGCAGGAAACGCATTGTGTTGCGAATTTTACGGTAGACTTCCGTCGTTTGGTTCAAGATATTATCCGAGATCCGGTGATCCGATTGATAATCGACTGAGGATACCCACAGACGCAGAATATCAGCGCCTAGCTTACCACACACAACATTCGGATCAATCGTGTTTCCGATCGACTTGGACATTTTCCGTCCTTCTCCATCCAGTGTAAATCCATGGCTGAGAACGCCTTTATAAGGCGATTTCTCTCTTGTGGCAACACCTGTAATGAGTGAAGAGTTGAACCAACCACGGTACTGGTCAGAACCTTCTAGGTACAGATCCGCAGGCCACTGCAGCTCAGGACGCGATTCAAGGACAGCTACATGGCTAGAACCAGAATCAAACCATACATCCATGATATCCGTTTCCTTACGGAACTCACCATGACCACATTTGGAGCAGCTAGTTCCCTGAGGAAGAAGATCCTTCTCCTCCTTGATAAACCAAGCATTTGAGCCTTCTTGTTCAAATAACTGAGCTACATGTTCAATGGTTTGCTCATTGACAAGCGGTTCGTTACAGCTTCGGCAGTAGAAAATTGGAATAGGAACACCCCATGCACGCTGCCTCGAGATACACCAGTCTCCACGATCTGCAATCATGTTATGCAGGCGGATTTCGCCCCACTCTGGCGTCCACTTCACTTGCTTGATCTCATCCAGCATCTCTTGTCTGAATTTATCGATGGACGCAAACCATTGCTCTGTTGCTCGATAAATAACAGGCTTCTTCGTGCGCCAATCATGAGCGTATTGATGCTGAATTTCGCCAGCTTTAAGCAATAGACCTGATTCTTGCAGCTTTTCGATAATCAGCTTGCCGCCTTTTTCGTAGAACATGCCTTCAAAACCCGGTGCTTCAGCTGTGAAATGCCCTTGATCGTCAACAGGACACAGCACTCCGATGTTATAACGTTGTCCAATTGCGAAATCGTCTTCCCCGTGTCCAGGAGCTGTGTGTACGCAACCTGTACCCGCTTCCAGTGTGACATGCTCGCCAACCATCACAAGCGATTCACGGTCATAGAACGGATGCTGGCACGTAACGAACTCAAGCTCACTGCCTTTAACCGTCGACAATACTTCGTAATCGGTCCAGCCAATTTCCTTAGCTGCTGCTGCAAGCAAGCCTTGTGCAAGTACATATTTCTTCCCACCGGCTTGAACAACAGCATAATCGAACTCAGGATGAAGTGAAATGCCCAGGTTTGCAGGCAGTGTCCATGCCGTTGTCGTCCAGATCACAATCGCAGCATCCTGCGGCAGCTTGCCTTTGCCGTCTTTAACAGGGAACGCTACATAAATGGAAGTGGAGGTTTTTTCTTTGTACTCAATCTCAGCTTCTGCAAGGGCACTTTCGGAAGATGGGGACCAATACACAGGCTTCAAGCCTTTGTAAACAAAGCCTTTTTGCACCATTTTACCGAACACTCGAATTTGCTGAGCTTCATAGTTCGGCTGCAGTGTGATATACGGATTCTTCCAGTCTCCGCGGATACCCAGACGCTGGAATTGGCTCTTCTGTTTCTCAACAGACTGTAAAGCATACTCTTTGCAATATTCACGAAACTCAGGGACGGTCATTTTTTTACGATCAACTTTTCCGCTATTTGTAATAACTTGCTCAATAGGCAAGCCATGCGTATCCCAGCCTGGAACGTAAGGTGCATCAAAACCTTGCAGCGTTTTAAATCGCACGATGATATCTTTTAACACCTTGTTCAGCGCATGTCCGATATGAATATCGCCGTTCGCGTACGGCGGTCCGTCATGGAGAATAAACTTGGTTCTGCCCTTACGACTCTCCTGTACTTTGGCATAGATGTCATCAGCTTCCCAATGCTCTTGCATTTTCGGTTCCGCCTGCGGCAAATTGCCTCTCATCGGAAACTCCGTTTGCAATAAATTTAATGTTTTGCCATAATCCATGCCAACCACTCCATTCCTGCCTCAATCTTTATGTTGTCAGATAAACAAAAAAAGCCTCTCATCCCCAAAAGGGACGAGAAACTTTAGCTCGCGGTACCACCCTCGTTAAAAAGCTAAATGAACTTACACCTCTGGTGTAACGAACACAAGCTTAATCACTCGATCATGTGTAACGGCATGACCCGTTTCTCTCTACTCGCTTCAAGAGACGCTCCTGGGGGATATTCGGTACGCTGCAGAGATTAGGCTCACACCAATACCCTAATTCGCTGACACTGCTAATACGACCTACTCGTTCCAGTCATAGCTTTGCTGAGATACATTTAACAGGAGTATAACTAATTCGTTAGGCATAGTCAATATGATGGCCACCTAATATCGATTCCTACTCTTCTTTATTTTCAAACTGCATACTTTGCCAGCCTTCTGTGCCCAGCAGCTCTAATTGTGCTTCAAGCAGTGTACGGAAGCGTGTGCGATATATGGAGGCTTGTTTCTTCAACTCTTCAATCTCCAAAGCAACCTTGCGTGAACGCGTCAAGGATTCGTTAATAATCCGGTCTGCATTCTTCTCAGCTTCCTTCAAGATCAGCTGTGCTTCTTTCTTGGCATTACTTCGCACTTCATCCGCAGCTTCTTGCGCAACGATAATCGTTTTGCTAAGTGATTCCTCAATATTCGTGAAATGGTCCAAACGTTCCTGTAGTGTCACCGTTTGATTCTGCAAGTCTTTATTCTCACGAATCAATGCCTCGTAATCCTTAATGACTTGATCCAGGAATTCATTCACTTGATCTTCATCATAACCGCGGAACGAGCGGGAAAACTCCTTATTATGTATGTCTAGCGGTGTTAATGGCATCAGTGCCCCTCCTTAGCGTTTTGCGCAGCAAAACTGACTTCGTAAGTATAAGCTGAGCTTTCTTCCAAGAAAGCTAGTTTGAACCCACATCTATACTGAATCAGTTCGACAGAAAATAAGCAATTCCTGCAAAGTTCGTGGATAAATGTTCCACATTCATGCAAATTTGCCGATCTTCACACGAATTCGTCCTTTTTTCGTTACGCCTTCCACTTCAAGCACCTTAAATCTGCCAAATCCTTGCAAAGACACCATGTCCCCCTCTTTAAGAGGCTTACTAGGATCTTCCTCCAGCTTCCAATTGACGCGACAGCGTCCAGCTTGAATGGGAACCAGTATTTTAGCTCGGCTTAGCCTGAATACATCGCTTACAATCCCGTCCATGCGCATCGATGCAACAGACAGACTCAGCTCGTCCAATTGTACTTGAGCAAGTTCCAGCTTATCTAACGCCAGCAATTCTGTCTGTACATGAACCCTATGTACTTGGGACAAGTTCAAATGCAGGTAATCCGCAGCATCCTGGGTAACCAAACAATGGCAGCCGCCCTCTATAACATGAATATCGCCAACCTTGTCTCGCTTCATGCCGAGTCCAAGAATGGCGCCCATGTAATCTCCATGTTCTAATGTTAGAAATTTGCCGTCTCCGGAAGAAACGGACAAGACCGCCATTGCCATATCTTCCCCATCCAAAGATCGGTAATCTGGGGCAATCAGAGCCCTTCTTCGTTCCGCGGCCGAGTATCCGCCATCTAGACGGCAGTGCACATCAGGGTGCCGATTCACGAGTGATGTCAGTATAAAAGCCTGTCTGGGATCTAGAAAATCCGTTAACTTTACAGCATGCTGTTCAGCTGCCCGTTCTACCCAATCCCAGGCTTTATCGACAAAATGGTGTTCATCCGAATGAAAATGACCATAGAGTTCTTTTGGCAATGTTAGAACAACCCCACAATGAAATCGAGCACAGCTATAATCCCCATAACCACAAATCGCAGTGCGATTAAGGCCACAATCGGCGAAAGATCAATGAACCCTATGCTTGGAATGATTTTCCGGAAAGGGCTTAAATACGGTTCAACCAATTTTCCAAGGAGTCCTCCAACGAAGCTATCACGTGCATTAGGAAACCATGAGAGGATCAAATAGCCGATAATCATGAAATAATAAATTTCCATCAAAATACTAAGATAATAGTGAACGTAATTCACGTATGCATCCACCTCTGTGTTAGGATATGCGCCTATTCTTCACCCATCATCTCGGAGATGTGACCATGAATATCAACTGAATCTGGAGTACAGAGGAAGATATTTGGTCCTAGTTTGGATATAGACCCACTCAAAGCATATACCGTCCCGCTTAAGAAATCTACGATACGTATGGCTTGATCACCACGAACTCGCTGCAAATTGACGATCACAGCTCTTCTGGAGCGAAGATGATCTGCAATATCCTGTGTCTCTTCATAAGTTCGAGGTTCACTTAGCACGACACGTGCATTTTTCTGTGAATGAATGCTGACGACATTCGCCTTATTTTTATTACGTAATTCATAAGGATTGGTTTCAGGTTCTTCTGTGGCCTCCACAATACGCTCCCGCTCCACAACCTCTTCCTCTTCTTGCAGCCCAAGAAAATTCATAAATCGGTTATAAACACCCACTATAGTTCCCTCCTTATCTTGTTCTTAAATCAGGTTAACTAAAGTTCTTTCCCTACTAAAACAGTACCCAAACGAACCCAAGTTGCACCTTCTTCAATTGCTACTTCAAAGTCTCCAGACATGCCCATGGATAACTCCGTTATCTCATACGGGAAAATTCTCCGTTGATTTAGATGGTCTCGCAATTCTCTCAATCCACGGAAGACAGGTCTTGTTGCATCGGCTTCCATCTCGTAAGGTGCCATGGTCATCAAACCTGTGATATGTATATGTTTTAGCCCACTAACTTCTGCAGCAAAATCAAAGAAATGCTCAGGTGCAATACCATACTTTGACTCTTCGCCGGAAACATTCACTTGCAATAAACAATTCACTTCAATTCCCAAAGCTGCAGCCTGCTTGTCCAGTTCTTTGGCTAGAGAAATCCGATCCAACGAGTGAATATAGGCGAATTTGCCAATGACGTCCTTTACTTTATTCGTTTGCAAATGTCCAATGAAATGCCAGGTTCCCCGTTCGTGGAGCGCTTCCCACTTCGGCTTTACATCCTGCCAGCGATTCTCACCGATGTGCAGAAGTCCTGCATCCAAAACGCTTTTGGTCGTCTCTAAGGAAACGTATTTCGTTACAGCAATAATCTTAGCTTCGTTCTCTTTCCGTCCTGACCGCTTACATGCTGCGGCGACACGGGCTTCAACCTCATCTTTACGGGATAGTAAACTCACTTATGCAGACACCTCAATTCAACGCTGTGCTTGCATCAATCTCCTCAAAGAAGACCAATCCAAGCAATCATTCTACCTGTAGAACCGCCTTCTTTTCGATGTGAAAAAAAGAGATCCGTGCTACAACTCGTACATAACTGAGATACTTCGATATGGGACGACAAAATTCCTGCTTGCAGTAACAATTTTCGGTTCAATTCTTGCAAATTCAGCATATACTTGCCATTTCCTTTGTCGACCATAACAGTTTGACGCTCTTCAGATGATGCTTTGACATCCGAAAGTACATGGTTCACACGATTAGCTACAGTCTCATCAACCTCATAGCAGCAAGCTCTTATGGATGGACCAATTGCCGCGCGAATGTCTGAGGCCTGACTACCAAAAGTATGTGTCATTAAGGATATAGTAGCCATGGAAATGTTTAACACTGTGCCTTTCCAACCTGCATGAGCAAGCCCGGCAACACGCATAACAGGATCATAGAAAAATAACGGCACACAATCTGCAAATTGCGCACAAAGAACGATCCCCTTCTCACTCGTTATGAAGCCGTCCTTCGCCTGAATGGCCGTTTCCCTGGATGTTCTGCCCATGCCCTTTTCCTGTAGACTTACTACAGTGACTTCGTTACCATGCACCTGCTCTGCATACGTAAATGCTTCAAACGGCAGTCCAACGGTTTCAGCGATCAACTCACGATTCCTCACCACATGCTCTGGTACATCGTTCACATGCAGCCCGCAATTAAGTGTCGAATACGGCGCCTGACTCACTCCGCCATGGCGGGATGTAAAACCAACTGTTAATTCCCTGTACTGCTCCATCCAGCTTGCGATCGTAAATAGGACTGGCCCCTCTTCTTTCGCTTGTTTCACAAATGGTTCCACGGTTGTCTCTCTCCCCACACTTGGATCTTTACTTCCTTTTACTTTAGCACAAAATAAAAAGACACACGATGTTTACTTCGCCTGCCCATAAAGCAGCAGCCTTCGCTCGTGTGCCTTCCGTCAATTACGGAATTGCTGATTGAACTCATAAACACCTTCGTTATCATCCGTTTGACGATAAGGCCGGACATCTTCTAATTTCACAAGAACGACATCCGCACCGATTTTCACAATATGCTTCCAAGGTATAATGACATCTGTCCCTGAACCAAACAACCCGAAAAATCGGCTTTGATTAGGTACAACAATCGATTCGATACGACCCTGACGCAGATCAAGCTCCAAATCACTGATTTGCCCGAGCTTTTTACCATCGACAATATTGATTACATCTTTCGTCTGGAAATCAGATATTTTCATGAGGCTATTCACCACGAATCTCATTAGGATTTTTAACTGATTTTGTACTAGTATATGTGCGGTGTGGGCAAAATGTCCTGAAAACCAAAAAAAGACCTTCACGGCTTGTCACAGCCGATCCAGTCTTTATGTTAATTACGATTTCACATGTTTCTGCATCTGACAGATGGCCGATTTCTCAAGCCTGGAAACCTGAGCTTGGGAAATGCCGATCTCATCGGCAACCTCCATCTGCGTTTTCCCTTCAAAAAATCGCATAGAGAGAATCATCTTCTCCCTAGCATTTAATTTACGCATAGCTTCACGAAGAGCAATCCCTTCAATCCACGACATGTCCTTATTGCGCTCATCACTGATCTGGTCCATAACATAGATGGGATCTCCGCCATCATGATAAATCGGTTCGAATAACGATACCGGGTCTTGAATGGCATCAAGCGCGAATACTACATCCTCCTTGGGCACATTAAGGGCCTCGGAGATTTCGTAGATCGTAGGCTCGCGTGAATTCTGATTCGTCAAGCTGTCTCTGACTTGCAGAGCCTTGTAAGCAATATCTCTTAAGGAACGAGAAACGCGAATCGGGTTATTATCTCGTAAGTAGCGGCGAATCTCACCTATAATCATCGGTACAGCATAGGTCGAGAACTTGACGTTTTGACTTAAATCAAAGTTATCAATGGCTTTCATCAAACCAATACAGCCAACTTGGAAGAGATCGTCCACATACTCTCCGCGATTGTTGAACCGCTGGATCACACTTAGAACTAACCTTAGGTTCCCATTGACCAATTTCTCTCTTGCAGCTCGCTCCTGTTTCGTCTGCAAATCAGAGAACAGTTCACGCATTTCAGCATTGGTCAGAACAGGCAGTTTGGCGGTATCAACACCACATATCTCAACTTTATTTCGGGTCACCGTGATTACCTCCCAAGGAGAAACATTACTGTTAATTATCCCCGTGAGCGGTTGATTTATTCCTGCCCAATCCCTAATGGAGCTACTTGACAAAAGGGTTTCGACTCGCTCCCTCCCGTGACTGCTGAACAATTTCGACATGACCCGTCAAAAAATATTTTTCAGACCATCTTATTAAATTCTTTACGAAGCCTTTTAATAATGCGCTTTTCCAATCTAGAGATATACGATTGTGAAATGCCCAGCAAGTCAGCGACGTCCTTTTGCGTTTTTTCCTCCCCGTCTTGCAGGCCAAAACGAAGCTCCATGATGATGCGTTCCCGCTCTGTTAACTTATCAAGTGCTTTATGAAGCAGCTTTCGATCTACCTGTTCTTCAATATTTCTGTAAATGGTGTCATTCTCGGTCCCTAAAACATCAGATAAAAGAAGTTCATTTCCGTCCCAATCAATATTAAGCGGTTCATCGAAAGAAACTTCCGTACGTATTTTACTGTTTCGTCTCAAGTACATGAGTATTTCATTTTCAATACAGCGGGAAGCATATGTAGCTAGCTTGATCTTTTTCTCAGGATCAAAAGTGTTCACCGCTTTAATTAGGCCGATGGCACCGATAGAAACCAAATCCTCGATATTGATGCCAGTATTTTCGAACTTTCTAGCTATATAGACAACCAATCTCAGGTTGCGCTCAATCAGCATAGCTCGCACTGCAGCATCCCCGGACGGTAACTTTTCCAATAAGTACTCTTCTTCTTCTCGCGTAAGTGGTGGCGGTAACGCCTCACTACCACCAATGTAGTAGATTTCTTCGCCTTTGAGACCTAATAGCATTAAAATACGATAGTACGCTAGTTGAAAAAGCATTTTCCACTTCAAGAACATGTTAGTTTCCTCCTAAGAGTTTTGCGTATGCAAAACTTTCATCGTAAGCATATGTAGAGTTTTGCTGCTAGCAAAACAAATTTCCTAAACCGAAGAAGTGGTGGTTTACGTTACTTATTACTCACCTTCATTTTGAAAGCGCTATCCTGCTGAAATCAAAGCTGGATGGATAATCGCTTGATAAGTGCCGTCACTGCATAGCTTTCCTCCATCAAGTCCGATAAGCACCTTAGACGCTTCAATTTGCAAATGATTATGGGTGATCACCACCTTATCCGGTTTAATGGCCAGCATGAATTGGGTATTCCGATTAACGCCACGGTATGGCACGAGACGCAATCGATCCTGCCAAACAAATTCCTCTACACCCAAACCACTTATGATCTGATCAACATCTGCCGATCGAATCCTTTGGAGCCATTCTACAGGCAATACATCCCCCCACTCAGACACTTCCATGACCATTACAGGGGTTCGTGTCAACGGGTCATACAATTGATTCCCCGTGTCTATTAAACCTTTACAAGAGGCTGTATAATCACCCACATGAATCGTTACTTCCGCCAAATAAGATGTCAACACCTCACGCTGTTTCGAACTCTGAAACACCGTTCGAAACCACCATAGCAAAGGTAAGAGCAGCACAAGCACAAACAGGAGGCCTCCAACCTGCACCTGAAACATGGCCACACCTGTTTGCGTAAACACAATCCCCTTCATCACATCAGACGAGGATGCCAGTACATAATGAATGCCGAACATACCACCGGCCACAGCAAAATTCACTAAAAGGAACGTTCCGATGTTTCTTAATAAATTTTGTAAGGAGCCAAACCCAAAAGCAGTCATAATCATACCGACACAGAACATACATTTCACAGAAAATGTAAAAAGAAATAACGGCACTGGCAAGAACATAATGACCACATAGGAAGCTCCCAAAACCGACGAACCTACGATTCTCCACCACTTGAACGATATTTTCCGCGTTTTAGCCGTTACGATAAGCATGGCCGCATCCATCAGAAAGTTCAGCAGGAAAATGAGATCCGCATAGACGACCACAATTTCCTCACCTCCAAGACGGATGCTTTTATAGTAATTTTTCTGACGAAACTTTAAGGTTCTAAATCAGTATATGGGAATCCAAATTCAAAGTCTGTCTAAACTTGCTAGTAGGATGATACTTTTTTTGTCAGTTGACGCGGCCTATTCCAAGCTAGAAAAGCCCTAAGAACAACAAAAAACCGAAGCCTCTACATCATGTAGGGCTTCGGTCTCTTTACAAATATTGTGTAATTATTTGTCGGTATTCCTTCCGCGATTACGCAGAAACGTCGGAATATCTAATTGGTCGTTAGAAGGTTGTGAACCAAAAGGTTTCAAGTTGTTCAAACGATTATCTGGTGCAGGAGTTTCTGGTTGACCCGTGCCAGGACGTTTGATCGGTTGATGAACAGGCGCTGCCTTATGCTCGAAACCAGTTGCAATAACAGTAACGAGAATTTCATCTTTGAGTTTATCATCAATGACAGCTCCGAAAATCATGTTCACTTCGATATCAGATGCAGATGCAACGATATCAGCTGCTTCATTGACTTCGTACAAGCTGAGATTCACGCCACCCGTAATGTTCATCAGAACCCCGCGCGCTCCTTCAATGGAAGTTTCCAACAAGGGGCTGGAGATCGCTTTCTTAGCTGCTTCAGCTGCACGATTCTCACCTGTTGCCACACCGATACCCATGAGGGCCGAGCCGCGCTCTGTCATAATCGTTTTGACATCCGCAAAATCGAGATTGATTAATCCAGGTACAGCAATTAAGTCTGAGATCCCTTGTACACCTTGACGAAGAACGTTATCTGCTTCGCGGAAAGCTTCAAGCATAGGTGTCTTCTTATCTACAATCTCTAGTAGACGATCATTCGGGATAATAATAAGCGTGTCTACTTTCTCTTTCAATGCTGCAATTCCTTGCTCAGCTTGCAAAGAGCGTTTGCGTCCTTCAAACGTGAACGGACGTGTAACAACACCCACTGTTAAAGCCCCTACTTCTTTGGCGATTTCAGCAATCACCGGTGCTGCTCCAGTACCCGTACCGCCACCCATACCGGCTGTAACGAATACCATGTCTGCGCCGCGAAGCGTATTCAGAATTGTCTCCCTTGACTCTTCTGCCGCTTTCTTACCTACTTCAGGGTTCGCACCTGCACCTAGACCGCGTGTCAGTTTATCCCCGATTTGTAATTTATGCACAGACTTAGCTAAGTGTAAAGCTTGAGCATCTGTATTAACGGTGATAAACTCAACGCCTTTAACACCGTTCTCGATCATCCGGTTTACTGCATTGCTTCCGCCGCCACCAACACCGATGACTTTTATTTGAGCCAATTGGTCTAAATCCATATCAAATTCAAACATGTGAGTCATATCCCCCTAACTTTGCGTTCACTATATAAATTCACTGAAAAAATTTTTTACCCGTTCAAGAAAACCTGGTTTATTACTATCGGAGGATTTTTTTGCTGTTGTCTTCGTTACTACTTTCTTCGAGAAACCCGAATTCCGATTTTTCATATATTTGGATACGAATTGAATGATACCAACGCCACTCGTGTAGGAAGGATCACGTACTCCAATGAAATCCGGAACAGCGATACGTACAGATGTTGCAAGTTCAGCTTGTGCAACCGCAAGTATGCCTGGCATACAAACCGTTCCGCCTGTAAGCACATAACCACCAGCTAAATCACCATATCCTAAACGATGAACTTCCGCACGGATCATTTGGAAAATTTCTTCAACACGGGGTTCAATAATATTCGCGAGGTCTACTTGCGAAAACTCTTTTTCCACATTGCTTCCCATTCTCGTAACCTTAAAGACCTGATCGGGCGCTGAATCATCTACAGAAGCACAACCGTATTTCAGCTTTATTTTCTCTGCGATTTCGAGCTGAGTCCGGAGTCCAATTGCGATATCATTACTGATGTACTCGCCACCGATTTGAATCGTCGACGTTGCCACAAGATTACCTTGTTCAAATACAGCAATCGTTGCTGCCCCTGCACCTACATCAACAAGAACCGTTCCAACAGCTTTCTCATCCTTTGATAAGGCTAACTGTCCAGATGCTAGCGACATCAAGATGAGGCCTGCAACCTTCAGTTCGGATTTTTCCACAACACGGATTAAATTATGTATCCCTGTCTTCGCTCCAGTGATAATTGTTGCTTCCACTTCTAAGCGAACACCAATCATGCCACGAGGATCATTAATGCCTTCTTGTCCATCTACTAAGTATTGCTTAGGTACAACTCCAATAATTTCACGTTCGGGAGGTAATGCGATGACTCTAGCCGCCTGAATAACACGATCAATATCCTCTTCTCCGATTTCTCGGTCTTCATTAGAAACAGCGACAACACCATGACTAGATTGAAGAGCAATATGATTACCTGAAATTCCTACGTAAACCTCGGAAATTTGTACGCCGACCATTCGTTCAGCATGATCGACAGCGCTGCGAATTGAATTCACAGTTTGATCAATATCAACGATTGCGCCTTTACGAATACCCTCTGACTCGGCAGATCCCACACCTATTATATTAATGGTTCCGTTTACGACTTCCCCAATAATAGCTCGAACCTTGGATGTACCGATGTCTAAACTAACAATGATGTCATTGTTGCTCAAGCCCCTGGCACCTCCTGTAACTTGGGTAATAAAGTGAATTCCTCACAAATACTTCTATACGTATTCCACACAACCGCCATATTCCCTCTTTTTTCTACATTTTTTTTGCTAGTAAAAAAAGTCATTTACATATCTAGTCTTAATGATGAGAAAATGATATAGATCCTGTCTAGTAAATACTTAAATCAATGTAATGAACTGATAGATACCTAATTAACCATAAATCTAATTTTAACATTATTTTAAGTGATTGAGTAGCCCATTAAACGTTTTTTTGTCAGGAAGGACGCGCTGTTTCCTTTGGTGATGGTTTGGGCGTCGCTTTTGGAGTCGCCTTCGGGCTTGTCTTACCCCCATCTTTGTTCGAATCAGGTGTAGGACTTGGGGAATTGCCCCCAGCTTTCTGACCGGATGAATTGTTCGCTTCATTTTTGGAATCTTCATTGGGTTCGAAAGGAGCGTGATATTCTACTTCTAGCATTTTGATAACACCACTTGTAATATGATCTTCTTGTAAGCTTGCTATATAAGCAGGTAAATTGTCAATTTTCTCAGGTAAATAGGCAATGGTTGTATACACTTCAAATTGGGATCTTGTGTACAGTTTGATCTTGTCAGGGTATGGTTCCGATGGGTCCGGTTTAATTTCGGATATGTCAGAAAGCGCACTCTCCGGAATTTCACCCAGCACTTTGCAAAGTGCGGCCTTATTCGGATCGCCGTCTGTCCACCCCGTCAAAATTGGCATATCTAAGGGAATGCTTCCTGCAGAAAGCTGCACGACAGCACCATCAGCAAGCACGGCCTGCTTCTTACCATCTGCTCCAATTTGGAACGCCACTTTCGGGAATTCTTCTACATTAATACGGATAATACCTGGAAAATGCTTCTTCACGACAGCTGTTTTGATCATAGGCATCTTGGCAATGCGCTGCTGGATAGCTTGTGAGCTAACTGCAAAGAAACGATCTCCGATAGCAATTTGACTAGCTTGTCCAATTGCTTCTGAGGCCATGAGTTCATTTCCTTCAACCTCAATGGCACTTATTCGGCTAAGGGAAGATTGAAAAAACAAAATAATAAGAACAGTGATAAAAAAAACGAACAAGAAAATGAGCAGCTTCCGATTCGTACGCGCACGCGGCTTAGGAACAGGCAGAGTGGGTACTTTGCGGTCTTCTGACAAGATGGGCACCACCTATTATTTTCGTATGATAAACAAATGAAAACCGTGTATCCCCACCTGCAAGCAGGAAGGGATCCGCGGAAGTCATTCAAACATTCTACTCGCTTGGGACGGGTGATTGGCGATGCACGGAGGCTCCCAGCATGGAAAGCATATGTTCAATTCTATCATAGCCTCTATCAATATGATGAATTTGCTCAACGATCGTTGTGCCATGCGCAGCCAGACCGGCAATAACAAGCGCTGCACCGGCTCGCAAATCAGTCGCTTCAACTGTAGCTCCATATAGCCTTGGAACCCCTCGGATAAAGGCTGAACTCATATCTACACGGATATCCGCTCCCATACGGGAAAGTTCATCAACGTGTTTAAATCTACCTTCGAATATCGTTTCTTTCATTACGCTCAGTCCATCTGCTAGAGATAACAGCACCATGACTTGCGATTGAAGATCCGTTGGAAAGGACGGATGCGGTGAAGTAACAATTCGTTCGACCGGCTTCGGTCTAGTCGGACAGCTTACATGTATTATATCACCGTCCGTGATGATTTGAACACCTGCGCGCTTGAGGACATGGATAACCGAGGTTAAATGAGCAGGGTTCACCTTTTCCAAGGTTATATTTCCCTTCGTCGCAGCTGCTGCAACAAGGAATGTTCCGGCTACAATACGATCGGGTATGATGCGGTATGCGCAAGGAGACAATGACTCCACTCCGCGAATCGTTATAGTGTCCGTACCTGCGCCAATGATATCGGCGCCCATCGCATTCAGGAAGTTTTGCAAATCCTGAATCTCAGGCTCACGGGCAGCATTGTAAATCGTTGTGATGCCCTCTGCCTTAACAGCAGCCATCATAATATTTTCTGTTGCACCAACGCTTGGGAAGTCTAGAACAATCTCGCTGCCGTGCAATGAATCTGCCTTACAAACAATTTTGTTGGCGAATTCTTCAATGTTGGCTCCTAGAGCCTGCAGACCTTTAAGGTGCAAATCGATTTTACGTTCACCAATCGCGCAGCCACCCGGTTGATAGACCGTAACACTGCCGAATCTAGCGAGTAGCGGACCCATTAGAAAGATGGAAGAACGCATCTGCCCCATCAATTCTTCTGGGATATGAGAGGAATGAGCTGTGGATGTTGTAATGGATACTGTATCCCCTTGCTGCTCAGCACGACAGCCCAGCGCGCGAAGAATGCGCAGCATGGTGTCAATATCGAGCAAATTAGGAACATTATGCAAGGTATGAGTGCCGCTAGCCAGGATGCAGGCTGCTAAAATTGGTAATGCGGCGTTTTTCGCGCCGTGTATCTGGATGGCTCCCGTAAGAGGTCTTCCACCTTCGATAACGAGCTTCTCCAAAGTTCCACCTCCGATTTACCTCTCACCCATCACCAGAACTTCCGGTACTAGCGATATGCCGTACTGTTTCTGTACGATTAGCTGTACCTCGCCTATGAGAGTGAGAACGTCCTCGGCTGTAGCATCTCCAGTATTAACAATGAAATTGGCGTGAAGCTTAGAGATTTCAGCTCCACCGACACGTTTGCCTTTCAGGCCAGCTTCTTCGATGAGCTTAGCTGCGAATCCCCCTTCGGGGTTGCGAAATACACTCCCAGCGCAAGCTAATTGAAGCGGTTGCGTGCGGAGGCGCCGATCCCGGTAAGCCGCCATGGCTCCCGCTATTTCTTTGCGCTCTCCAACCTGTAATTCAAAGACAGCTTCCGTTACAATGCCAGGCAATGTTTGCAGAATGGAATGTCGATAGGCATACTGCAAATCCTCCGCCTGCATCGTGACCAATTCCCCTGTGTCCAGGATGACTTCAGCCTGCTTGAGTATGCGTGACACATCGGACCCATGAGCCCCTGCATTCATGTAGACGGCGCCTCCCACAGAACCGGGAATGCCAGAAGCAAACTCCAGTCCGGTTAAACCCTCTTTGGCCGCTAGTACGGACAATTTAATGAACGAATAGGAACCACCTGCGTAGACCATCGCACCATCAAAGCGAAGCGTTTCTAACGCATTGCCAAGTTTAATAACGACCCCTCTAATGCCTTTATCACTTACAAGCAGGTTAGAACCTCTACCGATGACCGTCCATGGAACACCGCGTTCATATAGAAATCGGATGACAGCAGCTACCTGCTCTTTCGTTTGGGGGATAACGAGGCAATCAGCCGGACCGCCGATTTTCCATGTCGTATAAGGGGCTAGTCGTTCATTCGTTCGAATCTCGCCAATATTTGCTGCCTGTAAGTCGGATATTAACTGTTGCATGGGAAAACCTCCTTCACAGAACGTAGGGCGAAATTATCTTGAAAAGCAGCTTCAAGCTTCATAATTTCATAATACGGACCGAGTCGAAGATGGCCGGTCTTCGTTGTTTGGCGCCATATTAAGCCTTAGGTGTCTGTCACGGTTATAGTGTAGTTTATGTAAAATCGGATAGAGTGTGACAATCGCCTATTCGGTTTAGCAAAATCAAGGCGATAAGCTATAAGTTTCAATCAGTTTTACGATTGATGCAACCGCATCGCTTTCTTTTCGCGATTGCATCGCTGCCTTGTAGGTCTCTCGATTCGTATGAAGAGCTTCCACACGCTCTACGAGCGTATCGGCTGTTAAGGCTTCTTCTTGTATAACGTCCGCGTAGCCAGCTTTCTGAAAGGACTCCGCATTTAGAATCTGGTCTCCTCGACTTGCCTGCAGCGATAAAGGAATAAGCAGCATTGGCTTTTCCATGACTAAAAATTCATAGATAGATGTGGCACCGGCTCTTGAAATAACAAGCTCTGTCATTGCCAAAATATCGGGGAGCTCTTCATTCAAATACTCGAATTGTTTATACCCCCGGGTATTAGCAAGCTCTGACGCAATATTGCCTTTCCCGCATAGATGTACGATCTGAAATTGAGCAAGTAATTGCTCCAGGTTGCCTCTGACAGCTTGGTTAATCACTTGTGAGCCTAGGCTGCCGCCCATCACCAAAATGACCGGTTTTTGCGAATGAAAATCACAAAGCTGGTAAGCGCGTGACGCTTTACCACTGAGAATGTGTTCACGTATCGGTAAACCTGTCAGCTCAGCCTTGTCTCTTTGAACATGCTGCAAGGACTCCGGAAAGGTAACGCAGACCTTGGTTGCAAAAGGAATTGAAATTTTGTTCGCAAGCCCTGGGGTTATATCCGACTCATGAATAATCACCGGAATTTTATTCAACCGACTGGCAAGAACGACCGGGACGGAAACGAACCCGCCCTTCGAAAAGACGATGGCGGGCTTCAAACGACGGAGCAATCTATAAGACTCATAGACACCTTTCATCACTTTGAAAGGGTCTTTGAAATTTTTCAGATCAAAATATCGACGTAATTTTCCAGACGAAATCGAATAAAAAGGTACCCCTTCGCGTTCAATGATGTCTTTCTCGATGCCCGTAGCCGAACCTATGTATTTAATTTCCCAACCTAACTGCGCAAGCTTATGCATCAGCGCTATGTTAGGTGTAACATGTCCTGCGGAGCCTCCTCCGGTAAAGACAATCGTTTTCATTCCCCTGTCACCTCGAATAGCGGGATATATTGAGCAGGATGCCGACCGATGTCAGCATAAGCGTCAATGAAGACCCTCCTGCACTTATGAATGGCAAAGTAATGCCGGTTACCGGGAACATCCCAATAACAACACCAATATTAATAATGACTTGAACGGCAATCATGCCGATAATGCCTACAGCGATCAAACTGGCAAACGTATCTGGTGCAGTAATAGCTGCCCGCATTCCGCGCCATACAAGAATCGTGAAGAGCAGCAGCACAAGCGTACCGCCGATAAATCCAAGTTCCTCAGCAATAATGGAGAAAATGAAGTCCGTTTGCGGCTCTGGCAAATAGCTGTACTTCTGACGGCTCATACCAAGACCAAGCCCTACAAGACCTCCCGGTCCAATCGCATAGAGCGATTGAATCGACTGATAACCTGCACCTAACGGATCCTGCCACGGATCCAAGAATGCTGTAATTCGCTTCAAACGGTATGGGGCGGCAATGACGAGTCCGATAAAACCCGCAACCCCTATCATACCTAGATACGAGAGATGAAGCAATCTCGCCCCCGATGTATAGATGATGAGCAGCGAAGCTCCGACGAGAACAGCACCTGTTCCAAGGTCAGGCTGCAGCATAATGAGACCGAACGCTAAGCCCATAATGCCAAGCGGTGGCAATAATCCTTTTCTGAATAAGGTTATTTTCGCTTGGTTTTCGGATAACAAGTTGGAGAGAAAGAGAATCATCCCAATTTTCATAAATTCGGACGGCTGAATACCGAAGGCACCAATACCTAACCAGCTTCTTGCCCCACCGCGAACAACCCCGATGCCGGGAATCAGAACGATAATCAACATGGCAAAGCAAACAAAAAGCGCTACTCGGGCAAACCTTTTCCAAACTAAATAATCAACATTCATCGTAAAAAACATGGCGATAACACCTAAAACAGCAAATATAAATTGACGTTTCAAGTAGTAAAGGGAGTCGCCAAATTCGCGAAATGCAAGAACACTGCTAGCACTGTAAACCATAATAACGCCAATTGTCAAAAGCAACAAGGTTGGAACAATAATCCAAATGTCAGGAGCGGACCGTGCTTTACCCATAACAGACACCTCTTCGTGTGTTGTGGGCGTCATCCATGATACATATCAGCAAGCAGCGACAATATCGCCAACCAAACAGCATATGTGGATAAGCCCTATTTAAAGGTTATGCACGGACTCCTTAAACATGCGTCCCCTGTCCTCATAGGAGGGGAACATATCCCAGCTTGCACAAGCAGGTGAAAGTAGAACAATATCTCCAGGTTCACTCATTTGCCAGGCTAGCTGAACGGCTTGTGCCACCGCGTCCGCTGCATCCTTAGCAGTATCGACGGTTTGAATGCGGCTAATCCCTGCCATCTCGGCAATATGCGTAATTTTCTCTTTCGTTTGACCTAAAGTAACGATACCTTTAATCCGCTCACGAAAAGTAGGCAGAAGTTCCAAATAATCTGACCCGCGATCCAAACCTCCTGCAATCAGAACAACACGCTGGTTGAACGCCTCAATCGACTTTATCGAGGCCGCTGCATTCGTCGCTTTGGAATTGTTATAGAAGGTCACATCCTTCAACTCTCTAACGAGCTCCAGACGGTGTTCTACGCCTTGGAAGCTTCTGAGCACATCTGCTATGGCATCCAGCTGAACACCAGCGGTAATGGCTGCTGCCGCCGCTGCTAACGCGTTCTCGACGTTAAAGCTGCCTGGGATCCCCATTTCACTTGCCGGCATTATCGGCTTCACTTGGCCTAGTTCATTTGCATAAACAATGACCTCAGTCTCTACATTGAAGTAGACGCCAAAAGCGAGCTTTTCTTTCATAGAAAAAGGGAACAGCTTAGCCTTCAGACTAGGAATTAATGACTGGCAGACCTCATCGTCCCAATTCAGGATTGCCGTATCTTCTTCGGTTTGATTCGCAAATATTTTAGCTTTCGAAGCGATATAGTCATCCATTGAACCATGATAATCCAAATGTGTTTCGTACACATTTAACAAAAGGGCAATCGTTGGTCGGAACGAAGTCGTTCCTTTCAGTTGAAAGCTGCTAAGCTCAACAACCATCCAGTTATCAGCTGTAACTTCAGGCGCAGCCTCGGTTAATGCGCGCCCGATATTACCCGCTACAACGGGAGATAAACCAGCTGCGTCCAGCATTAAACCAATCAATGTTGTCGTCGTGGTCTTGCCATTCGAGCCCGTTATACCAATAATTGGAGCTTCACAGAATTGATAAGCAACCTCAACCTCTGTCACGACTTCAATTCCGAGCTCTTGTGCTTTGCGAATCGGCTCTATCGTATAGGGAATTCCTGGGTTCTTCACAACGAGAGAAACACCCGCATGCACCAAGGACTCCGGATGAAAGCCGCATACAACAGAAATACCCAGAGCCGTAAGTTCGTCGGCTTCAGGGCATGCGCTTCGCTCTTTTTTGTCGTTGACCGTGACCAAGGCTCCTTTTTGATGAAAAAGCTTAGCCGCAGCGACTCCGCTGCGAGCCAAGCCCAAAATAATCACTTCAAGTCCACGATAATCCCGCGGATGCATCATGCTCTACAACACCTCATTCATATATAATCCGAGTACAGCAAGCACGAGACCTACGACCCAGAATGTGATAACAACACGCCATTCCGACCAGCCAACCAATTCGAAGTGATGATGGATCGGACTCATTTTGAAAACACGCTTGCCTCTCGTCTTGAAAGAAACAACTTGGATCACAACAGAAAGAATTTCAACCAAGAACACACCGCCAACAATCGCAAGCAGCAGCTCAGCCTTGGTCAAAATGGCAACAGCCACAAGGCCGCCTCCAATCCCGAGCGATCCTGTGTCACCCATAAATACTTTGGCTGGATGCGCATTAAAAACGAGAAAACCGAGTACGGCCCCAACCATGGCTGCCGAAAAAATAGCCGCTTCCGGCTGCGTATTATTCATAGCAATAACCGTGTAAGCACCAAATGCAATGGCACTTGTCCCTGCAAGCAGTCCATCAAGACCATCTGTAAAATTCACCGCATTCGATGCACCCAACATCAGAATGGCCATTAACGGAAAGTACAACCAGCCTGGATTGAAGTGGAAAGCCACAAATGGAATATATAAGTCCGTGCTGTGTCCTTGCATCACAAGCAGGTAACAAACAATGGCGGAGATCAAGAGCTGACCGAACAGTTTTTGTTTCGCTGTAAGACCAAGTGATCGCTTGAAAATAATTTTGATATAATCGTCGAGAAAGCCAACTAATCCATAGCCTAATGAGGCTATTAACAGGATTAGAAGATCCGTATTTTTATCGGCAAAACGAAGCGTAGCAAGGGCCAGCGCGAGTAAAATAATGACCCCGCCCATCGTCGGTGTCCCTTGTTTTTTCAGATGCCCTTGCGGGCCATCCTCACGAATTTGTTGTCCGAATTTCATACGCCGCAAAATGGGTATAAAAAGCGGTCCCATAATAAGCGCAAGCACAAAGGCTACGCCCATCGTTAATAAAATTGCGTTTTCCACGTTGGTTCCCCCTGCTCGTTTTCGTCTTTCGAAAACGATCTACTGTTTCATCTTATAATTAAATACAACCGCTATCTAGGCTAGTAAGGCATTAACCACATGCTCGAGACGCATGCCGCGCGAGCCTTTTACGAGCACAAGGTCATCGGCTCGAACCTCAGCCCCGAGCTCTGCCGCGAGCTGCTCTTTGTCATCGAAGGCGCGTACACACGCCTTCGGGAATTGCTGAGCCGCTTCATCCGCGATCAAACGGCCAAGACGGCCGAACGTGAAGACATAGTCTACACGTTCCGGAGAGAGCATCCGGCCTATGCCGCGATGGAACTCCTCTTCGTGCTCGCCAAGCTCCAGCATGTCGCCGAGCACGAGGAACTTGCGACCGAAGCCGCTCAGCTGCTCGGTCAAATCGATCGCTGCCCGCATGGATGCCGGGCTGGCGTTATACGCATCGTTAAGCACAGTCAGCCCTGAGGCTGCTGTCAGCTTCTCGATGCGCATGCTAGTCATCTGCAGCGAGCGAAGTCCCGCTGCAATTCCCTCAGGCGAGACGCCGAAGGCCTCGCCGATGGCAATGGCTGCTAACGCATTAATTACATTATGCGTGCCAAGCAAGGGAATGAACAATTCCGGGTACACCGGTGAATTGATCTGGAAGTGCGCCCCGTCCGCATCCATCCGGATGTCGGTCGGGAACAGATCATTGCCCGCGCCGCTGCCGAAGCGGATACGGCGCAGCCCCTCTGGCAGGCCTCGCTCCGCGAGGGCCTGTTCAATCAGCGGTTCGTCGCCGTTGTAGACGAACAGCCCACCGCTGGGCATTCCGCTAACAATCTCGGCCTTAGCCCGAGCTATTTCTTCCCGCGAGCCCAGCTGAAGCATGTGCGATTCGCCGATCATCGTAATGATCGATGCTTCCGGCTCAGCCAGATGGGATAGCAGTTCGATCTCACCACGTCCACTCATCCCCATCTCGACCACGGCGAATTGCGTGGTCTCCTCAAGCTCGAGCAGCGTGAGAGGTAAACCAATATGATTATTCAGGTTTCCCCTTGTTTTATGCACTTGAAACGTACTGCCCAAAACGGCGGCAACTAAATCTTTAGTCGTCGTTTTGCCATTACTCCCCGTAATGCCAATAATGCGAACCGGCAGCTGCTTGCGATAAGATTTAGCCAACTGCTGCAGAGCTGTTAGCGTATCCTTGACGCGAATGATAGGCATGCCTTCTGGGGGGTGAGGATGGTCATCTTGCCATAAGGCAGCCGCAGCACCCTTGCTGTAAGCATCTGAGGCATAAGCGTGACCATCGAAATGATCCCCGATCAGCGGCACAAACAAACTTCCTGGTCGTATTGTACGTGTGTCGGTAGATATACCCATTATTGAAATATCCCTATCCGCTGACGTTGAGGTCACCAGCACACTTTCAACGCCTAGCATGTCTGTCATTTGTTCCAACGTGCGCTCTATCATCGTCCTCTCCCCCTTATCGCAGCCTTAGCCACCAATCGATCATCGAAATCATGCTTGACCCCCATGACATCCTGATACGTTTCGTGGCCTTTTCCCGCTATCAATATTACATCTTTAGGGCCTGCCCCTTCAATAGCCTTTTGTATCGCTTTTTTGCGATCCACGATTAATTCATACTGTTCCTTTGGGAAATTAACCTCTTTTAGACCAGGAACGATATCATCCAGAATGGCATCTGGATTCTCCGTACGCGGATTATCTGAAGTCACATATAAATAATCACTATACTTGGCCGTAACCTTACCCATAAGAGGGCGTTTCGTTCGATCACGGTCACCACCGCAGCCAAACACAGTAATTACCTTACCTTCTGCAAAGTCACGTACAGTTGACAGGGCATTCTCTAGTCCATCTGGGGTATGAGCATAATCAACCAAGACTAAGTAATCCTGTCCCTCATTCACAACCTCCATGCGCCCATCTACGACCGAAATATCTTCTAAACTATTCCGGATCGCTTCAAGGGGAATCCCTTCAGCCAGTGCCGCTGCAATGGACCCGAGCGCATTGTACACGTTAAATTTACCAACTAATTTCATTCTGAAAAAAGCCTCTCCCGCAAAGGAAATAAGCTGAAATTCCGTGCCTTGAGCCGTAATTCGAATCTTTGTCGCCCTTACATCACATTCGTTCTCTATCCCATATGTAATAATTTGCGCCGCTGTCAGCTTACTGAACGTATGGGAAGCAGCGTCATCCGCATTTAAAATAGCATACTGACGCTCTTTGAGATCAGCTGAGAAACCATTCCCCAATCTAGAGAAGAGCAAACCTTTTGCACCTGCGTAAGCATCCATCGTTTTGTGATAATCCAAATGATCTTGCGTTAAATTCGTAAAAATACCCGAACGGAAATGAATGCCCTTCACTCGACCTAATTCCAAAGCATGGCTGGACACTTCCATAATGCAGTAATCCGTCTTTTGTTCACACATTTGGCGGAAACTGCGCTGTAAATCAACAGCTTCTTGCGTTGTGCGCTCCATTTCTGTATAGGTATCGCCGATTTTCATTTGAATCGTTCCCATAAGTCCCGTCGTGAAGCCTTGATCCCGCAATATTTTCTCGATTAAATAGGTCGATGTCGTTTTGCCATTCGTACCCGTAATCCCAATTAATTTCAGTTCTTTGCTGGGGTAGCCATAGAAATGGGCTGATAAAGCTGCCATTGCATATCTCGCATCTTTCACAACAAGCTGGGGAATTGATAAGTCAAGTACTCTTTCCGTTACAAGCGCAGAAGCCCCAAGCGCAATCGCTTTTGGGGCATAATCGTGACCATCTGCTGTCAGTCCTGGGATGCATAGAAACAAATCCCCTGCTTTTATTTTACGAGAGTCTGCTTCAATCCCAGTAATCTCTGTTTCAGCATCTCCATGTATGTGGGTAATGAGCAGTGCGGAAGCAAGCTCCTGAAGTTTCATGAGCAACCCTCTCCTTAACGTTTTTGCTACCTATTATTGACAATTTTATGCCTATGGAAAAGCTAAACATGTCTTACTTGCAAATCTTTTTTCGGGCCGTCCAAACCAGATTACTGCGGCGGCGCATTATTCGAGAGAAAAATGCGTATTGTAGAGCCTTGATCTACACGTGAACCCGGTTTCGGCGCTTGACTGATTACATATTTACCACTGCCCGACTTAGCCAGCCTAAAATTCATGTTCAGATCTTCTAATATATCATCAACGGAGGCTCCAACCAAGTCCGGCACCTCAACAACCGGTATTTCACCATAGCGATACTCTTTATCAAGCTGGTTCTTATCCGGTTCGACTTTCATATACCGCAAAGCATCAGCCATCATATTCTTCACAAGCGGTGCTGCAATCAGACCTCCGAATTGAATCCCTTGAGGATCATCTACAGCTGCATAGATGACAATCTTCGGATTATCGGCTGGCGCGAAGCCAATGAAGGAAACAATATGCTCATCCGGCGAATAACGTCCGTTAATGACCTTCTGCGCTGTCCCCGTCTTCCCACCTACGCGATACCCGTCGATAAACGCATTGCGCCCTGTGCCTTTGGCAACTACGCTTTCAAGCGCTTCGCGTACTTGCTTCGATGTCTCCTCCGAGACGACATTGCGCACAAGCTCGGGCTCTACAACATCAACAACTTCACCCGTATCCGGATTCGTAAACGATTTTGCCACATACGGCTTAAAAAGTCTTCCTCCGTTAATAGCCGCAGAGACAGCAGTAATTTGCTGGATCGGAGTGACCGACACCCCTTGACCGAATGCCGTCGTCGCCAGCTCAACAGGACCCACCTGAGACGGCTTAAACATAATCCCATTTTCTTCGCCGCCGAGGTCAATTCCCGTCTTTTTCCCAAAGCCAAACTTTGAAATGTAATCAAACAACTTTTCCTTGCCTAGACGCTGTCCCATAACGACGAATCCGGGGTTACAGGAGTTTTGGACGACTTGCAGCATCGTTTCACTGCCATGACCTCCGCGTTTCCAACAGCGGAGTCTAGCTCCTCCGACCTCAATAAATCCGGGATCGTAAAATTGTTCATTTTTTAAATCAACCTTTTTTTCCTCTAACGCTGCAGCTAGCGTAATAATTTTGAAAGTAGATCCCGGCTCATACGTTTTCCAAATCGGTAAGTTCCTGTTATAGGTTTCAGCCGGAAAATCCTTATAATTGCCTGGTTCATACGTAGGCCTGCTCCCCATAGCAAGGATTTCTCCATTATTAGGATCCATCATGATGGCAATAACATTTTGCGCCTTATACTGTACCATAGCCTGATCCAATTCTCTTTCAAGCACCGATTGCAAGTGACTGTCAATTGTCAGCTTCATATTGAGGCCGTCTTTTGGCTTCGTATAAGTATCCGTTGTCCCTTCCAACGTTCTTCCTGCTGCATCAGTCATATAAGATATGCTTCCGGCTATTCCCGTTAATTGGCTGTTATATTTTGCCTCAATGCCTGTCAACCCTTTATCTAATCCAGCAAAACCAAGAATATGGGCAGCTAACGAGCCAAAAGGATAATATCGTTTGTTATCTTCTGCTACTACAATACCAGGAAGATTTAGATTTCGTACTTCCTGCGCTTTTTCAATCGTTATTTTGCGTCCAGAAGGCTTGATATCGTTTTGGGATGTTTTCTTTGTAATCTGTTTATAAATGTCATCTTCGTTCCCTTGCAGCACTTCGGCAAGTTTGGCCGCAGTACTTCGAGCGTCTTGAATTTGAACAGGAATAGCCACTATCGTAGGAGTACTCATACTGTATGTCATTGTAATCCCATTGCGATCTTGAATTTCGCCTCTCTTGGGCGCAAAGTCTATTTTTCTCCGCCAACTATCCTCTGCTTTATTCGCCAAGTCTTGTCCAATCCATAGCTGGACATAAGCAAGACGGAGAATAAGTGCTGTAAAGATGACAGTGCCAATGATAAGCGCAGTAAACAATCTGCGACGAACGGTAACGTTAGAAACACGCATGAACGTTCAGTCTCCCTTCCCAATAAGTCAAGATCATTCCTAACATGACTATTCGGGACAAACAGGAGTTAGAACAAGCTCTCCATTAAGGCGTCTTTTTGGCCGTAGACCGCTGTGCTTCTGTTTTCGTATTCGACGTTGGCGTTGGCGTTGGTGTAGGTGTTGATGAACTTGCAGTTGAAGATTTATCACTTAGTGGTTTAAGCTGCAACGTCACACTTCTTCCCTCGCCTTCCCCCGTAGTGGCCTGATCCGAGACATATCCTTCACCGGAAGTTTGGCAATCTACTTTAAAGAAGGAGCAGGCTTCAACGGCATCTCGAAGTGATCTACCAACCAAGTTAGGCAGCGGCATTTCGTCAACAGTTTGCATCGCCACATATATTCGTTGTGTAGATAAGATTTCTGTACCTGCTTTCGGAAATTGATCAACAACCTTGGCTCCCTTACCGAAAACCTCAAGTGACAAACCGCTCTCTTTTGCAGTAGCCTTGGCGCTTTCTGCTGTCACATCTGTAAAATTAGGCACAGTTAGCTTATTCGCTTCTTTCGGCACCATTTTAGTTTGCTTATTCGAAGCTACGCCCATATATTGCAGCGATTCACCAACAATTTCTTTAAAAGCAGGAGCTAATACCTGCCCTCCTAAGTGATAGTTACCGCCAAGATCAGGTTGATCAGCGATTAGCGTAACTAAGATACGAGGATTTTCAACAGGAGCGTACCCAATAAAGGAAATAACCCACGAATCCGTGGAATAGGTCTTTTCACCGGGAAGGACTAAGTTAGCTGTTCCTGTCTTTCCTGCAACACGGTAGTCTTCCATAAAGGCAAGCTTACCTGTACCAATCTCTTGATCTGATACAACTTGTTCTAAATATCCAGTCACCTGACTGGCTGTCTTTTCACTTACGACTTGCCTAACGACTTGCGGCGCAAAAGATTGAATGGTTTTCCCTGTTTTCGGATCGACAATATCCTTAACAATGTGAGGCCACATCAATTTGCCACCGTTGGCCATCGCAGCATAAGCGGCTGTTTGTTGAATGGCTGTAACAACGACCTTTCCTTGACCATACGTTGCCGTTGCAAACTCAGATGGATATTTCATATCGATTAAACCGGAAACTTCATTCGGCATATCAATATTCGTTTTTTGATCGAACCCAAATTTCTTAATGTAATCTGTCAGCTTAGGCGGAGTCAGTTTCTCGTAACCCAATTTAACGAAGGCTACATTACTAGAGCGCTTAAGACCATCTAAGAAAGATATTTTCCCCCACCCAACACGATTATGGTCATGAAGCTCTCTATCTTCAACCTTAATACTACCGGACTGGTACATTTCATTCGGATTAAAAAGACCTTCTTCTACTGCAGCAGCTAACGTCACTATCTTAAACGTAGAGCCAGGCTCGTAGCGAGAGGCTACCGCATTGTTTTTGAAGTCACTTTGATCTTTAATCGTCCAATATGTATTGGGGTTAAAGGTAGGCGTATTGGCCATACCCAGAATTTCCATCGTTTGTGGGTCAACTGCAATCGCCGTCAGGCTCTTCGGGTGCCACTTGTCATTTACTTTGGCGAGCGCGTTTTCCAAATAAAACTGAATGTTTTTATCAATGGTGAGTCGCACATTGTTCCCGTCTTGTGCTGGCTTGAAATTGATCTTGGAATCAGGAAGTTCAACACCCTTTCCATCCTTCTCATAGCTTAACATCCCAGGAACACCCTTAAGGGTTTGGTCTAATTTAAGTTCTAATCCTAGCGCAGCTTCGCCTTCTTTATTCGTATACCCTAGAATGTGAGAGGCTAGCGTTTCACCTGGATAATAGCGTTTCTTGTCTTCTAAAATATTAATTCCTACGTTAGCTTTTGCGTTTAACTTGAGTTTTGTTTGAAGCTCTGAAATTAACGCACGAACTTGATCTGCTTTCTCTTTCTCAATCTTCCAACCTTCATTTCTAATCTCTGTATAGACAGCAAAATCCGACCCATCCGGCTTCATTTTCGTTGCCCGCTCACGGATTTTATTGACAAGCGTAGGCTTCGTTACATCCGACTCTTTCAAAATTTCCGCTAATCCCTGCGTAACATTCTCAGCGATATGATAGCCATCAATCATTTTGGGATTAAGTGCAATGGTATACGACGTTGCTTCAACGGCTAGTACTTTGTTATTTCTGTCCAGGATACTTCCTCTAACAGGGGCTATCACCTTATCTGTTTCCCATTTCTTCTCGGCCTCCCCTAGCAACCATGAAGCTTCTACCACTTGAATCCAATAGACTTTAGAAATGAGGACAACAAAAAGAAGGGTGAAGAACCCTCCAATTAGCAAAGATCGCAGCTTAATTTTTTTTGTCATATGGAATACCTGCCCATTACGGTTTAGAAACTACTTTATTATTTTTACTACTGCTTGTATTTGATTTTGTTTTCTCTGGAGTGACCAAACTTACTTTCTTTTCATCTCCTAAATTAAACCCAAGCCGTACAGCCTCACCCTTCATGCGTTCAGGACTTTGCAGTTTCTCTACTTCTTGCTTCAAAGCACTGTTCTGAGCTTGCATTTCACGAATATCACTTTGCATTTTCAAAATATTAGCATTCATCTGATAAATAGCCGCGTAACGCCAGATAATAACACCCGCCACAATGACACAAAGGATTACTGTGAATAAATATAGCATTTTCTCTTGTGTCGGTAACGTTTTATTGCGATAAACAACCTTTGTTGTTTCTTTAATCTTCACTTTAGGTGCTGGAGCCGAACGTTTTGGATCGAGAGCCAAATTGCCTTGGATGTAAGATGGCATATTTTATTTCCTCCTTTGTGTCAAAGCTTTTCAGCGATTCGCAGCTTCGCGGATCTTGCTCTTTGATTGACTTCAAGCTCATGTTCACTTGGTACAATTGGTTTTCGTGTTACTAATTTTACAACTCCGGTCTTCTCGCAAACGCAATATGGAAGATCCGAAGGACAGGTGCATTTTTCAACGTTTTTCACAAAAAACTGTTTGCATATGCGATCTTCCAGTGAATGGAAGGTAATGACAGCAACTCTGCCTTGAGGGGCAAGACAACGGAGTGATTGCTCCAGTGCTTCTTCAAAAGCTCCTAACTCATCGTTCACCGCGATACGCAGCGCTTGGAAGCTTCGCTTCGCTGGATGACCGCCGGTCCTTCTCGCTGCAGCGGGAATACCTTCTTTGATCAGCTCGACCAGCTCACCTGTGGTTTCAATGTGCTGTTTGGTCCGTGCTTCTACAATGACGCCTGCGATCCGCCTGGAAAACTTCTCTTCGCCATATTCGAACAAAATTCGTGCGATTTGGTCAGCAGGCCACTCATTAACGATCGTTTTGGCAGTTAATGCCTTCGAACGATCCATCCTCATGTCGAGCTCTGCATCATGGTTGTAGCTGAAACCGCGATCCCCCTCATCAAGCTGAGGAGATGACACGCCAAGATCGAAGAGAATCCCATCCACCTGTGGCTTGCCATCACGAAGTGCTCTAGGCTCATTCAGGAGCACCTGCTCCAGCTCTCTGAAATTGCTTTTTACGATTTTTACGCGATCCAGGTAAGGCGCTAGCACAGTTTGAGCATTCGTTAGAGCGACTTCATCCTGATCTAAAGCAATCAGCAAGCCATTAGGACCTAACTTAGAAGCAATCAGGGAACTATGCCCTGCTCCGCCCATCGTACAATCCACGTAAACGCCATCCGGCTTTATATGTAAACCCTCAACAGATTCTTCCTTAAGTACCGTCACATGATGAAACACTTGGTGTCCTCCTAAGAGCTTTGCTTTAGCAAAGCTTTCTACGTAAACCTCTATAAATCAAAATTAAAATCGACGAGTTTCTCAGCTATTTCATTGAATGACTGTTCGGATTCATTGGCATAGCTTTCCCAAATTTGTTTACTCCAAATCTCAACTCGGTTGGAAACACCGATAACCACACAATCCTTTTCAAGTTTGGCATGGTCCACAAGGTTACCTGGAATGTTCGCTCTGCCTTGTTTATCAAGGTCACACTCCGTAGCACCGGAGAAGAAGAACCGGGTGAAGGCACGCGCATCTGATTTCATTAACGGCAGTGCTTTGAGCTTTTGCTCGAGTATCGCCCATTCCGATTGCGGATAAACGAATAAGCACTGATCGAGACCGCGGGTGATGACAAATGAGTCGCCGAGGGCTTCGCGAAACTTAGCCGGGATGATCATTCGGCCTTTCTCGTCGATGCTATGTTGATATTCACCCATGAACATAGCATGGCGCCCCCTTTTCCTCCACTTTGTACCACTTTCCACCACATTTGAATCAATATTCGCTAAAAATAAAAGAAATCCTGCTTTGAGAGCAGGATTTTCAAAATTATTTTCAATTTTAGGTCTATTCTGCGTCTTTTGTTCCTTGTTTCTCATCTTCAAGTGCGTTTAAAGAAGCATTTTGATCTTTGAGCTGTAATCGCATTTCTTGCAGTTGTTTATTTCTTTTGCGCCTGAATACCCAGATCGGTACACCAATCAACAGGCCAATAACGAGAATCGGGAATGCAGCTGCCAGGAAAACGAGAATACCTTGCATGACAGCAACTAGTACATTTAGGCTAGAATTCCATGCTTTTTGAATGCGTTCCTCTAATGTTAGCTTATTAGGATCAGATAGCAGCGGCTTATTTCCCGTTTGCTGGTACATACGAAGCTCAATCGTCGAGAATGAGACATTTTGATCTAAATACCTTATTCGACCCTTTATCTGTTCAATCGCTTCTTGTACCTTGGAGAGCTCGTTTGAGAAAGCAAGCAGCTCATCCGTTTTTGAAGCCTTCTCCATAAAGCCCAATAATCTTGTTTCAACCATTTGTTTTGCTTTGAGGCGTGAATTAAGATCCACATACTCCTCTGTGACGTCCTGCCCCTGTACATTCCTTTGCAGCGATGGACTCATCTTCTCAAGGCCATCTAGCAAGGAGACAAACCCATTTGCTGCGACTTTGATCGTATATGTCCCGCCTCGTTCCCCCGTATTCGCATTTTCCGAAAACTGCAGAATGTAAGCCCCGCTAAGCGCTATCAGGTCGCGGAGGGCCGTCTGAGCCTTGCTGTAGTCATCTACAGGCATGACCAAGTTAGCTCGGTAGATTAACTTACGATTAAATCCCGCTGCTTCATCGCTTCCCGTTGCTGGCATGACCGTGATCGGTGCATTTTTTACGTCAGAAGGCGCTTGCTCAGCGGCTCCGTCTTTTGACTTGGTCAAGGCATCTGCGTTGCTTGTTTTTCCTCCAGCAGCTGCAGCAGCGGGAGCTGCTGGTTTAGCGTCAACTGACAGTGCCGAATCTGACTTTACTGCTTCGTTCGTCGCAGCCATTTTCATTTCTTTTGATGATGCTGCCGAGGAGTCACTTTTTGAAGAACTGCAGCCTGATAGTAGACTAATCACTAGTATACATGTTGCTAGCAGGAAAGAAATTTTCTCCCGATCAAATCTATACCTCTTTGTTTTGTTAGCCGAAATGCTGCTCTGCACGAGCCTACAATTCCCTTCGCTTTTTAAGACCCCCATCTTGTCATCCCCTCGCTACCAAATATAGGTTATACACCCTATAAACGGGGGTTATGTTGGAAAGGTTGCAAGTCTCCGAGTCACTTCAGCAAATAATTGCTGATAAAATAACCTTAGCCAATCCTTTGTTGCCCTTACACAAAAAAAAGAAAACCTCTCAGCCCACTCCAAAGTGGTCTGAAAGGTTCTCCAGAGCTTTTGAAAGCTCTCCAAAGCTCCAAAAAATCTTAATGCTCCGCCCAGCTGTCCAGGTACATCTTCTGCTCTTCTGTCAACGAGTCAATGCTAGTTCCAAGGGATTCCAACTTGAAGCGAGCTACTTGCTCATCCAGCACATAAGGTACATTAACAACCGTTTTGCCTAATTTCTTGTACTCATCATTTACATATTTAAGTGACATAGCTTGCAGCGCAAATGTCATATCCATAATTTCAGCCGGATGACCGTCGCCTGCAGCTAAGTTAACCAAACGTCCCTCAGCAAGAATGTATACTTTACGACCGTCCGTCAGTTGGTATTCTTCAATATTACGTCTTACTGTACGCTTGGAAGAAGACATTGCTTCAAGTTCCGGTTTGTTTACTTCAACGTCAAAGTGGCCTGCATTCGATAGAATCGCGCCATCTTTCATTACTTTGTAGTGCTCTCCACGAATTACATCACGATTACCCGTAACCGTTACGAAGAAATCTCCCAGTTTCGCCGCTTCCAGCATTGGCATTACAGCAAAGCCATCCATGTAGGCCTCGACACCTTTAATTGCATCAATTTCGGTTACAATGACATTCGCACCCAAACCTTTTGCACGCATGGCCACACCTTTACCACACCAGCCATAACCGACAACAACAACAGTTTTACCAGCTACAACCAAGTTAGTTGTACGGTTGATGCCATCCCAAACGGATTGACCTGTTCCATAACGATTATCGAACAAGTATTTACAGAAGGCATCGTTAACCGCGACCATCGGGAATTCAAGCTTTCCTTCTTTCTCCATCGCTTTCAGACGAAGAATACCAGTTGTTGTTTCTTCAGCTCCGCCGCGAACTTGTACAGCCAAATCTTTACGTTCGGAATGAAGAATAGAAACCAAATCGCCCCCATCATCAATGATCAGGTCAGGCTTCGTTTCGAGCGCTTTAATTAGCAGCTCTTTGTATTCTTCCGGACTCGGATTGTACTTCGCAAAAACGGTAATACCGTCCTCAACAAGCGCTGCACAAACGTCATCTTGTGTAGATAGCGGATTGCTTCCCGTAATCGTTACTTCAGCTCCACCAGCTTTTACTACTTTTGCTAAATAGGCTGTTTTCGCTTCTAAATGTAAGGAAATAGCGACTTTCAATCCTTTAAAAGGCTGTTCCTTCTCAAATTGCTCACGAATACGATTCAAAACAGGCATATGCGCCTGGACCCAATCAATTTTCAAATGACCTTCAGGTGCTAATGTTATATCTGCCACAATACTTTTTTCTACAGTCGACATGTTAGTTTCCTCCTATAAATAATAAATTCGATGCAAACCATCCACAGGAATTGGTGTCTCAAGTAAATCTCGGAGCCATTCATTCCCATACCGATTCATATAAGCACACCCATTATACACTCTTTCTTGCGGCTTGGCGAACGGTACTATCGTTAGTCTTATGCGTTCTAATTGTCGCAACGCTGCATCGAATTGCGCCTTATATGCTTCTCCTGCTTTATTACGCAAATATTCGATTTGCTCCAAGATTTTCTCCAGATTCGTTTCTCCCAGCTTTTTAACCCCGGGATTGATCGCGGCTAGAGAATTCACAAGCGGCGCGTAGTTCACACTGAAATCCGATTTTACGGCATCGAAGCGCTCATTCAATTGCAATGTATCTTGCGCATCCAGCCATTCTTGCCTCTTGTGCTCAAAGCGCTCAAGCACGTCTTCAAATGTAAAACCATATTTGTTCATTTGCTTCTGAACCGTACCCTCGATCAAAGTAAACTCCATTCGCGGTGCTATGATCGGCATTTTCATGCCAAACTGTTCAAAAGCATGCTTCGTCAGCGACCAGTAAGCAATCTCACCCGGTCCTAACACAGTTGCCAGAACAGGGAATAAAAATTCCTGCATCAGAGGCCGCGACATCACGTTGTTGCTCAAATTCTCAGGCATTGTTAATGCTAAATCTTGAAGCTGCTGTCTAGTATAGCAATTGTCCTGCTTCTTATCTGTAAATCGTTCACCTTCACGATGCAACAGCAACCGCTGTCCATCTGCAAATACAAACAAATTAGCTCCGTCTTTGCTTATTTCAGCTTGACTCTCATATCCTGCTTGCCAGGCAGCATCCTGACTCTTCTGTAACGATCCAGAGAATGCTTCATTCTCAAGGATCAACTTCTCAAACATGGGCGCTTCCAAAGCTCGTAGGGAAGGTTCATCGGAATCAATGAGGACAAGCCCGTATTCGCCAAAGAGGATAGCCATCCAGCGAGCAAAAGCTTCAGATAATGTCGCTCCATCCTCTGTTGTTCCCTCCAGCTTAGCAATTAGAGAAGCTTTAAACTCTGTATCCATTAGAGATTGATCTAACGCCGTCAAGGCCTCTTTCCATGCTTCAGGTTCAATAGGCAGCCTACTAACGGATGTGCGGCGCCCTGTCGGATGATCAACCTTGATTTTCTCAATATGCTGAGCATTCGATAGCGTATACGTATGGTTCACTTCATCGAAATCATGATCCTCACCAGCAATCCAAAAGATCGGCACAACTGGGCGTTGTAATTTCCCGCTCCACTCACGCGCCAATTGAACAATGGTTATGGCTTTGTACAAAACAAGCAGCGATCCGCCGAACAATCCGGCTTGCTGGCCACCCACAATGGCAAGTGCATTCTTATCAGCCAATGCTGAGATTTGGTCAAATGCAGCCCGTGCATTTCCTATTCTCTTATTATATTGCTGCAAAACTTGAACTAAGCGCCCTCGATCAACTTGGAGTGAGGTCTTTGGTTCATCTAACCATTGCACTCGGGACTGCCAGTCTTCCAAGTTTCCAAAGTGGTAAGGATACAAAGCTTTAGCTTTATCCGTTTGAGCTATGTAATCTTCCGCTAACTTCTGATTTTTCTTCCAATGAAAAGTTTCCATTTGCATACGCGACTAGTGTCTCCTCTTCATACCAAATAAAACGACTATTCTTTGATTGTACACGTAAGGTCAGCAATCGTCAAAACTGTATTTTTAATAATTACAATTGGACATTAAAAAGCCGCCCCCTGCGGGGGCGGCTGGACAATTTTAATACAAATGACAAGCTACGAAGTGATTTGGTTCCACTTCTTTGGATGGCGGCATCGATTCCGCACACTGCGGCATTGCTTGCGGACAGCGTGTACGGAACGGACATCCGCTAGGCGGATTAAGCGGACTTGGTACATCACCTTGTAGAATAATGCGCTCACGTGTACGCTCAATTTCCGGATCTGGGATCGGAATTGCAGAAAGCAGCGATTGTGTGTAAGGATGAAGCGGCTTCGCGTAAAGTGCGTCTGACGTCGTCACCTCAACGAGGTTACCAAGGTACATAACGCCGATACGATCGGAAATATGCTTAACCATCGCCAAATCATGCGCGATAAACAAGTAAGTCAAGCCCATTTCCTTCTGCAATCTCTTAAACAGGTTGACAACTTGAGCCTGTACGGAAACGTCCAATGCAGAGATCGGTTCATCCGCAATAATAAATTTCGGCTCAATCGCAAGTGCACGGGCAATCCCGATACGTTGACGCTGACCGCCGGAAAACTCATGCGGGAAACGATTGGCATGCTCATCGTTCAAACCAACGGCACGAAGCAATTCCATCACGCGCTCTTTACGTTTAGCGCCTTTGTACAAACCATGAATATCAATACCTTCAGCAATGATATTTCCAACCGTCATACGAGGGTTCAAGGAAGCGTAAGGATCTTGGAATACCATTTGCATATTCCGATTAAAATCTTTCAGCTTCTTGCCCTTCAACTTATGAACATCTTCACCGTCGAAAATAACTTCGCCTTCTGTTGCATCATAAAGCTTGATAATCGTTCTACCCGCAGTCGATTTCCCGCATCCGGATTCCCCTACGAGACCAAATGTTTCACCGCGGTTAATTTCTATGGAGAAATTGTCAACAGCTTTCAATATTTTACCGTTGCCAAGATTAAAATGCTTCTTCATGTTACGAATTTGTAAGATAGGTTGATTAGATTTAGACATGTTGATGACCTCCCACTCCTACAGGACGTTCAACCTTCGGTGCATCTGGGTGCAACAGCCAGCAAGCGGCACTGTGTGTCTCAGAAATCGAAGTATGCTCTGGATCTTCTTCCAAACAATGATTCATAGCATATGGACATCTAGCTGCAAATGCACACCCTTTTGGAGGTGCGAATAGATCTGGAGGCGTACCCGGAATCGGCACAAGCTCTTCATTGCTATTCGTATCCAAACGCGGCACTGAACGAAGCAAGCCCCATGTATATGGATGCTGCGGCTCGTAGAAAATTTCATCTACTGTGCCTTGTTCAATAATTTTCCCAGCGTACATAACGACAACACGTTGAGCCATATCAGCTACAACACCAAGGTCATGTGTAATTAAGATAATAGATGAGTCCGTTTTAACAGAGATCGTCTTCATCAAATCAATGATTTGCGCTTGGATCGTCACATCAAGAGCCGTTGTTGGCTCATCCGCGATAAGCAGTTTAGGCGAACAAGCAAGTGCGATAGCAATCATAACACGCTGACGCATACCACCGGAGAGCTCATGCGGATATTGATGAATACGGCCCTCTGGAGAGTTAATGCCTACAAGCTTAAGAATTTCAATCGCTTTCTCTGTTGCAGCCTTTTTGCTCAAACCTTCATGTTTGATCAAACCTTCAGTAATTTGATCGCCGACTTTCATCGTCGGATTCAATGAAGTCATCGGATCCTGGAAAATCATACCCATTTCGGATCCACGAATTTTCTCCATTTGTCTGTTGGAAAGCTTGGTAATATCCAATTTCCCGTCAAACATGATAGAACCGCTTTTTATATAACTAGGCGGAGTAGGAATTAAACGCATGAGCGTTTGTGCCGTAACGGATTTACCGCAACCGGATTCACCTACAATCGCCAACACTTCACCTTTTTTCAAAGAAAAAGATACGCCGCGAACAGCTTGAACTTCTCCTGCATACGTCCGGAAAGAAACTCTCAAATCTTTTACTTCAAGTAAATTGTTATTGGTGCTCATCATTATTCACCCCTTCTTACTTGCGCATTTTTGGATCAAGCGCATCACGAAGCCCATCGCCGAGTAAATTGAAGCTTAAAAGAATCAAGCTGAAAATAATAGTCGGGAAAATAAGGCGATGCGGATATAACCGGATATAGTTGGCGCCGTCAGATAGCAAGTTACCCAGCGATGCGAGCGGCGGCTTAACACCAAGACCAATGAAGCTAAGGAACGCTTCCGTAAAGATAGCAGCTGGAACAACAAACGTAATTTGCACGATGATGATACCTAACGCATTAGGAATCAAGCTGCGCATAATAATTCTCATTGGTGATGCACCAAGTGTACGAGAGGCAAGCACGAACTCTTGCTCTTTCAACGTCAGCATTTGACCACGCACCAAACGTGCCATTGGAACCCAACCTGTTATGGCCATAGCCAAAATAATAGATGGAATACCAGAACCGATAACCATAATGAGTAGAATGGCGATTAGCAAGAAAGGAATCGCATATACGATTTCAATCGTACGCTGCATCACTTCATCAACTTTCCCGCCATAGTAGGCAGAAATACCGCCATAAATAACACCAATAACCAAATCAATGATAGCTGCGATAATCCCAATGAATAATGAGATACGTGTCCCCCACCATACGCGAGTCCATAAATCGCGGCCGAAGTCGTCAGTACCAAACCAATGTTCTCCGCTTGGAGGCACATTTTTTACTTTTAAGTTTTGAGTCTGATAATCGTAGCTTGAAACAAAAGGAACAATAATCGCAAACACGATTAAAGCAACTAATATAATTAAGCCAGCCATAGCCAGTCTATTTTTCTTAAGTCGTCTCCAAGCGTCCTGCCAATAATTGAGCGATGGTCTAACAATTTTATCGCCAGTTAGAGATTTATTTGAAACGGGAGCAAACTTGTAGTTATTCTCTGTTGATTGATTTGGAGTTTGCATTGTTTATTTCCCGCCTTTCCCAAGACGAATTCTAGGGTCTACAAAGCCATACACTACGTCTGTAATAAAGATTACTAAGATAAGAATGCTTGAGTAGAAAATGGTTAATCCAGATATCATCGTGTAATCATTGGAATAAACCGATGTTACAAAGTGTTTACCCAAACCTGGCACAGAGAAAATTTGTTCAACAACTAGCGTTCCTGTGATGACGTTTACAAATATTGGACCTATAATTGTGATAACTGGTAAAATGGCGTTTCTTATCGTGTGCTTAACAACTACTGTGAAATTGGTTAAACCTTTGGATTTAGCTGTCTTAATGTAATCCTGGTTTAGAACGTCCAACATGGATGTACGCATCAAACGTGCCAAGATGGCAATGGTTCCGAATGAAAGCGCAAGTGATGGTAAAATACGATAGCTTGGACCTTTCCATAATCCTGCAGGGAGAATACCCCATTTAACACCGATATAATAAGAAAGCAATGGACCAAGAACAAATGATGGGATAGACACACCCAGAATCGCAATAAACATGGCCGTGTAATCGCCTGCTTTATTATGCTTCAAGGAAGCAATAATCCCTAAAGCAAGACCTGCAATAATAGCAATAGCGATAGAGATTAACCCAAGTTCTAGTGAAGAAGGAAATGCTTGTTTGATAATATCAGTAACTTTGTGAGCAGGGAATTGATAGGAAGCTCCTAGATCGCCATGGATGATATTGTTCATGAATGTCAAGTACTGTTCCCATAATGGCTTATCTAAACCGTATTGCTTCATCAGCATCTCTTTCGTCGCTTTAGGAATCCGTTCAGAGCCTTCTCCAAGTGGATTACCTGGTAAGTTTTTCATCAATACGAATGTAAATGATGCAATTAGCCATAACGTAATAAGCGCATATAAGAAACGGCGAAGAATGAACTTAACCATATTGCTCCTCCTTTATTAAAATTAACTACTGCTTAGAAATTTAGAAGAGGCCGCTCCACGAGGTGCGAACGGCCCCTTCTTGTAACAACTTAACTATGAAGCTTTTGATTACTTAATACTAGTCCATTTCAGTTCCCATTCTTGACCAAATGATGGAAGAATCAAACCGTTAACTGAAGGTTTTTTCAAGTAAGCACGTGTACGGAAGTAAAGTGGTGCTACACCTTGATCATCCATCAGGATTTTCTCAGCATCAATCATTGCTTTCGCACGTTTGGAAGGATCGACTTCTGCTTGAGCTTGCTTAATTAGTGCGTCATATTGCGGGTTGCTGTAGTCGCCTTCATCAAACTCTCCGCCAGTTACCCACATATCCAAGAATGTCATTGGATCGTTGTAATCCGCGCCCCATAGGGAAAGAACGATTTCGAAGTCATGCTTCGAGGACAACTCGATACGCAATGCATGCGGAACTGGGTTCGCTTCTGCTTCGTATCCAAGGTTTTGTTTCCATTGTGCAAGGATGAACTCAAGTGATTTTTTCGCAGTTTCTGTATCATCCGCGTTCACTTTCATTTTAGGAAGAGCTGTTAAACCAGCTTCTTTCAAACCTTCAGCAAGCAATTGTTTTGCTTTAGCTGCATCGAACTTAGGTTGAGTTTCGCCAGCAGATTTACGGAAGTCGCCGCCTGCACCGTCAGAAGTACCGCCAGGCACTAGACCTGTGGATGCTACAGAACCGTTAGCAAGAACTGTATCAACATAAGCTTGACGATCGATCGCCATACCTAAAGCTTGACGAATTTTCTTGTTAGCCAAGGCAGGAACTTTTTTCGTTTGGTACATCAAGTAAGAGTTAGTCAACTCAGGTTTAGGCAAGTTATCTGGTTTACCTGCATAAAGTTTAAGTTGATCTCGGTTGATTTCAGCCAAATCAGCTGCATCTGTTTCATATAGGTTAAGTCCTGTATTTGTATCTTTTACGATATTGACAGTTGCTTTCGTAAGTTTAACGTTAGCAGCGTCCCAATATTTCTCGTTTTTAACAAGTTCAAGTGTTTGGCCATGATCCCATTTGCTCAAAATAAATGGACCTGCACCAATTACTTTATCAGCTTCTGCTCCATATTTATCGCCAGCTTTTGTAACGAAATCTTCTCTTTGTGGCAAGAAAGTTCCGAACGCAAGCATTTGTGTAAAGAAGGTAACTGGTTTCTCAAGTTTAATTTCAAGCTGTTTGTCGCTAATTGCTTTTACGCCAAGAGCATCTTGAGCTTTTTTAACATCTTCAGGTGTTTTCGCTTTTGTTACAGCTTCTCCACCTTTAATCCAAGCTACTACGAAGCTATATTGACCTTTTGTCGCTGGATCTAATGTACGTTTGAAAGAATAAACGAAATCTTGTGCTTTTACTGGTTGACCATCAGACCAGTTCGCATTGTCGCGAATGTCGATTGTGTAAGTTAGACCATCAGCAGAAATTTTAGGGAAATCTTTTGCAAGTCCAGGAGTTGCTTTGCCGTCTTTGTCAGTACGATAAAGACCTTCGTTAAATGCGCTAATGAATGTGAAAGCAGCATTAGCTGTTGCTTTGGAGCTATCCATAACAGGTGGCTCTGCAGTAAAGTTGATTTTAATTTCTTGCGGTTTGTTAGATGCCGCAGGAGCTGTTGTACCTTTAGTATCCCCAGTCGGAGAAGCAGATGGTTCCTCTTTTTTGGCACAACCAATTGCCACACTACCCATAAGCGTTAATGCTACTGCTGTAGAAACCCATTTCGTCGCTTTCATAAAACTCCTCCTTTAAAATATGTATCTAAACATCTATGGTTAGGTGTTTTGATAGTTTTATTCACATAAACCTTACACCTTAAACCCAAAAACAAATGAAACCGCTTCATACGTGTCAGTATATCTGACTCGAACCTCTGGTAAAAAAATTTACTAGACTCTACGCAAGGAATTATAACATATAACTATGCTTTGTCCAGAACTAATTTCATCTTCATCAACCTAAGATAAAATTTCAATTCACCTTTGTTAAAATAATATGAAGAAAAAGGTCCTATACGGTTTCTAATTATACAACCATCGGTCAATAAAATCTAGACGGATTTCATTGTTATTTTCTACAATTCTTAAATAAATATTACAAACATACACTAAAAATTGATTTATTCACATTATTTCCACAAAATCGTCTTGCTTAGGTCGAAAATATATAATTTTTCCCGATATGCAGGAAAAATAGCAGGATGTAAAGTGCTGATAGACCCAGAAAACTAAGCCTCCAAACTACCCTGCTGACCTTTAATAATTCGGTTTTTCCTTTCAAATGCGTCTGATAACCACCAATGATCCCAAAAGCGATGAGCAGCACGAGCGCAATTAGCCAGAAACCAAAATTCGTATGAAACAATTGATTCCACATCAATGAAACAGAGCCTAACAGAAATAACGTCGTCACGTCCATGGTAAGTCTCGTTGTCATCTTCTTATCTCTAAGAAAAACAAAGACTAGAAACCACAAAAGGATAAACGTAATAAACGGTGCCACTGCTAAGACTGCATATAACGTAGAAATCCAACTGGCTAACACATTCATCATCAAGAATTCACCTACTTATTCTAGGGCTTTCACTAATTGGAACACGGTTTGGTGAGTCGGAATCTCAAGATTTAATTCTTTTGCCATTTTTACTAGGCTTCCGTTAATATAATCGATCTCAGTTCGTCTGGACTGTTCAATATCCTGAAGCATAGATGAATGATTTAAGCTAGTGGCTTTACAGACACTTAGCAGCGTGTCCCATAGATCATCAGGCAGTAAAATCCCCTTGGCAGTCGCCACCATACGAGTTTCTTGGTAAAGGTTATTCATGAGGGAGAGCGTCCAGGGTGAAAGCAGCAGATCTCCGTTTTTCACACGTAAAATGGCCGTAAGCGGATTAATTACAGCATTTATCGTCAGCTTGCTCCAAATCCTTACATCCATGTTCTTCGACATCATTGTATGAAATCCTGCCTTCTCAAGCATCTCAACTAACAAAATATGTGTTGAATTTACAAAATGATCTGAATCTTCCGATGTTCCTATATAACTGATACCATGTCCGGTGTGAGTAACTGCTGTTAAGCCCTCTCGTCTAGCCCCTTCCGTCGTCACAGCGAGCAGCAAGCGATCCCGCCCAAGCTCTTCTCCTAACCTCTCTTCATGCCCTATTCCGTTCTGAAAACTAATTAGGCAGGTGTCTTTAGACATTTGGGACTTTAAATTGTTGATTAATTCTTGTGTAATCGCAGGCTGTTTGACCATGAGAAATATGTAGTCAAAATGATGTAAAGACAGTTTAACCGTTTCTGCCTCTTCTATATAATAACGAAAATCTATGTCCCCATTACGAGTAGTCTTAATTGCTTCTGCAGTTCCATCCAACTCGATCCCCATCTGATCTAGCTTATCTGCTTGTTCTATCGTTCTTGCAATGACTGTCATATGTTCACAAAAAGCAGACAACTTGGCAGCGAATAGCAGTCCTAAGGAGCCTGCACCAATAATCATAATGCGCATCTCATGTCCCCCTTTACATACAATTCCCATTATACAACAAAAAAGCCCCAGTCCAAGGGCTCTCCTTGTTCTGAAGCTTCTATATGTAAGGACGGGCGGCAAACTCAATCTACTCTTTCTAGGTTACCATTCGCATCCATCTTGAACCGCGGCTTCTCTTCTTCCTCTTCTTCAACGAGGAAGGCCATTTTCCTAGCACGATCCATAATTTGAATCAATGCTTTATAATCATCATTCACAACACGATAATCGGTCTCAACTTCATTAACTTGCTTATTCAACTTGTTGTTTTCTCTGCCCAATCTATCTAGTTCGTCCTCTTTGTCTTGCAGCTCTTTTTCCAAATTTTTAATATGACGATTCATATCTTGGTACGTGTTTCTCCATTGTCTTAGAAACCGGATCACAGCGTCAATCGATAATGTTTCTTCCGTGAATGTCTCTACTTTGCCTGTAGACAACTCAGGTCCATCCAGCAGTCCAATGGAAGAAGAACCGGAAATCGAGACGGCAGCATGCTTTTTAAGCTGCGTTCTTTTCTGACGTTGTGCTTTGGCAATCTGAATAGCCGCTTCATATTTTTTCCTTACAAAACTGTTCCAACGGAATCCACAGGCTGCCGCTGTACGCCCAATGCGCTCTCCAACCTCTTCGAATGCAGATAATTGTGTGCTACCCTCTCGTATGTGACGCAGTGTCACTTCCGCCAAGATTAAGTCGTCTTCATCGCTCCAAGCATCTTGTCTAATTGCTGACATATGGTCGAACCTCCTAACATAATATAGGGATCTTTGGTCGGAGATCAAAGTCTCTCCTCTGTGGGATCTTTGGTCCATAGATCAAAGTCTCTCCTCTGTGGGATCTTTGGTCCATAGATCAAAGTCTCTCCTCTGCGGGATCTTTGGTCCATAGATCAAAGTCTCTACTCTGTGGGATCTTTGGTCCGTAGATCAAAGTCTCCTCTGCGGGAACTTTGGTCAAAGATCAAAAACTCGCCTATTGGGGATGCATCATAATAAAGAATCAATTCGTAGAGAGCAGGGATAAATTGATTCGTGCCATTATTATTATTTCTATGCCCGTACTAGAGTTCATAGAATCTATTTGATACTAAATGGTATTGCCAAATTTTTTGTCACTCATACATGGGATCCCGATAAAAAGACATACTACTACTATCTGATGAAATGTTTTCAATTTCGTCACCGTTTGACGGTTTACACCGCTGATTTCAAACGGTATAATGTGTTGTAGTTAAAGTGCAACGTGGTATGAGAGGGGGATGTTACGAGAATGGATCGCATGTTTCGGGTTCTAGGTTTTTGGACACTTGTTATCGCACTAATGAGCTTAGCTGGCGATATGATACCTATGTCTCTGATTTTCTTTTTTCAAACTGCCGTATTCGTCATTCTAGGCTATATGCGCTTGTCAGAACGAACTTACATATTGTTGTTCTGGGGATATATGATTATTTCCTTCAGCGGATTTACGTATTGGTCATTTTTCAAAATGTCTGTCTAAACCCACAACAATAAAAACAAGCAAAAAGGTGAACCGACTGTTACTCAGCGGCTCACCTTTTTTTCATTGATAACTGAATGTTTGCTTGCGATGAACACTTTGAATAACTCACTCATTTGATCACTTAGCAGCAACTGCCTAATTGACCGATTCCGCTTAGACACTTCACTAAAAGGGTTCGGATCAAAGTGGTCTTGAAGTCTTTGCAATATCCCTTGCTCCACCAGAAACTCCCGTTGCGTCTGAAGTTTGCAGTAAGTAAAGCCACTCTGTTTTGCAACTAATTGACAAGAACTGAAATTAACATGTGATGTCATATCCTGCTCACCCTGGTGGATGAATGGATTATCTTGAGCTTGATGTTTGCGATAGCACATTAAAGTTCCATTATAACGGTGAGGAGCGAATAGTTCTTCTGCTGTATCGCCATAATCAATGATGATGCAGCTGCCGCTTTGGATCCGTTCAGCCACACGTGAGACCCAACTTTCAGCTTCAAGGTTTATCTCCCCTATTTGACCATCCAACCATTGAACTTTGGTACGTTCTAGGAAGTCTAATATATGTCGGGAGCTGATAGTAAGCCAAATTTCTTGAAAAATCTGCTCCTCCTCTTGCCATTTCACATAGGACTCTTGGAAAAGCATATCTTTATAGCGTATTCGGTGGATCGGGAAAGCATCCAATAGCTCATTCGCAAGAACATAAACCTGATCTTTCGGCGTCTGAGCCAACCATTCTGTTTCACTTGAGAATTGAATAACTTGTGCGTGTTCTTCAAGCGCTGTTCGCTGCTGCTGACGGTGATATGTACTAGATTCAATGATTGTATAGGTTAATCGAGCATAAACGGCGGGATCAGTTCGCTTTATTTCGCCCATGATGTGAAGGGCCATTCGCCCGTTGCCTCCCCCCCATTCAACAATATGAACGGGTTCTATAAGAGGACTTTCACTATTCAGCTGCTTACAAATAAATGATGCCACTATTTCCCCCATTATTGAACCAATAGAGGAACTTGTATAGAAATCTCCCTGTTTACCAATTTTCAGCCTCTCATTTCGATAATACCCATATGGTTCACTGTATAGACAAATATCCATATAGTCTCTGAATGTGATGGCTTGCAATTCCGCTGACTGAATGGCCTCTTTTAAGGCTGTCACAACACTTGGGTGTCCGAGCTGATGATTCAATGAAGAACCCTCCAATTCTTTACTTAAAGACAAAACATAAGGAAACCATTATAATGAAGAAGGATTTATGGAAGGAGAGACAGAAAAGCATGTCAAAGAAGTGGATTACCTTAACAGCGGTATCGGCAATCAGCCTAATATCGTTAACAGCTTGTACAGACAACACGAAGATCAAAGAAGCACTCGAACAATCACTAACTAAACAAAAAGAAATGAAATCTTACACCTTCGATGGGAGTACTACATTAGCCATAAGCGATGGATTGATGAAATCGTCCAACCCTTTAACTAACGGGCTGTTATCTTTGGTCAGAGAAAGCACAATCGATTGGAAGGGCATCAGCAATGTGGAGCCACTCCAGTTCCAAACGGACTTAAAAATAACGCCTAAGGGCTCTACATCCCCTTTTGAGATTCCAATTCTCATTAAAGATAGCAAATTGTATTTTAATATGCCAGCATTAAATAAAACACCTGACGAGTACTACGCAATTGATCTACAAAAAATGAGTCAGAACAGTACTAGTCCATTAACTGTAGACACTTTGAAAAATACTTCTCAATTATCAACCACTCTTGGTAATCTTATATTTAGCGGGATTGATGCAAAATGGTATAAAGAAGCCAAGGAACCAGTTAAGCTGAAAGACGGATCTTCAGCCAAATCCATCAGTGTTGAACTTACCACTAAAAATGAAAAAGAATTGAATACGCTGCTGCAAACAAAGCTTCCAGAGTTTATTGGGTCATTACAGAACAATGGATTACTTACAGCCGATAAAGCCGAGCAACTCAAAAAAAATCAAGCAAATGCTTTACAACTCAAGGCTCCGGGTAAAATGGTTGTTGCTATTGATGACACCGGCTTTATTCGTGACCAAACAATTGATGTAGGCTTCACCCTAACTGTTGATGGCAAAACGCAGGATAATCATATTCTTCTTCATCAAACCTACGACGCTATCAATCAAGCTGCTCCATTAACGAAAGAAATACCGAAAAACGCTAAAAGCTTCGATGAGATCCTTAAATTAATTACACCGGCAAAAAAATAGATGTAGAGCAAAATACTTACCTCTTCCCCAGAGGTAAGTATTTTTTTGTGCTTCATTTAATAGAAATATGATAATCTGTTCTTAGGGGGAGAATTCGTTCAATGATATATAAATTCATAGCTATGATGTTGTCTATTCTATTACTTACTCAAATAACACTACCGCTTCATACAATCTCAGCCGAAGAAAAGACACCTACACAAGACGAAACCAAAGATCTCGTCCAAAAAGGGCTTACCATTTTCGAAATTGACAAAGAAGTGGCCCGATTAAACGAACAAGATGCAAACATCGTTGCTCAAATCAAACAAAATGAACAAGATATCATCAAGCAGAACAGCAGCGTTGATAACACCCGAAAACATGCCGGAAAAGTGCTGAGAGCTTATTATACAGGGGATCGAGATTCGATCTGGATGCTGCTGTTTACCGTTAGTTCCTTTACGGATGCATTGCGAATGTTCGAGTATTTACAAATGATTATTAGTAATGATCATCGCGCTTTATCAGCTTTCACAGAATCGTTTAAGAAATTGAAAAGCCTGCGAACCGAACTTGATTCTTCACGCGTCGAACTTCAGAAAACGAAAGAGAAATTCCTCACACAGCGTGAGAGACTCGTAAAGCTTCAAGAAGAGCTGGATAAACAACTAGCCGTCAGTGCACAAGCACAAGTCATAGAAGCCCAAATAAAAAGCTTAAATGACCAATGGAAGCAAGAAGGCATCCCTTTATTTCGCGAGTACTTGAATAGTTTATCATCAGCTTTCCGAGAACTGCCACAGTATGTAACGAAAGAAAATAAATTCATGGACTTATCTTCCATCAAAAATCCGGTCATAACGATTAGTGATACGGATTTCAACGCTTACCTTCATTCAAAAAATGAGCTTTTACAGAATTTGAATTTTGAATTTGCTGATGGGTCGATCATTGCAAAAGGTAAAAAGGATCATGTACAAATCGCGTTGGAAGGAATGTTTTTGTTGAAGGAACATCCCGACATGAATGAAGTCCGCTTTGTTGTGGATAAACTTGAATTCAATGGCTTCGAACTGCCTGATACCACTATTGAAGACTTTATGAAAGAATTCCAGCTTGGTTTCATCCCGAAAAAAATTGTCAATTATCTCGATGTCGTTAGTGTAGAGACGAAGAATGGCATCGCAGTTGTAAAACTCAAATTATCCCTGTAAAGTAACAGAGGATAACGAAGTAAAGTGAGGACTACAAATGGAACCGAAAATTGGTCTGATGATGGATCTGCCCGAAGGAAAAATACCTGGATTTTACGCGCAAATCGTTAAAGCTCTCGCTGGTAAAGTTGAATTATTTGATCGCGACAAAGAAATGCTTATTGTCAGCAATGAAGAACAACAGCTCGCAGCGCTCGATGTTATGGCTCATTTCAATATCGAGACGAACCTAATGCAGCTTCGGCTGCTGCCGGATGATGCTGAATTGACTGATCTATTCAGTGATTATGGCTTTACTAGCCGCGCAGAGCACAATTATTTATACGATAAGCTTGTTGTACAATTCCGCTTTACAGCAGATAGCCCCCAAGCTGAAATCGGCCAAGCGGCCCTTCAGATCGAAGAACATCTACTTGCTCAGTACCAGGCTAAGGATCACACTGTGTACGTCGTCGATCGGCAGCTCGAAGAGCTCATGCAGGGTATTGCCAAAGCTTATCGATGCCGCATCGAGATGCTGCCTTAGAACACACCAAAAAGGCCCACATCCCCTTATATCGGGGTGTGGGCTTTTTGAATTTATCAGAGCAGATCGGCTGCCAATTGCGCAAGATGCGAGCGTTCACCACGTTCAAGAGTAATATGCCCACTAATACCTTCTTGTTTGAATCTTTCAACCACATAAGTTAATCCATTACTCGAGGCATCGAGATATGGATGATCGATTTGGTCCGGGTCACCCAGAAGAACAATTTTACTGCCCTCTCCTACGCGGGAAACGATCGTTTTCACCTCGTGCTTGGATAAGTTTTGCGCCTCATCAATAATGATGAATTGGCCGGGAATCGAGCGTCCGCGAATGTACGTCAGAGCTTCCACTTGAATACTACCGAGACCTGCTAATATTTTTTCAATGTCTCCCGGCTTTTTGGTATCGAATAAATACTCCAAATTATCATAGATCGGCTGCATCCAGGGACGCAGCTTTTCATCTTTTTCACCAGGCAGATAACCAATATCCTTGCCCATTGGAACAACGGGTCGAGCAATTAGCAATTTTTTATATTTACGATCATCCTCAATCTTCATAAGGCCCGCAGCTAACGTGAGCAGCGTTTTACCTGTACCCGCTTTCCCAGTCAGGGTGACGAGCGGGATTTCGTCATTGAGCAGGAGCTCAAGAGCCATTCGTTGCTGCGCGTTACGCGCGGCAATCCCCCAAATGGGATCGTTACTCATGAAGAGTGGCTCCAGCTTTTTGGCATCGGGCGTCACTTTCAATAAAGCTGATTTGGAGGAACCCAGCTCATCCCGCAAAATGACAAATTCGTGAGGATGCAGCATATAGCCCAAATTAAGCGATGTCACAGTCAAGAAACGATAAGAATAAAACTCATCAATGATAGAAGGATGCACGTATAACGTTATATATCCTGTATACATATCCGTTTGTGCAACAATGCGATCAGTTAAATAATCCTGTGCAGGTATACCGAGGACATCCGCTTTAATACGAACTAATGTATCTTTACTCACGATAACAACTGGTCTCGGGTATTCATTCCCCTGCTCTTCAAGATGATAGTTGAGCGCGACCGCAAGAATTCGGTTATCATTCGTTAATTCAGCAAATGTTTCCTGCAGCTTCGCGAAGCTGCGATGGTTGAGCTCCACTTTAATGCTGCCGCCATGTTCGAGCGTGATGCCATCGGACAAGTTGCCTTTCGTTCTTAATCCATCCAGCAATCTCGAAACATGTCTCGCATTACGGCCTATTTCGTCCGCATTTCGTTTCTTAGAATCGATTTCCTCCAACACCACGGCGGGTATGACTACTTCATTATCTTCGAACGCGAATAAAGCATTAGGGTCCTGAAGCAGAACATTGGTATCCAACACGTAAATTTTTTTCATTGGTGTGTCCCCTCCCAGATTTGGCGTTAGATCATTGGTTATACGAAATACATACAACCTAGCTGTGCCGGACAAACTAAACGCGAGATTCAGGAAAGAAAGGAACGATTCAAGTGAGACTATTGTGCGTAGTTATAGTAATACTGACCCTCGCGGTTGGCTGTAGTCAAGCGCCGAAAAGTGGTGCCCCCTCTCAAAATCCGAATCAAAATCAAGTAAAAGTTCAACAAATCGCCCCACAAAAGCTCGAGATAAAAGATTCTAAGGCTGTTGCAGAACGTTTGGAAAACCTAGCCACCAGCGTCCCTCAGGTTGAAAGTGCGCACTGCGTCGTCTTCGGTAATACCGCCGTTGTCGGCATTAACATTAAGAAAGATTTGGATCGAGCCAGAGTCGGCACCGTCAAGTACTCGGTAGCTGAAGCGCTCAAGAAAGATCCATACGGAGTTAATGCTATTGTTACTGCAGATTTGGACTTAGATCAACGCTTGCGCAACATCCGGGATAACGTTCGAGCAGGAAGACCAATTACTGGATTCGCAGAGCAAATGGCAGATATCATGGGCCGTGCAATGCCTCAGCTGCCGCGTGATATTCGCAATATGCCAAACAATGCGGGACCTAACGGTACGAATCAGGCGGAAATGCCGAACCCGTAATCCACCGAAGATAACAAAAAGCCTGACTGCATACGCAGATCTAGGCTTTTTTTATCGCATCAAAAACTCGGCCGGCTGGATTCACAGTGACTCGGCTTACACAAGTTTTCTCATATTCATGCTCGGTCATCATTTGGGCGCGATCCATCCATTGCTTCGGTAAAGCTGTGTTGTGTTCAGCCATATCGTTTGCGCCTCCTACTAGGTGGTTGAAAACGCTCCTTACACTTACAGTATAGCATAGCCGGTGGCAAGCGTTCCACCCTTATGTATCTATTTTCAAATCATGAGAACACTCCTTTTTCAGCCACATATATCCTAGTGTACGTCGGTTTAAAAAAGTTATGTCGACAAGCATAAACGTCTATTGATTATTGTAAATCGGATTCGAATTAATATCATCAAGCAGCTTTTCCGCCGATTCACGATCAAAACTCTGTTTACTCTTAATACTTTCTTGTTCATAGGCGATGTGAATTTTCATCCGATCCAATTCGTCCACAATTTCCATATGACTGACCCCATGATCTTCACGCAAAATAAGCGCAAAAAAATCAAGTGTCTCTTTGGCCGCTTCGTCATCCGGTCTTGCTTGACTTACAATATGCATTTGCAACCAGTTAAAAAAGGCGTCTTGCAGTTTCATTTTAACGCCCGTCCTCTCTAAGTAAAATAACATCGCAGCCTAATTCCAGCCAACGAAGCCATTGATTTTTCCAAATGATTTGATCGGCATCTAAAGCGCTATCATCTAATGATGACACGAAGCCCCAAGCTTCCTCTTGCTTCAGTAGACGATCTAGAAAGGCTTCTGCACAATGCGATAAATGAAAAGGATCACCATCAAACACAACAGCCTCAGAATTCGATAAATCAAGTTCTACGAGCTCTGAACCACATATCTCTTCATCGTCACTTAACAGCAGACTAGCTTTAAACATTGATAGCAATCTGGGGTGCCTCACATTCGCCAATTCACGGAAAGCTTCCAGCTTTGTGAGCGGAGAGCAGAGCAAACGATCAGACCCCAACACCAAAGGAGAATAGCCTGCAATCGGAGTTAACCAGTATCGAGTCATTCGCCCCTCCTTAGAGCTTTGCTTTAGCAAAAGTAATCATAAATCCTTATTAAGTGGGTCTATTACCGCTTCTTTTCTCGATAAAATAACGAATGCGAACCAGAAACATTAACGATATGGCAACAGCTAGGCAGAGCACGATAGGTAGTCCTACAATTTGAAAAACAAGCAGCATAACCGATCCAATGGCCAACAGCACATAGATGATAGCTGTCTTGAGAACCGGCAATTTACGCGTCCGGAAAACTTTGTTATACACATAAGACATAAATATAAAGATTAACAGATAAGTGATGTACAGGTGATTTCCAAACCACACGTTCAAGGCAGTCAAAACATACACTCCATTTCATTCAAAAAGTAAAGTCAATTATCATGATCCCTCAAAGTAACAAATAAATGAGAAAACCTCTATCGGAGTCATTCATAGATGAGCGACAGCGTTTAGAGGTAGGTTTTATCGCCAAGTAGAAAGCATATTTCGGTATTACCGAAACGAACACTTTCTACTGTCGAAAAGGGAAATGCGGCACAGAAGCCCACATTTCCCATATTTAGAACACTTTGTGAACTACACGTTAGCTTCAGCTGTTTTGCGGTGTTTCTCCGCACGCTCGCGCTCGCTTTTGTTCAAAATCTTTTTACGAATACGAACGGATTTCGGTGTGATTTCACAATATTCATCATCGTTCAAATACTCAAGTGCTTGCTCCAAAGAGTACATGCGAGGAGTTTTCATTTTTACAGTTTCTTCTTTGTTCGCGGAACGGATGTTGTTTACCGCTTTTTCCTTACAGATGTTAACGATGATATCATTGTCGCGTGTATGCTCACCAACGACCATGCCTTCGTAAACTTCTGTTTGTGGATGAACGAACAGGATACCGCGATCTTCAACAGAAAGGATTCCGTATAAAGTAGATACGCCAGATTCACTGGAAACAAGTACGCCCTCATGACGTCCGCCAACACCAGCTCCTTGGTAAGGACCATAGCTGTCAAAAGCATGGTTCATAATACCGTAGCCGCGAGTTAACGTCAAGAAGTTCGTTCTGTAACCGATCAAACCACGTGCAGGGATTAAGAACTCAAGACGAACGTTACCGCTGCCGTTGTTGATCATGTTGACCATCTCGGCTTTACGGGAACCTAAGCTCTCCATAACGGAACCCATGCTGTCTTCTGGAACGTCGATGATTAAACGCTCAATCGGCTCCATTTTTTGACCGTCGATTTGACGAATGATAACTTCTGGTTTGGATACTTGTAATTCAAAGCCTTCACGGCGCATGTTTTCAATCAAAATACCTAAGTGAAGCTCACCGCGGCCAGATACAACGAAAGCATCCGGGCTGTCTGTATCTTCAACGCGCAAACTTACGTCTGTTTCAAGCTCTTTGTAAAGACGCTCGCGAATTTTACGGGAAGTTACCCATTTCCCTTCACGTCCTGCGAATGGTGAGTTATTGACGATAAATGTCATTTGCAGCGTTGGCTCATCAATTTTCAAAACTGGCAATGCTTCCGGATTCGCAGGATCTGCTACCGTTTCACCAATGTTGATATCTTTGATCCCTGCAATGGCAATGATGTCCCCTGCAGCTGCTTCTTCGATCTCAATACGTTTCAAGCCTGTGAAACCAAAAAGTTTCTCGATTCTTGCTTGCTTCTGACCGCCTTCACGCGTCATAACAGCAACAGTCTGACCTTGACGGATTTTACCACGGTTCACACGGCCTACGCCGATACGACCCAAGTACTCATTGTAATCCATCAATGTAACAAGGAACTGAAGCGGTTGATCAACATCTTCTGTTGGAGCTGGGATGTGACTAACAATCGTTTCATAAATAGCTTCCATGTTGTCATCTTGTTTCTCAGCATCAAGACTTGATGTACCTTGTAATGCGGAAGCATATACAACGTGGAAATCAAGCTGCTCATCCGTAGCACCTAGCTCAATGAAAAGATCAAGAACTTCGTCAACAACTTCTTGAGGACGAGCGTTCGGACGGTCAATTTTGTTAACAACTACAACCGGAGAAAGATTGCTTTCTAATGCTTTACGTAGAACGAACTTCGTTTGCGGCATGGTGCCTTCGAAAGCATCAACAACCAGCAAAACACCGTCTACCATTTTCATGATACGCTCTACTTCACCACCGAAATCGGCATGTCCAGGTGTATCCACAATGTTAATCAGGTAGTCTTTATAATTAATTGCTGTATTTTTTGCAAGAATGGTAATACCGCGTTCTCTCTCGAGATCGTTGGAGTCCATCGCTCTCTCTTGAACAGCCTCGTTCTCGCGGAAAGTACCGGATTGTTGAAGTAATTTATCTACTAGTGTCGTTTTACCGTGGTCAACGTGAGCGATAATTGCAATATTGCGAATTTTGTCTCTTGCGTGCATGAATGTCAAACCCTCTCTACCCTATAATTTTCGTCTCTGTTCATAAAACAAGCGTCGGACGAAAGCGCCGACGCTTGACATTTACACTTATTATACGCAGTTTCTCGACATTATGCAAGGTAAATGCCGCTCAACATAAAACTTTTACAAGTATATGCCTGAAATTACCACACATTTCGCTTGCGGAAAATCATGACAAGTCCAGCTACCACAAGGATCAAAGCGATTACATAGATCCCTAAATGAATTAGTAGAGTTAACCCGAAACATACAGTTGAAATGATTCCCAGCACCATTGCACCTATCAAAACACCGCGATCACTTCCACGATCGAACAGATGCATCTCATATAATCCGATGGCTACACCAAGAATGAATCCCGGCCATAGATAGCTCATTGAACCCCAACCAAATATATTACAGTAAAAGAACATTAGTGCATAAGTCGTTAATATACCTCCAGGTACAAGAACGCCTGCGGGCAGTGACCGATTAAAAAAGAATACGTGGAACAGCATCCCAGGAATAAGTAAAACTAGCGGCCAGAAAAACGAAAGAAGAACATGGAAAAAACCTAATTTACCGAGAAGCAATAAGGCGGCCAGGCCAATTAACAGGATACCAATGGAGTAGCTATTTCTAGCCATTCAAATCCCCTCCTAATTCACTTATCAATAAGGGATCAACTTCGACACCCTTCAACAAATAGTTTATCGTACCTGGCTAGAAATTGCTAGGTGTTTGGCGCTACTATCGGCCTCGCCGTTTAGCCTCGAGCAATGCGTCCGGCGACGCATGTTCGCCGCTGGTGGTGAGGGCGGAGCGCTGCAGCAGGCGAACGCCCTGGCCCAACAGACCGGGCGGCAGAGCTAAGCGTCGCGCTGCGATGTCCATCGGCATCAGCGCGAGCGCCGCCATCAGCAGGTACTTGCTGATGGGAGTCAATCGCTTCTGCGCAGCAGAAGCGGAGATGAAGGCTTCCCGAATGCTCTAGCAAGAGCATCCGGCCGCCTGTAAGCTCAGCAAGCTGCTGAAGCTTGCTGAGGCCCTGTCCATCCGTGATCCGATACTCCGGTGAATAAGGGATCATGAAGCTGGAAGTCGAGCTGCAGATGACCCGCTTCTCGGCCCCCTCTTCGCTGCCGGCTGCGAGCACTTCAGTCTTGGCTATATAAACGCCAGACTTATCCACAGATAGCTTTGCTGAATATTCGCTAAGGATAAAGTGAATTGAAAGCGAGAACCACAGCCCGCTTAACGATGCGAATCGCATAAGCACTCATCTTACCAAGAGCAATGGACAACGCTTTACTTGCGTTCAAATTCTTCAGCATGGGCATACTACTACGCGTGCAGCCCGTTTTCCCCCTGTCAAACAGGTTTGCTTATGGACAACTTGGGAGGTAACATGAAACCGTTATTTGTAGATAATAAAAAGAAAAAACCGCTTTGGACCAAAGCTTTCCTGATTACATCTTTATCCAATTTACTGCTTTTCTTTAGTTTTCAAATGCTCATTCCAACGATCCCTACACATGTGTCGCAATTAGGCGGAAATGATATTCAAGTCGGTCTCGTCATTGGCATTTTCACAATTTCTTCACTGCTAACCCGCCCTTTTGCTGGGCGAGCGCTAGATTTGTTTGGAAGAAAACATGTGCTTTTGGTTGGACTCGCGATTTGTGCGCTAACTATTGCCGGATACTCCTATATGGCTGCTGTTACGCTTATTCTTACTGCACGCTTTGTTCATGGGATCGGATGGGGGATGTCCACAACCTCCTTAGGCACTGTTATAGCCGACATTATTCCAGCGGAGCGCCGCGGAGAAGGTATGGGCTATTACGGGTTGTCCAATACATTCGCTATGGCTCTTGCGCCGCTTACAGGTTTATGGTTGATGCAAACCTATGGCTTCCCCCGCGTACTTTTAATCTCAACATTGTTAGCACTGCTTTCCTTGTTAAGTTCTCTTTTTATTACCTATACCAAACCGTTGGCTCTCGAAAAGTCGGCCCAAAGGCCGAAGCTTATGGATCGTTTATGGGAACGAAGCGCGATGCTTCCCTCCGGTTTATTGCTATGTACAGCAATTTGTTATGGAGGAATTGTGACCTTTATTACGCTGTTCGGCCACGAAGCCGGCATTTCGAATGTCGGTTGGTTCTTCCTTTGTAATGCCTCCATGGTGCTAATTGTTAGACCTATAACCGGCATGTTGTTTGATCGAAAAGGACCCGAATGGGTGCTCCTGCCCGGCGCTCTATTTACCCTTGCAGGACTCTTGCTTCTTTCTTATGCTCACTCAGAAGCTAGCTTAGCCGCAGCAGCGATATGCTATGGCATAGGGTTCGGATCCTTGCAGCCGGCGCTGCAGGCTTGGACCATTGCACGTGCTGCTCCAAATCGCCGCGGTGCAGCCAACGGAACCTTCTTCTCCGCCAATGATCTCGGTATTGGGTTAGGAGCGATGGTTTTGGGAGCTCTCGCTAACATAAGCGGGAGTTATGCACTGATGTACCGTTATTCAACAGTGCTTATTCTTGTTTTCATCCTTATTTATGGATGGTGCTTTTGGCAAGCTCGACGAGGCGTTCAGATGGCACAGCATTAACTTGAATATCGTACTTTATCGGACATTTGGAAAAAAGTTTCAATTTCTAACATGAAAAAACAAACCGCTTCGCTGATAACTTCAGCTTGGCGGTTTTCCAAATCCTCTATTCATTTCTTGCATTGAATTGCAGCAATCGTACCCATTTCACGGTTAAGCCGATCATAATAACGAGAGAAGCCGCCACAATAGGGATCCATACATGCAGCGATTCATAATCATGCAGCAGCCAATCAATCATTTTCTCATCTTTAACGAACATTTCCCCCGCTGTATATCCGAGAATGCCTGCCCCCATAAATACAAGAATTGGAAATTTATGCAGCAGATCCATCACTAGTGAACTTCCCCAAATAATGATGGGGATACTGAGCCCTATACCAAGAATGATGACTGTATTGTTCCCATTCCCTTTAGCCGCAATCGCAAGAACATTATCCAAACTCATAACGAAATCCGCTACAACAATCGTCCATATCGCTTTACCAAGCGTAGAGGCTTCCTTCACATTTGCATGGCTGTCATCATCCGTAAGCAGTTTTATGGCAATCCAGAATAGCAGAATAGATCCCCCTGCTTGTATATATGGGATATCGAGCAGGCTTACAGCAACTAAAGTCAGGACCAATCGCAATGCAATAGCGCCGAAAGCTCCCCACCATATCGCAAGCTTACGCTGGGCAATCGGCAAATTTTTGCTCGCCAACGCAATGACGACGGCATTGTCACCGCTAAGCACAATATTGATCAACATAATTTGTAAAAACAAAATGAGCGCATCAATCATGCTTTACAACCTCCCAAGATGCATGGCAAGCAGGTGGCGATGTCTGCGATCTTTGCGGCGAATAGGCTAGAAGTGGAGAGACTTTGAGCTACGCTCAAAGATCCCTATATTAAGTCCGACACCTTCTTCATTTGTCCATGAACAATTTCAATGGTTTCTGTTTGTAAGACAGCTTTCTCAATTAATTCAGATAAGAAGTCCATGCTCATTTCGATTTTCTCAACCATACGCAGGTTAGGATTGGTACTTGGGGATGGAGGAAGAAATAAGGAACAGCAATCCTCATAAGGCAAAATTGAGATCGGGAAAGTACCTATGGATTCGGCTATTCGAATAATCTCTTGCTTGTCCATCATCATGAGCGGCTGTAGAAGCGGCAGCGTTACAACGCGCCCTATGACGTTTAGGCTTGGCAGCGTTTGACTAGCCACCTGACCTAAGCTTTCACCGGTAACTAACGCACTTAGACCTTCTCGTTCTGCAATTTGTTCGGCAATACGATACATCGCCCTTCGTATAAGCGTTACTAATAAATTATCTTGATATTCGCGGTGGATAGATGTCTGCACTTCCGTGAATGGAACCAGATGAAGCTTCAAGGAATCCGTATAAGCAGATAGCTGATGCGCCAGTTCAATCACTTTATCCTTCGCACGCTCGCTTGTGTAAGGATAACTATGAAAGTGAATAGCCTCAATGGAAAGTCCCTTACGCATCGCTAACCAACCGGCAACCGGGCTATCAATTCCCCCAGATAGCATCAACAGCGCTTTACCACTCGTTCCAGACGGGAATCCTCCTGCCCCCTCAATAACCTCTACATACATGAGTACTTGCTCATCGCGAATCTCCACCCGCAGCTCAACCTCTGGATTATGTACATCCACTTGAAGACCCGGTGAAGCTTGGAGCACATAGCCTCCAACCAAATAATTCATTCGCTGTGAATCAATTGGAAATGATTTGTTCACTCTGCGAACGGTAACTTTAAAGGTTGCAGGTTGTTTAGGCAAAGCCTGCATCATACGCAGCGCCATCTCTTGAATGGCTTCGACCTCCATAGGAGCATGATAGGCAGGACTAAACGACGCAAGTCCAAAAACGCGCTGCAAAGCTGCTGAAGCTTCTTCATAAGCTGCTCCCCCTAGCTCCACATATACGCGTCCAAACTCGGGAATATACCTTAAATCAGGAAATGAACCTAAAACTTTACGAATTTGAGTCATGACGCTTCTCTCAAAACGCTTACGATTTTTCCCTTTGAGCATCATCTCGCCAAAGCGCAAAATTAAACAATCCGGTTTCATCTTCGGTTCCCCCTTCTGACTGATGATTTGCTGAGCATGGGAGTAAGATCCTTTACGACCTCCCGCAATGCGGTGACAAATAACGCTATCTCTTCTTCTTGATGTTCGTCAGAGAAGCTGATTCTAAGTCCGCTAACAGCTCTCTCTCGACTACAGCCTAAAGCTAGCATCACCGTACTTGGATCTGATTCCTCTGAAGCACAGGCTGATTTCGTAGAAATGTATACTTGCCGCTGCTCGAGAGCGTGAACGACAACCTCAGCCTTCATTCCAACGAAGGCAAAGTGAACAATATGGGGAGCCATCTCCTCTTCCTGTTCGGATCCTGTAAGGGTAAGCTCAGGGATTGATGAGATACCATCCACAATCAAGCGTCTTAACCGATACTTATGCTCTGTTTTGGCTGTAAGGTTGTCTACGGAAAGACGCAGTGCTTTGGCCATTCCTACAATGAGTGGGATGTTCTCCGTACCGGAGCGAATACCATATTCTTGACCGCCCCCTAGAAGCAGCGGCTTAAGCTGCACACCCTCTCTGCGGTATAGAAATCCAACTCCTTTAGGTCCTCTGAATTTATGAGCAGATGCACTACATAAGTCAACGCCCCACTCTTTAGGTTGAAAAGGAAGCTTTGCAATGCCTTGAACGGCATCAACATGAAATAACACCTTTGGAAATTGAGCTAACCATCGGCCGATTTCTTGGATTGGCTGAATCGTTCCTACTTCATTATTGACATACATCACGCTAACAAGGATGGTGTCTTCTGTTATTGCTGCTTGAAGGCTCTCTAGCTCAACGCACCCCTTGCTATTCACAGGTAAATAAGTAACTCGAAAACCCTCACGTTCCAGTTCGAGAAAAACTTCTTTCACCGAAGAGTGTTCGATTTGCGTAGTAATGAGATGCTTTCCGCGGTTTTGATAGCTGTAAACGGCACCTTTAATCGCCAAATTATTACTTTCCGTCCCGCCAGACGTACATATAATTTCAGCAGGCAGCACACCTAATGCTCCTGCAATCACCTCTTTGGAGCTGTTTAGCAGCTTCTCCGCTTGTATGCCTAATCGATGAATTGAAGATGGATTTCCATAATGTTCCTTCATCACTTCGGCTATCGTATCAATGACTTCCTCATAAAGCGGCGTTGTCGCCGCGTAGTCCAAATAAAGCATTTTTTGTTGATTCCCCTTCTTCACGCTCTAGCTGCCGCGCACAATCAATTTCAATTCCTTTCATCATTAAAGCCTAAAATAGGGCATAACTCAAGCATTCTCGGATAACACAAAAAGCCGACCTCCGCATAAACATGCGAAAATCAGCTTATTAGCTAATGATTATAACGAAAAATTCTGCCTGTGACCCATCACTTTAGTGATGTAGTCTTGCGTTTCTCTTGGTAGTAAATGGAGCTTGTTTGCAAGATCCTGATCGGTCTTGATGCCTAATCGGTCAACACGTCCAGGTCCTGCATTATAAGCTGCAAGAGCAACCCCTTCATTTCCGTTGTACTTCTTAATTAAGTTGCTAAGGAAATGAGTACCCGCATCTACATTTTGCTTAGGATCAAATGGGTTCGTTACTCCGAAGCCTCCGCCTGTCCCGTCCATAAGCTGCATTAAACCTTTGGCACCTGCCGGCGATACGGCCTGGTGATTGAATTCTGATTCTTGCTGAATAACCGCCTTGACTAGCGATGTATCCACACCGTATTTATGACTTGCCTCTTGGATTAAACCGTCAAACTGTGAGACCGAGGATGCTTTGCTCACGGATTGTAGCGGTGTATAAGCTCTATTCAAAGCCCCTAAAGAACTTGGCATACTGTTTGTTGTGTTACCTACCATGGATGATAAAGTGTCTTGGCTTGTAACGCCAGTTCCGTTGGATTGCCCCATGATCGTGTCGAGCAATGCACTAAAATCACCTGAATCATCCGTACTTGATGCCGCGGTTTCACCGGAAAGCAAACTCATTTTACTCATCAACTGAAGCTGGAGCAGTTCTTTCATTACTCTAGGATCAATGCTGTTCGTGCTATTCATCCGTCAGACCTCGTTTCTATCCATTCATGTTGTCTTCATTGTACACGTTTTGTGCCCTGACGACCATCCCCAATTTATAAAGAATCATAAGAAAAGAGACCGTCAATTGACAGTCTCTCTTCTATCTCAAGAAATGTTTTGCTGTAGTAACTCACTCTCATCCGACAATTTTCTTACCATGACACGAGAAATCCGCAGATGATCTGTCTCTTCAACAATAAATATAAACTCATCGTTGTAACTTACTTGCTGGTTCTTGCTTGGCGGTATCTCTGTTTTCGAGTAAATCCATCCACCAATTGTATCATAATCATCCGACTCAATTTCAAGTCCGAAATACTCATTCACTTCATCAATTAGCAGCAATCCGTCAATGGAAAAGGTGTTTTCATCCTTGATTTCGATTGTAGGACGCTCTTCATCGAACTCATCTTGAATTTCTCCAACAATTTCTTCCATAATGTCTTCCAGTGTCACAAGACCTGATGTTCCACCGTACTCATCTATGAGCAGTGCCATCTGACTTTTTCGTTTCTGCATCATTTTTAACAAATCACTAATAAGAATCGAATCTGGCACCGTCGTTATCGGTCGGATAATTTTCTTGATCCCTCTCAGGTTCGCATCCGGCTTGAGTAAATCCTTGATGTGGACGAAGCCAATAATATTGTCTTTGTCCGGATCACATACCGGGTAGCGCGTACGCATTTCTTTGATGGCGATCGCAAGATTCTCAGAATAGGAAAGTCCGGCATACAAACATTCCATTTCTGTTCTTGGGATCATAATTTCCCTGGCAGTCGTCTCTGCAAATCCAAATATATTATCAACAAGCGTGAGCTCTGTATTATCTATAAGTCCGTTTTTGTGACTTTCTTTCATAAGGACACGAATTTCATCCTCCGTATGCGCCGATTCATGTTCAGTTGCAGGCTCGATTCCCGCACGTCGTAACATCCAGTTCGAAATACCATTCAATAACCAAATAAACGGATACATCACTTTGTAGAAAAATACCATGGGCCCTGCAGATAGCAGAGTTATTTGTTCAGCTTTACGAATCGCATACGTCTTAGGGAACTGTTCGCCTAATGTAATATGCAATGTGGTCATTAAGGAGAAAGCTATAATGAAGGTAATCGTATGGAACACCGATTCTGGCAAATTCAGAGGAGCGAATAATGGTTCCAGAATTTTGGCGAACGTCGGTTCCCCGACATAACCAAGTCCCAACGAAGTGAGTGTAATCCCGAGCTGACAAGCACCTAAGTAGGCGTCAAGATTATTCATGATTCCTTGTGCAAATTTCGCATTGCGGCGACCTTCTCCAACAAGCGAATCAATGCGACTACCTCTTACCTTGACCATCGCGAATTCAGCTGCGACAAAAAAACCATTTAATATGACCAGTCCAAACATTAACAGAAAACTGATTAACGTTCCGGGCAAAGGATCTTCCAATACCTTACCTATCCCCTATCAAGCACGTTTACCGCACCAAGGAGAATAGGTACACCTCCCTTAATTTCGATTTGAATTTGAATTATCACTTTTCATTATATAATAATACTGTAATCATTCAAAGGTGCGAATATGACTCCTGAAGCCAAATAGTACGAGCAAATGGGAGTATACGCATTAAAACGATGCCATAATGAGTCTCTACCCGCTATTTATCACTTTGAAACGCGAATTTACGCGATTTTTTTCAGAAAAAAACAAAAACAAGCCGATCTCTCGGCTTGCTTGAAATCGGTCATGCATAAAAGGGTACTAACAAAAAATAGGCGGCGACGGCAATAAAACCAAGCGCGATTGACCAAGACCCTAGTCTTTTATTCCCCATAAAGAACGCAATAACGCCAAGCAATATACCCGAAATACCTAGCAACACAGGCCACACAAAAAGGGAAGCCAAGGCAACGAACAAAGCGACATAGCCTACTGCTTTATTACGCGTGACAGCCTCTACCAATTCTGCAACCTCTTCATCAGACACTTCAGAGTGGGTTTCAAGCCTCTCTGGCTTATTGGCCTTATATTGCTCGGCATAGTTAATTCTTCGCGTAGGTGCTGTAATTTCGGCTGCGTATTCTTCCTTATGGTTCAATCCGCTTTCAACGCGGAGCTGATCTTTTTGGAACCGCTCCTTGGTGGCATGATCTAGAGGGACATCGTCTTTATTCATGCTGCCTCCATGTTACGCACCTTAATGTTTATTCTTAGCTTTGAAAGTGTGGCAGCAAGTATTAGCTACTTTGTTTGCTGCATCTTGATGATCCGTATCAAATGATTCCCCTGCAAACTCTTCATTATAATTGGCGGCAGCATGCTGATCGACTTCAATCATAATCGTTCCTGCACTACAGTTGTTGCCTTGCGCCCAATATTCGCAATTGGCAACTGCACATTTTACATCCGGCATAATCATCACCCCTTTAACAATTTGCCCGCTATCAGGGCGAACTATGCTTATTTTAAGCTGTCAGAAAGCACCAAGAACATCGCTTGAGACCAAAGAAGCGGCAGCGCTGGCTCTCCCCATTTGGCAATCCATTCCGGGTGAGATGAGGGATCTCTAAGGCTTTCCGCGACTTGCTCCGGCAATCGGCCAAGCTTATCTGCTTTACTCATTACCCAATCTAAGCATCGCTGAGCCTCTTCACGATTACCCAGCTTCGCCTGGTACCATCCATACCATGCAGTAAGCAGCAGCCACTCTCCGCCCCCATAATAGCGATCCTCGACATATCTTTGGATACCTTCATGCTTGAGGTCAGCTTCAATAGCTTGTACCGTCTTCAACATAATAGGATCATTAACTTCACAGACACCGAAAGGAACGGTCAGCCACAACAGACTTGCATCCACGCCATTTAAAGCAGGCTGCCATACTTCTTCCAAGCAATGAATAGATTTAACGAAACGCCCCTCATAGACGGCATGATCCATGATAAACTTTTTTATCAACGCCGCTTTCTCTAGCAGTGGAGGACGATTCTCTAGTTCACCAAGTGCCTTTAAACCGCCATAAACACATGCTAATGTAGCCGGATGAACGTAATCAGGAAACTCTTCCCAACAATCAAAATTCGGAAAATGCCAGAACGTCATCAAATAATCAACAGTTATCTCAATACTCTCTCGCAACTCATTTAAGAGCTCGGAATGACCTGTTATACGAATATGTTCCGTAAGACCCCATAGCCACGCTCCATAACCATCCAGTTGAAAATGTCCCCACTCTGATACATCATCACGGCCATCTAAATGATAACGTGTTCCAAAAAATTCGGAGCGGTCTATCCATTCTTTGGCTTCCTGTTTACGAATTAACGCATCCACACGCGGACGCTTGTCCTTCAAAACATGATGTACCCAGCGATAGAATAGCTCAGCACTTTCGGTTTCCATAGAGCGATCCATCGCATTCGCGATAAAAGTCCCATCTCTGAGCCAACTGTAAGAGTACGGCGGAAATAACGGTGAAGCTACATAACCACCGCTAGGATGCTGGTTCAGCTTAATAATCGAGATACTGCTGTTGATTAATTGTTCACGCTCCATGCATCATGTCTCCTTTAAAAGAAAAAGGATGCGCTTATAGTCGCATCCCTTCTTGTATTTGCCAATTCAATTAAAATTATACTTTTTCGCCTTGCATACGACGTTGAGTGATGTAATCTGTTTCATAGTAAGACAAATCTTCACGAAGTTCCTCGAATACTTTGGACAGCTCAATCGTTAAATCGCGCACTTCACGTGATGGCTTTTTGCGGAAACGAATAGCATCTTGTCCTGTATAAGCATAACGACCATCTTCAGAGTAGCATTCATTTTTAGGGTAGAAAAATGTATTGACACATGTATGATAAACCTCATACAGTACTTTTTCCGAAAAATCCACATTAAAAGTAGGACGTCTCAAGCTAACGCCCAATTTCTCGTACGCCACTTCACAAAATACTAATAGATGGCGAGTATCCTGCAAATAACCGCGGTAAAACTCATCCATAGCAGGATCATTCTCCACATTTAACTGTGCGAGCGAATTTTGATTCAGAAACAGCTCCATTTTGGCAGTCGTTTCTTTTAACTTCGTACGCGTTGAATCACAAATATTTTTCACATTAAAAACAGCCATTTATGAAGACCTCCTATAATTGCGCTATTCCTATCCTACCATAAATTAACCCGAAGTGGTATATGTAAAACTCCAGTTTCCATGTATAAAACAATCCTCCGCTCCTCACCCTAGTCAAAGGTAATTCGTTTCGTCAGCGGAATACTAAGCACGTTTAGAAGGAGGAGCTGTTTATGTGGCGTTATCTGTCATCTATGACTTTAGTTCTTGGTTTAGGCATTATCCTTTTCCCACACCATTCAAATAACGAGAACCAACCTGGACCCGAAGTGTACAGTACAAAGTACGAAACAACTGCAAAGTTATCTCTTCTGGAACAAGACGTTAAGCTGACTGATGATCTATGTAGAAGCCAATGTTCCATCGATTATTCGCGAATGCTTAGCAAAATTGAAAGCGGAGAGCCAGCTTTAACAGTGCTAAGTGAAATGAAAAAAGAACATGAAAAAATGGATGTGCTTATTTGGTCGAAGCAAAGCCAACCTTTGGAAAAAGGGATTACAGTAGGTGAAGTGCCAAGTTCTTATAAAGAACAGGCCCTTTCCTATTTAAAGGAAGCTAAACTAGCCGTCGATGAAGGAAAACATTACCAATCACCTAAATTCGGCGCGGCGCAGCAAATTTATTTCGTTCAGGGCACTCCTTCAACTAATAGAGACAGCTCCTTAGTAGGTGTTATTCATCAGGATATTCTTCATCAAGTAACTGATCACCAGTTGAAAAACTTACGCCTAGAGCCTTATCCTAGTGAAAATCGTTGGAAAGTCGAGTCAGTGGATACGGACACTTTACAAGATAAAGTCGTCGATCATCCTGAGGATAATCAAGGAACAAGCCACTATCATCAAAATGAAGTAGTGGTCCGCTTCAAGCAGGATCCAACGGAAACTCAGCTGACACAAATCAAAAACGAAATAAAAGCCATTTCCGCCCAAAAACTCGGTTATACGTATGTATTCCGCACGCAAAGCATGGAAGCCAAAGCATTAATGGCTTATTTCAAAAAATGGGATGTCGTCTATGTAGAGCCTCATTTCCTCTACTTAACAAATGATTATTATGACGATCAAGAAGAAGCTGCGAATAAAGATGACTCCAGTCAGACAGATTCGGGAGCCTCGAGTTCGACCTCAACTGATATAACGGCTAATTTTATGCCTAATGATAATCTATACAGTAGGTATCAATGGAACTTGCCTCTTATCGAGACTGTTCAGGGATGGCAATTATCGCGTGGTTCGAAAGATGTGATCGTCGCTGTTGTCGACACAGGAGTTGACTTGAAGCACCCTGATCTGACTTCTAAACTTTTGCCTGGCTATAATGTCATTAGTGATAATGACAACCCGCAGGATGATGTTGGACATGGTACTCATGTCACAGGTGTTATTTCTGCATTAGTTAACAACAATCTAGGTGTAGCGGGTATGACTTGGTATAACAAAGTATTACCAGTCAAAGTTTTAGATCAAACTGGAGCAGGCAGTACCTATTCAGTCGCTCAAGGTATCATTTGGGCTGCTGATCACGGCGCTAAAGTCATGAATCTCAGCCTTGGCAATTATGCGGATTCAAGCTTTCTCCACGACGCCATCCGATATGCCTACAATAAAGATGTGGCACTCATCGCGGCGAGCGGCAACGACAATACAGAAAGACCTGGTTTTCCAGCCGCTTATCCGGAAGTGTTAGCTGTGGCCGCGAGTGATTCTCAAAATAACAAGGCGCCCTTTTCAAATTATGGCGACTATATTGCTGTGACGGCACCCGGTGTCAGTATCGCAAGTACGTATCCAAATAATCAATACGCCGCGTTATCGGGTACATCCATGGCTAGCCCACATGTCACTGCTTTGGCAGCCTTGGTTCGTTCTACGAATCCTGGTTTGAAAAACACGGAGGTTTACGAAATCATTAAACAATCCGCACAAGACCTCGGTACAAAAGGCAGAGACAAATACTTCGGCTTCGGATTAATAGATGTTGTGAAAGCTGTAAAAATGGCGGAACAAAGCTCACAGCAGATTTCTTACTTTCCGCAAAACCTATCTCGTCAAATGCATCTCATTACGAAAAAGTATGCCTATTAAAGTAAAGGGGCTGTCCCAAAAGTCAATTTATGATTTTTGAGCCCCCACTTAGAATCAGATTCATATGTAAAAAGAACCTCCATCTCCCACTTTAGTAGTGGAATTGGAGGTTCTTTTGTTTATATTTGGGACATGCTCAATCATGTGCGAGCACTTTTGGGACAGCCCCTTTTTGATCAAATGTACGTGCTAATTCTTGCACGATTATTACAGCATTTTGTAGGGAATCGCTCATCAGTGGATGCCTTTGAGCTAATTTCGCTTCGTTTCAAGATCTTCCTTTTATCCTTGCCGCTTTGTAAAACTTGAACTCTTCTCTAAAGTAAAACAAGAGCCTCTAAAGGACTCTTATTTCTCTTCATTAGCCACTTTTTGCGAAAATAGAAGCTTCTGGAGGCTCTTATTCGGATAAACTTAACTTAAACACTGGTCTAAGTATCAAATAGAAGCCTTTGGGGACTCTTATTCCGCTTCTTTACTCACTTTTTGTGAAAATAGAAGCTTCTGGAGGCTCCTATTTTTTTTCTAGAAAAATTAAATACCCGCAGGGCCTAAGCCTTGCGGGTAACCGACAGTATGGAAAGTTTGCCGTAAGCCGGGTTCTGTACTTCCAGTGGTCATAGCGGGCGTCTGTCCCCTGCCACCATTGAAGTGACAATCATCTATCTAGGCCATACATTGCTGCACAGCTCAAGCGACCAACCCGAACGCGTCTCAGGCTAAGACTGCCACCTCGAAAGCGGCTTGCGTTCCTCTAGGTCTTGCTCCAAGTGGGGTTTACCAGGATCTATGTCACCATAGAACCTCGTGGTCTCTTACACCACGGTTCCACCCTTGCCTGTGAATCCCTTGCGGGAAACCATCGGCGGTCCATTTCTGTGGCCCTATCCTTCAACTCGCGTTGACTGGACGTTATCCAGCACCCTGCCTTATGGAGCCCGGACTTTCCTCTCGCTGTGGCTTACCCACAGCCAGCGATTGTCTGTCAAACTTTCCGGTGCATTTGCTAGTATACTAAGAATGCCTTCGAAATACAACTGCTGATCGTTTCCTCAAATACCATTTGAAACTCAGAAGGTAAATAAGGCATGCCAAGAAATAGGCTTTTGAGCAATCTAGCCCTAATCCCTACAGGAACTGGAATGGCTCTGTTTCGACCTCGGATGCCAGCACCTGCGTGTCCGTCTTGGCCAACTGCGCGGCGAGATAATCCGCTACGCCGCGCTTCATGATCTTCTCGACGTTATGTCCAACGTCGATCAAAGCCAAACCCGCCGCAAGCGCATCGTGCGCGGTGTGGTAGTCGATGTCGCCGGTGACCAGCACATCGGCGCCGGCGAACAAGGCGTGCCGCATGTAGCGGCCGCCAGAGCCCCCCAGAACGGCCACCTTACGGATGGGCCGTTCCAAATCGCCTACGACGCGCACCGCCGGCACGTCGAACACCTGCTTCGCGAGCTCCGTCAGCTCGCGAAGAGTCTTAGCCGCGGGCAGCTTGCCCACGCGGCCTAGACCGAACACTCTACCCTTGAGGTCCATCGGGTAGAGGTCATAGGCCACCTCCTCATAGGGGTGGGCCTTCAATAGAGCCTGAACCGCCTTGCGCTGGACGCTGGCGGTTACGATGGTCTCTACGCGTACTTCCTCTACGCGTTCAAGCTTGCCTGCTTCCCCGATAAACGGGTGCGTCCCTTCTTGCGGCAGGAACGTCCCCGTTCCGGGGATGTTAAAGCTGCAGTGGCTGTACTGCCCGATTCCACCCGCTCCCGCGGTGAAAAGGGCATCCAGCACAGCCTGGTGATGCGTCTCAGGCACGAAAACAACCAGCTTCTGCAGCTTCTCCGTATGCACATCCTCCAGATGAGTAAGCTCCGTCAAACCGAGCTTATCAGCCATCATATCGTTAATGCCGCCTTCAGCCACATCCAAATTCGTATGAGCGATATAGACAGCGATGTCATGCTTAATTAATTTTTCATATAAACGACCGGCAGGCGTATCCGTTTGCAGATGAGCGAGCGGTCTGAAAATAATCGCATGATGAGCAATAATAAGATTAGCGCCTTGCTGAATGGCTTCTTCAACCACTTCATCGGTGACATCCAAGGCTACGAGGACCTTTTGGATTTCCTTCTGCAAAGACCCTAGCTGTAAGCCTATTTTATCATCAGGCATCGCATAATGCTTCGGCGCCAGCTGTTCAAACAGCTGGATTACGGTTTGACCTTTTGCAAACAAGCGAGTACCTCCTTTATTTCCTTCATTTCTTGACCGACCTGCTCTGCCTTAGCAACAGACGCTTCTGCGGAGGATAGTTGGAGCTGCCCTTTAATCATGGCCAACTTTTTCAGTTCGCTTTCCCACTTGATAAACCATACTTCTGGAGCCTCGCTGATGAAGTATGGCCCCATTTGAAGCAAGCGTTCCTTCGATACCCTAACCCCACCTGGCAGTTGACGTTCAGCGTAAAGAACATTCAATGTATCCTTTTCCGCATCCGGCACAGCTATGGCTGTCAATATCTCATAAATCTTACCGTCTTCCTCTAGAATCGTTTCGGATTCCAGATTCCAACCCTGCTGCAGCAACCAACGCCGCACATGATCTTCACCGACATTGGGCTGCAAAATGAGATGAGTGACGCCTTGCAGCTTATGCTTTCCAGCTTCCAAAATACTCGCCATCAAACTTCCGCCCATTCCGGCGATCGTAATGACATTGACTTCTCCAGCCTCAATAACGGCGAGTCCATCACCGGATCTTACACTGATTTTCTTGGACAATCCGCTTTCTAGAACTTGTCTTGTTGCCGCTTCAAAAGGCCCTGGATTCACCTCGCCAGCCACAGCAAACAAAATAATACCCTGTTGTGCCAAATACGTTGGCAATAGGGCATGATCGGAACCAATGTCCGCTACCTTTGAGCCTAATGGAACTCGGTCTGCAATCATTTGCAGTCTTTTCGATAATTTCACCATATGTTACATTACCCACTCTACCCATTTTTTACGCAGCAAAAATAATGCCACGCCTGCAGAAACTAACTTGCCTGTAAACGATAATTGAATGAGACGAGAACTCATATTGACATCTGTTAGAAACGTCATCGCTTCAGGAGCAAACCATACAATACTCCCAACTAACAGAAGCACGCTAGCTGCTTGCTTATTCGTATGATGCGCAAGCCAAGCCATCCATATAAGTACAATACTAACCGGAATCCAACTAATTTCAAGTGAGAACCACCCAGGACTGTCAAGCTTGTGCAGCAATAGCCACCCATATGTACCGACTAGCCCCAGCCAGCCGCATATCTGGAAAATGGCCATACGGCCTACTAACCCATTAAACAGCCAGACACTACTACAAAAAGCTAAATAACCAACATAGGCATAAGATGAACTCACTTCATACAAATCTAATAAATACAAACCGAGAAAAAGCAAAGCAATCGAAGAAACACCACAGAGCAAATAAGAAATAACTGGTGCTTTCTGATAATGCCGATATGCAAATGCATAACAAATGATGACAAAAATCGTGGAAATTCCAATTTGCATTGGCAATCCAAAAGAGTTAAAATTAAGAGCAGATAAGGCAAGAGCGGCAATCACCGCCATAATGGCCAACCATATTTTCCAATTACTGTTCGCTACCGAGGATGCGGATACCCCCATTAATGAAGCAGGTTTAGGCGTTGATTCATCCACATACAAATTTATTAGGAAATCGCAGTAATGCTCAGGAAGCAATTTGCTTCTGCGCCAATGATGGATTTCACTGACAATCACTTTTCGTTTCTCTGCATCCATTTATTCGCTCACCTTCCTAGCTACTTTATCGGTGAATTCTTCCTCTGGCTTTAGTAGTAGTTTTTATAATAAAAAAAGACCCCGCCGAATTGGCAGGGCCCTCTCACAGCGTCTTTATTCCAAGAAATCCTTTAACCGTTTGCTACGGCTTGGGTGTCTCAACTTCCGCAAAGCTTTAGCTTCGATCTGACGAATCCGTTCACGTGTAACACCGAAAACTTTACCTACTTCTTCAAGCGTACGTGTACGTCCATCATCTAGTCCAAAACGTAAGCGAAGTACATTCTCTTCTCTTTCCGTCAACGTATCCAGAACGTCCTCAAGCTGTTCCTTCAGAAGCTCATACGCGGCAGCATCAGCTGGTGCCAACGCTTCTTGATCCTCAATGAAATCTCCCAAGTGAGAATCGTCTTCCTCACCAATCGGTGTTTCTAACGACACAGGCTCTTGTGCAATCTTCATGATTTCACGTACTTTATCTGTGCTCAAATCCATCTCTTTGGCAATCTCTTCCGGTGTAGGTTCACGCCCTAATTCTTGCAGCAATTGACGGGAAACACGGATAAGTTTATTAATCGTTTCGACCATATGTACCGGAATACGTATCGTTCTCGCTTGGTCCGCAATGGCACGGGTAATCGCTTGACGAATCCACCATGTCGCATACGTACTAAACTTATATCCTTTGGTATGGTCAAACTTTTCCACAGCTTTAATAAGCCCCATATTACCTTCTTGAATCAAATCTAGGAACAGCATGCCTCGACCTACATATCTTTTGGCGATACTGACAACGAGTCTAAGGTTAGCTTCTGCTAAACGTCTCTTCGCTTCTTCATCCCCATTTTCAATCCGTTTGGCTAACCCTACTTCATCTTCCGCGGAAAGAAGCGGTACTCGACCAATTTCCTTCAAATACATCCGAACTGGATCATTAATCTTAATCCCTGGCGGTAAGGCCAGATCATCATCGAAGTTAAACTCATCGCGCTCATTTTCTTCTGGATTCATGGAATCCTCATCGGATTCGTTCCCTACATCGATCCCTTGCTCCGAAAGCTGTTCGAAAAACTCATCGATTTGTTCAGGATCCTGATCAAAGGGAGCTAATTTCTCCATAATATCCTTGTAAGTTAGTGAGGACCGCTTTTTCCCCTGCTCAATTAGCTGGTCTTTCACCTGGTCCAGGGTCAATTCTGTCTCTAGTTCTGTACGCTGATCATTCGCCATGGTACGGACTCCCTCCTCCCTAGTCATTGCAGTAATACTAAGTTGACTTCAATCGTTTTTCTAGGGCAATAATTTCAATAGCAATTTGTGCAGCTTTAAGATGGTCGCCCGCGCGTTCTGCACGAACTCGTTCTTCTTTCTTGCGTTCAACTTCTTCTTGCATTGGAACTTTGCGAATTTGGCGAATATAGTCGTCAATCACTTGTTCGTTAATTCCATGACCAGCACCCATCATTACAATGGAACTAGCCAAGCTCTCCAGCTGTTCGTCTTGCAGCATGGCAATGTATCGGCTTGCATCCGGCTCAGCATTCTGAGCGTAGTAAGCATATAAATAAGCAGCTAAGACTGCGTGAGCTTCAACATTGAATTGATCACCTAATTGTGCTTCCACTTGTGAGCAGACGTCACGGTCATGCATCATTACCGCCAATATCAACCGTTCTGCATTATGATAAGCGGGCAAAAGTGATGGTGATTTTTTGAGTGTTCGTTCCACTGTTCTCCCATTATTCATAACATTATTCCACAGAATTGGTTTATTATCCCCCTCTGGTCGGTTTTTTTCCGATTGCAGCAAGATTTCGTGAAGGTCTAACTTCATCGCCTCATACGAAGATTCCGGGAATTCAGAAGCCAATTGTTTCAAATAATGTTCACGTTCCATCGGAGATTGAAGATGACTGATTAATTTCACAGCAGATTGCAGATAACGAAGTCTGTCACCGTCCTCATGCAACTTAAAATTTTTGCGGATGTATAATAGCTTATATTTCATCGATGGTACGGCTGGTTCAATAATCTCCCGTACGAATCGGTCAAAACCATAGTTTCTTACATAATCATCTGGATCCTTGCCGTCTGGCAGCATGGCTACCGTGACTCGGCTGCCTGTCTCTTCTAGAATAGGAATACTTTTGAATGCTGCTGATTGTCCTGCGTTATCCCCGTCATAACAAATGACGATTTGGTCAGCGTTACGGTTCAGCAGAGCGGCATGTTCCTTCGTTAATGCTGTCCCCATCGTGGCGACACCATTACTAATTCCCGCTTCCCATGCTTTAATGACATCCACATAGCCTTCAAAGAGAACTGCTTGTTGAAGCTTACGCATATTAGGTCTAGCCAGATGGAGGTTATACATTGTCCGGCTTTTATTAAAAAGAATGGTTTCCGGACTATTTAAATATTTGGGCTGCGCATCGCCCATCGATCTGCCTCCGAATGCGATAACTTTGCCAGTAGAGTCGCAAATAGGGAACATGATGCGTTCCCGGAATTTATCCACATAGCCGTTACCTTCATGTTTGGCAGAGATTAAACCGCCCTTCTCCATCAGGGCTAAGTCGAACTCTCGTTTATCTAGCTGTTGAACGAGTGTGTCCCACATGGCCGGTGCATAACCAATTTGGAAGGTTTCGATCAGCTTATCCGAAATTCCTCTTGAGGCCAAATAACCTTTTGCCACTTTGCCTTGTTCCGTGTTCCCAAGTATATAATTGTACAATTTCGCTGTAAAATCATAAGCTTTTAACAAGGTTGCTTTCTCTTGCTGCTGTTCATTTTGCTCCTCTGTTGCTTCCTCCCAAGTGATTGGGATATCCGCTTCTTCTGCCAGCTTACTTATGGCCTCGGCGAAGCTAAGTCCTTCGATTTCCATTACGAATCGAATCAGATTCCCACCCACATTACAACCAAAACAACGATAAATTTGTTTTTCTGGTGTGACAGTGAATGAAGGACTTTTCTCAGAGTGGAACGGGCATAGCCCCTTCATATAATGCCCTTGCTTGCTCAAATGTACGTGCCTACCAATGACATCAACAATGTCATGGCGCTTAAGTACAGCCTCAATGACCTCTTCAGGTATGCGTCCGTACCTCATTTTCGTTCCACCTACAATTCAGGTCGCTTTTCCGACTAATTACTATTCGCTACTTGTTTTCGATTTCCTGCAAATATTTTAAAAGTTTTGTCAAACCATGTAGAAAATTTTGACGATCTGCCTCCGTAAAAGGTTTTGGCCCCTTCGAATGCTTTCCGCTTCTGCGCATTTTGGCCGATGCGTGACGACGATCCAATAGGAAATCAATCGAACTATCGGTATATTCCTGCCCTCGATTCGTTAAGCAAATAGATCCCTTAGCCAATCCTAAGGCGGCGAGTCCAAAATCTTGTGTCACCAAAATATCACCTTGCTGAATCTGATTGGCAATATATAAATCGACAGATTGATCAGAACGGTCCACTTGAACGACCTTCACGCCTGGGTTCTCCTTCATCCGATGATCGAAAGAAGCAACTAGCACAACTTGTACACCAAACTGCCTACCTGCTTGCTCAATTTCAGATTTTACTGGACAAGCATCGGCATCAACGATAATACTTCTCGCTCGCATACAGTTCAGCCCCTGCTCTCTAGAAGAAATCTCACCGTACTATTATATACGATGGACTTACAAAAAATCCTGCAAGGGAAAACATAAAACCTTACTGGACTCGTTCGATATGGTCCATGATTAAACTTGCTGTCTCTTCAACGGCACGGTTGGAAACATCAAAGATGACGCAACCGATTTTGCTCATAATTTTGTCAGCAAAAGCCAGTTCTATTTTAATACGTTCTACATTGGCGTAGGTTGCATTTTCTGCTAGCCCTAATGTTCGCAGCCGTTCTTGACGTATGACATTCAATTTATCCGGGTCAATCCGCAGCCCAATGATCTTATCCTTTGGAACCGTATAAATCGCAGCAGGCGGCTGCATTTCCGGTACCAATGGAACATTGGCGACTTTAAATCTTTTGTGCGCCAAGTACATCGATAAGGGTGTTTTGGACGTCCGAGAAACACCTAATAAGATGATGTCTGCTTTTTGTATGCCGCTAAAATCCCGACCGTCATCATATTTGACTGCGAATTCAACCGCTTCAACTTTTTTGAAATAATCCTCATCGAGCGGATGAATCATACCCGGTTGTCTGCGAGGCTCTTGGTGTAATGCTTGCCCTAAGGTAGCAACAACTGGCCCAAGTAAGTCAATATGTGGGATATCGTACTCCTTCGCCTTGGCTATCAGATCGTCTCGCAATTCAGGTATAACCAATGTAAACACGACAATTCCGCCATGTATCCTAATCGCATTGATGACTTTATCTATTCCTTCAAAATCATGGATAAATGGAGCTCTCATAATTTCAACGGGTACAGGATGAAACTGCATCGCAGCGGCACGCACGACTGATTCTCCTGTTTCCCCAACTGAATCAGAAACTACATATACGCGAGTAGGTAGTGGGTGATCCATTTCCCTAAGCCCCTTTCAGCAGGGACGAGGCCCTACATTAGTCATTTGTATGTAAAGTTGATGTAAACAGAACGAAAGCATGAGAAAAACCTCACCGATATGCGGACAGCACAAGGGCGAGGTGATTTCCACCACATCATATCAAAGCCGAAATCACATGTCAAATTAGAATCAACACTATATGTTGTATTTTTCCATTTGTTCAATAAAGCCTCTTGATTTCCACTGAACACCAATATGGATATCCATGTAAGCTCGCATACAAGTCTTCAGCTGCGCTTTCGTTTCATCCTTTACCTGAACGGCACCAAGTCTCCGCATATCCATGCGAGGAAATATTTTCAAAAGCTTAAGCGCTCCTTCACCGATAGGAATAGCCGCGGTATCTTTGTATCGACAGCGAGCACATAAAGTCCCACCCATTGCAGGACTAAAGGTCGTAATCCCCGAAGTTTCTCCACAGGAGACACAAGCATTGGTCACAGGAAGATAGCCGGCTAGATCAAACATCTTCATTTCATAGAGATGAACGACGATCTGCATGTCCTTGCCCTCTTCAATAGCCATTAGTCCAGCTTTCAGTTGCTCAAATATATAAGTGCTGCCCTCTTCGTCACCAAGCATCCGGTCTGTCATCTCCACCAAATAAGAAGCATGCGCAGACATATGTAAATCTTCTCGTAAAGCATGATGGGCTTCGATAATCTCAGCACTATTCAGAGACCCCATCTGACCCCTTTGTTTGAAAAAAACAAAATCGCCGTACGTAAAAAGCTGCGTAACGGCGGCATGTCGACTTTTCACTTTCTTCGCACCCCGAGCCATGACACCAACCTTACCCAGCTCGGGGGTGAATAAACTAATAATCTTATTTCCCTCTCCATAGTCCATACTACGGAGTACAATCCCCTGTACGCTGCGCAGCAAATGACTTCCCCCATGAATGCCGCTCTGAAATTTACGAGCCTAATGAATATGAATTTACATATTCAGACCTTCGAGCGGTTCTTCGTTACTTTGATCCTCTTCCTGTACATCGGTGTCCATACCTGGTTCTCCGGAGACTTGTTTGTACAGCAGATAGGCATCTACATCACCGGTCTTTGAAAAATACGTCCACGAAAAATCTTTCATGTTCAGCATCCTCCCCATTGAACGTGATGTTCTTAGGATGCGCAGAGGAAGCTTCTCTATGCGAAATAAAAACTGGAACTGTTAGGGAAAAATCTATTAGTCGTGACGGAAGCCAAGATCACGCAGGACTCTGTCTTGATTTCTCCAGTCTTTTTTCACTTTAACCCATAGTTCCAAGAAAGTTTTGGAACCAAGCAACGTTTCGATATCACGGCGAGCCTGCCTTCCAATTTCTTTGAGTAAACTTCCTTGTTTGCCGATGACGATACCTTTTTGCGAATCTCGCTCAACAAATATGACTGCCGAAATATGGACTACACCATTGGGCTCAACACGCATGTCTTCAATCTGGACGGCAATGGAATGCGGAATTTCTTCCCGCGTCAAATGTAAGATTTTCTCACGTACGAGTTCAGCGCATACGAATTGTTCCGGGTGATCCGTAATTTGGTCGGCTGGATAGTACTGCGGACCTTCCGGTAAATAGCGAACAATTTGTTCCAACAATGTTGTTACATTGTTACCCTTGAGAGCAGAAACCGGCACGATTTCAGCAAAGTTATACAAATCTTTGTAATTTGTAATAATCGCCAGCAGCGCTTCAGGCTGAACAAGGTCAATTTTGTTTAACACCAAAATGACAGGCGTTTCAACATGCTTTAGCTGCTCGATAATATATCGGTCGCCACCGCCAATCCCTTCGGCAACATCAACCAAGAACAGGACCGCATCCACTTCCCCAAGTGTTCCATGCGCCACTTTGCTCATGTAATCGCCTAACTTGGAAGTCGGTTTATGAATACCTGGCGTATCCAGGAAAACAATTTGGCCGTTATTGGATGTATAAACCCCATGGATTTTGTTTCTTGTTGTCTGAGGCTTATCTGACATGATAGCAATTTTTTGCCCGATGATTTGGTTCATCAGCGTTGATTTCCCAACGTTCGGACGTCCGATGATAGCGACAAAGCCTGATTTAAATTCTTTTTTAGCCACTTCTAGTTATCCTCCATTTATATGCAAATCTTTCGTTGTGAAAGCACCTGGCAATAAGGCAGACACGGTAGTTTCTGCAAAATCACCTTTTAAATTACCAAGGTAAACTGGCATATCCGGCTCACATAGTTCCACCAATACCTGGCGGCACACACCGCATGGGGAAATAGGACCTTCTGTGTCCCCCATCACCGCTATAGCTTGAAAGGAACCTGCCTTATGACCATCAGCAATTGCGCGAAATAACGCAGTTCGCTCAGCACAGTTGGTCGGTCCATAGGCAGCATTTTCTACATTACAGCCATAGTGTACATGACCGTTTGCGTCCAAAAGCGCCGCACCAACTTGAAAATTCGAATAAGGTGTATAGGCTCTTTTCATCGCTTCTTTCGCGTGTTGAATGAGTTCTTGTTGATTCATTGCCATCAACCTACTTTCATTTTATATTAACGTTATAGCATGTTAAGGCATGAAAAAGCGAGGATTGTGACCATGATGCCAATGAGTGCTCCAAGAATTAGTGCTGGAAATGGTCGCTTCCTCTTGTCATACAGCATAATAAAAATAAGTACAGAGAGCGTGTAGGCAAGCAGAGCAACTATCGTTTGCGAGACGAAAATCGTAATGACAGTAGCAATTGCGAAAGCAACAGCCGTTAACAAGCTAGGTCGTACCAGTTTCCCTTTATCTGAGAAACGTGTCTCAATCACGATAACCGTCAAAACAACAAGGGCTATAAGGACCCAAATTGTTCCCGCTGATACTGGAGCATCTTGCATTCTGGAATTTCGCAGCAAGTGATCGATAGGCTCATAAAATACAATCATGCCTACAATCACCGCAAAACCTGCGGACACCAATACGGACGCCGCGGCGACGTCCTTCGCAATTTTGGCTAACGGATGGCGATCTGGCATAGCCAGATCCACCGTTTTCTCCACAGCCGTATTGATGAGCTCAGTAACAATCATTAAAGTTACCGCCAGCAGAATAAACAGAATGTCCGTTTTGGGCAGATGGATAAATAGCGCTGCCAATAAAACAAGAAAAGCAACGCAAAAATGGAACTTCATATTGCGCTGCGTATCTAAAGCATATTTGATTCCCTCATAGGCATACCGGAAGCTCCTGCGCCATTTACGGAAGCCGTCCGACATTAGCGGGTCAAACCTGCCTTCTGCAAAATGTCCTCCTGCTTAGCAAACATAATCTTCTCTTCCTCTTCACTTTGGTGATCATAGCCGATCAAGTGCAGGAACCCATGAACGAATAGAAATCCGAGCTCACGCTCAACGGAATGTCCATAATCTTCGGCCTGAGCGATGGCACGGGGAACCGAAATGATAATATCACCTAAAGGCTCAATAAACCCTTCAGATACCGTCTCACCGTCCTGAAGTTCATCTGCGTCGCCTTCACCATCATCTTCGTAGTTGATACGAATTTCATCCTCTCCGAACTCGCTCATTGCAAACGAAAGAACATCGGTCGGTTTATCTAAGTCACGGTACTGTTTATTAAGCTCTTGAATCGCTTCATCGTCTACAAATGTAAGGGCAACTTCACCCGCCGCAACGCCTTCAAGTTCGCCTGCTAAACGCAGCAGCTCTTCAAGCTTTTCAATAAAAGCAGGCGTGATTTCTTTCACTTCTTGCTCACTGTTCCACTCTAATGTTAAATCCATACTTGCCATTATGTGTCCCTCCTTTAATTTGTCGTCGATATCATTAAGCCCCTGACTTCTTTGGAGCTAGCTCACTTGGATATTCAATCCTCGAGTGAAAGATCCCTAACAAGGTTTCGTTTAATGTTTTGGCAATCTTATCGAGTTCTTTGAGCGTGAGATCACACTCATTAAATTGACCGTCATCCAAACGAGACTTAATAATTTTGTGCACCATCGAATCAATTTGCTCTAGCGTCGGATTACGCAGTGATCGAACTGCAGCCTCCACGCTATCCGCAATACCCACAATTGCTGCTTCTTTGGATTGCGCTTTGGGACCAGGGTAACGAAAATCCTCTTCGCGGATTTCTTTCTCACTGCCCTCTTCTTCGGCTTGTTTCACCGCTTTATGATAGAAATAGTGCAGAAGCGTCGTCCCATGATGCTGTTCCGCAATGTCTCGTAACGGCTTGGGCATTTTGAAATCCTTAAGCATTTCAACGCCATCACGTGGGTGCGCTATGATGATCGACTTACTTAAATTCGGATCAATTCGATCATGCGGATTCTCAATATTCGTTTGATTTTCAATAAAGTAGCTAGGGCGCTTTGTTTTGCCGATATCATGATAATAAGAACCAACTCGGCATAGCAGCCCGTCAGCTCCGATGGATTCAGCTGCGGCCTCCGACAAATTACCCACCATGACACTGTGATGATAGGTCCCCGGTGTCTCCGTAAGCAGCTTGCGCAGTAAAGGATGATTCGGATTAGAGAGCTCCACCAATTTGAGCGGAGATAGAATACCGAATGCAACTTCGAAAAAGGGCAGCAGCCCAATAACGAACACAACCGTTAATAATCCGCCTGCAGCCGCGAAAGAAAGCGATAGAAGGGCTTCTCTCTTCTGAAAATGATCTTCCATTAACAGCATCGATGTAATCGTTAACATGGAGAAGAAGGCAATCATGAGACCAGCTTTCAGAATGGTAGCCCGTTGGCTTGCCCTTTGAATCGTGAACACGGCACTGAAACAAATAGCTAAGCTAACTAATCCGAAACGGTAGTCAAAAAGCAACACATGCTCCGTGTTAAAGATAATACTTGCCATTAAGGAGAATAAGACCGATGCAATGAACGCTAGCGGAGCATCCAGTAAAATGGCAATCAGGATACTTCCTAACGCAGTCGGAGCCAGATAACCAATATAAGGATAATCTAGATTTTGCACGAGAGAAATCAGTTTCATTCCCATGACATTGATAAGAAAAATAAGAATGAGCATGACGAGTTGAGAGTTATTGTACTTGATCGGCAATGTGCTTTGTCGGACAAACATATAGACGGCGAATGACAAGAGAGCCGAAAGAATACTGAGCCCTAATTGCGGCAAGTAATTCGCTTTGTCCTTCAAGAGCTCTAGTTTATCCAGCCTAGCGTATATCTCTTCCGTAATGACATCCCCCACTTTAACGAGAACATCATTCTTATTGATGTATACCGGCTTCACACTCTCTCTAGCTTGTCCTTTGGCATCCTCAGTGCCCTTTTGATCAAAAAATTTATTCGGCGTTATGAGGGCTCTGGCTATTTCGGTAACCATTTCACGAGATGTATTCTTCGTCAGGTTCGATGTATTGACAAGCTCAGCAACTTTAGCTCGGGCTGTCTGCGCATCCAAGATTTGATCATTCATCAATTTGTAAATGATGTCTTTCGTCACTGGACGCATGGCCGCTAAATCATCTTTGGTCAACCTTGGAAGCTTAAAATAAGTTTCTTCCGGCAGCGGGTACTGCTGTTCGGCAAGCCCCTGCTGGATTTGTTCAAGCAATAAATCGTTATATTGACCGCTGATACGAAGTGATTTAATAGATTGATTTTGCGTATCGCTGATTAGCTGTGGAATAACCCGGCGATAAATGCTGACTTTGTCGTCGAATTTCACTTCTTCATCCGCATTGATTTGCAATAATTTATCATAAATAACATCAATAAGCGTATCATTTTTGAGATTCACAATGCGATAAACGGGTTGGACGCGCTTGGCAGCGTCTTCTTTCGCTTGTTCAGTAGCAATTGCGTTTTCAATTTGTCTAGGAGCATATATGGTTTTTTCACTCGTCGTTCCTAACACAATATCATAAACTTGGGGCACAAGCTTAACGTAAAGGGACATATAAAAAATTAACGCCAGCAAGAGAAACAACAGTACGCGAATACCTGTACTGTATTTCCATCCGTTCAGCTGGTAATGAAATTTGCCTTTCATTTGCACTTCATTTTTCTTCACGGAAGGTCATTCCTCTCTACCTAACAACCCTGCTCAGTTACTTATCATTTTCAGCATTGTATGCAACAATGATTTTCTGAACAAGTGAATGTCGAACCACATCCTGCTCATCAAAATAAATAAAGCCGAGTTCTTCGATATTACCGAGAATGCGGTTTGCTTCTACGAGACCGGACGATTTGCCACGCGGCAAATCAATTTGCGTAACGTCCCCGGTAATCACCATTTTGGAACCGAATCCAAGTCTTGTTAGAAACATTTTCATTTGCTCAGGCGTAGTATTTTGCGCCTCATCCAGAATGATGAAAGAATCATCTAACGTTCTCCCGCGCATATAAGCCAGTGGTGCAATCTCAATAAGTCCTCGTTCTAATGACTTGGCTACTTGCTCAGGTCCCAGGACATCATTAAGAGCATCATACAATGGGCGTAAATAGGGGTCAACTTTTTCCTGCAAGTCCCCCGGCAGAAAGCCCAGACTTTCCCCAGCCTCAACAGCAGGGCGCGTTAATACAATCCTTTTGACGGCCCCTTCTTTAAGCCTCGTCACGGCAAGTACAACAGCTAAATAGGTTTTACCTGTTCCTGCGGGTCCAATTCCGAAAACGATATCCTTCTTCTTAATCGTCTCGACATACTTCCGTTGTCCTATCGTTTTGACACGTATAGGTTTACCTTTGTGCGTTGTTGTAATTTCACCTTTGAACAAATCAAGCAATTGGTCGGTTTTCATCTGCTTCGCAAGTTCAACTGCGTATAAAACATCCCGCTCTGTCAGCGTATAATTATTACGGATGAGCTGTAGAAGAACCTCAAAAAGCTGCTGAAGTGAGTTCACTTCCGCAGCATTCCCCTGAATCGTTATTTCAGCTTCACGCGTATAGATTTGTGCAGGAATCTCCCGCTCGATGACATGCAGAAATTTATCCTGCGGTCCGAACAAGGCTAGTCCTTCAACCGGATTTTTCAATGTTATTTTCACAGATTGCGCGTATTCTACCAACAGGCCTCATTCTCCTCGTATCACAATTGGTTGTTCTTCGGCGATATTTTCTTCGACTTCAAAATGCACGTCTATATAAATTTTACCATTCTCTGTTTTTTCATGCAAAATTTTTTCGCCGACAATTCTAGCATCTGCTCCTTCGGCTCCAAGTAATTTGGCTTTAGCCTGCTCTAAGCCCGCCTTTTTAGCATTCGCTGGGTCAATAGGTTCCTCGACAATTTGAACCTCCATCACCTTTTCATGAAGCCAACCGATAGGAAGCGAAAAACTCCGCCAAGCCAGTGTTTTACGCTCTGGAATCGTTTCGAAATGCTCGAATTTCTGCTTGCCATATCCGCTTACTTGCAGTGCTCTTGTCCCAAATACAAGATAATTGCGAGTCGTAGCTTCACCTGAATATACGCTATATGTTTTTGTTAGCGGAGTTTCGATTCGGGAGGTATACCAAACGATCCCCTTTACTTTACCACTTGCAACCACCACTTGACTATTTTGTTCATCGCCGATAGTTCCCGAGATAAGCACGTCCCCTTTTCGCACATACGTATTCGGCTTCACCATCGGCTTGCCTTTAACTGATAAAATCTCGGTAACGAGCGCGTTTTTGGCAGCAACTAAATTCCGAGGATTCATAAGCGGTCCCTTATCAGGAATAGTTGCCTCGACAACCTTGATCGTGATATGGGTACCTCGAATTTCGACACCAACCCAAGCCGCATTCGGCAGCATTCCTTGAATCGCGCGCGATAGCTCCTCTGCTTTCTTCAACTTAAACTTCCATTGAAACGTATGTATGCCCTGTTTGGAAGCAGCTTGCAAAATTTCCGACTCAGAGATACGATCATTCCCTTCCACACTAACTTGCCATACAAGCGAAGTCAATAAGTAGAGACCTATGATGAAAGCAGCCATTCCTGCAAAAAAAACCTTTCTACGGCCCAGTCTGTCCATAAAAAAAGGCAGCCCGTGCCTTTCCGTAACATGCACCCGGCAGCCTGTCCGTTTCAGGAGCGGTTTTAGTCTGAAAAAGTCTTTGATGAGAATTAAAAGCTCAAGCTTCCCCCCATCTGCAGCTTGAATATCCCATATGGAGAAGCCCTTCTCCATCATGGGATTGATTAATCTTTCACAACCTTCACCTCGTATTTGAATGCGCACATAACCTCGCAAACGAGCAATGAAAAGGGATTGTTTCATGACTCAGCCTCCTGTTCTCAGTCCATACTTTCATCTATGGTTCATATTTCACATTATCGATCAAGCCCTCAATAAACACTTCTTCTGAAAGAATAGCTCGAATGACTAATTGCTTTCCGAACACTTCTAGCGTCCCTTTCGTTAATTCGAGCTTCAAGTTTTCACTTGAAAAATGAAGTACACCCCGATGATTCTCTACATAAAGCTGTACGTTGCCGATCATCGTAATTCGCGGCAAGTCCTGTACCACATCCTGAGGAAGATCAAGGATTTTGGCCGTGAACTGGTTCCATTTGCGGGTCAAGCGACGCATAGCTGGGAGTACCCCCTCTAACTAGATGATCATGAATACAGAAAAAGCGCAGAGACTTTCTACCAAATTATGCGGAGAGAGCCAGTTTTATGTGAAAAACCTGTATAGCAAAGAACGCCCACTCGATCGATCGAGTGGGCGTTCTTACATCCTATTATTTGCGATAAGGCTTCTTCGACCTAGGCGGGCCGAGAATTTCTGCCCACACAACTCCTTGTAGGAGTTGTCCTTGGCTCGGTTGTTCAGGAAAGGGACTCGGCGTAGAGATCGCATCTGCGTAAACAGATGAGCTTTCATTAACAATCTGCGTAGGCGAGCCGAATGGAGAAGCCTTTTGATTGGGCTTTGTCGAGACCGTCTTAGCTTTGTTAGAACGACCATACTCGTCTTGTACGTGTCCCGATTGCAAAGTCGATCCTAACCCCTTCTGGTCTGATTTCTTCGCTTCTACTGGTCGCGTAGAGCCATGAGGGGCATCACCAAAGGATGGCATTCCTGGTCTCGCATTAGTCCCCTGATTCGCTCGTCGGCTCTTACTTCGAATTTGATAAAAAAAGGCGAATGCAATAATAACCAGATACCAGTTCTTCAACACAATTCCAATGAGCTGTTCCATCTGATCACCTCTTCAAAACTACTATTCTTTCTCACTCTTACCATCATTTATTTTGCCGAGTGAAGAACGCATTTGTGTATCTGCATCGATATTTTTAAGATTCATATAGTCCATGACACCTAATTTACCATTTTTAAGTGCTTCAGCCATCGCAAGCGGTACCTGTGACTCTGATTCGACCACCTTCGCACGCATTTCTACAACTCTGGCTTTCATTTCTTGCTCGGCAGCAACGGCCATTGCACGTCTTTCCTCAGCTTTAGCCTGAGCGATTCGCTTATCGGCTTCTGCCTGCTCCGTTTGTAAATGGGCGCCAATGTTTTTTCCTACATCCACATCCGCGATATCAATCGATAATATTTCAAAAGCCGTTCCGGCGTCTAACCCTTTACCCAGAACCGTTCGAGAAATCAAATCGGGATTCTCAAGGACATCTTTGTGAGAGTCGCTGGAACCAACTGTAGTTACAATCCCCTCACCTACACGAGCGATAATCGTTTCCTCACCCGCGCCCCCTACAAGGCGGTCAATGTTCGCTCGAACCGTAACCCTCGCTATAACCTTTACTTCAATTCCGTTCTTCGCCACTGCTGATACATTAGGCGTTTCAATGACACGTGGATTTACACTCATTTGAACAGCTAACAAGACATCCCGACCTGCGAGATCGATAGCCGCTGCGCGTTCAAACTCCAAGTGAATCTTCGCTCGGTGAGCAGCAATTAACGCATTGACAACCCGATCAACGTTACCGCCTGCAAGAAAGTGACTTTCTAGCTGATTGACACTTAAATCAATACCCGCTTTCGTAGCCTTAATCATCGGATTGACGATCCTACTCGGGGTCACGCGGCGAAGCCTCATAGCAATTAAAGTAATGATGCTAATCCTTACTCCAGAAGCAAGTGCTGAAATCCAAAGCATGACAGGTACAATGCTCAGCAATACCGAAAGTGCAATAATAACAATGGCCGCAACCAACACCAAATATAATCCTGGTTCTATGTTCATTTTTTCCTCCTAATATAGGGATCTTTGAGTGGAGCTCAAAGTCTCTCCGCTTTGGGATCTTTGAGCGTCGCTCAAAGTCTTTCCTCTTCTCGTACTACAACACGAACTCCTTCTACTTCCACAACAACAATGTTCCTTCCCGTGGGAATAAAACTGCCATTCGTCACCACATCTACGCGCTCACCATGAATAATTGCAGTCCCGGCAGGGCGGAGCGGAGTAATCGCTTCTCCCGTCATTCCAATCAAATAGGATCGATCCGGGTTGGATGTAAATCCTTTGTTCGTCGTTAGCTGCTCCTTTAGAATAAACCGGTTCCAAATACCGCGGTGCTTAAAAGTTTTAATCGCGAAGGAGATCGCTACGATTGCCAACAACAAGGCGATACCCAGCATTATCGCTGCTTGTGTGGGATCTGAAGATGCCATCAGAACCCCGCCAAAGAGGCATATTGCACCTAATACACCTAGAATCCCAAAACTCGGAACGACCAATTCCAGGATAAGAAGAAGTAACCCGATTCCGAAGATAGCCAAGTCACCGAAACCAGCAAAACCAGCTAAATAAAAACCAAGAAAATAGAGTGCAAAACCAGCTACCCCCGCTAAGGCGAGCAATCCACTGCTGAAAAAAAGCAGCTCCAATGCAATTCCAATGATCCCAACCACTAATAATACCGTCGCTGTAACGGGATGAGTCAGAAAGGCAGATAAGTTTTCTACAAACATCATCTTTCACTCCTTCCCCTGAATCTTCCTTATCATTAATATGTACGTTCCAACACACAAACTGTTTCGTTTTTATTAAAGAGAATGAGAAAACCTCTATCGAGGTCATTCAGGGATGCGCGACCGCGTTTAAAGAGGAGAGACTTTGGTCTACGACCAAAGATCCCTATATTAAGTTTTATCGCCAATAAGAAAGCGTTTTCGGAATCCGAAAACTTATACTTTCTTATGTGGAAAACAAAAGACCGAGAGGACTTGGTCCACTCGGTCTTTTCAAACATATTTTGTATTAACCTAATAATTGTTGAACTAACTGATTGATAAGTTTACCATCAGTGCGTCCTTTAACCTGAGGCATCAATGCCGTCATCACTTTGCCCATATCCGCTTTGGAAGAAGCACCAATTTGCTGGATGGTCTGCTGTACAATGGCTTTCACTTCTTCCTCAGAAAGCTGTTGCGGCATGTACTCAGCTAGAATAACAAGTTCTGCCTTCAGGCTCTCGGCCAAATCATCTCTGCCGGCCTTCGTAAATTCATGGAGGGAATCCTTACGCTGTTTGATTTCACGAGTTAGAACGTCAAGCACTTCATTGTCATCTAAGGCTCTTTTCAGTTCAATCTCTGAATTCTTAATGGTAGATCTTACCATCCGAATTACGGAAAGTTTAAACTTGTCCTGACTCTTCATCGCTTGCTTCATATCTTCGTTCAATCGATCGCTTAAGCTCATATTGCCTCCTAGAACTTTCTCTTACGAGCAGCCTCAGATTTAAGCTTACGCTTAACGCTAGGCTTGTCATAATGTTTACGTTTTTTAACTTCTGCAAGAATGCCATCCTTAGCGATGGAACGCTTAAAGCGACGAAGTGCAGCATCTATAGTTTCGTTCTTACGAACTCGAGTTTCTGACAACAGTTTTCCCTCCCTCCGAACAGACCATCTAAGACAAAACGGTTCATCAAATCTCATTATAGGTCATAGTAATTAGGGTGTCAATCGCAAACCTTTCGATTCGTGAAAGGAAGCTTAATTGTGAACGCCTAGAGGCGATAAACGTGCCCCAGCCATAAGATGATAATGAAGATGGTGAACAATTTGCCCCGCGTTAGCTCCAATATTCGTTATAACTCGATAACCCGATTCTTCTACTTCTAGTTCTCTAGCAATTTGTGCAGCCGCACGCTGAATTTGCCCGATCATGTTCCAATCCTCTTCTCCCGCATCCGCTAGTGAAGCAATATGCTTCTTAGGAATGATAAGGACATGAATAGGCGAAGCTGGCTGAATATCATGGAAAGCAACAATCTGTTCATCCTCATACACTTTCTTAGAGGGAAGTTCCCCCGCAATAATTTTACAGAAAATACAATCACTCATTGTTCGGCTTGTCCCCCACTTTCGTGAAAATACTACTTTTAATTTTATCGGAAAAGAGCTAAAAAATCCAATCCAATCTATAATTTTAAATGGAATAATTGCAAAAAAAGAAACACCTTATTAATTGTAAGATGTTTCTAGATTGAACTGGTTTCATTCCATTAATAATAGGGAAGTAAGGATAAGGCTAGTAATCCAGCTAGCGGTAGGATTTGTCTTACAAAGCGGCGCCTTGGAAATCCGTAACCGTAACCTGGAAATCCATAACCTGGATATCCGTATGGGTATCCAAAACCGGGATAGGGAAAGAAAGCTCTCATCTGTTCCTGATCCATTTCACCAATCGGAACGGCTAAGTATAAATTTTCATCATCTACATCTTCCACAATACCGTCATAAACCGCACCACTAGTTAACGTTACACTCACGTAACGATACATATGCTTCTTACAAATGGCATGAACTTCTTGATGATTCATAGGCTTATGCCTCCTTTTTACCAACAGCATATTCAGCTATAGGCAAAAGGCTACTGAGTGAATATATTTGGGCTTATCTCATCACAAAAAATTTAACGATTATGCTGGTTTTTATGAGCCTGATGAATCTTTTTCCACTTTGCTTTCTCGGCTGCTTGAAGTCCTTTATCTTCTTTGCGCGCCAAATAAGCGAGCTCCTTTTGTAATTTTAAGTAGTTATTAAATCGTTCAACTTTCAAAGTCCCTTCATCTAGTGCTCTTTTAACAGCGCATTTCGGTTCATTCTCATGCTTACAATCCTGAAAGAAGCACATTCCTGCAAACTCTTCGATATCTTGAAAAGATGTGCTTAATCCATCCGAAACGTCCCAAAGCTGGAGTTCACGCATTCCTGGTGTATCAATCAATATGCCTCCTCCAGGCAGCGTGATAAGCTCTCGGTGAGTCGTCGTATGCTTCCCTTTGTCATCCCCCGAACGAATATCTCCCGTATCCAGAATATCCATCCCATAGATACGATTCACCAAGGTTGATTTACCCACACCGGACGAGCCAAGAAGCGCGACTGTTTGTCCTGGAGAAATATAACCGGCAAGCTCATCTAGTCCACGATTTTCTGCTGAGCTAATAATATGAATCGGTACACCTACTGCAACAGCCGCGACCTCTGCAGCCAGTGCCTCCGGATCCTCGCATAAATCCGCTTTACTTAGAACAATAACCGGATTTGCCCCGCTCTCCCAAGCTAACACCATATATCGCTCAATACGGCGTACATTAAAATCTAGATTAAGCGCTGTGAACAGAAACACGGTATCAACATTCGTGGCAACAATTTGTTCTTCGGTGACTTGACCAGCTACTTTACGGGAAAACTTACTTTTACGCGGCAATACAGCATGGATCGTTGCTCGCTGTTCTTCTCCCCTTATGGAAAGTACGACCCAATCGCCTACAGCGGGGTAGTCTTCACGACGTAGAGCTAGATGCCGCATTTTACCAGACACCTCGGCTAGCGCTTCCCCGACTTCCGTCTGTACGCGATACATATGTTTATGTTCCAAGGATACCCGTCCAACCTGGTATCCCTCATTTAGGTAAGGTTCGAAAGCTTTTTCAAAAAAGGAATTCCATCCTAAATCTTCATTTTTCAAGTGTGTATTTCATCCTCTCATGTGGTTCTATTCTGAAGTATAGACCGCAGGTATTGACATCACACGGGAAATAATGATTTAGATTATTTTTTCCTTCTTCAAATTTTATACGGATGGTCAATTAAATTGTAGACTGGAAGTCTATTTTTGCATATAATAGGAGTAAATCGATGGTTGGAATGGAGTGAGCGGATGAGCCAATTCATGAGAGCCTCCACCCGCAAAAAGCGTGATGTGATGATGGAAGCCGCCTTAAGCATGTTTATGGAAAAAGGCTATGAGAATGTGTCCGTAGACGATATCATCGCGGCGACGGGATCATCAAAGGGAACGTTTTATCATTATTTTAAAAGCAAAGATGCCATCATTTCAGCGCTTTACAGTAAACAAATTCAATTCATTCAAGAATGGGTGAAGCAACCTCCCTCCAAGGTCCAATCCCTTGAAGGACACATTAATCGCTTATTTTTAGACTTAGCGTCCAACATTCATTCCTCACCACGACTTGTTCGAAGCTTACAAGCTTTATCCTTGCAAAATGAAACCGTAAAAACGGAAGAACAGCAGCAATTAAACGTATTATCTGAAAGTTTATTACATTGGCTGCCTGAACCTAGAAAAATTGAGCTGCTCGTTTGTATCTATACGGGAACGGTCCGTACTTGGTGCAATCAAGATGATGCCGATTTGCTCTCCATGATGAAAAACAACTTAGCCTGGCTGTGGGTAGGTTTGCGCTCCAGCGAACCCTATGCACCTTTGCAGGTAGAACCAGTCCCCAAGGAGGAAAACAAAATGAAAGTAGCTATTATTGGCGGAGGCTTGGCAGGCTTAACAGCGGCCGCTTATTTATCTGAGAATCCGCATGTCGAAGGTATCCTTTTCGAGCGCAGCCCGCAGCTTGGAGGACGTGCTTTTACTTACGAAAAAGCAGGATTTACACTTAACTATGGCGCACATGCCATCTATGGGATTGATCGACATACATTAACAAACATGGAACGTGAACTTGGACTATCTTTCTCTTCCAAACAAGTAGATAAACGCAAAGTTTTTTACGCGAAACATAATCAACTTACAGCAGCACCACTCGATGCCATTAACCTCCTAAGAACTGATCTGCTCAGCACGATGCAAAAAGTAAGATTCGTCGGTGAAATTACAGCCATTATCGCGAATATTCACAACTTAAAAAACTACGCAACTCTTGCTGATTATTTGGCAGAGTCCAATGCGGACGAGGATGTTAAAGAGTTATGGGAGCATTTGGTTTGCTCCAACTTCTTCATTACACCTGAGGATGCCCGCAATGTATCCGGCGCGGTAATCAGCGAGTACTATCATAACTTGTTCCTTTCCTCGAAGCCCGTCAATTATGTATTGGGAAGCTGGGCTGTAATTACGAATCAGCTTAAGCAAAAACTGACGACGTCCGGCAGATGGGAAATCGCCCTTCAAGAAGGCGTGGAAAGCCTCCGTTACGCAGATCGTAAATTTGTACTGCATACCAAAACCCGTGAAGTTGCCTTTGACAAAGTGATCTTCGCTATGCCAGTTCAGCAAGTCGTCAAGCTTCTAAAGGGTACAGCATGGGAGCCATTCCTATCTCCGTATGAATCCAATACCGCAACCGAAGTTATGGTATATGACGTTGGGTTAAGCCGTGTTGTCGCGAGACCATTCAGCTATATCAGTGACATGGATAACAAGCTGTTCATCAGCGATGTTTCCGCGACAGATCACACATTGGTACCAGAAGGCGGTCAGCTGCTGCAAGGTATCGCATATTTAAGTGACCGCTTTGATAACGAGGAACAGCGCAAAGCGTATCTTGAAGAAAAGAACCTCCAAATGGAAGCCCTATTTGATAAACATTATCCAGGCTGGCGCGATGCTACAGCCGTGAAACGGGTTTCGAAAAAAGCGATGGTATCCAGCGTGAAAAACATTGCTTCCAATAATCTATTGCCGATACGTGTAGAAAACGTGCCTTTCTACTTCTGCGGAGACGGCTGTACAGGTAAGGGTGAGCTTGCAGAACGCGCATTCTCTAGTGCCCGTACCGCGGCGTTATCCATTGTGCACGAAGTGGAGCAAGCACTTCAAAATGTATAATTCGTCCAACATGGATGGATGATCCTAACAAACAAAAACCAGCCCTCCCATTCGCAGGAGAGCTGGTTTTTGTTTGTTTTATTGTTTGGTCACACGCACATCATCAAAGTGAAGCGTAGTTCCGCCAGGTGAATCCACATAGAATCCAACATCGATCTGACCATTGGTCACCATAATATCACTTACACTGATGTATTTCCAACCACCGCTGTTACTGATGTTCGTATAAATGGCTGACCCGCCATAGTTTTGAATTTCAGCTCTGGCAGTCGTCGGTGTCGTGTTCTTCATGCGGACCCAGGCTTCAAATTTGTATTTTACATTATTAACAGGAACACTAATAGTTTGATGAATGCTTTGTTGATAGGCACCTGCTGCAAAGAAGTATGCCCGCTTATCACCCGTCCATGGGGATTCCGGCGGATTGGTTGTTGAGCCACTATCAATGCCATAAGCAACAGCTTGCATGCTTGGATGCCATTCAACCCAGTTATTACTTTGACTCGTATCACGTTCGAAACCAGGATTGTCTAGCAGATTCTGTTCAGAAACCGGCGTACCCGCTGCGGAAGTCGAAAGAAGCAGCCGATCTAAATTGATGTTCCCACTGTCAGCGGCGTCGTATTTAAATGCAATCGTGTTTGCCCCTGCGTTTAACGCCACCGTTTGCACATTATCCTGCCAGACGTTCCAATTCGCACCAGGACTCGTGAAACTAGTTTGTCCTAGCTTGGATCCATTGATATAAGTACTCAACGTTTTCGTTGCTGCACTGCCATTAGCATATCGCAGTGCTACCTGATAGCTCCCAGCGCTAGGGACATTCACGTTGTATTTCACCTGCGCGCCTGCTGCGCTCAATCCGTCTACAAAAGCCGTACCACTATAGTACCAATGGTTTGTGTTCATTGCACTGCCACCAGAAAGTTCAGCACTCTCTGCTTCATATTTACCGACGATTGGCGCAAAGGGTACTGTAATGTTGTCGATGTTGGCATTGCCCGTATCGCCCGACTCTGAGTAATACTTATAGGTCACAACATTCACACCGGCTGTCAACGGCAGTGTCTCTGATTGCGTAGACCAAGTGTCCCAATTCGCGAGATTAGCGAGCGAGGTGGACTTTACTCTTTTTCCATTAACAAAAATACTGACTGACTTCGCTGAGCCTGAGGCATTCGCATAACGTAAGGAAACATTATAGTCACCGCCTGTTTTCACCTTTGGATAGAAGGTGACACCAGCGCCGTCATTGCCCAAACCATCCACAAATCCAGTTCCCGTATATCCCGTATGATTGGTGTTAGTTGAGGCCTTTGCAGCAACTGTATTGCCAGAAAGCGATGCATCCTCAGCTTCCAATTGCGTAGCAGTTGCGCTCACTGCAGCAACACCTGCAACAGCAATAGATTTAGAAGAAGCTGTACCTGCCGCCACTTTCACATAGGTCACATCCCCATAGATGTCCTTCCCAGTTGCCCAGCCTTCCCCAGCCGCAGCTTTTAATGCTTGAAGGCTTGCATAAGACGTCATAGCTGTGCTGTTATTCGTTACGGAAGTTCCTGCAGAACCATGCAGCTTAACAATATAGGATTGTAGTGCTGGCGTGTAGCTGCCGCTCTTTGCCCCTAATGTAAAACTTAGCGAGCCTGCACCATTATCCTGCACAGTCATATTTTGCTTAAAATAAGTACCGCTTTCATAGTTATAACTGGAGCCATCATCATCATAGTACGTGAAACTCGACTGCGTCGTATCCGGAAACACATCTACATCAACGGAAGTGACTGAAGCCTGCCCAACGTAATCCTGCACTTTCTGCGTCGGGATAATGGCACCTTTTTTAATAAAGAGAGGGATATCTGTCAACGTGTCCGGATTAACCGTATATCGGATGGTTTGACCGCCAGTTATTGTATTACCTCTTGCATAGTCAATCCATGAACCAGACGGCAAATAGATATCCTTACTCGTCTGCTGTTTATCTACCACAGGCGCGGCTAGCAGCCAATCACCGAACATCCAAGCATCCGTGTAGTTTTTGACAGCCGCATCTGTTGGATATGCTTGCATCAATGGGCGAACGAGTCCATTCCCATTCTCGTAAGCACTTCTCTCATAGGCATACATATAAGGGATCAAGGAGTACCGCAGCTGAATAGCCTCTTTGGAGGCCTCTTCCGCCGTCGATCCGAAATACCAAGGCTGGCGCTGTTGATGATTGTTCCCATGTACGCGGAAAACAGGTGTTAAAGCGCTGAACTGCATCCACCGTGCGTATAAATCGGGATTCGGATTGTTCGTCGTGCCATCCTGCTGATTGAATCCCCCGGTATCCATGCCCCATTTCACCTGGCCATTGTTCACGGAGGATAGCATAACTGCCCTTTGCTCCTGCATCCCAGCAGCCCAGTTGATCCGTTCACCTTTATTGTATTGAATGCCAATATCACCAGACCAAAGCGTAGTCGCATACCGCTGGGCACCTGGGTAGAAAGTTCTAGCTGTTTGCCAAACACGCTGTGCTCCACTCGTATAAGCCCGTTGACCCTCGTACATGGTCTGAGACATATGGCCTGTTGTGAAATTGCCAAACCAATACGACGCTCCACCTGAAGATACTTTATCCGTCTCATCATTCCACCAACCCATGATCCCTTTATTGAGCGCATCTATGGAATGATTCCAGAACCAGGCACGTTCACCAGCATTATAAGGGTCAATACTGCGTACAGTTACGGGTATGAAATAATCCTGATACTCGTTATGACCCGGGTAAAAATAACCCCCGTTTGTCGCATCTGTCCCTTGGGTCGTCACACTCGTAGAAGCATCCTTCGTAACGATGCGGGGCTTCGTAATTCCGATCATTTTGATGCCTTTAGCATCCATTGTTGTCTTTAGAGAAGTCGTGGAAGCAGAAGGGAAATTCGTCGTATTCCACGCGAATTCACCGTAGTTGGTTTCCCCGTACTTTTTCCAGTCATAGTCAAAGGCGTAAGCATCTATAGGGATATTTTTGGCACGATACGTATCCACGTTATTCGTAACTTCCGTTTGATTCGTATCCCACTCAAAGTTCATGAATCCAAGCGACCACTTAGGAAGCATCGGTGGTTTGCCCGTAATTTCCCCTACACTGGTCATGATTTCCTTCGGGGTACCGAGCATAATATAATACTCAACATTTTGTTTCACATAACGTCGTCCCTCAGGAGGGGTCCCGCCATAATAAAACTCCATCTGACCGGTTGTGCCATCTGTATAGGGGTAACCGCCATCGCTATCGACTAATAATCCATAACCCGCTGTACTCCAAATAAGGGGACCACCCGAATCTCCCTGTTCACCCGCATGGGCGGCATGACTGGACGAATTCCGCAGCAGGTCACCACCGCTATCAAAGGCGTTAAAGCTCCGGATGCCATACATATTATCACCGGTGCCATGAACGAAGCGAACACCGTCTGAGAATACACCACCGCCGGATGGTTCCCAGAATAGCGTAGTACCATCCGCCTTTTTGACTGTCATACGAACCGGGTTCTTGGTAATCTCAATCTTCATACTGGCGGTTGTGATGGTCATTGGATTGGCTGCTGTGTTAATCGTAGCTCCTACAGCTGACCACGTTTTGTTCGGATCTAGCATCGGCGTTTTCGCGCTTGCCGCTATGCCATTCGGTCGATAATCCACCTTCAAGATACCGTTTTGCACCGCTTGTACAACCAAGAGGTCATCATTCGGCTCCGTACCATTATCAACGGTTAGCGTCAAGGTATCTCCGGTTACACTTGAAGTAATGAGATTGCCTAGGCTGCTGACATAAGCATGTGCAGAAGAAGCAGGAAGCAAGGTAAGCATTGAACCAAACAACGTAAACGCTGTTAAAAAAGCAACGATACGTGGAACCTCTTTGCTCGGTAAACTCATCAATGATACTCCCTTTCGACTAGGAAATGAGGGAGGGACATGCCCTCCCTTCTTTTATTGCTCTACGATCGCGATGTTATCGAGATTAACACCGAGTGAACTAGTACCATCGTAGCTGACTTTCACCGTGTTGAGACCTGCACTTAGCGAGACGCTAACCGCAGCCGTTCCCCACGTATCCCAGTTCGTTGTTTGCGGTAAGGCAAGATCCGTCACTTTGGTGTTATTCACATAAATAGCTCTTGAGCCATTGCCTGCACCGGATGAATACCGAACCTTCATCGTATAGGTACCCGCTGCTTTGACAGAAACATCGAAGGTAACATTGTCTCCCAGAGTCTCAAAGCCATCTACAAACCCTGTACCTGTATAACCCGTATGGTTTGTGTTCGTAGTTACGCCGCTTTGTGTGCCGAATTCTGCTTCATATTCCACCTTGTTAACGCCACCCAGCACGACAGATTGAGCAGATGCACTTGAGCCGAGCTTGACGTAAGTGAATTTCTGTACCGTGTCGTAGTACCAGCCTGTTGATGCTCCGGTTAGGGCGGTTAATGTACTGTACTCTGTCATCGCAGAACCACCCACCGTTACAGAGGAAGGCTTAGTCGTAAACACTTGTAATGTCTTCGTAGAATTAATGGCTGGTACAGCGATTGTTTCTTTATTCAACCCATATTGCTCTGTAGACGTTATGGTTTTCACCGAACCGCCGATATCATCATTCCAGTCATACGTTGTTGTGCCAAGCGGATAAATGCGGAATGCGAGATTGGTGTAGCTCGTCAAGCTATTGCCAATAGTTCCACCCACTTGATATTGCGCGTTCAAATTCAACGGAAGAATGCTGCCTGACTTCACAAACACCGGAAGATCATCTATGCCGGCATTGTAGCTAATTGTACGGCCGCCAGGACGCTGAGCACCGAACCAGAAATCGATCCAATCCCCCTGTGGCAGATAAATACTCTTGTTTGTTTCTCCCTGATTCATGACAGGAGCAACAAGCAAATTACTCCCGAACATATACTGCTGCGTCAAACCGTACGTGTTTGTGTCCGCCCCATATTCAAGCGCCATAGCCCGCATCATCGGGATGCCGGAATCACTTGATTTCTTCGCTTCGCTATAAATATAAGGAAGCAAATTCATGCGTGTATTCGTATATTTGGCAAAATGGCTGATAATCGTATTGTCGCCTGTACGCGCTTGTGCGTTCCATGGCGAACGTTCCTCATTAATACCGGAGCTGCCGTTAGACTCGGAATGAAACTGCATAATAGGTGCAAAAGCAGCCATTTCGGTAGCACGTTTGTACAACTCAGCCGTTGGATAATTGCCTGTGAATCCTGCCATATCCCAACTCCAATAAGGAACACCGGACATACTTGCCGTAAGCCCTGCATTTACAGCCTGTTGAAAAGCACCAAACGTCGACTCTTGGTCGCCGGACCAGAAAATCTGATTCGCCTGTGCGCCTTGCGTGCCAGAACGACTAAAGGAGACCGCATCGGCTTTCTTCGAGCGTGCGTACTCGTTATATGCCTTCACATATTCATTTGGGTATTGATTACGCATTTCATCGCCCTTTTTACCATTTGCGAATGTATTTGAACGACCCCATACCATTTCACCGCCATCTGTTTTGAAGCCATCGATACCCACACCATCAAACAGATAAGCGCGTTTAGACATCCACCAGTTTTTGGCAGTCGTATTTGTAAAATCAAGCAACAAGCTGTTCTCGAACCATTGTCCTGCTGGTATCCGGTACTGACCTCCACTGCCGTTGCCCACGGCATAATTCTGAGCAATCATATAGGCTTCGTCATTATCTTTCTGGGTATAAGGCGTCGAAATCCATTTCTGAATAGGAACCTGCCAGAGCACCAGCTTCATCCCATTGTTATGCACATTGTCCGCCATAGCCTTTGGATTCGTCCATTTCCCTGATGTTGGGAAAGTGAAATCGGTATAGGCATGCGCAGCGCTGCCCGTTTTTGGGGTATAGGTGGCGTCATTGAATATGTAAAACGTGTTCTCATCACTCCACTGTTCAAGCACAACGGCCGTTGCCGGAATATTGTTGGTGTTCGCGTTATTAATGGCTGTAGTCACCTTGGTTTGACGATCCCACTCGTTAGCTGACATCCATAACCCGAAAGCCCATTTCGGCAGTGCGGTTGGCTTACCCGTAATGTTAGCGTAATTACCCACAACATTCTTCAAATCATTACCGTAAATGAAATAATAATCCAGTGTCGAGGCAGCACTACCCCCTGTATCAGCCGTAAAGCTGAACATATCGGTGCGTTCGGTTGCCAACCGGAATTTGGAATAATACGTTGAATTTACGAAGATGCCATATCCGCTGCTGTTAAGCATAAAAGGAATTGCCATGTAGGTGCGGTCATTTTGATTCTTATACTGATTGAAAACGTAGGTGTCCACATCATTTCCGCGTTTACGGAAGTTGTTATAATGCTCACCAAAGCCAAAAAACTCCTCCGAAGCCGGCGAATAAAAATGATCTTCTACCTTGTTGATGATGGTACTGCCGTTGGTTAACCAGGCTATGTTACGATTCGTTGTACTGTCATATTGACGGGCAATCAGCGTCGTCCCATCAGGCTTATACACACTAAGTTTGAAAGGATTCTTATCCACCTTCACCTTCAACTTGGAGGTCGTAAGCCAAGTGGTTGATGGGGTATCCGAAACCGTGTAATTACTAAGTCCACTGCTTAACGTTCCTGTCCCCGTTGGAGAAACCTGTACACGGAGTACATCATCCGCTGAAAAAGACAGGTTGATCTTCGGTGTCAAAGTGCCTGTATTCGGCACCGCGTTCAGCACAACACGGTTCGTGTTATTCGTGATGGAGCTGACACTGCTAACGGATTCCCATCCAGTTACCGTAAAAGTAAAAGGTTCGCTTGTCTTCTCATTCGCGCCATCCTTGTTGCCATGAACGGTATAACTGATCACATCCCCTTTAGCAAAAGTGCCAAGGTTAGCTTCCCAGTAAGTGTTGTTGCCGCTGTTGTATTTGTAAGCTGCTCCGACAGCTGCTTGATTGACACCATTTTTCGTCCAGGTCACCCAAGCCGTTTGTCCTGATTCAATAGGCCACGTTATTATTTTGATATACACGGTATCGCCTGCAACAGGATCTCTTGGACTCCGTTCCGTCGCCTGAATCTCGTACAGATCATCGATGCCGTATGGCGCATGATGGACTCCATCAATGGCATAAATAGGGGGGACGAAGAAACAGAAACAGAGCAAAAAAGAGAGAGAAAATCGGAATGGTACTGATAAATTCCTTACATACATAAACGTTTCCCCTTTCGCACCAAAATTTGTTTGCTAAACACGAATGACTTAGAGGCTCCACTACTGTTATTCCTCGCCATGTATGCGCCGCTCCAAGCATCCCCCCTTTCAATATTTGGCGGCCACGAATCCTATAAATCGTGACCACCGTTTGCTTACATCAGATATTCCCTTTCTACAATCGTCTGTGCGAGCTGCAGCCATTTGTTTGAATCCGATTGCCAGTAGTGATGATCGCCCTCGCAAACGTGCACATCGCAGATTTTCGCCGTATAACGGCTCCACTCCGACAAATGGTCAACAAGCGCATATTCATCCTTCTTACCTGTAAAAACACTGAATCTAGCACGAAGTGGCTCACGATTGAACTGAGCACGATATTCCTCCACTGGCTGGCAGCCAATCTCAGATGCATCCCCCTGCATGCCATTCGAAGCACCGCGAGGTCGAAGAAGGTGCGGGGCGCTGCAGCCAGATAGAAATAAGTGCCGTGGTTCAGCAATGCCTTCTGCTTTCAAGCGATGACTGGCCTCAAAGGCAAGCAAGCTGCCCCAGCAGTGGCCGATAAACACATATTCTTCACCAGGCATCAGCTGCTGCTTGACGTATTGACAGGTCTCGTGCAGAGCTTGCTTCCACAGTTCAGAGGAAACCTCGCGCATGGATAATCGAGCTTGACTCAGTTCAATATGTTGGAACCTAACACGAGCGGGTAATCCTCTGCTCCAAGTAAGGTACGACTTTGAGTGATCTCCACAGTGAGGGAACCCGAACAAAATCACTGCGCTATCACCAGACTTCCTGCCGATTCCGGGACTGTAATAAGCAGATTCTTTTGGCTAATTAAATAATGACCAGGAAGCAGGTGTTCCATATGATCGACTGGTGACAGTTCCGTTTCTGAACTTGAAACGGTGGATACACCATCCGGTTGATGTAAAATAAAGGTTATTGCTTGATTATGACTAAGACTGCTTGACCAGTGCAAACGAATCTGACCACTGACTCTTTTTGCTGAAATGTTCACACGATTGCCTAAGTCATCCTCAAACTCTGCCTGCAGTTCACCCACAACATAAACTCGGAAACATAAATGCTCATAGCGGTTTACGCTATTGCCCACATGATCGCCAAGTGAATAATTCTCAGCCAGATTTAGCGCGATGACACTATCCTGTTTCTGATAAACAGGGATCGTTTCCAAAGGTGCAGCAACTTTCATTAGGCAAGGGCCTTGGATCTCCTCCTGATCGAACAAAGATAACCAGGACCCTTCCGGGAAATAAATCTCTTTAGCACCATGACCCTCCTCCGTAACGGGAGCGACCAGCAAGCTTTCTCCGAACATGTACTCACTAATCATTTCGGTGCAATGCGGATCAGCCGGGAATTGAAGGGACATTGCACGCATCATAGGCAGCCCTGTTCGGCTGGTGCGAATCGCTTGATCATAGATGTAAGGTAATAAGTTCATCCGAATGTCCGCGTACCTTTTGTATAAATCGATAACAAGCGGCTGATTTGTTCGTTCAGCGATGTTCCACGGCGTTCGGTCTTGATTGAACTCGCCTTTTGTTTCGGCATGATACTGCATCACCGGGCAAAAAGCAGCCATTTGAGTGGATCTTATAAACAATTCTGCTGTCGGAATGTCACCATGAAAGCCACCCAGATCCCAACCCCAGAACGGGATGCCCGACATACTACTGGATAATCCGGCAATCATCGAGGAGCGGAAGGCCTGGAAGGTCGAACGCTCGTCGCCAGCCCAGTGCATAGGGTACCGCTGCGCTCCCGTGTAGCCCGCCCGACTAAAGGTAATGCCTCCATCTTTGGCATACTGCCCTATGAAATCGTAGTAACTGCCCACATATAAATTGGGATACAAATTGCGCATTTCGCGGCCTGTAGATCCGTCATAAAACTGCAGATCATGACCGAAAACGAATTCGCCGCCATCCGTTTTAAAGCCATCCACACCGATTTCATCTGCGAGGTATTGGCGCTTATTAAACCACCATTTCGCTGCTTCAGGGTTCGTAAAGTCAAGAATATGACTATCCTTAAACCAGTTATAAGGCAATGTGTACGACTCCCCATCCGCCGTTTTCACACAGTAACCTTGCTCCAGCAATGTAATTTCATCCTGATCGCGCTGACCGTGAGCAACGCCATACATATGTTTATGAATGGGTATTTGCCATAACAGCACCTTCAAACCCTGCTCATGCAGCTCTTCGACCATCCCCTTCGGATTCGGCCAACGGCCCCACTCCGGGAACTGGAATTCATCATAGCGAAACGGTTGGTTACCGTCTTTGACATTGTACTGCGCATCATTAAAAATATAGAACGTCGCTTCGTCACTCCATTGCTCGATAACTAGCACAGTGGATGGGATCTGATACTTCGCCGTTAGCTCAGCCTGTTTCAAAACCTCTGCCTGGGAATCCCAGTTATTGCTGGACATCCATGGTCCAAACGACCACTTCGGCGGCAATACAGGTTTGCCCGAAAGATGGGTAAACTGTCCGACCATCGCGAGCGGCTCCTCTGCAAATAAATATGCAACCAGTTGTTGATCTGCCTGCGACACGTCCGCTTCCACTTCTACAAGATCAGATAATCGTGTATGAAAACGGAAGGTCGAATAAAGCGCCGTATCCACGAAGATCGCATATCCACCGGAGGATATGGCAAAAGGAACCGGCATATAAGTCTTCAATCCTTGATCCCGGTACTGATTGTACACATATTGATCAACTTCATGACCCGAATATTCATAATGGGAAAAGCGTTCCCCCATGCCGAACCAGCGATGCTCCGGCCTCGTTTTCAAGTTCAAGCGAAGCTTATGCATCGTTTGCGATCCGTCGGTCAGCGCCTCGATGAGCGGTTTTCCTTCGGCGGCGAAGCCTTCCATCAGCACGCCTTCCGTGCTGCGCAGCGCGAGCGCGAGCTTGCCCCCGCGCACCTCGGCTTCCAGCCATGCGGGTCCAACAGCCAGCGCCGCCTGCTGTGCCGGCGCGCCTTGCGAGCGTTCGCCCTCAGCGGCGAACGTCAGCTTGATCGCGCCGCTCTCGTCGGCGCGGAAAGACAGCTGTGCGGTGCGAGTGGCCTCCGCACCGTAACCCAATTCGACGACGAAGCCATCCGTCGTCTCATACAAGGCATGGACGCGCTCCAGCGCCGTCCATGTCCGCACTTTAAAGCTGTAAGTCGCTGAACTGAGCGACTTGCTCCCGCTCTGAAGCGTAAAAGCATAGCTGACCTCGTCACCTGCGAGGTAAGGGCCAAGCTGCGCTTCCCAGACCTTTTCCCCGCCGTCCGTCACTTTCATGACGGCGGTCACGGCTTCGGCCGCCGGAATGCCACCAACGGCAGCCTGCACGGTCACAACCTGACTCGCCTGAAAAGGCTGAGTCAAGAGGCGTACAAGTACCGAATCAACCGCTTCGGGATGGCGGGGAAACCGTTCGTAAGGCAGGATGACGTAAGGGTCATCGTAACCCGTCGGTTGATGCACCAGAGTGACGGTGTCTAAGCTGCCACTACGGACATCGCCTGAAACAAGTGCAGCCTGTGCAAGCTCCAACAGTACGCCCCCCCATGTACTGACGGGTGGTTCCCCCGCTTGTTCACGCCAATAAGTAAGCAGTAATGGCTCCTTGGCTGTAGAAGCGTCTACCTCATACAGCTGCGAATCTTCCTCCTGAAGCGACTCCACATGAGCGAGCAGTTCTTTCGCCCGTACTGTGTCCCCTTTATTAGCGTAGTACCACGCCAACAGGCAGGTAAGATCCGCTCGCTCACAACCTCCATAAAAGGTGTCGCCAGCTTTAAATCTTACACCTTTATTAACAAGTGTTTCTTCCAGTTTATACAGCGCCTCGATCAGAATACGGTCTTCAATACCCAGCATACCGAATGGAATCGCTGCTGTGATGATATCCCCATGAATCGCTGTATCACCCAATTCGCTAACAACTCGGCCCTCTTTAATGAAGCTGGCAAAGACAAGCTCACGGATAGCCTTCAGTAAACGCACACCCCGCTCACCAACCCCGTTCTGGATATTGGCTTGAACCGCAGCGAAGTATATCGCCAAATGACTCAAATAAATGCCTACGTTCCCACTCTGCAGCCAATGAGGCTGCGGTTTCTGCCAATTAGCATCTAGAAGCAAGGTGGTTTGCTCGATAATCCCTTCTATTTCCAACCTAAAATCCTGATCTTCCGTAACCTTCAGATATTCGCCGAAAGCCCATAGCCGAAGCGCCGCATCCGTCAGCGCCAACTGCCCCTTAAATTGATCGCTGCTCATCAAACGCAGCACAGGTAATGCACGCTCCGATTCACCTCGCTGGATAAGTGCGTAACTCAAAAAAGCAATATCTCTAAAAGTGGCAAGCTGCCCTGAGATCGTAATCTGACCTGTATGTTCATCTAAAAAATAAGTAACATTCTGATTTGAATCTACTGTTTGCACCATAAATCCTCCTACTCCATCCCATGTGTATGAATGAGAAAGGGGCCGTTGCCGCAACAATGCCCCTTCCCTGCCGACTCTATGTCCGCATTACGCTATTTAGTTACTAATTTTTCAATCTTCGCTTGCGCTTCATTGAGTGCTTTTTCCGCTGTATAATCGGATTTCAATTTCGCTTTATCCAGCTCGTCACCGATCGCTTTCGTCAAGTCGTTCCATTTGTCCGGAATTGGACCTACTGGCGTCAGTACAAGCGAATTCAAAGCTTCAAGTACGATTTTCTTCGAAGCTGGCGGCGTTTGTTTGAAATAAGCCTCCATGACTTTTTCATCCGAAACTGCCGGTACACTCCAGCCTTTCTCAATTCGTTTGCTGACAACAGAAGGATCGGAAGACATGAATTTGATAAACTTCCAGGCCGCTTCGGCATTTTTCGTTTTTTCTGAAACAACAAGGCCATCTGCAAAGAAATGATGTGCTTTCTTCGTATTACCAGGCTCCAAAGCAATATCCCATTTGAACGGGGCATCCGCAAAGCGGCCAAAGTTCCAAATTCCGCCACGCAGCATAGCAAGCTTACCCGCTTTAAATGCGTTTAAGTCAGCATCTGGTTGGTTAAAGGTATCGTCGTTGAGCGCTGGAGACACTTTATACTTTTTCGCTTTATCCAACATCCAGTTCAAGGCTTCAATATTTTCTTTACTGTTCACAGTAGGCTTGCCATCTGCACTCCAGATACCTCCGCCGTTCTGAGCAATTGTTTTGTAAAACTCATAGAATTGAATTGGCGAGTAGGTCCCCCATACGCCGCTTTTGGCGTCAGTGAGCTTTTGAGCCGCTTCTAGCTCTTGTTTCCAAGTCCAATCAGCCTTTGGATACTCAACTTGCTTTTTGTCAAACAAGTCCTTATTATAGAAAAGAACTACGTCTGAAAATGACTCTACGACTCCATATTGTTTTCCGCTATATTTGAAAGAGTCATAGGCGAGACCTTTGTAGATTTCCGGCTTGAACGTCGTGTCCTTCGCAATGATCGGCGTCAAGTCTTTTAGTGTATTTTTGGCTGCATAAGAGACGAAGTTTTCGTAACCGACCTCAAATACATCAGGCGCATCCCCCGATGCGAGCTGTGTATTGAGCTTCGTGTAGTAGTTATTGTAATCGACGATATCCACTTTGACCTTCACGTCAGGATTGGCCGACTCGAACGCTTTCACCATATCGCCGAGCGTCTGTTCTTGAGAACCGCTTGCGGTGTACTGCATGAACTTGAGGGTAACAGGTTCTTTCTTTGTCTCTGGTGTTGCCGTTGCAGCTGCCGTTGGCTCTTGTTTTGGCGTTGACGCAGGTTCTTTTTTCGTATCCGCTCCACACCCCGTTGCTGCAAGAGAAACAACCACACTTAACGCTACGACCCAACCTGTTTTTTTAGTAACCATCTTTAAACCCTCTCTTCTTATGAATTTTCTTCAGTTAACTCACCATTGTCTTTTAATTTCAGCACTTACGTCTCAAACGACTTCCATCACCCCTCTCATTATCCTTTAACGCCACTCATGGTCATTCCCTTAATGAAGTATTTCGATGCGAACAAAAACACAATGAAAATCGGTACAAAGCTGATCACATTCCCCGCCATCAATATGTTCCACTCCGTCGCCCATCTACCCTGCAGCTTACTTAGTCCAATCGGAAGTGTCATCAACTCCTTATCGCTCGTAATAATAAGCGGCCATAAAAAATTGTTCCACGAAGCCATGAAAGCAAAAATGGCTAGCGTTGCAAGAGCTGGTTTGCTAAGCGGAAGAATGATACTCACAAACACCCTCAAATAAGAAGCTCCGTCCATTCTCGCCGCCTCAATCAACGGATCAGGAATGGTCATGATGTGTTGTCGAAGCAGGAAAGTCCCGTAAGCACTGAAGATTCCTGGCAAAATGAGACCGAGATACGTATTCGTCAGGTGCAATTTTTGAAATACGATAAAGAGTGGCGTCATCGTCACTTGCATGGGAATCATCATCGTGATCAAATAAAGAACAAATAGAGTTTCCCTGCCTCGGAACGGTATTTTAGCAAAAACAAATGCAGCCATCGCACACACTACCATTTGTGCTGCTGTCGTCACTAAGGACACGCCGACACTGTTGCCCAAAAAGCGATAGATCGGGAAGTATTTCGTAATCTCGACGTAGTTACTGAATTTAAATGTATCGGGTATTAAATTCGGCGGCATTCTGACGACTTCCAAGTTATCCTTAAAGGAACCCGACAGCATCCAGACGAAAGGAAACATGAGAACAACAGCCGCCACAATCAAAATAAGGTGTGAAAGCAAGTTCCGATACGGCATATATTTATCTGTCATAGGTAACCCACCTTTTCTGAAGCTGCTGCTGAACGATGGTGACGGCGAAAATAATGACGAATAAGATCCATGACTGCGCAGAGGCAAAGCCCATTTTATAGCTTTGAAAAGCATTCCCATAAATTTGCTGCACAAGCGTGCTCGTTTGCCCTGCCGGACCGCCGCCTGTCATAACTAGCACCTGATCAAAGAGCTGAAAGCCATTGATGAGTGATATGACAAGTACGAAAAAAATACTAGGCGTGAGCAGCGGTAGCGTTACACGAAAAAACTGCTGAAATCCACCTGCGCCATCAATCGTCGCTGCTTCATAATAATCCTCCGAAATATCCTGCAGCCCCGCAAGAAGAATGACGGTCACATAGCCGATATCCTTCCATACACTTACCGCGATAATTGAGGGCATTGCCCATACAAAGTCCTGCAGCCATACAGGTCCTTGTATTCCGATTAATGATAACAGGTAGTTAATGAGTCCGCTCTGTCCATTCAGCAGCCAGCGCCATACGATGGAAACAGCTACCCACGATGTGATGACGGGTACAAAGATGAAAATTCGATAAAGCTTAATACCCCTTAGCTTCCTATTTAATAAAACGGCGAACAATAAACCAAAAGCAAGAACAGATGGCAAATAACCAAGGATGTACTGAAGAATGTTCATTAATGATGTAAGCGTTTTCTCATCCCGCAAAGCTTCGGTGTAATTATCCACCCCAACGAACTTCGCCGGGGTTAACAAATCCCAATTCGTAAAAGAGATGACCGCGGAGGAGAGCATCGGAATGAGTTGGAATAGAAACAAACCCGCTAAACTTGGTAATAAAAATCCGATAATGACAACTGCTTTGGAAAATCTCTTTTGTCCGACCATGACGTTCTCCTTTTCCGGTTCCAGATAATAATTAATACTAATTATTCCTTGGCTCTAACTGTTGCTCTCTCCACAATCGTTAGCGGCAGCATAATTTCATTCGCTTCTTGCTCCACGCCGCCTTGAATCATGTTGATGAGATGCTCGGCCGCTATAGCGCCTTTTTCAGTTATATTTTGCCGGATTGTTGTTAATGGCGGGATAAACATCTTCGACATCGTGATATCATCAAAGCCAATAACAGAGATGTCTTCCGGAACTTTTTTACCCATGTCCATCAAGCTCCGAATCGCTCCGAATGCAACCATATCCCCTGTAGCAAATACTGCTGTGATTTCAGGAAACTTGTTAGCGATGAGCTGACCTGCAGCCACACCATGCTCATAACTCATGGATTCTTCAAACACATAGTCCGGGTTATAAAAGAAATTCGCTTCACGAATCGCACGTTTGTACCCGAGGAAACGTTTCTCAACAACACCGTCTTTACGAATCGCTCCAGTCACAAGTCCAATGTTGGAGTGACCCTTATCAATCAGATATTTGGTAGCCAAATATCCACCGTATTCGTCATCAATACCGATTCGCTTGAAGTAACTGTCGTTAATGTAACTATCGATCAGAACAATCGGGATATTAATCTTCTTAAAACCGTCATAAAACTGTTCCGGATAAATACCCATCATTATGGCGCCATCCAGATTACGCTGAACGGATAAATCCAGATAACTTTCCCCTTGGTTAACGCCAGATAACAAGAGGTGGTACCCATACTCGCGAAGCTTGCCCTCAATACCGCTTATCATTTCGCTGTAGAAAGGGTTTTCAAGTATAAGCTGTTTATGGGATTCTGTCTGTGGAATCACGATGCCAATCAACTTGGATTGGTTTTTGACTAAACTTCTCGCCGAGAAATCCGGTATGTAGTTTAAGGTTTCAATTATTTTCTTAATACGCTCGATCGTCTCATTGGAAACTTTATCGGTTCTGCCGTTTAAGGCATAGGACACTGCGGCTGCTGAAACGCCTGCGACTTTGGCTACATCTTTAATTGTTGGTTTCTTCATTACTCAACCCTCTTTAGTTTAGTTACACGTTTAACTAGATTATAAGACACATTACCCAATATTACAATATGATAGCGCTATCTTTTTACCATTAAATTGATTTATCAGTTATGCGTTTAACTAAATTATTTTTAATGTCTATTTGAAATGGGCGAATTCCGTGCAACTTCATGCAGCGTCAGCCGTCTAATCAATAGTCAATGAACATCTGTTGGGGGTGCTTTTCGTGTGAAAGTTAAGCGAAGATTGAAGTTATACGCGGGGATCATCATTGCAATTGCAATTCTCCTGCTTGTTTTGAACATAACGCTGCAGCCTCCCCATAAACCATCGAATCCTGCAGCTATCCTGCCAAGTACAACGATGCCAACAAACTCAGATCCTGTTCCTTCAAGCTCGCCAACCCCAGTTGTTCCAATTGACTTAAAACCAACGATGCGTTGGTATGATCCTGCATCTATTCGTATCGGAGATCAAGTAGCCGCGTGGAAAATCACGGATAAGCAGCAAGAAACTTACGGTAAAGGATCTGTTGCCTACACCATGGAAAGTGAGGCAATAATATCCGGTTCGTTTATGGTTAACTACGAAGATGCAGATTACAATAGCAATCAAATAGTGTTTATTGCAGATGAGAAATCCTCCTTTGGATTACCTCAACCTCTAGTTTTTAAAGGACATTCCAACAGAATGATTCTGCATATACCTAAGTCCGAAGATCAGAGTAGATTCGGGATTCCTGGTTCTACGGGCCGTGCAACAATCGTCATCCATAAATACTTTTCGGTTTACGCTGATATCCTCGAAGGAGTTTCCGATGTGGCGGAAGTTAGCCAAATTAAAAAGGTGGAAACTACGCCTCCCCCTGCCACGGAAATCGTACAAACTGAATTTAATAACACACTTCAAACTTTCCCTTTGTCTCCACTCGCTTTGGATGCTGGCAAAGAGACGGATGCTGTATCACTTAAACTCATGCAAGATTGGTTCAAGCAAGTTAATAATCAATTCACCAAAAGCTTAGGTTCCTTTCATTTCAAACGGATTAGCCCTGCACAAAAAGATCAACTTCAAGAGTGGCTTATGCAGTCTTTCACCGAAGCCAAAGCCAAAGAAATACTTGCTATACACGCACCCCAATCAGGAATTCACCATCTTCTTTCCAGCAGTTCACTTGATCTTAAACCATTTGGTGAAGTCAAAGAAATTAAAAATCAGGAGCTCAAACTTGAAGATTCAGAGACATTAAGTTATACGGCTTTATACATCCTATCAGGCACCCATGATGCTCAGTTCACTTATGTTCTAAAACGTGTAAATGGGGCTTGGAAAATCCATCAATATGCGATGAAACTTATATGAAGAAAATGGCTTATTCCTTCCTTGACAAGCGTGTTTGTCAAGGCTGATGCCAAGCGACTTACATCCAAGACGTATGTTGTATAAAGTACATCAATGACTGATACTATCGTCTACTTTATAGGAAAAAAGCTGCTCCAACGCTCTGACTATCTTATCAGGCGATAGAACAGCTTCTTTTCATGAAGTCATTCTTCTATTTAGTTGTTATGGTAACCGTTCTGCTTGTGCCATCCCAAGCGACTTTGCCGCCAAATGTTTCCCCAACAAATCGAGCAGGCGCAAGTGTATAACCGTTCACCAGCTGAGCTGGCTCATCTAACTGAACAGCTTGGCCGTTCACATACACCGTTTTCTGATCAAGAGTTAGGCGTAACGTTGTACTTCCCTTTTTGGCAGTAACTGTTCTAGTAGCGGCCTCATAATCCACCGTTGCACCCATCGCTTCGAAAATCGCACGCAGCGGCGTGAATGTTGATCCTTTTACAATGACAGGTGCCTGCTCAAATTTCTGCTCTTTCCCATCAATTTCAACAGATACTTGTGAAGATAAACCGAAGGTACGCAAGGCTGTTTGTTTACCAGCTTTATTATAAACCCTGATCTGAATGACGGAACCCTCCGGAACATCCCCGGCTCGCAGCTCCAGACCGTAAGGCAGATCTGTTTGAGAAGCAATCACTTGTCCGTTTAAGATATACTCTACTTTACCAATGTAAACGTCAGGTATTTTGACAAAGGGAATTAACTTGGTTTGTTTCGTAAAAGCTTGATGATTCGCATCTACGGGTACATAGCCCACACGATCAGTAGGTTTAGCTGCGTCTGTTACCTTGGAAAGCAAATATGGATTAGCAATTAACTTGCTGTAGTAATTTTGGATCTCAGACGAAGTGGAAAGTGAATAGTCGTTTTTCGCGTTCTCCATCTTTTGATCGACATTAAAGTAAGTGATAGCCTTCAATCTTGGATATTTATAAGGCATAATCTCATATAAACGCTGCAGATTAAGCTTCGCCCATTCCGTGAAATCCTCGCCTGCCGAGTGCGCGTAATGCGGGACTCCTGTTTCACTTAACATTAACGGTTTACGGTCCGCATAGGTGTTGTAAAGCCTCGTTAACCTCTCTACACTGCTCGTAGAAATCATAGAAGGAAGAGACGGATCCCCATTTTCATAAGGCTCAATATATAAGCTAACTCCAACCCAATCTACATAAGCATCCCCCGGATAATAAGGGTCAATATCATTCGCTGGTACATCGCCAGGACTCCAAACCATCGCGACATTCGGTGCTTCAGCAGCGAATACATCGTGCAGCATACGTAATTTAGCAATATATTGGGCAGGGTTTCCGTGCCATTTGACCCAAGCTCCATTCATTTCCCCAGCAAAACGCAAGAAGATCGGGATCCCTGCCGCTTTGGCATCTTGTGCCCATTTACGCAAATAGGTGCCGTCTGTAACCGGATCTAGGCCATCGTCAGGTTCCCATGCAATTTGCAAAGCGCCACCTGCATCTTTAGCTCTCTTCGCATACATAGCGGGGAATTCTTGACCCCAGTGTGCATAGGCCAAATAAATCGCGTGCTTTTTACCATAAACCGTTTCCATTTTCGTAAAAATATTACCTACCTTGGGATCCTGTTCGGAGTACACCCCCAGATAAGTGCCATATGTAGGTTCAAACTTGGCCAATTGACTGTTCTTAGGCAGGGCTAATTGTTGTACCGTCGTCTCATTACGATCCTGTCTATACAATTCAATCGTTGTTCGAATTTGATCGGCACGCTGCAGCTTTACAGCCCCCCAATCTTTCCCGGCTTTTACCCAATATTCATTTTCGGATTCGTAAAAGCTAATCGCTTGATCGTAATCACCGATTGTATCGTAATAGGCGGCCAAGTTTCCATTGAATAAAGCTGCATTCTCCCATTCTCCCGTGCTCGCGTAGTGATTAGCCAGGAATTTCCAATGCGGCACAGCCTCATCTTTATTCCCACTTGCACGAAGTGATTCTGCTTTCTGCCAGTGATCCCATACGATGTCTGCACGAGCAGGCGCCGGCGCACTTGCTAGACTAGCTACGATAATTCCTACAGCCAACGTCATAATTCCGATTCTTTTTTTAGTGATTTTCAAGATAAGATGACTCCCTTCGACCCTGTTATAAGTTTTTATGTCCATAACTAATACGTTTTGAATGGAATAAAGTAGCATTTTGTCGAAAAATAAATAAAAAAGCAAAAAACCAATGTTTCTGGGCCCATTGGTTTTTCGATGAAATGATAGTATTTACTTAGAGGATTTAACTAGTACAGCGCGAGTGCGTTTACGTTGTTCATCTGTTAATTGCTGAACGTAGGAATAGTTACCTCGCGGAGCAATCCCTTTAATCGCGCCTGCTTTAAAAGTTCCGCCTGCTGCCGGAATGGCAATGCGTAACCCGTACGTGGACATTACTGTACCAATTGGATTACTAATCGAACGGAGGCCATCCGCTGTACCTGCGAAATTGAGCGCCGCTGCGAAGCGATCCGATGCGCGAAGCCATACAGAACCGGAATCACCAGGGAGCGAAACAGCACCCGTATTCCCACGAATAACCGATTGATTTCGGAACAATAATGTCCCTAAAGTTCCTCCATAAGAAACACGTACATCCACATTATTGGCTTCTACTGTTCCTCTGACAAACCCAGTTGTACGACCCGATTTAAACACTTGAAGACCGACAGGGTAGCTTAACAAGTGACCAGGAACTGTAACGAGCTGCCCCGATGCACTGACTAAGTATCTTGGATTCAATAAACTATTAGAAAACGGCAGAGCTATCGCTGAATCTTGGAAATTGACTTCACCCGGACGCAATCTCACGAATTGAAAGGCTCTCCCTATGGTATTACCGGCAATCGCTGCATCCGCTGGCCCTGGTTGCACGGTTGCTGAGAAGGCTGTGGAGTTGTTTTTAATGAGAACATGGTTGTTGCTCAGAATATAAAGCTGATTGTTTTTAATCACTATGACGCCTGCTGTTCCTGTGGAGAATGGATCCGGTTTACCAATACTTACTCCCCCGGGGACAGGACGAATTCTATTGCGAAACAATGTTGGCCGGATGGCTTTTGGTTTAGAAGATGAGACACTCGTTTTAAACATCCCTGAAGGGACAAACCGAACTGGAACTGCCTTGCCTGCTTTAGCAACCATTCCTTTAAGGCTGCTCAAACTGGAGGGGACGGTTTTTTGATGCGTGTAAACAATAACGCTTGCTCCGAGTGCCGGTTTACTGGGATCAGCATAGCCAACACCCACTGCCATGACCTCGGATCTTTTTAGTAAAACGGGGGAAAGTCTGTTCTTGTGTTTTAGCGCCTCATTAAATGTAGCCATTCACATTCTCCTCTTCCTTAAAGATGTTGCAGTGTATGCCAACTTGTACGAGTCGGTTTGATGACTTCACCTAAAGATGATTTGGAGGATGTAAAAAAGGCTAACGAAGTGGAGCGTCGTTAGCCTTGGATAGGGATATTGATTTGTGAATAAAATACTAGATTCTCTATGGCTTATGATTCATTTGTCACTTCATGCTTTATAATCTCGGAAGTTAATAGGACATGTATATCTCTTTTGATAAATTCGGGGTACACCTCAATTTGATTTAATTCATCAAATGAAAACCACCTAAAAATCAACCTGCCACCGTCTTCAATCCCATAAAATTCAGATTCCTTATTCATGATCTCATTATTCTCTGGTAATGAAATCAAATAATAAAATCCGAGCTCATGAAAATTATTACCATTTTCTGTAAATATTAATTCATGTACATAACAAAGACGCTCCACATGTGATAAGACGCCCAGTTCCTCTTGTATTTCTCTCACGATTCCGTCACTAGTTGATTCATTAAATTCCACACGCCCTCCAGGTAAAACCCAGTAATCATGTTCTGGGGTTGTATGTAGGAGGATCTTGTTGTTATGGACAGCAATCCCTGCAACTCTAAAATTAAACTTATTATTTTGTCTTTCGAAAGTTAACAAATGTTCACCTTCCTAAGTAAATTCTGAGCAGTATACAAGAAGAAGCTACAGTTCCTCAACGACAATGCGACTCCCGCGCCCAGATGGCTCTGCTGGGAGGACGATTAATTTACGAGCTAGACGAGCACGGAGCTCTGGAACGTGGGAAATGACGCCCACGGCTAGACTATCCATATGAAGCTTCTCTAGCGCTCCAATGACCATGTCCAGCAGCTCTTGGTCGAGCGTACCGAAGCCCTCATCGAGGAAGAAGAATTCCAGCGGGTATTCCCCCTTCAGCTGGATCTGTGCCGAAAGCGCGAGCGCTAACGCCAGCGAGGTAAGGAACGTTTCACCGCCCGACAGCGTGCTTACCGGGCGCTTCACCCCGCCGTTGGCATCATCACGGATGACAAAGCCTCCTCCGGAGTCGACCTCAATCGCGTAGCGTCGACGCGTCAATTCACCTAGCCGCTCTGAAGCAGCGCGGCTAACTTGCATGAGCTGCTCTTCGGCGAGGTATTCGACGAAGGCATTGGCCTTAAGGACGGCTTGCAGCTTGCCAAGCCGTTCCAGCTGCTCTGCCTGTTCGGCACGACGAGCCTCAAGCTCGCACCACCGCGCATGCCGCGTAGCGAGCTCGCTCGCGCCCTGCGCCGCCTTGGCCCGCGTCTCGAGCGTGGCCTCGGCGGCCGCTTTCGCGGCGCTCAGCTGCGCCTGCGACTGCGCCCACTCGTCCGCGCTCAGTACGCGGCCTTGCAGCTTCGCTGCCAGCTGCGCCAGCTGGGCGCGCAGCGCCTGCTCGCGCTCGCGGTGCTCCGCCGCGAGCTGCGCCCACTGGCGGCGCTGCTCGGGCGCCAGCGCCGCGGCTTCTGCGGCTTCGCGCGTCGCGAAGCCGTTATCCGTGAGCGCGCCGTGCAGCGCGCGCTCGGTCTGCGCCAGCTGCCGCGCGGCGGCGGCGGCGGCTTCGGCGGCGGCGCTGTAGCGCTGCGCCGCCAGGAGCTGCTCGCGCTGCGCAGCAGCGTGCGCGAGCTTGGTCATCTGCGCGAGCTGCCGCAGCTGCTCTAGCGCGGAGGTCGCCTCCGCGATGAGCTGCGGCACAGCCGCGCCGGGCGCGCGCAAAGCGAGCTGCCGCGACTTGTCGGCGGCGAGCTGTGCCAAGCCCTGCAGCCGTTCATGCAGCTGCAGGGCAGTACGATCCTGCTCCAGTGCGGCGCGCTGGAGTTCATCGATCTTCCCGTTTAGCTCGTCAAGAAACGGGATGCTCTTCTCAATTCGGCCGCGGAGCTCCTCGGCTAATTGCTCATTGGCAAGAAGCAGTTCAAGCTGCTGTTCTACGTCTATCCAAGAAAGTTCCGCATAACGCTCCTGCCAACCTTTTAACTGCTCACCTAGCGTTGTTGTTATTGAAGCTAGCCTGCTATCCGATTCTGATAACAAGCTCCCAGCCGCTTGCATCTGAGCATCTGCTTGCACGAATTGTTGTGCGAGAAGCGCATGCTCTTTCTGCATACTTTGGAAAGAATGCTCAAGTTCTTCAGACTGGGAAATACAGGTAGACAGGCTTGCCTCCATAACTTTCCATTCCTCATGCAAAGCCTCAAAACTTATATCTTCATGAAGCTCCCCAAGATTGGCATTAGCTTCTTCTTCTTTCCCAGCAGCTGCCTCACCCCAAGCCATAGAGGATTGTTTACTGGTCAATTCAGCTTGTTCCTGACCGGATGCAGCTAAAACCGCCCCCAAATCAACAGCCTGCCGATGGACTGCAGCCAATCTGCGCAGCAGCTGCTGCCCCGTGAATTGTTGCTCTTTTGCATGCTGAATCAGCTCTTCTACTTGTCGAATCAGCTCTTCATTTGCCCCCAGATCATAGGCAGTTTCAACGGGCACTTCCCTATGCAGCTTTAATGGATGTTCTGTCGCACCACATACAGGGCAGTGTTCCCCATCCACAAGCTCACTGGCAAGAATCGCTGCCAAAGCATGACGCTCTTGTTTTTTCCAACTCAACTTCTGTCTCTCTTTGTAAGCTTGCAAAGCAGGAACGAACTTGGTGAATGCTGCACTTTGCAAGTTAACCTCATTACCAGTTTCCTGCAGTTTATTCAGCCATCCTGACAATTTAACCTGATAGGCTTGCTGCTTGGCTGCCAATTGCAATTGACTTTGTTCCACTACCGAGTAAGCCCCAGCTTTTTCTTCTCTGGCCTTCTTAGCTTCAAGCTCTTGGGCTTGGAGTTGTTCAATTGCCTTCTTTTCTTGAGAAGCAGATTGTAATAGCTGTCTGGATACAGATGTGGTTTCCACCATTTTCAGCTGCTCTTTAAGCTCAGTTTGTTTAATGATTGCTTTTTGTTTTGTTTCTACGTTTTTACTCACTTCAGCCTGCAAATGCGTTAAAGTTGCCTTGATTTCAGCTTCTTGATTCTGAGTGGTTTGAATTTGACTTTGAACTTGTTCAAGCTCTTGCTGAATGACTAGAGCCTGCTGCAGCTGGTCCAACCGCAATAAAAGCGGCCCTTCCTGTAAAGCCAGCTCTTGCTGCGCATGTTCAAATTTGTGAACAGCTTGCTGATACGATGTTTCAGCTGTCTGCTTTGAAGCTTCTGCAATCTCAAGCTGCGTCTTCCCTGTCAACACATCTTTGGAAGCCAAAACATGCTGTTCCAGATAGGGCCTCACCTTTTCAGCCTGCTCTGCTTTTTGAAGAAGGAGCTCCTTCTCGAGGATTAACGGCTCTTGTTCCTGCTGCTTTTGCTTTTCTTGTTCCAGCGTTTTTTTCTCCATCTGCCACTGAAACACCTGCTTATGCTCGTCATAAGACTTCTCCTGCTGCTCCAAATGATGACGACTTCGAACCGCCTCTTGTTCTGCTTCCAGAAGTTTGGCATTGGCCTCTTCTAGCGCTCTCTCTGAAGCATCACCAAGCCCCTGCTGCTCTGCAGCGAGCTGCTTTACTGTGCTGTCCGTTTCTTTCACTTTGGAACTAACCTTCGCGCTCAAATGATCCCCATACTGTTCAAGGTGAAATAGCCTCTGCAGCATTTGCCTGCGATCCTTGCCGGTCAACGTCAGAAATTCTGCGAATTTCCCTTGCGGGAGCACGACAGCTCTCGTAAAGTCCTGCATAGACAAACCCAGAATATGCTGTACCTGCTGATTCACCTCACCCGCTTTATCTGCAAGTACAATGGTCTCAGTCCCTTTGATATGTAAAAGCCGAGAAATGGTCCCGTTTATGGACATCTCCGCTCCGCGCTTGAATTGCCGCTCAACACGATAACGCTCAGTGCCAGCCGCATTCGTCAGCTCAAACGTAAAAGAAACGAACAGCGTCTGCTCCGCATGATTCATAATCGCTTGCGTGCCACCGCTTGCTCTTTCCACTTTGCCATATAACGATAGCGTGATCGCATCAAGAATGGATGATTTCCCACTGCCCGTTGGCCCAAATATGCCAAACACGCCCGCATCCACTAATTGGCTAAAATCGATCGTCTGCATTTCTCGATAACTCTGAAGTCCGGACATTTGCAACTGAATTGGACGCATACGCTTGTCCTCCTTTCATAAAAGCACTAGAGCTTGTTATATGTTCCATCTGTTTTTTTCTTTGTTAACATCAAAATCAGTCTTATTCCCCAGCAGCATCCGCCAAATCCTTCTCTTGCAGCAGCTCCAAAAACAACCGAACCAATTCTGGTTCAGGCTGAGCGCCGCCTGTTTGACGAGAGTAGAAACGCGTGAAGTGCTCCTCCATCGACAGATCAGATCTGGATACCACGGCTCGGACTGCCTCCATCTCCGGGTAAATTGGCCGAATATGTATAAAGCCTTCGTATGCTTTGCGCAGCGATTGAATCTGTTCGATAGACATGGCTTCTGTCATTGTGACTTCCAAATCGATCCAGGCAGAAGCATCGCGTTGTTCATCCAGCCATTGATGTACTTGCCCAATTCCTTCTTTGGCTTTCCAACTCACTAGAGGGCGGCCCGAAGTAAGAAATATTTCCTTAGGCTCGGCAGCTTTTCCCGGAGCTAGATCGAGCACTGTGACCGACTTCGCTTGGCCTGCTTCCGAGAAGCTGTAGGCGATAGGGGAACCACAGTAACGGATAGGAGACGCTGCTTTCACATTTTGCGGTCTATGCAAATGGCCAAGCGCAACATATTGCGCTCCTGCCGTCAGAGCATTCGTATCTACCGTGTAGGCTCCCCCTACTTGGATGGGACGTTCCGATTCCGTTTCATGACCGCCAAGAACATACAAATGGCTCATGATCAGATTCACTGTGCCGACTTCAAAAGAAGCCGCTTGTTTACGAATAAGTGCACCCACGCGTTCGGAATATTTGCTGCGCAGTACTTCCTCCTCGGCAACATCCGAAAGCAGCTCCTTGAGTCGTGATTCCGACGGGTACGGCAGCGCAATCAGACGTGCCAGCTCGCCTGTTCTTGCAATACCAATCGACTGAATGTCAGGGACCGGTAAGCCAATAATCGTGATCCCTTGTTTAGCCGCAAGCGGACCTGATGCTGCAAGCCGATCCGGATGATCATGGTTGCCGGAGATTATGGCCACTTGGCGCTTACCGCCATCAGCCAATCTGGCAATGCCTTCATAGAAAAGCTGTTCAGCAGCAGCGGGAGGATTTACGCTGTCATAGATATCTCCTGCGATCAGAACTAAATCGATGGCTTGATCTTGAACAATCTGCACAAGCTCATCCATGAAAGCCGTCTGTTCCTCTAACCGGCTGCGCCCTTCAAGTGTACGTCCAAAGTGCCAATCGGCTGTGTGTAGAATTCGCATAACTCAACTCCTTTCTAAACATTTCATATGCTCCGTATCTATCTATTTATCTATCTATCACCTTTTACATCTCCAACAATTTCGCCCCGTCAAAGAAATACAAGAACTTCCCTTTCACAGGACGCTTCCAAATATGTTCCACGGCTCGGGTATACAGTGTTATTTGCTTCTCATAACGCACCATCAGTTCTGCGTCATTGTTTCCCTTTACTGCATCCGTTTTATAATCAACCAACACGAGTCCTAGCTCGTCTTCGAATAAACAATCGATAACCCCTTGAATTAACACGGTCTCACCTATCGTGGAGCGGTCAGTTCCCAGGTAAACTTCATCCGCAGGCAATCCGTAGCTAAATGGCACCTCACGCTGCACGTTCGCAGCTTGTACCATTCTCTTACCAACTTCTGTTTCGAAAAACTTCAATACAACCGGAATATCTACAACATTACATTGCTCCTGAGTAAGCGTTTGTTTGTTCAGCATCTCCTCAAGAGTTGCCTGTATGCTTGATTCCGTCGGTGTTCCCTCCAGAGAAAGATTCTGCATGACAGCATGAACAACCGTACCCTTTTCAGCTGCAGTTAGCTTTTTCTCTTCCATGAATCTAGGCCTGCGCCATACCGCAGTCTTTGGCTTCACCTGCGATTCATCCAAAGCAGCAGCTTCTGCTCCAGACGGGAATTCCATTTCTCCCGCTATGCGATTCCGTTCAGACAAACGCTTCATTTCCGATACTGTGGTCTTAGCAAAATGCTTTGGCGCATCCGGATATTCGTATGTCCATGAGAGCCGATCCTCCAACCAATCCTTCCATCTACCCGCCGTAGGTACAGAATGACTTTGATGAACGGCTGACATTCGTTCTGCGTCGGGTAACACACTTTCAGCTTCCAACTGTTCTTCCATTTGCAAGCTCTCGGGCTGGATAACCGTTAACTTCCATTTTGAAGGATCTTGCAACAGACGCACGCTAGAAGATGACTCACTAATGCCCAGGCGTTCTCTCCACAGAGCCGCATCTGGATGACGAAGCAGGGCAGGTCCGACCCAATCGAGATAGCTCTTTGCCTTCGCCAATTCAAAGTCCGGCAAATACCAATCTGTCCTAGACAGATGACGGCCCCACCCACGCAGCAGCTTATCGAGTGATTTCACAGTGCCAAGTAAATACAGCTTTTCTCTCGCCCTTGTGAGAGCAACATACAAGACGCGCATTTCCTCTGCAAGCAGCTCTAGCTTCATTCTTCTTTTGATAGCTAAGGAAGGCAGTGTCGGATAGCTTACACGCAAATTCGTATCCACAAAACGAGGTCCAAAGCCGAGCTCTTTATGCAGTAAAAACGCGTCATTCAAATCACGTTGATTGAACATTTTGGCCATTCCTGCCACGAATACAACAGGGAACTCAAGCCCCTTACTTTTATGAATGGACATGATGCGAACCACATCTTCTTGTTCACCGAGCGCACGCGCTGTGCCTAGGTCTCCGCCACTTTCTTTCATTCGTTCGATAAAACGCAGGAAGCGGAATAATCCCCGTAGAGATGTGCTTTCATATTGTCTTGCACGATCGTATAACGCTCTTAAATTTGCTTGTCTTTGCAAACCACCAGGTAGTCCCCCGGCGAAATCGTAATAACCCGTTTGTCTGTAGATGCTCCAAATTAAATCGGCAAGTGAGCCTTGTCTAGCGTCATTCCGCCACTTTTCTAGAAGCCCAAGAAAATGGTTCAGCTTTTGTAAAAGAACTTCGTTATCATCCGACTCTGCACTTTTAACTACCTGTAAGACAGACTCGTAAAAAGGCACTGATTTATCCGCGACCCTGATTTGCGCTAAATCCTCAGCGGTTAGCTGCACAACCGGTGAACGCAGTACGGCCGCTAATGGCACATCCTGATACGGATTGTCGATGACTTTCAACAAGGAAAGCATCACTTCTACTTCTGTTGCAGAAAAATATCCGGTGCTCAGTTCCGCATAGGCCGGTATGCCCTGCTTTTTGAGTTCTTCAATGATGACAGGAGACCACGCCTGCGTCGCCCGCAGCAAAATGACGATATCGCGATAGGTCGCAGGACGATCCCCGCCCGTTCTTTTATCAAAAACCCGAAAAGCTTCCTGTCCTCCTACACCCAGCAATCCTCGAATTTGGCGGGCAATCGTGCGCGCTTCCAGCTGCGCTGTTTCTAGTTCTTGCGCTTCTATTACGGGATCAGAGGCTCCTTCGGCCCCCTCTCCAAAAGCTTCTGATTCTTGATCATCGGTATCATCAGTGAACGATTCACTTTTGTCTGGCACTTCCGTCCCACGATCGACAATCAGCATTTCTACCGAACAGTCGGAAGCAGATGGCGGATAGCCCGCTCCGTATACAAGTTCTGCGCGCTCATCATAAGCGATTTCACCAACAGTTTCGTTCATCATTTGTTTAAAAAGAAAATTGACCGCATCGACAACCTGAATGCGACTGCGGAAATTACGCGCCAAATCGATTCTTCCGCCTTCTGCAGACGTTTCTGGCGATTCATCCTTATTGGAACGGTACGCCTTATACTTCTCCAGGAAGAGACCTGGCTCAGCAAGACGGAACCGATATATACTCTGTTTCACGTCGCCTACCATAAATCGATTGCCAGGCTTCGTATTCGAGATTAGTTCAACAATAGCTTCCTGTACGCGGTTCGTATCCTGGTATTCATCCAGAAGTACTTCCACGAATTGTCTGCGATAAGCCTGAGCAGCCTCGGATGGAATCAGTTCCCCGGGAATAGAGCCCTCTGCGCTAAGAATTTGTAAACAATAGTGCTCCAAATCAGCAAAATCGATCAAACCCTTAGCTTGCTTAGCTTCTTGATACCGCTGTCCAAAGTCAACAACCAGATCCACTAACGTGTGAAGCAAAGGAGCCATTTCGGCAATTTCTTGATGGAATTGTTCAGGTGTACGCCCGAACAGTTCTTCCTTCATTTTGTTAATTTGCTCTTTGGCTTTATTGCGCAGTTCTTTGACTTCCTCTTGCAGCTCTTTGTCATAATCATCGCCTTTGCATGCTTTGAGCTTGCCAAACTCGACAGTCTGGAAACCAAGATACAAGACGGACCACGGATAGGTGGTCGTTTCACGCAAATTGTTTACGAGCAGCAGATCTTCTCGCAGATTGTCCAAATACGGCGCTGGACCTCCAGGGGATTCAGCGATCTGCTGCGCTTGCCGCAGCAGATCAGCGGCTCCTTCCAGCTCTAAAGACAGGTCGCGGATCAGACTCTGCTCCCAGATCGAATAGTCCGCTGGCGCAGTCGCAGCAGCAACGTAAGGCAGCGCCTCCTGCATGACGGAGGCTGCCTCATCCGGCACGTCCTGCGGTACCTGCGGCGCCGCCGGTCCAAACATCGAAGCCGTTGCCCTGAGCCAGTACTCCGGCCACGGATGACTGCGTGACACATCATACAGCTTCTGAATAAGCTGCATGATCGCGTCGTCGTTGCGCTCGCCGCTGAATGAATCGACCAGCCGCCAGAAGGAGCTGTTCTCTCCGCTCACGGCGTAGTACTGCTCAAGCATTTCGCCTAACAGGTCTTGGCGAAGCAGGTCAGCCTCCGTCTCGTTTGCGATACGGAAGCCCGGGTCTAACCGAATGAGGCTGAAGTAACGTTGAACAACTTCCAGACAGAAGGAATGCAGCGTTGTAATCGATGCGCGTCCCATCAGTGCGAGCTGCTTGCGCAAATGCTGCGAATGCGGCTGCTTCATCAACTCTTTTTCCAGTGCTTCACGAATACGATGCTTCATCTCAGATGCCGCTGCCTTGGTAAACGTCGCGACCAGCAAACGGTCAACATCAATCGGCTCCCACTCATTGGATATCCGGCGTATAATCCGCTCGACGAGTACGGCGGTTTTGCCTGAACCAGCAGCAGCGGCAACAAGCATGTTTTGACCCTTGAGTGTAATTGCATCCCATTGATCATCCGTCCATGTGCTGCCGGGTGGCTTAGACTGTTGTTGTTTATTCACGTATGTACGCTCCTTTCTGCTTTTATGATTGGCTCACATTTTGCTCCAGATCGGACCAAAGCTGATCTTTGCCCCGTTGTTTGAGCTGATGAACCTCATTGCCTTCAAATAACGGATCAAATTGACAAATCGATTTATACGAACAATGCAGACAGGCTGTTTTTTTACCCAAACGGTACGGAGCAATATCTACATGTCCATCCGTGATACCCGTTCCGATCTGTTTGACCTGTTTCCGCACATATTTACGAAGTGTATCCCACTGTTCATCCGTTGCTACTGAAGAGGTTGAATAGAAGGTTCCATCCTTCTTCAAGGCAACTGGGATAAGCTGTGAGTGACCTGAACTCTTCACCAGCTCATCGTCCATCATACCGGCTACTTCCGCATCAGCTGTGATTAGGCCTTTCATTTTATACCGTTTGCGCAGCTCCTTCTCCACTTCAGAGGGGTCGAGGGCATTTTTTTGCTGGAGCATCGGATTGTGCACATGGAAATAAAGCACGCCTGCCGGCCTCGCTGCAATTCCCAACCACTGCTCCGCATGCGTAATAATGACATCCAAATACGTCAGCATCTGCAGGGAAAGACCATAATACACCTCAGATAACTGTAAGGAAGTTTGACTCGATTTATAGTCAATAACGCGCAAAAGAACACCTTGCTCGCCATCCGCTCGATCCACACGGTCAATTCGACCGATAATTTCCATAGTGCAGCCATTATCCAACTCGAAGGTCAGTGACGGCAATTCTTTGCCTGGTCCAAAATCAATCTCCAGCCCCAGTGGCTGGAACTGTCCATGCTTGGCATGCTCACCGAGCACAACTGCTGCTCTGCCTACAACCTGCTTCAGTTTTCTTGCTATGTAAGCATAACGGCTTGAACTTAACAGAATTTCTCCCTGGAGCCTTGGCGCGAGCTCGTCCACGACCTGAGCGGAACGCTTCATGCATTGCTCAGCTGTAAGCGAGCCCCAGTCGAGCTGATCCTGCTGGAGCTTTTGGACAAACTGATTTAGCGCTGCGTGAAACAATTGCCCAATGTCCGGAGCATCTAGTCGATAAACCCGTCTTTCCTGCAGTCTTAAGCCATGGGACACGAAATGCGAGAAAGGACAAGCCACATACTTCTCCATTCTCGATACACTTGCACGTAAATTTTGCCCATATAGAAGCTTACTTGTCTTCGAACTGAGGCCATTCTCTTTATTCGTATATTGCAGCGCCTGAACTAATGATTGCAGCTTCAGCTGCCATGAAGGCTGTTCGGCATACCAATTGTATGTTTCCCACCAAAGGTCAGCCATTCGTCCACCTAGCATCCAATGCTTCATGCGGACAGCCAAATAGGAGATAGCTTGAATAGGGTGTGAAATATAAGCCGCCTGTTCGCCTTCTGGTGATTCAGCTGCTGGTTCAGCAAGTAAAAGCGGGGCTTCTGTTCCCGGAAAAAGCTGACGCATTTGCTTGATTAGCTCCGAAGGCAGAAGGGATTTCCCTTCCTCATCGGCAAGCGGATAGCTCATCCAAAGCCTATTACCAGGAACGGTTAACGACGTATACACAATAAACTGCTCGTCCAGCAGCTTGCGTCGACTGCCATCGGCCATTGGCAAGCCTGACTCTGTCAGTACACTTCTTTCCGCTTCCGTAAGGACGCCCTTTTCATCCATTTGAGCAGGGATAACACCATCGTTGACGCCCAAAATGTAAGCATATCGAATCCCGCTGGAACGTGTCCGATCCATGCTTCCAATCAATAGCTGATCCATCGAGGGTGGTACTAAGCCAAGCTTCATGCTCTCCATACCCGTCTCAATTAGTCCGTTAAAAAGCTCCAGACTCAAGTCGTCTTCCCCCATCGTCTCCACCAATTGATCGAGCATATCCATGACGCTATCCCACATTTGGCCATGCTCTCGCGCTTTTTCTGGCTTCCCATCTTGGATAGCTTGCTCACTCCATGCCTCTAATTTCTCAGGAGCCTGAACAGTGACCAGAAGCTCATATAGCGCTTCAACCTGATCTTTAACGGAGCTTGCTTGCTGTAAACGTTTCGAAAAGGCAAGGAGCGGTCTTACTACCCACGCTTTGCTCGTATTTAAGGACTGCAGCTCTGCCGTTTGCTCCTGTACACCATCGTCCGCTTGCTCCAAATTAGCTCGGAATTTAAAGGTCCATGGCTTGCCGTCCGTCCATCTGTACCCTTGAATGCCGAAAGCAAGCACATAATTCTCTAATTTATCCAGCTCCGTCCGCTGGGAAGCTTCTTCGATCGGCAGCAGCAGATCCGTCTTGACACATCGAAATACGGCATCGTAATGCCAATTGTGTTGCACAACCTCCAAGGCCGAGCGAATGAATTCAATGAGTGGATGATGAAGGACTGAACGCTTTTGGTCGAAAAAGTGAGGAATGTCATAATCGGTCAAAACTGCTTTTAACAAATCCTGATAGCCATCCATGTTCCGTACCATGACCGCAATTTCCCGCCATCGAACTCCTTGTTCACGAACCAGCTGCAGCATATCCCTTACGGCACCCTCAACCTCAGCACGGCGATGGACAGCCTCTCTAATAACAAGCTGGTCGCTTAATTTCTCGTTTGGCGCAGGCTTATATTGCCCAGCACCGCCGCCTATACGTCGATCGAACTTCCGCTCTAAATAGCCTAAAGCGGGACTATCTTCATAACGCGGCGAAGTTTCAGGAGCCAAGAGATGAACTTCAGCTGATGGTAAACCAAGCTTCCATATGAGTTCTTGCATCCGCACCATCGTGGTTGCTGTCGGGTGAAACAAATCCAGCTCATCGGGCGTATCCCCGGCCTGCAGCTCTCGATCAAGACAAAGTGTCACCGTCACCTGTTTGCAAGCAGCGAATAGTGCGCCAAGCACCGCAAACTCCTGCGGCGTAAAGCCGTGAAAACCATCGATCCATACCGATGCCGACCGCAAATAAGCGGAATTCGGTATTTGCTCCGCCAGCAGCGTTAAATAATCCTCGCCGTCCAAATACTGACGGGAAAGCTCAGATTCAAATTGCCGATAAACCAGCCCTATGTCATGCATTTTATCGCGCAGCAAACCGCTCTCTCCGAGCGTAACCACACGTCTACTCTCGTGTTCTTCCAGCTGCTTAGCGGTTACACAATACCGTTTCATTTCTGTGAAAAGCTGATTCAGCCGGTCTACGAAACCCATTTGCTCCGCCGAATGACCGAATAGGTGAAGCTTGTCTTTATATTTATGTAAAATGCTGGTTAGCAGCAATTTCTTGCCTGTATCATCAATGGGCAGCCTCGCTGTGCCGCCTTCTTCTTGCATGACACGCCATGCCAAACGGTGAAAGCTTAACACCTGAGCGCGGATCATTCCACGAATGCTTGGATCAGAGACAAGCGCATGCTCCGCCTGAAACGTTGCTTGCTCAGGAACGAGTAAAATAAGCGGATGACCTTCCGGCTCTGCCGCCAAATGCTGCTTCATCTCTGTGAGACAGCGTTCGCTTTTGCCACTTCCAGCTCTGCCGATTAGGAATCGAATGGACATATACAGGGCCTCCTTAGTGCTTTCCTTGGAAAACTTGCTTCGTAAGCATATTCTTTGTTCTCATATCTCTCCTATTCTATCATACTTTTGGTAGAAAAGAGGTGTGGGAGATGATGGGCTTTCGCTAAAACAAATAAGCTGTTCCCCCGCCATTAGGGCAGAGAGATCAGCTTATATGTGACATATGTTTTTTTCTAAACAATACGGCTGACTGCTATTTTGTATTTTTCATACCACTGTTCCCATTCGCCTTTTGGAAAGTCCATGAAGTGTCCATCCAATAAAGCGTACATCATATCTAGGCAAATGTGCCATCCCGATAAATCTTTGGGCGTATGATCGGTTATTGCGCTAATAAACTCATTTAATACGAGTAAACAGCCTTCCGGCTTTGGATATAATTCAAAGCGAACTCGATCCTTACCCCACTCGAATTCCAGGATGGAGTATGGCTTGAAATCTGTAATTTTCATATCGATAAATGTCCCAGATTCGTCCTTCATATCAAATTTGATATTTCCCCCAATGCGAAGATCCTCAACTTGGAGATTAGACATCCATCTGGCGAGCTTATCATTCTCCGTTAAAGCAGCCCAAACTTTTTCAACGGAATGTTTGAGTGGACGATCGAAGCGAGCGATATAGCCACCTTCAACTTTTTGTATGGAAGCTAACATATTCTTTATTCCTCCTCATCTAAAAACTGTTCAAGCGCATCCAGCCTGTTCGACCAAACTTGACGATAAAGCTCTAGCCAATTATCAATTTCTACTAACGGATCTGCACGTAAATGGTAAATATGCTTCTGCGAATCTTTGCTAATCGTCAGTAAGCCTGCTTCCCGCAATATGCGAAGATGTTTGGATACGCCTGGGTTAATGGCTTTATTCTGATTTCGCATGATAATAACCGTCCTGTTTTTATTATATAACCACACGGTTATATTACCATAGATAGAGTTATATAGTTTCAAGTTTGAGCAACACAAAAAAAGCAAGGCTTAGTTGCCTCACTTAATTAGATATTATGGCTGTTGCAAAGCAGCAGGCATCTCGCCGATATAAACCGATTGCGGACGAAAAATGCGATTACAGCTTGCCTGTTCTAATAAATGAGCCGTCCATCCGACCACACGGCTAGCTGTAAAGCTAGGAGTAAATAAAGATTTCGGCAAAGCGATGGCCCGCATAACAGCCGCTGCATAAAACTCTACATTCACATACAATTTCCGTCCAGGCTTATAGACAGCCAACAAATCGACGGCCAACTTTTCAACGTGAATTGCAAGTTCGAACCATGGATCCTTTGAAGCTAATTCCGTCATGATTTGCCTTAACGCTTCCGCTCGAGGATCGCTCGTTTTATAAATGCGATGTCCAAAACCCATCAGTCGATTACCTGTTTCCAGCTGTTCAGTCAACCATGATTCCGCACGATCTTTGGCTCCTATTTCATCCAACATATGAAGGACTTCAGATGGCGCTCCGCCATGAAGCGGCCCTTTCATCGCGCCAATCGATGCGCAGAGAGCTGAAGCAATATCAGATTGTGTAGACAGCACTACACGTCCTGCAAACGTAGAAGCATTCATTCCATGTTCCATAGCTAATATGAAATAAGCCGTTAACACTTTCACATGTACAGGCTGCGGTTCTGTGCCAGTTAGCATGTACAAATAATTGGCTACATGATCCAGCTCTGGATTAGGTTCAATGGGCTGAAGTCCCAATGACTGTCGATACTTATAAGCAATAATGGTTGGCAGCAAAGCTGTGTAAGCCAAGACTGATTCATATTGGGGAGGCCAAGCAGCTTCCTTCACGGACTCTGTTCCTAGAAACGAGATCGCTGTACGAAGCACACTCATCATATCACTTTCCAGTGACAGTAAGTTTAAAGCCGCTTTCAATGTTTCGGGCAAACGCCGATGCGCCGACCATTGGGCTCTGAAATGGACAAGTATCTCCTCTGTTGGCAGCTCACCATGCCAGAGTAAATAAGCCACTTCTTCGAAGCTCTTATCCAAGGCTAACTTCTTAGCCTCATAGCCGCGATATACAAGATATCCTTTCTCCCCATCCACCAAGGACAATTCTGTTTCTGCTGCAATAATGCCTTCTAAACCAGTTACGGATACCATACTGTCATCTTCCTTTCGATGAGAAGTGAAATTGTTCTTCTCTCATCTTAGTCGGTAATGACAATTTCATCCAATCGGATTTTCCTTTCATCTCGATAAATAAAATTCAATAAAATAAATGTATCGATCATATAAATTTATCGATATGACTTCATTTATGATACCGCTATTCTTCTTCGTAAATCATTTTAACGGTCATCCCACCGTCAATAGTTAGATTCTGGCCGGTGATGAATCCAGCCTTTTCATTGGATAAATACAGACAAGCAGCCGCGATATCCTCCGGTTTCCCCACCCGGCCTACTGGGTGCTGATTTCGATCTGTTTCTGAATGGACAACGATTTCCTTCCGAGAAGAGAGCTGCCATTCTCTTACTTCGATCCAGCCTGGAGATATCGAATTCACACGTATTCCATAGCCGCCTAAACTAACGGCCATAGCGTGCGTTAATGCAGCAATTCCACCTTTGGAAGCGGAATATGCCTCCGTATTCGGTTCTGACATGAACGCCCTCGTGGATGCTATGTTAATGATTGAACCACCCTTACCGTTCTGCTTCATGATTCTGGCGGCGGCTTGCGAACAGAGAAATGCCCCTCCCAAATTAACGGAAATCACTCGTTGAAACTGCTGTATCGTGAGCTCTAAGACATCAGCATTGTGCATAATCGCTGCATTATTAACTAGAACATCGAGACCACCCAAATCAATAGCCGTAAGTTCAATCCAGTGCTGTACTTCTTCTTCCTTCGATACGTCCAATTTCATGAACATCGCATCATCCGTGTATGGACGCAGAAGCTCAATCGTTTCCAAGCCAGCATCTTTATCGACATCCGCAATTGAGATACCATATCCTTCCTGAGCAAAAGCCATGGCAATGGCGCGTCCTATACCTTGACCTCCTCCAGTAATTGCTGCAATTTTCCTCATAGAGTACCTCCTCCCTAGTAGGTTATTAAGCCTTTTTCCATGACTTTACCATGCCCAAAAAATCGGATAGCATTTAACTTTTGAGGAAATTAATAGGGCCCCCGAATATGATCATTCACCTTATCCTGATAAAAGTTTTGAATACGTACCAGCTCCTCTGGTGTGAACGAAGGAACATGTACTGTACCGAGGTTATCCTCTACCTGACGTTCGTTTTTAAACCCTGGAATTACGCAAGTAATGTCCGGATTGTCCAGAATCCAGCGCATTGAAGCTCGGGCCATATTTCCACGGCCTTCCGCAATCCAAGCCAGCTCCCTAGCCAGCTCAACACCTTTATTGAAGGGCAGTCCTGCGAACGTTTCACCCACGTTGAACTGGGCACCGTCTGCATTGAAACTCCGATGGTCATCCGCAGCAAATGTGCTCGTTTCTGTAAATTTCCCGGTCAGTAGCCCGCTTGCCAAGGGTAATCTTACAAGAATTCCTACGCCCGCTGTTTTCGCCTTTGGAAATAACTCTTCGGCAGGTTTTTGGCGGAACAAGTTGTAAATGACTTGAAGCGCCTTAACGCCAGGAATCCCGATAGAGAATAAGCCTTCCTCAACCGTCTCTACACTCACCCCGTAATGGCGGATTTTGCCTTCTGTTTTTAGCTTGTCGAGTACTTCGAACACATGTCCATCCTTCAAAATAGAAAGTGGCGGACAGTGAATTTGATACAGATCGATTCTTTCACGTTTCAATCTTTTCAAGCTGCTCTCACAATAGTGACGCACCGATTCCTCGGAATACGTACTAAGATCGTGAATATCGCCGGCGCGGCAAAACTTCGTAGCAACATAAATGTCATCTTCTTTTCCTTTGGTGGCTTTAGCTAAAAGCTCTTCTGCATGGCCAGAGCCATAAACATCGGCCGTATCAAAAAAGTTTACCCCCGCATCCATTGCGTGATGTAGACCTTTTAGCGCCTCATCATCATTTGAATATCCCCATCCGCCCCCAATTCCCCATGTACCGAAGCTAACTTCACTAACTTGAAGCTCTGTGTCTCCCAGTTGACGATATCTCATACGCCTCTCCTCCTTCGTGTTATTGCTCACAATTTGTGTGAAGATTATTCAACATATCTAATCTGTTTCCTTTGGCTGATAGCTAACAAAAGCCAGATGCCTGCTGTCGGGCGACCAAGAATTGACGTTGATTGTACCCTGCCCCCCAAACAGCTTAACCAGCGTACGAAATTCTCCACCAGCACTAGACATCAGTCGAAGTTCTACATGCTTATTCGCTGGATGGTCTCCAGGGGCGACATCATCCTTGTAGTAGGAAATATAGGCTACGGATTCTCCATTGGGAGAGATATGCGGGAACCAGCTGTTGCTTTCATCAAATGTTATTTGTGTCTGTTCACTGCCGTCAGCATTCATTCGCCATACCTGCATAAGGCCAGTACGGACTGAGTTGAACCAAATGTGCATGCCATCCGGCGAGTATTCGGGGCCGTCGTCAAGACCGGGAGAATCAGTCAGTTGCGTTTCAACACCGCCGGTTACAGGAATGGTATAAATATCATACTGCCCGTTCCGTTCGGCGCAATAAGCTAATGTGCTGCCGTCTGGCGACCAGCCATGCAAATAGCTGGGTGCCATTGGTGTGATGAGGACCGGACTACCGCCATTTAAAGGCAAAACATAAATGCGCGAATGACCGTCCTCCTGAGTATGGTGACTTACCGCAATGTGAGTATTGTCAGGTGACAGCACATGGTCGTTGTTACATTGCGTGGCATATCCCGTATCAATAATCGTACTTTCTAGTGTGGCAAAGTCGAAGGAATAGAGGTGACCTAGGCTATTATAAATGAGCCGCTTACCATCAGCCGTCCAGTTAGGCGCTTCGATTAGCCCGTTGAATTGGGCCAATACCTTTCGTTCGCCAGTCTGAATATCCACAGTTTCGAGGGTACTAATCACATTTCGACCTAAGATTTTGTTAGGTTGCTTTAAAGTATTCATTTGTTGTTTGCTCCTTTGCCATTTCATTGTTTGAAGTGGGATCGCAACTTTAAGAAAAATTACAATAGGTATGTATGTATTCAAGTGTTTCTTCTCTATTACCTTCTTTCCATCCTTTACAAATTTGGTTATAGACAAAAAGGCCTTAACCTGAAAAGGTTAGGCACTTTTGCTGCAACGATGTTTTTCATCGTTAGATTCAAGTTCAGGTAGCATTATGATTGCTGCAACGATGTTTTACATCGTTAGATTCAAGTTCAGGTAGCATTGTGATTGCTGCAACGATGTTTTACATCGTTAGATTCAAGTTCAGGCAACATTGTGATTGCTGCAACGATGTTTTTCATCGTTAGGAGGGGGATTGGGAGTATAACGGCTCATAAAAGGTTGATGGAACGATGTTTTTCATTGTTGCAAGGGAGCTCAATCTTCGTTCCAACGCTGCAACGATACTTTTCATCGTTGTGTTACAGGTCGGTAAACACGGCGTGCACTGTTTATCGTGTTCAGCCTAACTCACAGACATCTTCGACTACTTTTTGGACAACCACCACTTAATAAAGGGGCTGTCCAAAAAGTCATATTCGGGAAAATCAGCTCTCACTTTGTGAATTACGCATTTTGCCTACTACTACCATTGGATTAATCCAGTGGTAGTAGAGATTTGGCGACCTAAAAGTCAATTCCATTGGATTATTCCAATAGAATCATGAATTTCATAGCCTGAGAGTAGATTCATTGGAAAAATCCAATGGAAGAATGAATTTCGTTCTGCATACCGATTGGAATGTCCCAGAAGGTAATACGGCTTAAGGGGCTGTCCCCAAGTAGATTTCTACTTTTGGGACAGCCCCTTACAAAGTCCAATCTATTCGTTATTCCTACTTACTCCGTACCTCAAAGATGGCAAACTTCAAGTAATGTCCCTCGTCTACACCGAGGATGCGAGGATGGTCCATGCCCGCCTCACGGAACTCGATTAAACGTAGAATTTTACCTGCGTCAGTCGCCGCCGCGTGAATAGTCTCTAGGAATAACTCAGGGTGCATGTGATACGAACAACTCGCTGTTACCAAGTATCCGCCTTCGTTCACTAGCTTCATACCGTGCAAGTTAATATCTTTGTAGCCGCGGCAGGCGCCTTCCACGGCGCTCTTCGTTTTTGCGAAAGCAGGAGGATCAAGAATGACTACATCCCAAGTCCGTCCACCTTCTGCAACCGGCTTCGACGTATCCACTTTAGCTTTACCGCTGCCCGCATTGGCACGAACTTTACGCTCGTCCAATCCCTTGACTTGAGTACGCAAGTATTCGAAAGCATCTGCGACCACAAACTCTACGCGTTCTTCAAAACCGTTCAACGCAACGTTCGTCCGCGCACTTTCAATCGCATGCTCCGAAATATCGAGGCAGGTTACTTTTTTCGCACCAAATTTACAGGCATTTAACGTGAAGCTCCCCGTATGCGAGAAACATTCCAGCACCGAAGCGCCGTCCCAATATGGAAAGGAAACGATTTTGCCATTCGCATTCACAGGGAGTGTCTGGCTCACGCCATCCTCCTCAACCTCTTTCAATTCAATTCCGCTGCGATGGCCCCATCCTGTCATTAGGGGAGCGATGGCTGCGCGATTCTCTCTTTGGTCAAAGAAATAACCGGTTTTCTGACCTTCTTCAATGTCAACGCGAATGCGCAGGCCATTTTCTAAGATGTCAACATGCTTGGGACACTCGCCATACCGTAAGCCCTTGGTCTGTTTCAACCCTTCCAGCTCACGAATCGAAACATCACTGCGTTCAAATATGCCTGTGGGCTTCACAACCTGAACTAATGCGGCAACAATTTGTTCTCTGCAGCGATCCATTCCCATGGTGAGAATCTGAACAACCAGCGTATCCTCAAATTTATCTACAATGAGACCCGGCAAAAAGTCGGCTTCCCCATAAACCAAGCGATAAGATTGCGCATCTTTCACAAAGCGCTTGCGATGCTGCAAGCATCGCGTAAACCGTTCAACAAAAAATTCTGTTGTCATCGCTTCAAGCGGTTTATAGGATACGATCCGGACCGTAATTTGGGAAGCCTCGTTATAATAACCCGTTGCTAGGTATTGGCCGAGATGCGTTTGAACAGGAATTAGCTGTCCTGGTTCGATCTCACCATCTACACGATCGATTTCACTTTTGTATACCCATGGGTGTCCTTGCTCTAAACGAGGTTTGCGTTTCTTATGTAAAAATACTGCTGCCATTATGCTTTTAGCCGTCCTTTTTTGTGAAACCGTTCACTCTCATCAGCTTGCTTGTCATGCTTGTCTGTACGGTCACATATATTGGTTGAAAAATGATTAGCACGCTCGCGAAGGAGATCTGCTGCAATGATAACTACTACCATCGTACTGCCTGTATTAACAGGCTTAGCTCTATTTCTGTTCGGTATGAAGCTGATGGAAACCGCGCTTCAGCGGTGGGCAGGCCCCCGCCTCCAGCTGTGGCTGGAGCGGTTTACCCGCACGCCGGTACGCGGCCTCGCCACCGGCACTGTACTCACGGCGGCGCTCCAAAGCAGCACCGCCATTACCGTAATCGCCATCGGCCTCGTCGGCGCTGGCGTACTAACCTTCCCGAGAACGCTCGGCGTCATTCTCGGGACGAACATCGGCACGTGCCTCACCACCGAGCTGATCGGGCTCAGCCTCGGAGGCATCGACGTGCCGATGCTGCTCGCGAGCGCCGCCGTCTGGCTGGCGAGCTGGTTCGCCGGGCCGCTGCCGCAGGGCAGGGCCCCTGCTGCTACCGCCGCGCATTCGCAGGCGGCGACAACCGGCTCGCCCGCCACCATCGGCGGACGCAGCTGGCTGCGCAGCGTCCGCTACGGCTCGCTTGCGGTCAGCGGCTTCTCTCTCGTGCTGCTCGGCATCGAGATCATGCAAACCATCGGGCCTGCCCTGCAGTCCCGAGGTCTGTTCGCCTGGTTCGTGCTCCAGGCGCAGCATAGTCTGCTGTGGGGCGTCATCGCCGGCGCCGCGGTCACCGCGCTTGTCCACAGCAGCGCAGCCGTCATTGCGATGGCGATGGGCCTCGCAGCCGTTCAAGGCATTCCCGTCGAGCTTGGCGTAGCGATTACAATCGGTGCCAATGTCGGCACCTGTGTGACCGCACTGATCGCCGGGATGAGCAGTTCCCGCGCCGGGCGATACGTCGCCTGGTCGCATATCCTCCTCAATGTCGGAGGCGCAGTCCTATTCTATCCCTTCATCCATCAGCTCGTGAGCCTTTCAGCTCTTCTTGCGAACGATGCTTCCGAGCAAATCGCCCGTTCCCAAACGATATTCAATATCGTATGTTCCTTGCTCGCCTTGCCGCTATGCTATCTTAATATGTGGAAGCGTCTTGAGTTCCGCTCACAATAGCAACACCTGAGCTTGTCCCTAATCTTGTAGCCCCTGCTTCAATCATAGCAATCGCAGTTTGCAAGTCTCTAACGCCACCTGATGCTTTCACACCAATCGTGTCGGATACGTTTTGGCGCATTAAACGAACGTCTTCCACCGTAGCCCCGCCCGGACCAAAGCCAGTAGATGTTTTAACAAAATGAGCGCCAGCTTCTTCAGAAAGTCGGCAAGCTGCTGCTTTTTGCTCATCATTTAGGAAACCCGTTTCCATAATTACTTTAACAATCGCTTTGCCTTTTACAGCGTCCACAACTTGTTTAATGTCCGAACGAACAGCGTCATATTGCCCTTCAAGCAATAAACCGATCGGCAATACAGTGTCAATTTCAGCAGCCCCATTTTCTACAGCCTTAGCCGCTTCAAATGCTTTCACTTCACTCAAGCTTGCGCCAAGCGGGAAGCCAACAACAGCAGCAACCTTTACACCCGTTCCTTCTAGTGCTTTACTTGCTGTTCCAACAAACTGGGAGTTTACACAAACACTAAAAAATTGATGCTTCGCAGCTTCCTCACACAATTTGTGGATCGCGGCTGTGCTCGCATCTTGCTTTAATAACGTATGGTCAATGTATTTTGCAATTTCCTTAGCGCTCAAAGTACTCATTTGATGCACCTCATCGTTTTTATTTTTGATACCATTCCCTATTTAAACCCTTTAATGAGAAAACCTCTAGCGTAGTCATTCAAGATGAGCAACTACGTTTAGAGGTAGGTTTTAATAGCCTTAAGAGAAACGAATTACAAATTCACAACATTAGCCGCTTCTAAAACACGAACCAACTGTCCCTTACTTTCATTAACTCCGGCTTCCGTTACCTTAACGCGGCAAACTTGGCCAATCATGTCTTCGGAGCCTTGGAACACAAGCTGCACATAATTATCGGAATAACCCATGTACAATCCGCTGTCAGGAGCGCCTTTGTAAGCACGTTCCGGAATGACTTCAAGCACTTCACCAACAAATTTCTGCGCATAAGCAAGCTGCATTTTCTCGGAAAGATCGATGAGCTCGTGTACGCGGGCATTTTTGATTTCCTCATCCACTTGATCTTCCATTCTCGCAGCAGGAGTACCTGTCCGTTTGGAGTAAGGGAATACGTGCATCTCAGAGAACTTCATTTGCTCCATAAATTTGTAGCCGTCACGGAACATTTCTTCGGTTTCACCTGGGAAACCAACAATGACATCCGTCGTAATCGCGACATCTGGCATGATTTCATGAAGACGTTCGATTTTACGAGCGAATTCCGCTGTTGTATATTTTCTGCGCATCCGTGCGAGAACTTGATCATCGCCAGCTTGCAGCGGGATATGCAGATGACGGCACATTTTGTCCGAAGACTTCAGAACTTCAATGACTTCATCTGTAATTTGGCTAGCTTCGATTGAGGAGATACGAATTCGTTTCAATCCTTCAACCTTGTCCAAATCCCAAAGCAGCTTCGCTAAGCTGTAGTCCTCAATATCTTCACCATATCCACCAGTGTGAATACCCGTCAATACGATTTCTTGATAACCTGCAGCCACAAGCTGCTCAGCTTGTGCAATAACGCTTTGCGGTTCACGGCTGCGCATCAAACCGCGTGACCACGGAATAATGCAGAAGGTGCAGAAGTTATTGCAGCCTTCTTGGATTTTAAGAAAAGCTCTTGTCCGATCGGCAAAATCAGGCACATCAAGTTCCTCGAACTGACGTGTTTTCATAATGTTGCGCACGGCATTGATCGGCTGACGATCTTGCTCAAATTGTTTCACAAGCGGAATAATTTTCTCCCGATCCTGTGTTCCGATCACCATATCCACACCTGGAATAGCCATAATTTCTGCGGGTGAAGTCTGCGCGTAACAACCAGTTACGGCAACAATCGCCTCGGGATTACGACGAATCGCACGACGAATCATTTGGCGGCTCTTCTTATCCCCTGTATTCGTAACGGTACATGTATTAATGACATACACATCTGCCGTATTCTCGAAATCAACCTGTTCGTAACCCTCATTTTTGAATAGCTGCCAAATGGCCTCTGTATCATAGAAATTTACTTTACAACCTAATGTATGAAACGCTACCGTTGCCATAACGCTTATCCTCCCATCTCTCCGGTTTCATAGAAAAGGCACGTAAGACCTACCATTGCGGCAGTCTCCGTGCGTAAAATGCGCGCACCCAGTGATACGGAAGCGAAACCAGCCTCTTCGGCCTGCTTAATTTCCTGTTCCGTAAAACCACCTTCAGGGCCAACCGCAATCAGCACTTGTTTCCCTGGTCCCAATTTACCGGCAGCTTGCGCTTCCTGAATAGCAGGCTTTAATTGCTGACCATCTTCCTTCTCATAACAAATCCAAGCGACATCCGCTTCCTTCGCACGTTGCAGCAGCTGCTTCCAGGAATAAACAGATTCTACTTGCGGCACACGATTCCGATGAGCCTGCTCCGCCGCTTCTTTGGCGATCTTCTGCCAACGTTCGGTGCGCTTTGCTTCTTTTTTTGCATCGTACTGTACAATCGTGCGCTCTGATAAAAAAGGAAGAAACCGGGCTGCCCCGATCTCGGTCCCTTTTTGAATAATGAGTTCCATCTTATCGCCTTTAGGCAAGCTCTGTGCAATCCACACCCGAACAGCCGCTTCAGCATCCATAGGCAGCTCTTCCACGATTTCCGCGGTCGCATGCCCTTTATCCAGCTCCGAAATGCGAGCGAGCACTTCACGGTCTACGCCATTACTGCATATAATCTTATCTCCAATATCTGCTCGCATGACTCGAATCAGATGATGTGCGTCGTCTCCCTCAATGGTGACTGTATGTGTAGCTTCGTGAAACTGTCCAGGCGGGAGAAAATAACGCTGCATAGTCTAAGCCTCTCTATCTTCGTTCATTTCGTTATTGAAGTGAAACTTCCACTCACCATCATACCTTTTTTGGTCGTGGAAATCTACAATGGGTTGAATTTGGAATGCTTACATCCCCAAGATCCAAGCAATCGGCGTTGAGAAAATACGGATGATGTCATTCCCCAAACTTAAGTAAGGATCTAAAGTCACTTGTCTTAAAGGTCTTACAAATACAACTAGCAAGAAAATGACCGATGCCCATTGTTCAAACTTCTGCAGCGACTCCGTGTATCTCAGATCCACTAAATCTTGAATAATTCGATAACCATCTAATGGCGGAATTGGTATTAAATTGAATAGGAACAAGGTTAGATTCGTATTGATCATTAATTTCAAGAAGATAAGGATCGCGCTTGCGCTCCCCTTAGACATACCTTCTAACCAACCGTATTTCTGGAATAAAGCAAATACAAATAAACTGATAAAGGCAAGAATCAAGTTGCTTAGAGGCCCTGCTGCGGTCACAATGATCCCCATCAAGCGTGGGCTTTTAAAATTCCCGCGGTTCACAGGAACAGGCTTCGCCCAACCAAAGCCAGCAATCAACAGCATAATCGTACCGAACAGATCAAGATGAACCATTGGATTTAAAGAAACTCTGCCGAATTGATAAGCCGTAGAGTCTCCTAATTTATAGGCGCTATACGCATGAGCAAATTCATGAATGGTAAAAGAAAGAACGAGGACTAGAATAACAAACGGCAATGTACTCCAGTCATAAAACAATAATCCTCCCATGTATGGACACCTACAGCTTTCTAGCTACAATCACAACCCAATTCGAATCATAGTTTTTCTCTACGATCGTAAATTTGGCTGCAATTAGTGCTTTTTCGACATCAGCTTCTTTGTTTGTAATAATCCCTGAGGTGATATAGTAACCACCCTGCTGCAAGACTTCATACACATCATCTACGAAAAGAACAATGACTTCAGCCAAAATATTTGCAACAACCAACTGTACAGGAATCGAAACACCCAGATTCGCAGCGCCTTCGGTCTCGCTTTCTTTCAGTACTCCAAGTAAATCACTAAGTTTGACAGTAATCTTATCTTCGAGCTGATTCTGTTTTGTATTATCAAGCGCACTCGTCACAGCTACCGGATCCAAGTCAACTGCTAGCACATGTTTCGCGCCAAGCTTTGCAGCAGCGATGGATAGAATACCGGAACCCGTTCCAACATCAATGACATCGTCCCCAGGCTGGAGCACCTTCTCCAGAGTTTTCAAACAAAGAGACGTTGTCGCATGCGTACCTGTACCGAAAGCCATCCCCGGATCAAGCTCCAAGATCAATTCATCAGGCGAAGCCGTATACTCTTCCCATGTTGGTTTAATCGTCAAACGGTCAGACACACGAATAGGTTTAAAATATTGCTTCCAAGCATGCGCCCAATCCTCATCGTCTACTTCTACTAATTCAAATGTTGGATTTCCAGTGTCAATATCGAACTCTTTAAGCTGCTCGACAGATTCCTTCAGGTTAGCCATGATCGGCTCCATATCAGTGCCATGATAGAAGTAGCCTTTAATAACGGCTCTTCCTTCTGGGATATCGTTAAAAGGTGTTTCGTACAATTGACCAAACGAGGTATCTCTCTCTTTGTTTAAGGTCCCTGATTCTTCAATGGAAACGCCCCCGGCGCCCAGTTCATGAACAAAGTTCGTAATCATTTCTATTGCTTCTTCTGTCGTATGTACAGTTAATTCCTGCCAAAGCATCGGTATTGCTCCTCCTGTCGGTTATCACTTACAAATAAACCAAGCCGTAATCGGCTGTTTGGGCTATTTTCACATTGATTATTGTACTACACTTCGCTTCTTGGGTAAAATGGCGCCCAACATGTAAGCGCTCTAAAATATTTTATTTCCTAACAACTTCCTAATACCTTCATGATAAATTGAGAATGTAGACAGCATCAAGTCAGCCATAATTCATACGTAGAACGGAGTTTTCCTATGCTCAAAACACTTTTTTTGTTTATTGTTATCCTCGCGCTTGCGCTGACAGCTCCATTCACTACAACTACATTACTTGCTGACAACTATAGCCAGATCACCGCTCACCGAGGCAGTTCCGCTGCTGCGCCCGAGAATACTCTAAGTGCGTTCCGCCAAGCGATCTCAGACAAAGCGGGTTATGCTGAACTTGACGTCCAAGAAACTTCCGACGGAGTCGTCATGGTTATGCACGATGACAATGCCCTCCGTACAACCGGAATTAATAAAAACATGTGGGAAGTCACCTCGTCGATGCTAATAGAGGCAAGCGCGGGAAGTTGGTTAAGCTCGGAATTCCAGAATGAGCGCGTGCCAACACTGGATGAAGTCATAGGATTAGCCAAAGGCCATTTAAAGCTAAATATAGAAATGAAAAATAACGGCCACGGTAAGCTGCTCGCAGAAAAAACAGTCGATCTTATTCAATCACACGGTTTCGAGAAGGAATGCACGGTGACTTCATTTGATGACAAGCTGCTTCATACCGTGAAAAAGCTTAATCCCCAGATCAAGACTGGCCTTATCGTGGGGCAAAAAACGGAAACCATTGAAACCATCATGGAGAATTCTGATTTCGATGTTATTTCTGCAGCCTATCCCCTCGTAACTGAATCATTCATGAAGCTTGCCGTGACACATCAGAAGGAAGTCTATGTATGGACGGTCAATCAACCGGCGATCATGAAGCAGATGCTTGCACTCGGTGTCTCCAGCATTATAACGGATCATCCAGACCAACTTGTTGAAATCATGAGTGGGCCATAAGCACTTTCCTATATAAAAAAAGCATCTGTTCATAAAGGCATTAGCCTTTTGATCAGATGCTTTTTATGCTTACATAGTTCCGCCAGCGCTTTGAATGACACGTACAGCCTGCTCATAGATAGAATCGTCGATGACGACAGCTAACACAGTGTCAATTCCCGTTACACCGCCGCCTCCGCCGTCACTCAAACCGCTTGCCGCTGGGTCGGCTGCAATCAAGATACCTTCATCCGGCGTAGACACATCCGCGGCCTGGGTTAACCTCCCCAAGCTGCCGAAATCGCCTGCATAAGGATTCATCACGGATTGGTACCCGCTGCCTGCATATTTGCCAAATCGATCTACCTGAACGTCAATCGCACGCAGTGCTTTCAGCTTGGAAGCTGCTCCCTCTGCTTGCTCCGGTGAATGAAAATAGGCGAGAATATTTTTCTCAGCCATTACTGTTCTTCCTGTCTGTAATCCGCCGATTGCGCTCTCTCAGCCGCCTCGAAATCATCGGCATCAGCTACTTCTGCCGCAAACTCAACATCCTCGTTTTTGACGATAGGAAGCTGGTTGGCACTTTGCTGCTTCTGCTTTTTGTTCTCACTCATGTTTGAACCTCCCTGAATCGGTATAAGTAAACCAATTTTATTGTCCCAAAGAGATTCATTTTTATGCAATGAAAGACTTATCTATTATTCCGTCACTTTGAGAATTGTAATTAAACCACCCATTTCGCCATTCGCCATTTCACCGGCATTCATCGTGTGGTCCAAAATATGACAATGGAACATCCAACTACCTATGGTATCGGCGGTCAATGCAATATCATAGGTCTCACCCGGGCCTATAAGCACAGTATTCATCGTTTGTGGTTCCTTAACAGGATGACCATCCTTCGCAATCACTTTAAAATCCATGCCGTGAAGATGCATCGTATGAACCTCCATCGTATCAATATTGGCCATACGGATACGGACTGTTTCTCCTTTTTTCACTATAATTGACGGTGTATCGGGATAGCTTCGACCATTAATCGTGTAATAGTCCTGATCTTCCTCATCCGAAGTGTTAACGTGGAAACCGCTAAGCATCATCGTATAATCATGGTCGTATTTGGTTTCCGATGAGCTGCTCTTAGGGTCAATAATAAATGCGCCATAAAGACCGTTACCTATCTGCTTCATATCATCATAGTGGGAATGGTACATGAAAGTCCCTGGATGACTTGCAACAAATTCATATGTATAGTTATCTCCTACTTGTACGGTTTCCTGTGTTAAGCCTGGAACACCGTCCATCCCATTTGGAAGATGCAGACCATGCCAGTGTATAGCCGTCGGCTCAGGTAGTTTGTTGTCCAGCTTAATCCGAACACGATCACCTTCTGTAACTCGTATGACTGGACCAGGTGCTTGGCCATTAAACATCCATGCGTTTGTGACAACCCCTTTGACTGGCGACCATGGGCCGATTTCAGCCGTCAAATGAAATTCCTTCGCACCGTCTGCCGCAATCACGGGCACCATTCCAATCCCATGAAATGCGTTATCAACTTGCTCTTGTTCTTTTTCAAACTGTGCCGTCGCAGATGAAATGATCTGTACCTTACTCAGCGCCTTATTCCACTTGACTTGAACATGGAAGGCTTTCTCAATGGTATCAGACGAAACGAGCAAAGAGCCATTCATTCGGATAGGATCCATATCTGCCTGATACAGTACACCATCCAGGACGATTGGCGTTGGATGCATCATCATATTACCCATATCACCCATAGATTGATGTTCTTGATGGGCCGAGTGGTCCATGGAATTCGAATTATTTTCAGGATAAAATGCGCTATTGATTAGTACGGCTTGATGCTCGGCATCCCATCGAACCTCTGACCCCAGAATTTCTCCAATGCTGCGCAGCGGAAGCATCAGTTCGGACATATCACTGCTGATCATCGCGCTTCCTTCCACCATCCTGCCATCAACCATTACTTTTACAGAACCTTCTCCATCTTCCTCATGCATTTCACCGCCATGTGCAGAAGAAAGTATAGGGGAGACCTGCACCATCAATGCAAATAATGCTGCTAAGAGACCCATTTTTTTCATTGACATGATAGAATTTACCTCCTAATAAAATGAAGAGACCATGGGTGCAATGCACACCACAATGATCTCCTCCAAGATTTGTTAAAATTAATGAGTCAAGAAACTGTTCAAAACAGAAGTAGACATCATCGTTTTTTCGTTCTCAATGCGCGCTGCGTACGGCAATTGAACCGATTGACCATCAACAATAGCCGAAGTATCGTTAATTTTCACTACCAGGGAATGACTGCCTTTGATCACTGTAACGCTACGATCCGCTTCATTCCATTTTACCGTTGCGCCGTTAGCCTCCGCCATATCACGAAGAGCAGATAGCGATTTATCCGTCGACATCCACTCCAGCATTTGACCTGAAGTCGGGATTCCACTAACATAGCCAACTACCCCAGCACGCTTATTGTCATAAGTTTTATTAATAACTGCATCAACTTGGCCTTTCAACGGTTCCGGCAAAATCATTTCATCTCCGGGATGCTGCATATTGCTCATGACATAGCTGAAGCCATTCAAGTTATCTACCACTTGCAGCCCAGTAGCTTCTCCACCAGCTGGAATGGAAAGAATACGAGAAAGCTTTTTCGTATCTACGTTATAAGCCCAAGTGAAGTTATTCGCATGCATGCCGCTGTCTTCGCCAATAAACAAAGTTCTTAGCTCATCTGAGTAAGACAGATTATCAGGGTTCGCAACTAGATCCTCAACGGCCGTATTGCCTTTGTTATCAGCTTTTGCCAAGTCTTGACCAACAATTAGCCCCTTCATCATAGAAGGAACGTAGTCACTGTTGATTGGCTGCTTGCTGCGATCTATTTGTCCCCCTTTCATATCAAGCTCATAAGTTACGCCAGCTCTGATTTTTTTGACTTGGATATCGTCTGTAGGATCAGCAGCCTTCGTATCTTTTTCCATGGATTTCTCAACATAAGACATCGCTACATAAACTTTATTATCCTTGGCGTTAACTGCAACGCCTTCCATTTTGTTGAACTCAGCTGTCGCTCCGACAACTGCTCCATATCGACGAGACTCAAGGAAAGCAGCTGCCTTCTCCATACCCGGCTTCACTTTCAGCCATTCCACTTTACCGCTTGGATACGATTTGATTTTTGTAAATCCTGCTGTATCTTTGTCTGCTGTTTCGAAAATATCGCTAAATTTCAAACCTTTGTCTACATAACTTTTTACTTCAGCATCCGTCGCATGACCAAGCGGAATCCATTGAAGATTTGCGGATCCACCATTCTCGTCACTTGTTTGGATCCATTTAGCAGTATACAGCGTTCCAGCAGACAGGTCTTTCGCTTTGTCCGCAACATAGAGGAACAACATCGTATTTCCACCATCATCACCGAAGAAGACGGTTTTCATGTCAGGTGCAACACGGCCAAGTTCGTGTGAGAAACGACCCATACTATAATGCTTTACTACAGTAGATGTGTTATCTGCAAGGACAGTAACTTCAGGAATATAACCGTTAGCATAAGGATTTCCTACTTTTTTATCATCTTGATAGAACGATCTAACAAATGAATTTACATATGTTTGTGTAGGATCCGCTTCAAAAGCACGTGCATCGGCTTCATACTCTTCACTGCTTAAATGCGTATTCCAAGGTGTTAAAGAACCGTTACATGGAATCCACAAACCGTCTACCCCACTAAAATCCACTTTTTTCAAATCAATAGCCGCGAGTTCACCCGTTGTTTTATTTTGATCTAACGTAGTTAGTGACATCGACGCAGGAACCATTCCATAAGCTGACTTTCCAGCATTATTTAAAGTTATATATTCATAGTGAGTAATCAAAGAGAGTGGGTTGCCGCCTTTTGCCGTCGCCTTTGCGCCATCCACTTTAAATAAGGAGTTGGAATCCGGTGCATCGGAGACAAATGGAGTTGGGCTGTTAGGGACACTTGTGTCCATGATCGGCTTTCCATTCTTATCTTGAGATACACCAGCAACGGTGCCATTAATGGATTCATCCGTTTTAAACAGTGTTTTATACGTTAAAGGGAACGATTTAACCGTACCATCTGTATATGTAACTTGAACAGAAGAGCCAGAATACATTTTCGCCATATCTTGCGGGGTAGTTGGTGCAGCCATTCCAATGAACTCAACTGATTTCACTTTGACCTCGTTAGCCGCGTAAGCCATATTCGGAAGAACACTAGGAGCTAAAAGAGCAAGTCCTAAAACTGGCATTAACATTTTGCGGGATTTAAATTGATTTTTCAAAGTAATCTACCTCTTCCTATTAAAATAATTCTATTCATTAAAAGTTTACAAGTCTTTTGTAAAGGGACTATAGGATAAATTGGCGTTTTGTGTAAAATTGATGTGTTTTTTTTGTAAAGCCCCCATTTAACAAAACAAAAAAAACACTCCGTTTCATAGAGCTAGACTAAAACCAACTTTAGTCTATATCTAAAAACGAAGTGTTTTTATCCCATTTATGACTCTCTTTAATCGCCTAAGAAGGCTCTTTTCATACGCTCGAAAATGGACTGATTCTGCTCAGACGTATTTTCGCCGCTTTGTTTACCGAATTGACGGAGCAAATCCTTTTGTTCTTCGCTCAGATTCGTCGGCGTCATCACGATCACTTTCACGTGCTGATCTCCTTGACCGAAGCCGCGAAGGTGAGGAACCCCTTTACCTTTTAAGCGGAAGTACGTATCAGTTTGGGTACCAGCAGGAATTTTGAGCTTAACCTTCTCAGTAAGCGTTGGAATCTCGATCTCATCACCTAATGCTGCCTGCATGAACGTTAATGGAACTTCACAATAGACGTCATTGCCTTCACGTTCGAAGAATTCATGTGTTTTCACACGAATAACGACATAAAGGTCGCCCGCAGGGCCCCCGCGAGTTCCGCCTTCACCTTCGCCGGAGACACGCAATTGCGCGCCATCATCAACACCAGCAGGAATCTTGATGTGGATGGTACGCTGTTTTTTCACTTTACCAGCGCCATGACACGTTCCGCATTTTTCTTTGATGATCTTCCCTTGGCCATTACAAACCGTACATACGCGACGGTTAACAATACGGCCAAACGCTGTATTCTGTACCACTTCCTGCTGCCCGCTGCCTTGACAACCGCCGCAAGTTTCTGGCTTCGTACCTGGCTTTGCACCGGATCCGTTACACGTATCACAATTCTCAGTTCGAGGAATATGGATATCGGTTTCTTTCCCGAAAATCGCTTCTTTGAACTCAATCGTCATTGTGTATTGCAAATCGTTCCCGCGCTGCGGAGCATTCGGGTTACGACGATTTCCACCGCCGCCACCGCCAAAGAACATATCAAAAATATCCCCAAAGCCGCCGCTGAAGTCTTGGCCGCCCATACCTTGGTTAGGATCTACATGACCAAAGCGATCATATTGGGCTTTTTTCTGATCATCGCTCAAAACATCATAAGCGTCTTTCGCTTCTTTGAATTTATCTTCCGCATCTGCAGCTTTGTTCACGTCAGGGTGATACTGACGTGCCATTTTACGGTAAGCCTTCTTAATATCATCTTGCGATGCATCTTTGCCTAGCCCTAGCACCTCATAATAATCACGTTTACTCATTGTTCCACTCCCATGTTCAAGACTACAAACGGAAAGTCAAAGCCACGGAGTACCTCCGGGTGGCTTTGACTATTCGTTGATTAATAAAATACAGGTTTAAAAATTGGCTTTCAGAACCGAGAAGATTGGACGAAAATCGGTGAAGGAGGAACGGAGCGTAGGCAAACCTACGTGAGTACCGGACTTCCCGATTTTCGTTCAATATTCGATGCCGTGATACTTCATGTAAAAACATCGTTATCAAAGTCAACTTTTTAAACTTCATATTTAATTAGGATATGATTATTTTTTTGGTTCGTCAACAACCTCGTAGTCCGCGTCGACAACATTTTCTCTGCCTTTAGGGGCTTCGCCAGCACCAGCATCGCCGTCTCCAGTACCTTGTGCTTGAGCAGCTTGCTCATACAGCTTGACGGAAAGCTGTTGAATAACTTCTGTCAACTCTTCTGTTGCTTTTTTGATCGCTTCGAGTTCGTTACCAGCTAGAGCAGCTGTCACCTTCTCTTTAGCAGCGTTCGCTTTGTCGATCTCGCCTTGGTCTACTTTATCGCCAAGATCTTTGATCGTTTTGTCAACGGAATATACGAGTTGATCCGCTTCGTTGCGAGCTTCTACAAGCTCTTTACGGATACGGTCTTCCTCAGCATGAGCTTCCGCATCTTTCACCATTTGTTCAACTTCTGCATCGCTTAGGCCGCTAGAAGAAGTGATCGTGATTTTTTGGCTTTTGCCAGTTCCTTTGTCAAGTGCAGACACGTTAACGATACCGTTCGCATCGATATCGAAGCTTACTTCGATTTGTGGAACGCCACGCGGAGCTGGAGGAATATCACCAAGCATGAAACGGCCTAGTGTTTTGTTCCCGCTAGCCATCGAACGCTCACCTTGAAGAACGTGAATCTCAACGCTAGTTTGGTTATCTGCATAAGTGGAGTACACTTGTGATTTTGTTGTAGGAATCGTTGTATTGCGGTCAATCATTTTCGTAAACACGCCGCCCGCTGTTTCGATACCAAGGGATAGTGGTGTTACGTCAAGAAGAACAACGTCTTTCACTTCACCAGTCAATACGCCCGCTTGAACAGCTGCGCCAAGGGCAACAACTTCATCCGGGTTAACGCCTTTATGAGGCTCTTTACCAGTCAATTTTTTGATCGCTTCAACAACCGCTGGGATACGTGTGGATCCACCAACAAGAACAACTTTATCGATTTGGCTTGTGGACAAACCGGAATCCTGCAGTGCTTGACGAGTTGGTCCAAGTGTTCTTTCAACAAGGCTAGCGGAAAGTTCTTCGAACTTCGCACGAGTTAGGTTCAATTCCAAATGCTGAGGAACGCCGTCAGCTACTGTAATGAACGGCAGGGAAACAGTCGTTGTCAGAACGCCGGAAAGCTCTTTTTTCGCTTTTTCAGCTGCATCTTTCAAACGTTGTACCGCTGCTTTATCTTTAGAAAGGTCGATGCCTTGCTCTTTTTTGAATTCAGCTACGAGGTAATCGATGATGACTTGGTCGAAGTCGTCGCCGCCAAGCTTGTTGTCTCCGCTTGTTGCTTTAACTTCAAAGAAACCATCGCCTAATTCAAGGATGGATACGTCAAATGTACCGCCACCAAGGTCATAAACGAGAATTGTTTGATCTTCTGTTTTTTCCAAACCGTAAGCAAGTGCTGCTGCAGTTGGTTCATTGACGATACGAAGAACTTCAAGACCAGCAATTTTACCAGCATCTTTAGTTGCTTGACGTTGGCTGTCATTGAAATAAGCAGGGACCGTAATTACGGCTTGAGTTACTGTTTGACCAAGGTAAGCTTCAGCATCAGCTTTTAGCTTTTGCAGAATGATTGCTGAGATTTCTTGTGGCGTGTAATCTTTGCCATCGATGTGTTCTTTGTGGTTAGTACCAATGTGACGCTTGATAGAGCTAATTGTTTTGTCTGGGTTTGTGATTGCTTGACGTTTTGCTGTTTCACCAACAACGCGCTCGCCATCTTTCTTGAAACCAACTACTGAAGGGGTTGTACGGTTACCCTCCGGGTTAGGGATTACGACGGCTTCGCCGCCTTCCATTACGGCAACGCAAGAATTTGTTGTACCTAAGTCAATACCAATTACTTTACTCATGTAAAGCTGCCTCCTTTTGCTCCTATGGAACATTTCGTTTATTTGAATGTTGAGAAAAATAAGATCTCTTACACGCTAACTTTGACCATGGCAGGTCGGATGACTTTATCTTTTAGGATATAGCCTTTTTGCAGTTCTTCTACCACGATACCTTCTTCGTGTTCTTCGGATTCAACCTGCATAACCGCTTGGTGGAATTCCGGATTGAACGGTTGACCTACGGAATCGATCGGTTTAAGCCCTTCTGCTGTTAGCAGTTGATCGATGCCGCGGTACGTCATATCCAAGCCTTTCACCAAAGCGTCGAAATCCTTCGTCTCTTTGCTTGAAGACAGCGCGCGATCGAAGTTATCTACAATCGGTAAAAGCTGCTCAATCAATTTTAGCGAAGCGTATTTCGCGAAGTCTTCCTTCTCCGCTCTAGCGCGGCGGCGGAAGTTGTCGAAGTCCGCTTGAACGCGTAATAAACGCTGATAGTTTTCTTCTGCTTGCATACGCGCCGTTTCCAACTCGCTAACTTCTTTGGTTTCCTCAGAAACCTCCGCTTGCGAATCTTGGCTTACCGCTTCTTGTTGTTCAGCGGCTTGCTCGCCTTCGGCTGCGTATGTAGTGTTCACGTCTTGCTCGGCTGTTTTGTTATCTCCAGTACTCAATTGTCCTTCACCTCCTAAACATAATACATCATAATCTCTCTGACATCAGTTTGCCCATCTTTAGGCCTCTTCAAAAGGCTGCTTCATCTTAATAACCGTATGAATACGCAGCACAGCGGCAGCAACTTCTCCAGCCGCTTGCAGAGCGTGAATTTTCACATCCGCTGGATCCACAATGCCTGCTTCTAAGAAGTCAGTTACTTGTCCGGTATCACAATCGATACCGAGACTGTCGGTTTCAAGCGCTATCTGCGCGGCCTTCAGCTCTTCAACCTTCTCGAGCGGATTATATCCCGCATTGACAACAATCTGGGCCACCGGCTTACGAAGTGCCCCTGCGACAGCGGCAACTCCGAAGCCTTCCATGCCCTTCATCGTCTCGCGAACGCGCTCGAGATCATGGGCGACCGCCATCTCCGCGGCGCCGCCTCCAGGCAAGTACCCGCCGCGCACGGCGGCTTGAACGGCTGACGCAGCATCCTTCGCGATGCGCGAGCGCTCATGCGCCGCTTCGCGTGTCGCGGCGCCGACGATCACGGTCACGTGCTGCTCGCCGTGACCGCGCGCTACGCGCACGCGCTCCAGCCGCTCGTCGTACGCGGCATAGCCCGCGTGCCCAAGGGCGGCGCCGAGCTCGGGTGCGCTCTTGCGCAGCGCCGTGCGCCGCACCGGCCTAGCGCCGGTGTGCTCGCTCAGCAGCTGCATGTCCCTGCGGGACAGTCGCTGCAGCACGATAATGCCATGGTCGGAGCAGAACTGCTCCGCCTCGGGGTCAACCCCGCGGTCTGATGCGATCAGACCGACGCCAAGCTCCAGCAGCGAGCCTAGGCTGCTGCGGAACTGCTCCCGCAGCTGCATGTAGCGCTGGAAGCCTGCCTCGGTGACCAGCGCTTCTTCGCTGACCGCCTCAGGCTCCAGAGCATCATGCAGCACGAGAATTCGAGCATCACGCAGCTCATGCTCGAGATGCAGGTTCATCGGCTTCTGGTTCAGCAGAATGCCGGTCCATACCTCGCTGCTCGCCTCTTCATGGGCGAGCACGCTGTCTGCGAAGCGGTAGCCGTCTTCGCGAAGCTTCGCCTCACCGACCGCTTCGGCGGCTTGAACGATGAGCTTTGCGATGTCCGCCTGCTCCCTACCGGCCGTGATAGCAATGCGTTTCAGCGCGCTATCACCTAGACCGACAATTGCGCGGCTTCGGCTTTGTAAGCTTTTTACCGCAAGCTCGATGCCTTGCAGCATTCCGCTGACGACCTTAGCGACCGGTACGCCACGTGTTACCTGAGCGACACCTTCCTGTACCAACGCTCCAGCAAGAACCGTTGCCGTCGTTGTACCGTCGCCGATTTGGCGCTGCTGGCTGCGTGCGACCTGAATCATTAACCTAGCCGCGGGATGGGTGACGTCCATTTTTTCCAAAATAGTTACACCATCATTGGTAATAATGACTTCACCCTGCCCGCCAACTAGCATGGTATCGAGACCTTTGGGTCCAAGTGTCCCCTCGACCGCAGAACAAATCGCTCTTACGGCAGCAGCATTGTTGACCAGCGTAGAGTAACGTTCCTCACCCTCGCTATGAACTGTTTTCATTCCGCTCATTTACCGTACCAACGCCCAAGAACGACTTCTAGATGCTTCGACAAATGTTCCATTAAGCTAATGACCCTGCCATATTCCATTCGGGTAGGACCCAATATCCCTATTGTTCCAAGAGGTTTATCACCGATCGAATACGAGGCCGTTATTAAGCTGCAATTATTGATAGCTTCAATACTATTTTCAGCACCAATTTTAATCTCAATGCCTTCATTTGACGATGTAAACAATTTGATGAGGGTGGGTGCTTCTTCCAATAGATCAAAGATGCTCTTGACCTTGTCAACATCCTTGAACTCGGGTTGGGTCAGCATATTCGTCATACCGCTTAGGAAGACGCGATCTTTCTCGTTACTTTGAAGCACGCTTTCCACAACCGAAAGAAGCTCTTGATACCCGTTCACATATTTGCTTAACTCGCTCGAAATTTCATTGTAAAGCCTGGATTTAAACTCTATCAACGGTACATTTTTAAGCTTTGCATTCAGAATATTAACGACTTTCTCGATCTCAGACATCCGTATGCCTTCAGGGATGGAAACTGTTTTATTCTCCACATGACCCGTATTCATAACAATAATGGCAACGGCCGTCGTCTCTGTAAGCGGGATAATCTGTAGGTGTTTCAGCGTTGTACTGAATACCTCAGGGCCAAGCACGATCGATGTATAATTCGTAAGACTGGAGAGCATTCCCGCAACGTGCTGGATCACACCTTCCATCTCTTGAATACGTTCGGCAAAAGCACCCTTCATGGAGTCCAAATCGTTATTATGCAAGGTACCATGTTGAAGCAAATGATCGACATAATAGCGATAACCTTTGTGCGAGGGTATACGACCTGCGGACGTATGGGGCTGCTCCAAATAACCCATTTCTTCGAGATCAGACATCTCGTTACGGATCGTCGCCGGACTGAATCCGACATTGCCCCGCTTCGAAATACTTCGCGAACCAATTGGCTCTGCTGAACGAACATAATCATCAATGATAGCACTTAAAATCATGCGCTGACGCTCCGTCAACATAAGGTACCCCTCCTCTTCACAAATCACTATTTGCCACTTTCGTTAGCACTCGTATTTAGTGAGTGCTAAATCCTAATACAAAAATAACAGACCCTTAGGTCTGTTGTCAAGTCAATCCAAACGTTTAAGTACGGCGATTTCGTCGCAGCAATACTGTTTTTTGCAATGCATACAATCTTTCCAAACCTTCTCCGGGAAAATCTCTTTTGGCACGAGGGTAAAGCCGTTTTTTTGAAAAAAAGCAACTTCATACGTGAGCGCCATCACTTTAATAATGCCTTGGCTCCTTGCCTCTTCAACTAAGAAGTTCACAAGTTTTCCGCCGATTCCTTGTCCTTTGTAGCCTTGGGTCATCCCAAGTGAGCGAATCTCAACAAGATCAGGCCCAAGTCGTGTAAGGGAGCCGCAGCCAATCAGCAAACCATCCGATTCGGCGACAACGAAAGTGTCGATCTGCTCCTGCAGCATCTCTTTGCTCCGCGGCAGCATAATCCCCTGCTTGGCATAGCCTTGTATAATATCATGCAGCTTCTCGATATCACTTATCGAAGCTTTTCTAACGGACACTGTAGTTGATAGATTCACTGTCATCCCACCAATCGCAACAAAATGCATAAAACCCACGCTAGCGCCACGACGGCTTTGCCGCTGATTCGCTTGTGGATTCATGTATAAATATACAATAAACCGTATATTTGCACAAGAGTTTTTTGCATCAAAACAGGTCTCTCTATGTTTCTCGCCTAGGCAAGGAACGAAGCAAAGACTTCGTTGCCAAGCAGGATGCCATGTTTGGACAATCGATACCCATCCGGTGTTTGTTCAAGCAGCTGTTTTCGCAGCCAGCCATTCAAGGTTTCCCCGAATTGTGATTCGATGGTAGTTCCGAATTGTTCGATAAAATCCGCATTCCGCACACCTTCGAGCAATCGCAAACCAACCATCATGAAGTCTTCCATAGCTTCCTGCCGCGTTACCTCAAATTGTTCCATGATCGGTAAGCCTACCTTTGCAGCATCAATATAAGGTTGAATTCCCTTCACGTTCACATGACGCTGGCCATTCATATATCCATGAGCCCCTGCTCCGAGTCCATAGTAAGAACGATTGCGCCAATACATCGAGTTATGTCTGCTCTCTCGACCCGGTTTAGCGAAGTTGCTGATTTCATATTGCTTATAACCCGCTGCCTCTAACCTCTTCATGATGAGTTCGTACATATCGACTTCCTCATCCTCACTTGGAAGAGGCAGTTGATTCTTATTGAACAATGTGTGAAACAACGTATTCTCTTCTACTTTTAGGCTATAGATGGAGTAATGCTGCAGATCTAGAGATAAAGCCTCATCCAATGTAGCCTGCATGATGTCCACGGTTTGTTTGGGAAGCCCGAACATCAAATCAATGGAAAGGTTATTGAATCCTAACTTTTTGGCATTCGCGATGCTTCGATGCACGTCATCTGTATTATGAATGCGCCCAATTGCGGCAAGCAAATCATTATTAAAAGATTGCACACCGAAACTGATCCGATTGACGCCGCCTTCTTTCATAACAGCCAGCTTATCTTCGTCCGTCGTTCCTGGGTTTGCTTCCATCGAAAACTCGATTTCAGCGCTATCTGCTGGAAAATACGTACGAACCATGCGGAGAAACCGCTCCATTTGATCAGGAAGCAAAACAGTTGGTGTTCCCCCGCCCACGAAAATCGTTTCCACCTTGATCGGCGGATTATTCCTAACCGTAAGCTCCATCTCGCGCTCAAGCGCATCCAGATACTCCATAACGGGTTGGCCTTTGAGGACATAAGAGTTGAAATCACAATAATGGCATTTGTTTGTGCAAAATGGGATATGAATATACACAGCTGTTGGGGCCGTATAGGTAACTAACATAGGGGTATTTCCTTTCTATTAAGAAAAAGCCAAGGGGCAGAGTTACTCTGCCACCCCAGCTTCTCATTCATTTCGATCTATTCTTCGATTTCATTTCAATCTATTCGTCTCGATCTATTCTTCGATTTCATTTCAATCTATTCGTCGATTTTTAGAACAGCCATGAACGCTTCTTGCGGCACTTCTACGCTGCCGACTTGCTTCATGCGTTTCTTACCTTCTTTTTGCTTATCGAGGAGCTTACGTTTCCTTGAAATGTCACCGCCATAACATTTCGCGAGTACGTTTTTACGCATCGCTTTAACCGTCTCACGCGCAACGATCTTCTGTCCAATCGCCGCTTGAATCGGCACTTCAAACATTTGCCGCGGAATCAGTTCCTTCAGCTTATCGCAAATGATTTTACCGCGATGATACGCGGTATCACGGTGAACGATAAAGGACAGTGCATCCACTTGCTCGGCATTCAAAAGAATGTCCATTTTCACGAGATTCGATTTCTTGTAGCCGGATACTTCATAGTCAAATGAAGCATAGCCCTTTGTTCTTGACTTCAACATATCGAAGAAATCATATACGATCTCGGATAACGGAATTTCGTACGTTAATGTCACACGGTTGGTATCCAGGTATTCCATGTTCATATATTCACCGCGTTTGCCTTGGCAAAGCTCCATAATCGTTCCTACGTAATCATTCGGGACAATAACCGATGCTTTGACATAAGGCTCTTCAACGAAGTCAATTCGCTGTGGATCTGGATAGTTCGATGGATTATCGATTTCCATCACATCGCCATTCGTTAATGTGATGCGATATATAACACTTGGCGCCGTCGTAATTAACGGAATATTGAACTCACGCTCAATCCGCTCCTGAATAATTTCCATGTGCAGCAGACCCAAGAAACCGCAGCGGAAGCCAAAGCCTAGCGCTGTAGATGTTTCCGGTTCAAAACGCAGAGAAGCATCATTCAACTCCAGCTTCTGCAAAGCCTCACGCAGATCGTTGTAATCTGTTGTTTCGATCGGATACAGTCCGCAGAACACCATCGGGTTGATCCGGCGATAGCCTGGCAATGCTTCAGGCGCCGGGCGATCCGCTTCGGTAACCGTGTCCCCGACTCGTGTATCCCCAACATTTTTGATACCGGCAACAACGAATCCAACATCTCCGACCTCAAGGGAAGGAACGGATGACATTCTCGGTTTGAAAGCCCCGACTTCAATGACTTCAAACACCTTGTTCGTCGCCATCATTTTGATTTTGGAGCCCGCTTTGATCGAACCATCTACGACACGCACATAAACGATTACGCCTTTGTAGCTATCGTAATGGGAATCGAAGATCAATGCTTTCAGCGGATTGTCCGGATTCCCTTGCGGAGCCGGCACTTTCTCACAAATTTGCTCGATGATCTCTTTAATCCCAATACCGGCTTTCGCGGAAGCATGAACAGCCTCGCTAGCATCGAGTCCGATAACGTCCTCGATTTCCTGCTTCACTTTGTCAGGATCAGCACTAGGTAGATCGATTTTATTGATTACAGGTAAAATTTCTAAATTATTTTCCAATGCCAGGTATACGTTGGCAAGCGTTTGCGCTTCGATACCTTGTGCAGCGTCTACAACAAGCAGAGCGCCTTCACAAGCTGCAAGGCTTCGGGATACTTCGTATGTAAAGTCTACATGTCCCGGTGTATCAATTAAATTAAGAATATAATCGATGCCATTGTCAGCACGATAAGCTAATCTAACCGCCTGAAGTTTAATCGTAATTCCGCGTTCCCGCTCCAAATCCATCTGGTCCAGCACTTGCTCCTGCATCTCACGCGATGATAACGCGCCCGTATATTCCAATATGCGGTCGGCAAGTGTTGACTTGCCATGATCGATATGAGCGATAATTGAAAAGTTGCGAATTCTTTGTTGTCTTTCTCGAATGTCCGTCATGCTAAAGACTAACCCCCACTACATGCAAATAATTTTCATTATAGCAGTTGTGGGAAGTTGCAGCAATGTACCCCTTAACCTTTCCCTAAGATGGCATCAAATATAGACACGAATAACTTAATTCCATGATGTGAAGCAATCTGCAGAAAGTCCCCTAATTTATTCCCAACGTGATTCAATGAATTATCGTGATCAGCAACCGGTTCGGTCTTCTTTTCAGCCTCTGGCTTCGCGGCAGTCTTAGCTTTCGCAGCTGCATCTCCTTTGGCCGCCCCAGTTGGTGACGCCTTAACTGTGGACACTTTCACAGGTGGCGTCTTGACATCTGACTCCTGTGCAGTTTTGGAGGATGGCTGAGGTCCTTGTATGCGTTCCATCCCGCTCGACGCCAAGCTGACTCCGAATAAAATACAGAACAACAGCAAGAGTCCAAACAAGCCTACTTTCATATAAAAATGCCTCAGCCTCATTTTGATATCCTCCTTAGAGTTTTCGTAAGAAAACTGGCATCGTAAGCTTTAACTGAGTTTTGCAATAGCAAAACGAATTCTATGACTGCTTAGGGGTAATAACCGGCGCATCCACTTTCTTCGCGTTCAAAATCACCTCTGAAATAGCTTCTGCCAACCAATCTGTGGTTCGATAGCACTCTTCGAGTGAATTGTACGGACCGCCGACCTCAATTAATATATTATTAGGCGAAAAGTTCTGATTATATAATCCGTTGCCTTCACTGGCTTCTTTTGCATGAATTCCTTTGGATATACCGGGATGCTTGGCTTCTAACGCTTGATGAATTTTGCTTGCGAATTCCTCGTTCTTTTTCCAATTCGGATTCTTACCGCCGATGATGAAATACACCTGGGCATAATCTTTGCCGTCGAAGGTTGCGGTCGTTTTATTGCGAGCAGCGGAATCCCGATGAATATCGAAGTAATATTGCAAATCCGGATGTGAAACAGCAGCTTCCTGTAACGTTTTCAAGGAATATTTGTAGGAATACGGATATTCGAAATTTTTGACTGTACTTGGATAGACCGTCTTGGAATGTACGGCACCGATGCCGTCCTTTTCCAAATTTTGAGCTAATCTTTGACCTACGGAAATGATATTCACCTTATCGCTATAAGCCTTGTCAGGATCCGTAACACCTCTTAGCTCCGGCAAAAATGACTCATTGCTGTGTGTTTGATAAATGAAAGCTATATTATCCCCCGCGGTTCTTGGCGGTTGTCCCGTTGGGTTTGTGATCGCAGCGGCACCACCCGCAGGTGAGGGTTCTGGTGATGGAGGAAGCTGAGGATTCCTCGCCTCTGCCTCTAGATCCTGAGAGTTTGGACTGTAATCAATAGGATCACTGGGATTCGTTTCTGTCCCTTTTACCAAGACCGTCGTTTTATTCGCATCCATACCAGGAACTTCACTAGCCACAAGGCTTTTGGGATCGCTCGGATTAATGTCCGTCATGAACTGAAAAGCGAAATGAAACACATTATGCTGAGAAAATGTAAATTTCTTCTGATCTTTATGTAGATGAGGCACTTCCATGCCCAGCATATCGATAAAAAATTGATTCGTGACGGATGCAGCTAAGCTCTTCATAGAAGATACTGGCGAAGTAGTCATAACTCTATTCTGCAAGAAGCCGCCTAGGCCAATAAGAACAAAAAGAGCTAATGTGCCGAAGCTGAGTATAAAAAAAGTTTTCCCGACGGAACTTGCGCTCTGAAACGTTTTCCGAACATGGCTGAGATTCAATGTAGCTGATGTCCATTTCATAGTTTGATTCCTCCTAATCTATCTTACTTCAATCTATGAAACGAGCTCCGTCGATAGAACCCGAAACACTAGAATTTTTCTGATAGAGAGAAAAAGAAACGCAAATAGACCTGAGACGCTGCTCAGGCTCTTTCTTCAGTCGATCCACTTCAAATTCACCTGTAGCCTCATGAATGGGAACGTAGATACCTTATTTGGGGCTAAATTGGTCTTTTTCATGTCTAGGCGGAACGACAATCTCTTATTCCTCCTTCGAGCGCAGTAAATCAGCCAAAAATGGCAAAATAACGCTTCTACGTTCCTCTACTTACCTAAAAGTGCAGTTATTTGATAAATAGCGTATCGTAGTTCCCCTTGGATCGACTTCTTGCGCCTGAACCCTTGAGTAATTATAATCCCCCCCATGTCTCGGGTCCGAAAAAGCTGTTACTTGTATCATTACTTAGTAGTCAGTAGTAATCGCGGGTTAAGCTAAATAGTAATATTACGCATATACGCAAAAAAGAACCCCATATGGGGTTCTTAAGTTTATCCTATTCATGCTACGCGAGGGATTCGAAATCAAATGACCCTTTGGCCACAATCGTTACCCCACTCGTTTTGTTCAGAACAGTAGGTCCGTTATATAATTTGAGCAGCGACTTGTCACTCGGTTTATGTTTATGGTCTGTGGTTGGTCGGTTACGAACTTTCTTCATGTGCTTCAGCATAAATAATCCTTCCTTTCACAATGGATTTGAGTGAAGACACGAGCTTCGCATTTCTTTCCGATAACTCCATCATGACTTGATGATGATTGCGCGCGGGAATATCCGTCCTTGTTTTGAAATGTATGGATGAAACAATGGTTGGATGCAGCTTAATGCAATAAATGTATTCAAACTCGCCATCTTCTTTATCCTTGGCTTGCCCCAGGTAGATGTTCGTATCTTTGCCCCGGTAACATTCGGCTAAATAGCTAGTTGGGTCATTGACGTTGAAACTGTGGTTGTTGCTAACCTGACCGGCACGGCCAAACTGCTGCAAGGTGACACCATCTTCGAGAAGCTCAAAGAGCGTTGCCGCTGTCACTTCTTGAAGCTCAATTATACCACAATTGGTATCAAATGTCTTATGGAATTTATCCAAAACGCGGTCATAATCCACACTGGACACACTAAGCGAATCCAAAGCATCGAACAAAAAACTGCGTATAGCATCGTTCTTCTTCATATCGGATTGCTTAAAGCGATTCTTATGAACACCGATACTATGTTTAATCGGGTAGAGATGAGGACCTGCTAGCTCCGCGATTCCCGAAACGGCCTGCTGATCATCGATTCGCAGAGGGTTATAACCCTCCAGATATTCAGGAAGTTCACAATTTTTAGACATCACAATGAACGTGCGGCTGTGACCCAATTCTCCGATACAAAGCCCTATCAATACGAGTATATTCCCGTAAACCAAGGGATCATGATAATCCGCATGTGTGATAATAAGAAGGGCAAAATCCGTCTCTTCGATATGCTTTTTTAGCATTTTCAATTTATGATTGGACGCTGTAAGCACACCCTGATTAATAACCGTAACCTCGGATGAAGACGACAACTGCGCTTGATAGAATTCTGCCCACAGCGAACTTGAAGGGGAGCAGCCTATAAATATCTTTGGTTTCATTTCTCTCTCAGCCCTAACTCTTTGAGCATTTGCTTCACGACGAAAGTTGCCGGTCCTAGGCCAGCCATTAGCCCAGAGGAATGATTCGCATCATAAGTAAGTGGTGTTAGGCCGATTAAATCGGAGGCTATATGTAATTTTTCTTTTTCCGGAATTAGAAAATATGTTCGCTCTAGACCTATTTGTCCAATAAATAGCCCCAATTCCAGAATAACATTGTCACGTACCGTGCTAACCAATGAATCTCTCAAAAGTGTCAAATCATTCGGTTGGAAGACAAAGATAGCAAAATCACTAGACTTCGCCTGCTTAATAAGTGGAGCCAAGGTTGTATGTGAAGGTGGGAAAAGCAATTGACTCCAAACTGTTACATCAAATGAAAAATGGAGATTAGACTGCAAGGCCTCTGCAACTTCAACACTTTCAGCAGATGACCCTATGAATAGCTTCGCTTTATTTGCGCTGCTCAACAGAACCACGTCCTCATTTAAGGTGATCGTCCCTTATTTCGACGCCCCCCTCCTTATTCCTTCCAAATTACGTAAAAATGGACAAAAAGAAAGAACTGTATCCGCCAATCTAGCGGACCCAGTTCTTAAAATCATTTAGTGCGTATAGGCCGCCACATTATCGACACTTACGGCATCGTGTAAGGCAGCATTTAAGCCGCTAGCAATAATATTGGCGATGTCTTCAATAAACTGGTCGATCTCCTTCGGCGTGACAAGCAGATCGTGTCCTACGGGGTTTAGCACCTCTTTCACAAGCATTAGACGCTCTTCCTCCTGCATACCGTCCAGAAGGCCTAGGATCTGCCCTGTATTTCGCGTCTGCTCGCTAAAATGTTTCTGCATCAGGTCGAAGGCATTATTGACGATGGTAGACGCATATACAACGGTCGGGACTCCAATGGCAACAACGGGAATGCCAAGGTTTTCTTTGGTCAACCCTTTGCGTTTATTTCCGATGCCTGAACCGGGATGAATGCCCGTATCCGCGATTTGAATGGTCGTATTGACCCGATCAAGGGATCTGGAAGCCAGCGCATCAATAGCAATAATGAAATCAGGTTTGGACATATCGACAATCCCCTGAACGATGTCACTGCTTTCAATTCCCGTGGTTCCGAGCACCCCTGGCGCTACCGCGCTAACTGCCCGATACCCTGGACTAACGTCCTCTGGAACTAGTTCAAAGTAATGACGTGTGACCATCACGTTATCCACAACCAAGGGGCCAAGAGCATCGGGTGTCACATTCGAGTTGCCCAGACCGATAACAAGAGCCTTCGCATTCTTAGGAATGCCGATTTCACGCAAAAACTGTTCAAACTCTTGAGCCAGTTTCGTGGCGACGCGGTCCTGTAATTGGCTGTCTTTCTCCCGCAGAGCTGGCACTTCTATCGTTATATAATGTCCGAGAAGCTTACCAAGCGCTTTGGAGCCCTCTTCGTTCAGAACGTTGATCTTGGTAACTCGTATCCCGTTTTCTCGTGTCGACTCCTGTTCAATGCCAGGTATCGGTTGCCCCTGATTAGCTGCATGAGCCATATCCCTTGCATCTAACGCAAGATCCGTATGTGTTGTAAAAGAGCCTAAGTCCATTGAAGTTCCCCTTTCTCAAAATATAAGAATTTATATGTTTCACATTATAAGCTTTGCATATTTCTGGGGAAACGCGCCTGTCCTTGGAGGACAGCTTAGCCGTTATCCTTGGGTGCATTGCATCCCTTATTGTGCTACGATTTACAACCACTTATACAAAAACTAAGACCACTGAAAACCTATTGACAGGTCTTGCATTTTCAATAGTTGCATGGTAGAATACTTAAAGTTGTCAGCAAACAAACAAATGTAACGTTGAACCGTGTTTTGTAAGTAGGAGGTGAATTTCATGCCAAACATTAAATCCGCTATTAAACGAGTAAAAGTTAGCGAAAAGCGCCGTCTTCGTAACGCTTCCCAAAAGTCCGCTCTGCGTACTGCTGTGAAAGCTTTCGAAACAGCTGTAAGCCCAGAAGCTCTAATTAACGCTTCTAAGAAATTAGATAAAGCAGCTTCTAAAGGCTTAATCCATAAAAATGCCGCTAACCGCAAGAAGTCCCGTCTGGCTAAAAAGCTGAACGCTCTTACGGCCCAAGCGTAATACACGGACATAAAGCAAAAGTCCAGTTCTCTTCACAGAGAGCTGGACTTTTTACTTTTCCAAAGGTTGTCCTCCTAGGCAGCAAGCCTAAGAAGAAACAACTCAAGACCTAACACTTTATCGATTTTCCCCGTTTTCATTTGGAAATCGAGATCCGCAAGCTGCGACATGATCCTGCTCAGCTTCTCAATATCATATTTGCGCGCCTGCCCTTCAGCCACCTTTACGGCAAAGGGATGCAAACCGATCTGTGAAGCCATTTGCTGCTGGGAATAGCCTTGTTTACTTAGCTCTTTCACCTGCAGCATGATGCGGAACTGTCTGGCGATGAGCGCCGCGATCTTGATCGGCTCCTCACGCTGCTTCAACAGCTCTTCAAGAATAACGAAGGCGCGTTCCAGCCTTACATTTACAATATCTTCTATAAGAATGAAGACGTTCTGTTCTGTACTGCGGGCCACCAATTGATCGATAACATCAACTGATGCTTCCGCACCTACTCCTACATATAAAGAAATCTTCTCAATTTCTGCAGATAAAGATTGCAAATTCCCGCCGGTGTATAAGATCAGTTGGTCGGCGGCTTCCCCCGTAAACGTAAAACCCAGCTGCCCAGCTTGTTTGGCCACCCATTGCTGCAATTCTTCCGGGCTCAGTGATAGGAAGGGAACCGCGGCTTCAAGGTCCTTGAGCGCTTTCACAATCTTCTTACGCTCGTCCAATTTATCTGCATCTACCGTAAACACCACGACGGTATGTTCCGCTGGAGATTTCAAATAATCGGTCAAACGATCCAAGTGATGTTCAATCTTCGAACTTTCCTTCGCCCCAGTGAAAAAAAGCGCATTCTTCGCGATAACCAGCTTCTTCGGAACCATAAAGGGAAGGGTCTCTGCATCCTCCAGCACCGCAGAGAGACTAATCTCACTTAAATCAAATTTACTCACTGCAAACTCTTTGTGCTCGGGCTCTATGAGCAAATCCGTTAATAGCTGAATAAATTCCCTCATCTTATATTTCTCAGGACCGTAGCACAAATAAACCGGTGCAGGGCGCCCTGCTTGTATATCTTTCAATGCTCTCTTTGCGTCCATAGCTAATGTTCACTCCTTGCAACCATTTTACCAACAACAAAGGGATTACGTCAAAGCCCGAAGACCTTGAGGTAACCCCTTTGTTTGTCTATTTAAACACCGGTTAAAGGCTCTAGAAACCTTATACCGTGTGGACAAACCACCAAAACATTGCCGCTTCCTTATACAACATACGCTAGAACCGTCACATTGGTGCATTCGTATCACAAATTTACTTAGCTGCTTCCTCTTTCGCATTTACATCAATGAGAATAGTGTGAAGCGTGCCTTCGCTTTGAACTTGATAAAATAATTTGTCGTCCTTAGACCATTCCACTAGCGTAATAAGATCACCAGACTTCCAAACTTGCTTGGACGCAAAAACAACTTCTTGGGTAGAGCTGTTTCGGATCACAACATGCTGCTCTTCAACAACAGCCTCGAGAACGCCTGTTGTTGATTTCAACGATTTCGCACTAGGTGCTGTCAAAGAATATATGCCTCCAACATCATTCGTTTCTCCACCATTCTTAGCAGCAGGCGTAGGTGTTGGTTCCGTAGTTTTCAATACCTTCTGGTCCGGCACTTTATTTGAAGTTTCACTGCCTGCTGGCGGATTCGTCGATACAGGGTCCGATCCCTTCTTCTCATTAGTTCCAGCGGAAGCTTGATCTTTCAGCCGTTCAGGCTCTGAGGTAGAAGGTGCCTGGCGCAAACCATTCGTATCTTTCGCGGCCCCAGATGAACTCAGCGTTTGCGGGTCCTCCAGTTTCGCGTCTGTTGTAGCTTGCGGCCCCACTATCTCATTCCCCGTTGTTACATCTGGCTTAGCTTTCTCTTGCCCAAATGACTCAGCGGCCGGGGCATTAGGTGCCTCCTGCTTTGCGTCTGCACTGTCTGCTGCCTTCTTCTTGCCAGCATCTTCTGCGGCCTTTGAATCGGACCCCGCCGTGCTTGGCATTTGTCCGGCAATCTGCTTTCCAGATGCAGCCTTGGGCTGCATTAAATCATCTGCTTGATCCAGCATAGGATGCTTTAGGTTGAATGCAAAAAAACCAAGGATGAGACCTGCGGCAACGACACCACCTGCGAATTTCCAGGAGAACTGTGATCCTAAACGGCGTGTCCAAGGGAGTTTGGGAGGCTGCACAGAAGCTGTCTGGCTAGCATGGGTGCCGAAAGCAGCCACCTTGTCGGTAATGGACGCCGCGGCATGTTTATCAATATCAGCTAGCTGCGGCATGATAGCATCGACCAAACTGTATGGAGGAATGACCTTTGGTAACTGGGTCAGTTCATCGGACAATCTTTGTAAACGTTCAAACATCTGTGCACAGTCCAAGCAATGCATCAGGTGAGCATGAAGCTCATCTTCCTCTTTTGCATCTAAATCCCCATCCAGCTGTCTTTGCATAAATTCCATCACCTCTTGACAATTCATCCCCGAACACCTCCTTTCTGATATTCTTGGAGCAGCGACTGTAATTGCTGTCTAGCTCGAAATAAGTAAGACTTCACCGTGTTTAACGGTAAGTTGAGAGATTCTGCAATTTCATGATACGAAAAGTCCTGCAAATAACGGAGAACAACAACAGATCGATGGTGTTCGGGAAGCTTTTCGATTGCTTCTCTAATATCTTTGGCTAAATAGCCAATTAACATTTCCTGTTCAACATTATGTTCTGCTGTAAAGGTCATATCATGCTCATCAATCGAAACCGTTGGTTTCGCCTTGCGAAATTTATCGATGCAGATGTTCGTTACAATCCGCTGTACCCACGTCTTGAAGAGCGCTTTTTCTTCATAGGAATTAATTTTTGTATAAATCCGAAGGAGTGCCTCCTGTGAAGCATCGAGGGCATCCTGTTCATTATTCAAAATATAATAAGCGGTTCGATAAACGTGAGACTCAATTTCTCGCAATAGGGTAATGAGAGCATCACGATCACCGGCTTGTGCAGATCTTACCAGTTCGGGTGCTACCACTGGGATCCCTCCCTCTTGCAATCTTACAGACGCAGTAGCGTCTCATAAGGTTGCAACTCTTTTAGAATAAAAAAACAATGGCCGTCTTGCAACTACCAGAATATCAAACTTCCTGAAATAAATACACTTGTTATTAGACGTATGCTAGACCGATTAGTTTCACCTTCGTCTCACAAACCGTTCTCCCCTCTCTCTCATTCATCAAATTACTCTCCATTGTAAGCTTTTTTAAAAGAAGGAATAGTACTATGTTTGGGTAGTACCGCCTAAGAAATTGCCATAACCGTTTAATTCTAACCGAAGTGGTAAATATTACAGATGAGCTATTCGAAAGTGGAGGGCTGCATCATGTTCAAACAATTATTTGGCAGAAAGCATCTGCTTCGAACCCCTAAGGATCCCAACAAGCCAATCACTTCAAGTCCAGATTCCAATAAACGGTTATCAGCATCATTGCAAGAAAATTTGACTACCATTCAGACAATCCTGCACCATCCAAGCGATCTGCTCATTAGACAGTTTACAATCGGTACAGAGCAATATCCGTGTGCTTTAGTCAGCATTGATGGTCTGGTCGACATAGCTATGATTAATGAACAATTACTAAGCCCGATGCTCCATTCCTTTGATCATCCTGTTACCTCATCTTCGGATTTAATAAACGTATTGAAGCAGCAAATTCTGACAGCTTATGAGTTGGAAACAGTTGAACTTCTGGACGAAGCTTTAATGGCCATTCTATCAGGCGATACGCTTCTTCTATTCAACAATCTCGCACAATCCATCATCATTTCCAGCTGCGGTTGGAAAACCCGTTCGATTGAAGAACCGCAAACTGAATCGATTATTCGGGGACCCAGAGCAGGCTTTACAGAAGACATACGCACGAACACCGCTTTGCTTAGAAGAAGAATTAAAGAAACCAACCTTGTTTTTGACACGTATCAAATCGGTCAAAGAAGTAGACGTGAGGTAATTGTCACTTATATTGCAGACATTGTGCATCCCGACCTTGTGAAAGAAGTTACTCGCAGAATAAAGACCATCGACATAGATGATATCGAAGGGTCCGGTTACTTGGAGCAATGGATAGCAGATAGTTTCCTTAGTCCATTTCCTCTTATTATGAATACGGAACGGCCTGATCGCGTATCTGGAGCACTTCTCCAAGGCAGAGTTGCCATTCTGGTTGATGGAGACCCCTTCGTCCTCATATTGCCGATTACATTCGCTTCAAGTTTACAATCACCCGAAGATTACTACCAACATTGGCTCATCTCTACGTTGACTCGGGTACTCCGATTAATATCGGCTTTCATCGCTACCTTTTTGCCAGCTCTTTATATCGCTTTGCTCGAATTTCATCATGGGATGATCCCTTCAAAATTGGCATTCTCCATCGCTGGAGCTCGGGAAGGTGTGCCATTCCCTGCAGTCGTTGAAGCTTTCGCTATGGAATTCACGCTCGAACTTCTCAGGGAAGCAGGACTCCGACTGCCCAAACCAATCGGCCAAACTATTGGGATCGTAGGCGGTTTAGTTATTGGAGAATCAGCTGTGGCTGCCGGCATGGTAAGTCCCGTTATGGTTATCGTCGTTGCCGTCACTGCTATCTCTTCTTTCTCGCTGCCTTCTTATTCGTTTGCCATTTCACTGCGCGTCATGCGATTCAGCATTATGTTGGCCGCTGCTTTTTTAGGCTTATACGGAATCATCTTAGCCTACATCATGATCAATATTCACCTGGTAAATCTGAAGAGCTTTGGCGTTCCATATTCCACCCCTTTTGCGCCAATCTTATTACGGGACTGGAAAGATCTCATTTTAAGATCACCGCTGTTGTTCGTAACAAAGCGGCCAAAAATGATGCAAACGAAAAATGATCAAAGAATGAGAGGAAGGAGAAATAGAGGATGAAATCTTTTGAATATGGCGATAGTGAGATCGGTTTCGTGGATATAGTCATCACGATTTCATCCATGATTATTGGCGTAGGTATACTATTTCTGCCGAGGGAGCTAGCGAAAACGGTTCAATCTTCTGACGGGTGGGTGTCCATGCTGCTGGCAGGCCTTCTTACGATCGTCTCAGCCTGGATGCTAGCCAAAATTGCGACTCATTTTAGCAAACAAGGTTATTTCGCTTATGCCTCAGCAGCCGTTACGAAGCCTATTGCCCTCATTGCAGTCCTTTCTCTCATCGGTTACTTTATCCTATATAGTGCTTATGAAGTTAGGGCTATTGCTAATATTTCCAAACAATACTTATTTGAGCGGACTCCTGTTGAAGCGATATCCTTAACCTTCTTACTGGTTGTCGTATATGCGGTTTCTGGCAGCCGAGTCGGTATTATTCGTCTTAATATTTTATTTTTACCCATTGTTATCGTCATCTCACTCGTTGTACTCACCTTTAGCATGAACATATTTCATTTAGACGACTTAAAACCTTTCTTAATCTCAGATTGGAAAGGTTTAGCGAAGGGAGTGCAAACAAGCGCGTTCTCGCTCTTTGGTTTTGAAGTCATCTTAATTTACATCACCCTAATGAATCACCCAGAGAAAGCCCCGAAAGCTGTTATGATCGGAGTAGCTATTCCTATTGTTCTATATACGGCAATCTACATTACTTGCGTTGGTGTATTTTCACATTTCGCCCTTCAACAAATTACGTATCCTGCCATTGAGCTTGCCAAGGAAATGCAAATTCCAGGCGCATTCTTTGAGCGTTTTGAATCTATATTTTTTACAATTTGGATTATGGCTGTTTTCACAACGACGATTATGGCCTATGACTGTTCCATCTATCTGCTTATGTCCGTTTTCCCTAAAACAAAGAAAAAAACGTGGGTATTCCTACTAAGTCCGTTCATTTATATCCTTTGCATGTTTCCACGAAACTTAGCTGATTTCGATGAAATAAGCGGTATCATTAGTTATATTGGATTAATTGTCGCCATTCTCTTTCCTATCCTCATCCATGTTGGTGCTAAACTTCGAGGAGTGAATAGTGATGCTTCTTAAAAAAAGGAGCTGCTGGACCAGTCTAATCTGCATCCTCTTCCTTTTAACAGGCTGCTGGGATCGTATAGAAATAGACCAACGGGGGTTTGTAGTCGGCGTTGCTATCGATTACAGCAATACTCCGAAATACAAATTCAAAGGAACCTATCAGATTGTCGTACCCAGTGGGCTGAAACAAAGCAGTCAAGGACAAAGCGGATCAGGCAGTTCCAATAAAGCCTACTTTAATTTATCAACAACCGAAAACTCCATGCCTGCCCTTAGCTCGAGATTGGCAATTAGGACGAGTCGTTCCCCTTATTTCGAACATCTAAAAATCATTATCATTTCCAGCGAAGTAGCCAAAGACGATAAAATTTTCGCTGACTTGTTGGACTTTTTCTTACGGAATAGTGAAATGCGAAGAGGCGTTCAAATATTAATTGCCAATGGAAAAGCCTCAGATATATTAGATATCCCTACTTTTAATGAACCAACACCTATCGATTATATTACATCTATTGCCAGAAATGACCGAAAATCCAATTACATGTTACCCGAATCACGAATAGGTGATGTCCACGAATTTTTGGTCAAACATGAAAGCTTCGCTATTCAAACTGTAAAATTGGAAGAGAAAGGCGTTTCAATGACCGGATCCGCTATCTTCGATGGTCATACGAAGGAACTGGTCGGATTCTTGCAAGGCGATGAAACGCAAGGGTTGAACTTCGTCACTGACCAAATTAAAGGCGGGATCATCGAAGCTAAGATTAAAGATCACACTTTTGCCTTCCGAGCGGAAAGAGCGAAAAGTAAAATAACAATGCAGCAGCTCAATCCAACAAAGTTCAAGTTTAATATTAAACTTGCAACTGAGGGCGTTCTTGATAAATCGATTTCAGATTATGATCCCTCTAGTTCAGAAGCAATTAAAGATTTGGAGAAAAGCTTGGAAGATATGGTCAAAGCCAATACCCTTAAAGCAATTAAAAAGCTCCAACAAACTTATAAAAAGGATGCACTGGGACTAGGGGCCTATCTCTATCAAAATCATTATAAAATATGGAAACCAATTGCAGATGATTGGGATCAGGGATTAAATATATTCACACAATCAGAAATTAACGTACAGGCTGAGGTCATTATAAGGCGTATCGGAAATATCATCAAAACGACAGAGGAGTAATGCATGTATGTGGTTTTCTCTCATTGGAAGGTTTCCATCAGGGATGATACTGATCTGTACCATTCTCTCATTCGTCATTCCCTTCGGTGTTCATTGGATATACAAAGAGCTGCACGCACATGGGGATCCACCATGGAAACAGGAGCCTACAGCAGCAGAAGAACACGAAGATCTACAATCGAACAACTCTGGATAGAGGCCATTCAGATGTTAATTAATCTATTATTTTAACACGGGAGTAAATCCCTTCTTTGCGGACTTCAAGTTGCACTTCCCCCATTTGATCTGTTCGTAAAACCTGCACTTCATTTTCATCCAAACGCCTTAATACATCGGGTGATGGGTGACCATAACTATTCATAGCTCCTACGGATATGACGGCCCAGGTAGGCTTCCAAAAGTCGATCCACCCTGGTGTCGTCGATGTTTTGCTGCCATGATGAGCAATTTTCAGTACATCGACCTTGTGATTTATATGTTGTTCTTGATCAATTAACGAAGAATGTTCTTTAAAATAATCGACCACAACAGCTTCAGATTCTTTCTCCATATCCCCCGTAAATAACCAACGCGTCCCCTGCATCTCGAGCAAAAAAACAACGGACTGCGCATTCTGTTCTTTGACAATTTCGATGAGCCGATTATCTTTTTCCAAAGGATACAGGACCTGCAATCTGGTAAGCGGATCGATCTGAATCCAATTGCTTACGTTCGCAGGCAAAAGCGGCACTTTTCGCGTTAGCAGGGTATCAAATAATTTCTCGATACTTGCCCCTGGCTTAAGCGTTCCATTAAAAAGAAATTGCTTGACGGGCATTTGCGCAATAACTGCTTGCAGACCGCCGCTATGGTCAGCATCTTCATGTGTGAGAACGACGAGATCAAGTTGATGAACACCGCGTTTCTTGAGCAGCGGAACAAGCAGCTTTTGGCCAACTTCATAAGGATCCTTGCGAATTTTCCAAGCTTCACCAGGTTTCCTAAATGTAAGAGTCCCTCCACCATCAACCAGAATATGTCGATCATATGGCGTCCGAATCAGTATAGCATCACCTTGACCCACGTCGATAAATTGAACGAGACCGGAACGGTTGAAGCGCTCAGGCGAGTATCCTATCCAAAGCAATAGCAGGAAACCTCCTGCCGCACATACTAACCATTTCGATAAGTTCACTTTCCTTTTACCTTTGACACTTACCAAAATGATTGGAAGCTCTCCTCCAGCTTGTTGAGACAAGCGCTGACATAATCCATAAATCATAATGAGAAAAGTATAATAAAAAACAATCCAGGGTAAGCTTGGCGACGGCCACAGCAGCTTAAACTGCTGTAAATGCTGAAGCTTGTCTGTCATCCAGAAAATCACTTCGTTTAACCAAGAAATAAGCCAACCGATGCTTTTCCCAGCAGGAACGTAAACCATTCCCAGAACTAAAGCAAGCAGGCCAGCTGGGAATACAATCATGCTAATAACAGGAACCAGGAAGGCATTAGCCAGCCAAGACAATAAAAAAAACTGATTAAAATAATAAATGGATACCGGAAAGGATACCATTTGGGAAACAAGCGTGATAGAGGTCGTATTTCTTATAATTGGGGAGGAAATCCAAGGAACGAATAAATCATTGACTCTTTGTACGCCAACGATGAGACCAAGTGTAACCAGAAACGAAAGCTGAAAGCTGACATCCAGCAGGAAGTATGGATCCCACAAAAGCATGACCCATGCGACAATCGACATAATATGCAAAACATCCTTAAAGAGCCCTCGCCGTGCTGCATAGAGGGCAATTATAGACATGAGTCCGGCCCGAACAATGGAGGGGGAAGCACCTGTCAGTAGGATATAGAATGGCAATAACCATATACAGATAAGCAAATAGGTCTCCTTTGCCAGCTTTAATCGGCGCATGATCCAAATGCAAACACCAAGAAATACGGCAATATTCAAGCCGGAAATGGCCAAAATATGCGTCAATCCCAGCTCCGAAAATTGCTGGAAGCGCTCGGGATCGAGATCGTCCGTCTGACCGATCAGCATGCTCTTCATGAACCCCGCCTGCGGCGCGGGGAAGATAAGGTCCATTCGCCTGCTGAGGGCGCCGCGCAGCTCATCGTTCCAGCGCAGCAGCTGGACGACGCTTAAGCGCGCAGCCGCAGGCTCGACCTGCGCCTGATCCACCCCTTTGGCGGAGAGCAGCCAATGGGTGTGGTGAAGGCGCAGGTATCGGCGGTAGTCGAAGCCGCCGAAGTTGCGGGCCGGGGACGGGCTGCGCAGCGTCCCGTGCAGCGTCAAGGCGTCGCCTCGGCGCCAGCCCGACGCCACCGCCTGCTGCTCCTGCTGGAGCAGGCGCAGCGAGACCTGCACGCTTTCCCCGCCGAGCGGGAAAGCTTCCGCACTTGGGAAGCGGATTGACTCCGCTTCCATCGTGAAGCTGGCCCTGTCGCCGTCAACGGTGACAGGGCTGGAGAATCGGCCGAGCAGCGTGACCTCGCTGCCGTCCAGGTTCTGCTGCTGCGCTAGCGGCAGCAGCGCAGAGACGTTGCGCTGGTCGGTCCACTGGAAGTAGCCATAGGCTACTCCGACCAGCAGCAAGGCGCACAGCGGCTGTCTGCCAGGCAGCCGCAGCGCATAGATGACGATAAGCGCGGCTAACAGCAGCGCGCTCGTCATCAAAGATAACCACCGCAGCTCGGTATAGAGTGCGAGCGCGTAACCAGTTATCCACAGACAACAGCCTATAACAACTGGTCGTTTCATTAGCATTTGCATATGTATTCGCTCCCCCTCCTCTTGAATGTTATAAAATCGAATTGCAATCATTTACATGAGTTACGAAAATAGACGAAGCGATCTATACATTGAAAACTCATCATTCATCATTCATCTTTCATGTTTCTTCTTTCTTCTTTCTTCTTTCTTCTTTCTTCTTTCATCTGTCATCTTTCGCCTTCTTCCTTTATCTGGATCTTCAACATTCGCCTTCATCATTTATCTCATCATCCATCTTCGTCATTGGATTTTTTACAATGCTTTCTCTCTCAGACCTCGAAAAACAGCTTCTATTGGACCAATTCCAATAGAAGTCTCTTAAAAAGACAATTTTCAAGGAAAACATTAATTCCATTGGATTTTCTCCAACAGAAGTACGATAACCCCAGTCAGAATATCGATTACACTGTATTTACTCCAATGAAATTGTAGATTCCACGCCATTACCGCACCTTTGATATCCATACTTTTCCCCATCTAAAAAACAAACAAAAAACCTCTCCCCAGATCAGCCCCATAGGCTGCGTCTAGAAAAAGGTTCTTCCTCTCGCTTCAGTAAACATATTTAATTCACGACATCAGATACAGTACCAGGTGGAGGTTCATATCCTTCCATTCTACGGAAAACGATGCCTCTGTTCTCCATCAAATGGCTTACTTTCTCATGATCCTTTGGGTACCCGCGATGGAAAACGATCTCCATCACACCGCTGTTGGCCAGCATATTCGCACACGTCCAGCAAGGCTGATCTGTCACATAGACAGTCGATCCTTCGCGATCTTCCCGATCCGTGAACAGCAACAGATTTTGCTCAGCATGAATCGTACGAATACATCGCTGTTTACGAATAACTTCTTCCGTATCGTCCACAACTTTCAGCTCAATTTCTTCTACAAGCATGCAGCCTGCTTCTGTACAATCTGGAACACCCATCGGAGCGCCATTGTAAGCAGTTCCAAGCAGCTTCTTACCCTGCACCAACACTGCCCCCACATGCCGACGGTTACATCTTGATCTCGTTGAGGCCATGTAAGCAATATCGAGGAAATAAGTATCCCAATCTTTACGGTTGCTCATAACGGATTGCAATTCCTCCTTCCGAAGATCCTTGTATGTTCTTGGATCCCTTTTTTCATTTCTAGTATTCTCTCATATTTCCATGCAAAATAAAAGAAAGGTAAGGATTATGATGCAGTTACATAAAGAAATGCCTTCAACTTCTCCAGCATTTTCTCCCCGATGCCCTTCACCTCCATCAGCTCTTCAATCTGGCTAAATCGTCCCTTTTTCAACCGATAGTCCAGTATGGCCTTTGCTTTGCTCTCTCCAATACCCGGTAATTCAACTAATTGCTTGAGCGTAGCTGTGTTTAGATCCAATTGATCGGTAGACCTTGCTGATGGCAAGCTAGCTTCTGGTTTTTCATTAGATACAACAGTAGGCGTAGGTATTGCTGTAAGTGCAGGTATTGTCGTATTTGGTTCAGTGTCACTCGTTGTTTTCGATTCTGTGTCTCTCGTTTCCTTCGGTTTTGTATCTTTCGTTCCCTTCGATTCTGTATCTACTTTTGCTTTCGGTTCTGTGCCTATGTTTGATTTCAAATCTGTTTTTCTTACAACCTCCGCTTCAGCTACCGGCTCATCTCCAGTATGAGAAATCATAGCCTGCATCTGAGAGTTCAAAGGCATAAAATCTGTTTGTATCATAGATCTGCCTCCACGAATGAATGGCCAAACGACAAAAGCAAATAAACAGATCGCTGCCATCATGAGCAGCATCCTTCCTCTTTTGGAACCAAAAAAATCCACGAATTCCCTCCTAAGAGTTTTGCTTTAGCAAAACTGGCATCGTAAGCATAACCTTTAAAGTTTTGCTTTAGCAAAACTAACTTCGTAAGCATAATCATTAGAATTTTGCTTTAGCAAACTTGCAACTTAAGTCTTTCCAAACATAATTGCTGACATATGAACATATACATGAAAAAGCATCTGAATGGCATTTATAACTGACCCCGTTCAATAAACTATGAAAGAAAGTGACTGATTTTTCGGGAGGGATTACTGGATGAAAGCAGGATTCATCGGTACTGGGAGTATGGGAAGTATTCTGATTGAAGCGTTCATTCATTCTGGAGCTTTCAATCCGGAGCAAATTATTGCGGGAAATCGAACAATTCATAAAGTTGAGCTTCTAGCGGAGACATATCCTGGACTTCATGTTGCCGGGTCGAATAGAGAAGTCGTACTGGGGAGCGATCTCATCTTTCTATGTGTGAAGCCGTCTGAATTTAAGAAGGTTATTGATGAAATCAAAGAGGACGTGCTTCCCTCTCAACTCATCGTATCTATTACAAGCCCTGTCCTGCTCAAACATTTGGAAGGTCTTCTGCCGGCGAAAATCAGTAAAATTATCCCGAGTATAACGAACTACGTGCTAAGCGGTGCTACACTATGTATTCATGGGAATCGAATGCAGCCTGAGGACAAAGAATGGCTAGAGAACCTATTTGCGCATATTTCCTCACCTATTCGTGTATCCGAAAATTATACGCGGATCTCTTCTGACATATCCAGCTGCGGTCCCGCTTTTTTAGCCAAATTCCTGCAATCTTTTATTGATGCAGCCGTTGAGGCAACTGGCATTTCTATTGAGGAAGCTACCTTACTTGCCAGTGAAATGACGCTAGGCACTGGAAAGCTGCTTACAACCGGAGGATTCAACCCTGCTACCCTACAAAAACGCGTATCTGTTCCCGGCGGAATTACAGCGGAAGGATTACGTATTTTGGACGATGAGCTTGCGGGGATATTCTCACGAGTCATTAGTGCTACACATGCCAAATATGAAGAAGACATTGAGAAGGCTGAGCTGCTGTTTACTTAGAAGCAGTAGCCTTCCCAAATTGCCAACTTTGTATTGTTATCCTACGACAATATTTACTAATTTGCCTTTTACAACAATCAATTTGCGAACGGCCTTTCCGGCGGTCGCTTCTTTGACTTTATCGAGGTCAAATGCGATTTTCTCCATCGCTGCTTCATCTGTATCCTTGGAAATCAGAACACGATCAACAATTTTACCATTGACCTGTACAACAATCTCAATTTCATTGTCGACTGTCCACGCTTCATCATAGGTTGGCCACGGCTGATACGTAATTGATTCTGTGCCGCCGAGCTTCTCCCAAAGTTCTTCGGCCAAATGCGGCGCAATTGGAGATAACATCTGAACGAAATTTTTCATCGCTTCAAGCGGTAAACGCTCTGTTTTATAGGCTTCGTTAACGAAAATCATCATTTGACTGATCGCTGTATTAAACCTAAGGGCTTCGAAATCCTCGGTTATTTTTTTGATCGTCCGGTGCCAAGTACGTTTGAATGAATCACTGCATAATGTTTCGTCGGCGCTGATTTTAGCATTTATCTGACCATTCTCGTCAACAAACAGTCTCCACACACGATTCAAGTAACGATAGATGCCATCCACGCCTGTTGTATTCCATGGTTTTGTAGCTTCAAGTGGTCCCATAAACATTTCGTAAATACGCAGTGTGTCGGCCCCTTGATCGCTGACGATATCATCCGGATTTACAACGTTACCGCGAGACTTACTCATTTTCTCCATGTTCTCACCAAGAATCATCCCTTGGTTTACAAGCTTATGGAAAGGCTCCTTGGTATGAACAAAACCAAGATCATAAAGCACCTTATGCCAGAAACGCGCATACAGCAAGTGGAGAACAGCATGTTCCGCTCCGCCGATGTAAAGATCTACAGGCAGCCATTGCTGCTGAAGCTCATGCGAACAAAACTCTTTATCATTACGCGGATCGATAAAACGTAAGTAGTACCAGCAGCTGCCGGCCCATTGCGGCATGGTATTCGTTTCACGGCGAGCTTTCATGCCGGTTTCCGGATCAATTGTGTTTACCCATTCGGATACGTTCGCAAGCGGTGATTCTCCTGTACCTGATGGTTTAATTTCATCGACTTGCGGAAGTAAGAGTGGCAGTTGATCCACGGGAACAGGCTTCATTGTGCCATCTTCAAGATGAAGAATTGGAATCGGCTCTCCCCAATATCTTTGACGGCTGAAGAGCCAATCTCTCAAACGGTAGGTTACTTTGCCGCGGCCTTTGCTGTTTTGCTCCAGCCACGCGATCATATGGCTGATCCCTTGTTCGATATTCATGCCATTAATCGGACCGGAATTGACGTGTTCGCCATCCCCTGCGTAAGCTTCCTTCTCAACATCTCCACCTTGCACGACTTCGACAATCGGCAAATCAAATTGTTTTGCAAACTCCCAGTCACGTTGATCGTGTCCTGGAACAGCCATGATTGCTCCAGTACCGTAACCGCCAAGCACGTAGTCAGCAATCCAAATCGGCACTTTCACGTCATTAACCGGATTGACAGCATAGGCCCCTGTGAAAACACCTGTCTTGTCTTTTGCCAGATCCGTACGCTCGAGATCGCTTTTGCGGGAAGCCTTTTCTTGATACTCCTTAATGGCAGCAGCTTGATCTCCCGTAGTAATTTGCGCAACAAGCTCATGCTCAGGTGCCAGAACGCAGTACGTGGCGCCAAACAATGTATCTGGACGTGTAGTGAAAACCGTCAAACTCTTCTCATCGTATCCGTCAATCGCAAATTGGACTTCTGCGCCTGTTGATTTACCAATCCAGTTGCGCTGCATATCTTTAATGCTTTCGGACCAATCCAGCTCCTCAAGATCTTCAAGCAGACGTTCAGCGTACTCGGTAATTTTCAGTATCCATTGACGCATCGGCTTACGAATAACGGGATGGTTACCGCGCTCGCTCAGACCGTCAATTACTTCTTCATTAGCAAGAACAGTTCCCAGCGCTGGACACCAATTTACAGGCACTTCATCCACATAAGCGAGTCCTTTATTGTACAACTGGATGAAGATCCATTGTGTCCATTTGTAATACTCAGGATCTGTCGTACTGATTTCACGATCCCAATCGTACGAGAAGCCTAGTGATTTAATTTGACGACGGAATGTATCAATGTTCTTCTTGGTGAATTCTCGCGGATCATTTCCCGTATCCAGTGCGTACTGTTCAGCAGGAAGTCCGAAAGCGTCCCATCCCATTGGATGAAGTACGTTAAAGCCTCTCATCCGTTTGAACCGTGAAACGATATCAGTTGCTGTGTAGCCTTCCGGATGTCCTACATGCAGACCAGCTCCAGATGGGTAAGGGAACATATCCAGCGCATAAAACTTCGGCTTATCCGAATTCTCAAGCACCTTAAACGTTTTCTTCGCATCCCAGTAAGCTTGCCATTTCGGCTCAATTGCTTGTGGATTATAACCTTGCTGCTCTTTTGTTTCTTTGGTTTCTTTCGTTTCCTGTGTCATGTGTAAAATCCTCCCTGTGTACAGCCATCTTCTTCATGATTCAAAGCGCTGCAAGCGCCAAAAAACCCCTCATCGCTAGCGGATATCGCTAGGGACGAGAGGTTAGATTCCCGTGGTACCACCCTAGTTAACACAGACATTCTTTGCCAGTGTTCACTCTGCCCCTTAACGCGGGTGAGACGATCCGGCTAGCACCATATATAGGGACCTTTGAGTGTAGCTCAAAGTCTCTCCGCTTTGGGATCTTTGAACGTAGTTCAAAGTCTCTCCGCTGTAGGGATCTTTGAGCATACTCAAAGTCTCTCCGCTTTAAATGGTGATTCACCTTCTAGCTCCAAGGCGAGTTCACAAGACTGACATCTACCGGCTTCCACCCTACATCCGGCTCTCTGAAAGATGCTGTACAAGTTACTAATCCTCTTCTAAGCTCTAATCATCTAATTAGCTTTGATTATATGTAAAATAATGCCGCACTGTCAAGCCGCAATGAACCTCATTGTGTTATTTCTTAGCAATAAAGAAAGCTCTCTCTGTCATAGAGGTAGGCTGCTCCCAAGTGAAGTCAGCAGCCATATGCACCTCAGTGAAACCGACTGCAAGCAGCATTTCCTTAAGCCATTGTAAAGAATAAGCCCTTTGTAGATGAGTTTCATCGATGCGTCGGAAAGTATCCTTTCCGCTATCTTTGACAAATATGGTCAACTCGTGCTCAATTTGTACTCTTTCATCATCTAACTCGCTTGTCCAAATGTAGGCAACATCGTCTTCATTCAGGAAAAAGGGCTGAGAATCTGCATAAGCGAATAACTGCTCAGGAGTATGTACATCGAAAAGGAAAAGCCCCCCAGGCTTGAGCCCCTTAAAGGTTTGACGGAAAGCATCAATGATATCTTCTTCCTCTAACAAATAGTTGAGACTATCACAGATGGAAAGCGCAACATCCACTTGTTCACCGAGGTCCCATTCACGCAGATCCTGTTGTACCCAATGAATGGTGCCGCCGCGCAATTGACTTTTGTGCTCTCCCGTTTTTTGCTCAGCGACTGCCAGCATGTCTTCTGATAAATCAATACCCGTCAGCTGGTACCCCTCCAAGGCAAGAGGAATCGTCAAATTCCCAGTACCACAGCCCAGATCAACAATCGTAGATGGTTTCATACCAAATCGTTCGAAGCTTTCTTTCACGAAACGAAGCCAATCTTCATATGGCATGCTATTCATCAAGCGATCATAGGTGTACGCGAATTTTTCGTAACTCATGTTAACCTTGCGTCTCCTCTTGCTTCAGATAGGTCCAATCATCTTCCTGATAAATGAGCCCGTCCTTCATTAGCTTGCCTAATGCGCGTTTGAAAGCTGCTTTACTTAGGCCAAACCGATCCTTGATGACATCTGCCGGCGTTTTATCCGAAAATGGCATCGCATTCCCTGGTCGTTCTTGGAGGACACTCAAAATGGTCTCTGCATCTTCATCGCGCCCTTTTTCCTTCGGAAGCCGCATCGACAGATTGACCCGACCATCCTCTTCACGTACGAATGCGACACGCACTTCAACCATCTCACCTACACGAAGCAAGCGTGTCCGTTCCGGAGCAGCTATAAGTCCAATAACACCATAACCAAGGACTCCGGCTTCGCAAATGACGAAGGTGCCAATTTGCAAAGGTCTGTACACACGTGCTTTGACCCACTGATTACTCCAACTCGAGGGTGCACGAACGCAAAGAGGAGCCAGGTCCTCTTCCAGAGCCAGCTTAGCGATCAAACGTCCTTGCCGATCGTGAGCTAATGTGGCAAATACCTTATCTCCTACTTGTGGACGCAGCTCCTCAAGCTCTGGCACATGTCTGTAGGGAAGCAACAGGTTGCGGCCCAGTCCCATTTCCAGAAAATATCCAAATCTAGGATGAATATCTACAACTTCCAGAAGTCCTACTTCGCCCATGAGAAGAAGAGGACGCTTCATCGTAGCCATCAATCGATCCTGTGTATCGTGGAACATGAAGGCTTCAACATGCTCTCCGGGTTGTATCTTACCTACGATTTCTGCATAAGGCAGAAGAACATCCTGCTGGCCGTCAGTAAGGAAATAACCGTTAGGAGGAACCTCCCTCGCTACCTCTAGGGTAACAAGGGATCCTGCTTCCATTCTCATACGCGCTCCACAACTTTGGCGTCGGACCAAAGTCTTTCGATATTATAATATTCACGATCATCGCGGTGGAAGACATGAAGAACAACATCCCCTAGATCAAGCAAAACCCATCTTGCTGTATCAATACCCTCGTAGCCTCTGATATTAACGCCGTGCTCATGCGCTTTCTTTCTAGCTTCTCCGGCAATTGCTTGCACTTGTGTTTCTGAATTTCCGTGACAAATAACGAAATAGTCGGCGATTAGGGATACGCCTTTCAAGTTCAGGGTTACAACATCTGCCGCTTTTTTATCTTCAGCAGCCTCAACGACAAAAGCCAAAACTTCTTCTGGGTTTTTACTCATTCAATCATCCTCCAAGGTTTATGTGTTTATTTGTGTGATCAAATCGTTCCGAGTCAAAATCGTAAGCGGATAAATCCGTTTGCCTTTGGCAATTAAAAAGCTAATTGTAGAATCAAAACCGGCTACCAGCGCCTTCTCTAGGCTTTGCCCAGCGATATCGCGAATGATATCTACACCTGGAAAATCACGTCCGGGCTCCATATAATCCGCTAAGCATACGATTTTGTCCATTAATGTCATCTGAACACGACCGGAGGTGTGATACCGAATTGCATCTAGTATCTCCTCATCATGGATGTCAAATTGCTCCTTCGCGATATAAGCTCCAGCATGGGAGTGCCAAAGCTCCTTATCATAGTCCAGCAAGTCTTGGGGCAATCCGTTCTCGCGGATAATCTTAGCTTGCTCCTGAACAGGCCAATACTTGCAATAATCGTGTAAAATGGCCGCCAGATCGGCTTTGACCGGGTCTCCACCAAAGCGTTTTGCTAAGATAACGCTAGTTTCCATGACACCGAGTGTATGCAGCCAGCGTCGCTCAGGCATTTGTTCCTTAACCGCCGCTATCAGTTCCTCACGATTCATACAAACGGTTCACCTCCATATAACCATTCACCGCATCTGGGACAAGGTAACGGACTGAACCGTTCCTTTGCCTTTCATTACGAATAGCTGTTGACGAAATTTCAACAAGCGGCATGGGTACAATCGTGACTCGATTACGAATGTTAATAGGCATATGCGATAAGTCAAGTTCATAACCAGGTCTAGCTAATCCAATAAAGCGAATATGCCGCACGATGTCATCAATGCGATGCCACTGCGGCAAATATTGAACCATATCCGCACCTATAATATAAGCAAATTCCGTACCTGGATATTCCTTGCTTAGCAGCTCAATCGTATCGATACTATAAGATACGCCGCCTTTGTTGATTTCGATATCAACTGGACGAAAAAAAGGATTGCCTTCCGCTGCAAGGCAAACCATCTCCCAGCGCTGCTTCGTCGTCGCTTTCGGCGCATTTGGCTTATGCGGCGGCACATTTGCCGGCATCAACCACACCTCGGCGAGATCTGCTTCGACCCTCGCTCTCTCCGCCGCGATCAGATGACCGGTGTGGATAGGATCGAAGGTGCCACCCATTATTCCGACAAGCATACTTCACCTCTTTAGCGCGGCAGTTCAATCTTCTTCTTGTCACGCGATTCTTTGTAAAGCACGACGATTTTACCGATAACCTGAACGAGCTCTGCGCCAGATTTTTCGGATAATTCAGTGCCGACCTCGTCGCGGTCTTCTCCACTGTTGTTGAGTACAGTAATTTTAATCAATTCACGAACTTCCAATGCTTCTTGAATGTGACGGATTAAATGATCGTTCACGCCGCCTTTACCTACTTGAAAAATTGGATCTAAATGGTGCGCCATTGAGCGCAAATAACGTTTCTGTTTGCCTGTTAACATTGATGTCCCTCTATTCATTCTTATTCAGCTAACGACTGTTCTACCACCTGTCTCATCGCCGCAACGGGCGCAGGGGTGCCAGTCCAATATTCAAAGGCAAAAGCACCTTGATAAATAAACATACCGAGTCCGCCATGTATGCGGGCTCCTCTTGCTTCCGCTTCACGAAGGAATCTTGTAATTCGCGGATTATAAATGAGATCGCTGACCAGATGATGCGAACGCAGGAGTTCAAGCGGCAACGGAACTTCCTCGACATGAGGATGCATACCGGCCGAAGTTGTATTCAGAACGAATTGGACCTCATCTACAACAGGTCCTAGCTCGTCCATGCCAAGTCCAATCGCTTCGGTGTACGTACTGATCGTGTCTGCAAGCTCCAAGGCGCGTTCTTTGGTACGATTCGCGATGTAGATACTGCGAATCCCTTCTTTTGCAAGCGCATAAGCAACGCCTCTGGCCGCTCCACCAGCCCCAAGGAGAAGAACACTTTTCTCTTTCAGATCAATACCCGTCTCTTCCTTGAGCGATCGCACATAGCCAATACCGTCCGTATTGTAACCGATGAGCTTGCCTGATTCATTAACGATGGTATTCACCGCCCCAACGATCCTAGCCCCTTCATCGATTTCATCCAAGTACTGCATAACTTCCACTTTATGCGGAATCGTTACGTTGACACCTCGATATCCTAATGCCCGTATCCCGCGAACAGCATCCCCAAGTTCTTCTGGACGAACGTGGAAAGCAGCGTAAACTGCGTTAATACCTGCTTCCTCAAAAGCCCGATTCAACATAATCGGGGAACGGGAATGCCGTATCGGATCTCCGAAAACCCCATATAGAATGGTATGACTGTCAATCGGCGTCACCAGTTTCTCCATGTTCTCCTCTTGTCCCCCTAAATCAACGACTCACGTGTGATAACCTTAATCCCCTTCGGCGCATGAACGGCAAGCTGAGCTCCAGCTAAGCTGTTCACTTTAATCCAGCCTAAACCAGAGATCAGCACATCCATCTGTTTCCCCTTCGGAATGTGCAGCGGATGCTTCACAATCTTAGGCAGCTCGTCCAAGTCCGCTAGGTTAGGAGGCGCAAGCATGACACCTTTATGTTCTTCATACAAATCATCAGCCTTTTCCAGCTTTGTACGATGAATTTGAATGGCATTAGACGTGTAGCAAGTAAATGATTGATGTTCACCGCTAATAAAATCAAATCGAGCTAAGGCGCCAAAAAATAACGTTTGCGCTTCATTTAACTGAAACACCATCGGCTTAAGCGGTTTGTCAGGCATGATTCTAGCTAAATCACGCTTTTTCACGACTTCGGTTAAACGATGAGTATGCACAATACCAGGTGTATCAACAATAAACCGACCATCATCCAGTGGGATTTTAACCAGATCCAGCGTTGTTCCAGGATATTGTGACGTTGTAAGCTCTGACTCCAGATCACTATAATCACTGATTAAGCGGTTAATGAGCGTCGATTTACCGACATTCGTTGCACCGACCACATAGACATCCATGTTGCCGCGATATTCCTGCACAGCTGTAATAACACGATCGAAACCAATGTTTTTCTTTGCACTGCAAAGGATGATATCAACAACCTTGAGGTTCTCCTCTTTGGCTCTGCGCTGTACCCAATTAATGATCTTGTTTGCGTTCGTCACTTTTGGCAGCAAATCGATCTTGTTTACGACTAACAGAACAGGATTCGTACCCACAAAGCGTGCAAGACCGCTAATCATACTGCCTTCAAAGTCAAAAATATCTACGATTTTCACAACCAGAGCTTTCGTTTGGCCGATATGTCCTAATAATTTAAGGAAGTCGTCCTGCTGCAATGTGATACTCGAAGATTCATTATAATGCTTGATGCGATAGCAGCGTTGACAAATAACTGGTTCCTTCTGCATCGCTTCAGCCGGGATAAAGCCCAGCTTCCCCTTTTCTTCCGTTTGCAGCAATACGCCGCACCCCGCACAATGATTAATCGTTTCTGTACTCATGAATCCTCCTATTTCTTCATCCTAGCTAAAGCCCATTTCTCAATACGGCGATTGATTTTCGTGAAAAAACCCTCATCCTTAATAGAAATGGGTTGAACTAGGATCGTGTATAGCCCCATTCGATTGCCTCCAAGAACGTCAGTTAACATTTGATCACCAATGACAGCTGTTTGTCTGGCATTCGTACCAAGCAGCTTCATAGCTCTGTGGAATGAAACGTTCGTTGGTTTCTTAGCTCGATGAATGAACGGAATGCCAAGCGGCTCCGCAAAGGCTGAAACCCGTCCATGATTGTTATTGGACACGATGACGACCTTGAAGCCCATTTTTTGCAAACGGTTCAACCACTCTATTAACTCCGGAGTCGCATGCGGATCTCGTGCGCCTACGAGTGTATTATCGAGATCTGTTATAATACCACGGACACCAAATCCCCATAGGTGATTGGCATCAATATCATAGATCGTATGTACAGACTGTCTGGGCACTAGCTTATTCAGCAAACAAATTACCTCCAACTGCTTCCTCGTAAATCAGAGAGACTTTGAACTACATTCAAACATCCCTAAGCGGAGAGACTTTGAACTACGTTCAAAGATCCCTATATTATATACGTGAAACTATACCATAGTGATCCACTCGTTGCAAAAAGAAAAGAACATATTTTCCCACTAGGAACGGGCCGGAAGCGTTAACCAGTTCAGTACGTTTTGAATTTTACGGTCCCAATAGCCCCACTCATGTTGGCCTGGCTCCTCCTCATAGGTCAGATCCATACCTAATTCGCGGCAATAATCTCGGAATCGAATATTATCTTCATAAAGGAAGTCTTCCGTACCGCAGCATTGATAGAGCTTAGGGGATTGTCTAGTCGCGCCAGACAGCTGTTCAGCCAAATAAAACAAATCATTCTCGCTGCCTTTAATCTTGGACACATCTCCATAAATCAGTTTGAAATCGTCAGGAAAATTCAATGCTCTGTCTGATATATCTAATGCCCCCGATAAGCTTGCCGCTGCGGCAAACCTTTCCGGATGTGAAAGTGCCAGTTTCATCGCGCCATAGCCACCCATGGACAACCCAGCCACATAATTCAATTCTCTTTCCTCAGCTAAGGGGAAAAATGATCGCGCTAATGCTGGCAATTCTTCACTAATAAAGGTCCAGTATTTCGGCCCCGAAGCCATATCGGTGTAAAAGCTGCGGTTGACGGCTGGCATGACTACCGCTATCCCCAATTGCGAAGCATACCGTTCAATCGAGGTTCTCCGCATCCAGATCGTATGATCATCAGATAAGCCGTGCAGCAAATATAGCGTAGGATGCTTTACCCCATAAACTGCAGAAGCCAATCCGATTTGATTTTGAGCGGCTTGAGGCAAAATGACGTACATGGATGCTGAAACCCCAAGGGAATCTGAATAAAAATGACAGTCGATAAAAGCCATAAATAATAATCTCCTCTCATAGGAAAACCACCACCTCGAAAGGTGAGTGGCTTCTTTGTTCTATTTCATTTGTTCTTTTAAACGAATAATAGATTGACTAACGGTCTGGTAGTCGACTTCAGTGGAATTCTCCTGACTGTACTTCGCGCGCTCAAACAGTTCGAGCACCGTTTCCAGCTCTTTTTTCATCCACTTACTTTGGTTAGACCACCTTGTCGTCGCTTCTCGCATGGTTTCGTACTCATGTCTCGTGTAGCCCTTGCGACGGCTTAGCCGCAGCAGTTTTTCGAATTCAACAATAATTTTCTGATTGAAATTAACGACTTGCCTTTTCTTCCTTCGGGTTCGCCATGCTTTCCAATTGTCGCTTTTCAAGACAAAGAATAAAACAGCTGCAACAACTACGGCAGCTCCTAAGCCACTTAATGTCAACCATAACCATGTCAGGCTCGGAGCCTCTTTTGTTGCGTCAGGCAAAGTAACTGGGTCACTTTCCGTTGATAGGTCAACGGGTGGCGGGGTTTGCTCTGGAAATACATTCGGCAGTTTGAAGCCTGAGGTCGGTTCAAAAGGTATCCAGCCAAAGCCTTCAAAATACACTTCAACCCACGAGTGAGCGTCTGAATTTCTAACGGTATAGGTACCTGCTCCATCCGCATCGATTTCAGAACCCAGTTGACTCAAAATACCTAAATCCCTAATTTCCGCGGGAATCGGTGAAGTGCCCGATGAATAACCTTTCACCCAGCGAGTTGGAAGCCCAATAGAACGAGCGAGTACAGCCATAGCTGATGAGTAATAATCACAATACCCTTGCTTCACTTCAAATAAAAAGCGGTCTACGAAATCCTTGCTCTTGCCCTTACTTTCATCTGGCGTATTCGTATACGGATAATGATCTGATAAATACTTCTCAATTGACTTCGCTTTGTCATAAGGATTCGTCGCTGCCTTGGTAATCTCAACAGCCAGCTGCTTCACTCGTTCAGGAAGGTCGGCAGGCACTTGTAGATACTCCGCCCATTCTAGTTGATTGGCATAGTCAGATTTGACTTCTCGCAATAACGCTTCTTCCAGTATAGGCTCCTGGGTAACAATTGTATAATCTTTAGGATAATTATTTCTTCCTATATAGCGAAGCTCGGACTGACGAGGAGACCATATTAGACGTTGAAACGGGTTCTCACCTTTATTCACTTCCACAATTTTCTGGATGGCGAATCCCCCGAATAAAACGGGAAATACTTCCTCTCTATCCATGACAACCGTTTGAGTCACTTCTTTGGTTTTCAAAAGTGACAGATCAAATCGCGGATCAAGCGGCAGCGGATTACCATTCACACGATTGACTGGCAATTTACGCTCCACGGGGCTAAGCTCCCAGCCTTTTCCGTTATATAACGATCTCGTTTCGCCTCGGAAATAGGTTCTCTTACTCGTTTCAACAGTCATAACCGGCGTGTAATCATAACGAAAACCGCCGCCAAGCCGACTGTCATCTCGACTATAGCCGGAAGAAGCATCGGCACTCGTAGATGACGTGATGCTGACACCTTTTCCAAGTAAAGGAACAGCTTCACCACGGCTTACTTTCCAAGCTGTATAAGGATCCGTTAATATCGGATTCACAGTTGGCGCTAGCAGGCCAACTAGAAAAGTGATACCGACTATCAATAGAACGGGAACAATGAGTGTTGACGGGTAATCCGTAATCGTTTCCCAAATGACTGGGGCCCGTCTCTTTAGTTGACTAAAATGCTGCACCATCAACAGTGAGAATCCGCAAAATATGACCATAGCAACTTGCGGCCACAAAAAGATCATACTGAAGGAATCACGAATAGCAAAAAATAAAATACTGACAAAAATAAGGACAAACACACGCATTCTCGATTGGACAGACCACATGGCAAACAAATAAGTAATCCATGCAATTAAACTAAACCAAATGTATGGTTCCAGCTGCCCTGCATTCAGAGCAATCCATTTCACCGCATCATTCCATGTTGCCAAATTAACCGCCACAAAATGATAGCCCATACCAATTCCGTGCAGCCAAATAATCAAACCGAATTGAATCAAGGATCGCCAGCCGCGATGTAAATGCGGTATAAGGTAAGTAGCCGCTACAATGGAGAGAGTTCCCGTCACAAAGGCGACCGTTTCAGGCAGCCACAGTCCATCTTCTTTCATGATCCAGATAACAAATTGATAAAGGAAAATACCAGTAAGAATTGCTGTTACTCGCTGTGACCAATCTGTCAGTAAAATCCTTTTCCATAATGTGTTAGGCATAACGTTTCGCCCCTCCCAACAGGTTAGGCAAGTCCGTCAACTGACTAACCTCATAACCCATATAACCTTGTGAGCGAATCGCCTTGATCCAATCCTCTTGATTGCCTTCCTTGTCCAACCCTTGCGGTTTGAATGCATGGTTGGATTTAGCATGAACCCAAATATGGCATGGATTCATCTGGAGATGTTCCAGGTGATGAATCACCTGAATCATCGCTGAGCCCTTTTGCGGTGAAATGAGTACAAAGAAGCAGCCTGCTGGCCATTCCCGTGAACGTTCCTTGATAATTTGGTGAAGTGAGTGATAACCATCAGCCTCTACACCAACCAAATGCTGTATGATTTGTTTGTGATGATTCTGACTTTGCTTCGGTTCAAAATAAGAGGATTCCTTCCCGATCGAGAGTAATCCTAGTGCTAAGTCACGACTCGCTCCATAACGAAATAAAGAAGCTGCAACAGATACCGCCAGTTCAAATTCGGCAGAATCCCGATAGGCACGGGCATTCCGATCCAATAGAATAATCGTCTTAGGAAGGGATTCTCGCTCGAATTCTTTGGATTTCCATGTCCCTGTCTTCGCAGTGGCATTCCAATGTATACGTGATAATCGGTCTCCATAAATATATTCACGGACACCATTAATTTGCGTCGTTTCACGATGTGCTCGCGTCGTAGTGGAGTGATGCTGCATGCCTTTAAGCATTTGGTGAAATTGCGCCCATTCCCGAATAGCAACCGTTTGTGGATACACCGTGATCGGCTGCTGAAGCTCTAAACGGCCCTTATGCTGAAAAAAGCCAAAAATATCCTCGGTTAAGCACTCCGTTTCACCAAACCGATAATACCCTCTTCTTAATGGCGGAGTACTGTAAAGTAATTCACCTCTACGTTTCCAATCTGGAACAATGGAGCCTTCGAAAATCGTCTCTTCCCCATTCTGTCGAATAAGCTGGTCTTTAATCATCATATAAGGAATAGGCCAGTACCCCGGAATTTGTACGCCAATACCAATCTGCAGCGATTGCCCAGCCTCTATTTGAGTTTCTTGCCCTATGTTCGCAATCTTGCGTGTACCTTGCGTACGTTTAATTCCACTCCAGTTGCCAGAGAGCAAATAAGCAGACAACAACGTGATAATAATAAAAAGCATGGAGGCCAGCTTCCCACCTTGAAACAACAGGAACAATAAACTAGCTGTGAAACAAGCAACAAGAAGCCATAAAGCTGCCGGAAACCGGGGAAGTTCCCCGAATCGTTTGAATACCGGTCGATTCATAGGCTCACTTCTCCAATCGAACCGGCACGCGTACTTGCTCGAAAATCGCGCCGAGAACTGAGGAAACCGTAGCTCCGTCCATACGGGCTTCGGAATGAAGAATCATTCGATGACCAAGAACATAAGGAGCAAGGTATTTAATATCATCAGGAATCACATAGTCTCTTCCATGGAGAAACGCAAAAGATTTGGAGGCTAAAACCAATGAAAGCGTTGCCCTTGGACTGGCTCCAAGGAATATGGCCTGATGTTCACGTGTTTTTCTTGTAATGGTCACTAAATAATCGGCTACCGCTTCATCCAAGTGGACATGACGTACCTGTTCTTGGATGGCCAGCAATTGAGACGTATCCATGATTGCCTGCAGTGCTTCCATCGGATGCACTTTGCTTTGGGATGTAATCATCTGCTTCTCGGCGGCTTCACTCGGATAGCCTAGACTAAGCTTCATCATGAATCGGTCAAGCTGCGCTTCAGGCAAAATATATGTACCTTCGAAGTCGATTGGGTTTTGGGTCGCAAGCATCATAAATGGTGAAGGAAGCTCATGTATATCACCATCGACGGTGATATGTTGTTCTTCCATTGCTTCCAGCAAAGCAGACTGTGTTTTGGTAGTTGCCCGATTAATTTCATCGACAAGCAAAATGTTCGTCATAATCGGTCCTGAACGGAACAGGAACTTCTCTTCTTTGGGATGATATATAGAAACACCTGTTATATCGGAAGGTAATAAATCCGGATTACATTGAATGCGGCGAAATTGACCATCTATGGATCGAGCAAGCGCTTTAATCAGCACTGTCTTGCCTGTACCCGGCACATCTTCAAGCAAAACATGCCCACCGGCCAGCATCGCAGTTAGCAACAATTCAATCTCAGAGCTCTTGCCAAGAATGCATGATTCCAAATTCGCTTTCAACCTAGCTAGAGCTTCTACATGATGATGTGTGGCAGTTTCCATGTGTGATCCTCCTTAGAGTTTTCGTAAGAAAACTTACGTCGTAAGCAGTTGATGAGTTTCAGAAAGTTTACGACTTAAGTATTAGCTGAATTTTTCTTAGCAAATTGCGTTTATACTGCCATTTAGGGTGAAAATACTATCATAAGTCCGTATTCCTTAAAATTGATAGGAAAATGAGCGTAAATCTAGTTTACAGTAAAGTTTTTCGTCCGTATACTTGTAAATCCTCTAAATTTATTTGTTAAATTTAACCATCCGTGCTATTTGATAGTCCATGTCCCAGTAGGGTTTGAAGTTGACCACTAACGAAAGAAAGGGGCTGTCCCAAAAGTAGATAAATCTACTTGAGGACAACCCCTTAAGGCTTATTGAATTTTCCAAATATGACTTTCAGACTGCCCCTTACTCAAGCATTCATCTTATCCTTTGGGTTTGACAAATACGGCAGCTATGAAGGAGAAGATGATCGCCGCGGATATCCCCGCGCTGGTCACTTTAAAAATACCGGTGATGATCCCTATATAGCCATCTTTATGGAGCTCCTCTAACGCCCCGTGCACCAGGGCATTACCGAAGCTGGTAATCGGAACGGTTGCACCCGCACCGGCAAATTCAATGAACGGATCATACAAATTACAACCGTCGGCTATAGCGCCCAGCACGACAAGCGTGCTCATAGTATGAGCGGGCGTAAGCTTACCCACATCCATCAAAAGTTGTCCTAAAACACAGATGGCTCCGCCTATTAAAAAAGCCCAAAAAAAGTTCATGCATACAACCCTCCAGACTCAATTGAAACAGCATGTGCAATGCAAGGGATGCTTTCCCCTTGTTGGAAAGTAAGCGGCGAGAGTAATGCTCCGGTCGCTACGACTAGAATTCGCTTCAATTCGCCACTCTTTATGCGCTTTAGAAGATGACCATAAGTGACGGTTGCAGAGCAGCCACAACCGCTCCCTCCCGATTGGACCGTCTGCTTCTCGCGATCATAAATGATCAACCCACAGTCGTCATATGTCGTTTGATCAATTGGAAACTTGTGCTTATCGAATAGTTCGCGCGCAATGTTCACACCCACGGTTGCCAAATCACCGGTGACGATTAGATCGTAATAACTAGGCTCAATATTCAGTTCTCGGAAGTGAGTTTGAATGGTATCTACTGCTGCCGGTGCCATTGCAGCACCCATATTAAACGGATCCGTGATGCCCATATCAACGATTCGTCCGATTGTGGCCGAGGTGATGACGGGGCCATCACCGGTCTTACCCAGCACGGCGACCCCTGCGCCGGTGACTGTGTATTGAGCTGTCGGCGGCTTCTGCGATCCGTATTCCGTCGGATAACGGAACTGCTTCTCCGCCGTACAGTTATGGCTACAGGTACCGGCCATCACGTAGTTGGCGGCTCCCGAATCCACCAGCTGCGCGGCTAGCGCGAGCCCTTCCATCGATGTGGAGCAAGCGCCGAATATGCCAAGAAACGGCATATTCAGCGTACGAACAGCGAAGGTATTGGAGATGATCTGATTCATCAGATCGCCTCCAATATAGAACTGTATGCTGCCGCTCACCAGCCCGGCCTTATCAAGTGCTCGCTGCGCAGCTTCTTCTAGCAGCGCCTTTTCGGCTTTTTCCCACGTTTTTTGACCAAGGGTTAAATCACCATGGACGATATCGAAATCCTCACTAATTGGCCCTTGGCCTTCATCAGGTCCTACAACCGTCCCCGTTGATAGTATCACGGGTCGATTCTCAAAGACCCAGCTCTGATGTCCCTTCAGCATAAGGTCAACCCCCACCCGTAATGATAAGATGTACGATACCAACAACAAAGGCTGCGACGGTTCCGTATACGATGACGCTACCAGCTAACTTGAACATATTACCGCCTACCCCAAGAACAAGTCCTTCCGCCCGATGCTCAATTGCTGCTGAGCATAACGAATTGGCAAAACCTGTTACAGGAACGGAGCTTCCCGCCCCGGCCCATTGGGCTATTTTATCGTACACACCGAAGCTCGTCAGTATGACGGATATGATAATTAAGACGGCAACCGTTGGATTTCCTGCCGTTTTTTCGGTAAAGCCAAACCAATTAACGAACATCTCCATGAAACATTCACCGATTAAACAGATTATCCCTCCAACAAGGAAGGCTCGCAGGCAATTTATTAGAACGGGTCTTTTGGGCTCTTGCTTCTTCGCTAGCTTCTGATACTCCTGTTGCGTCATTGTCAAATTCTTCTTCTTGTTGTTGGCCATGTTTTCCCTCCTGCTTCCTCTAACGCCCTAAGTTCTTAGAATCATATGCAAATCCTGAATGACCTTCGTTAACTGCACCGAACATGCCTCATACATCTTCTTTGCCTGCGGATGACTAGTCGTCAATGAAAATAGTTCAAGATCTGCCTCACATTTCTTCATAGTGGCTAATAAGGCAGGCCTTTCACTCGGTTGAGGCACTTTTAATTTATCATCATAAAGATCGACCGTTAATTCGCCATGCGTGTCTACTTGTGCGAGGAACACATTCTCCTTCGTTACTCCTAGCTTATCCAGTTCCGTATGTAGCCATCCTCTTCCTCTTCCTGTTGCAGCCAAGGGTTCATCTTGAATGACACCATCCATGATGACAGACTGTGTCGGTTTCTCGATATTCAGCTTCATCCCCAAATGATTTGGTGTCAGAGGCTGGAGTTCACTTTTAAGTAGAACACTTAAATCACCACTAGCTTCAAGCATAGCGAACTCGACATCTGCCATGCGAAAAACACTTTTGGTGCGCAGCTGCGCCAGCAGCTCATCGCCAGTGTAGCGTTCTTTTTTCAAATTGTCCTCCAGAATTTTACCATCTTTAATGACAATAGTTCCCCTACCCTCAAACCAAAACCTCAATGTCTTACTTTTGAGCGTCAAAGTCTCCAGTATCAAAGGTATAAGAACCCAGACAAGTATAGCGACGACCCCATGCCAGAATCTGAAATCCATATCCATGGAAATAGTCCCAGCCAAGTCCCCAATCGTAATACCGAGAACATATTCAAAAAAAGTAAGTTGGGAAATTTGTTTTTTACCGAGAATTCGCGTTAGTACAAACAACAAGACTAGTGCAAAAAACGATCTGATTACGATACTCACCCAATCTGCCACAAGCTCTCCCTCCCCTTCCTAAAGCTCGAAACAACCTCATTATGTGCTATTTTGAAAGCAAGTATGATCAAATTGAGTTGGATTTAAATGTTAACGATTCGTGTGAAAAAATAAGTTTGCACGTTTTTATTTACACGAGTAAAATGTGTTTTATAATAAAAGAATAAGAGTAAATTGCTCCTTATCCATTTTATTTCCAATTTATTTTACACGAGTAAAATACAAGGAGGACGATGAGAATGACGACAGTGACGCTGAATATCCCTGAGCTCTCACGACAATTTGAAAATGACGGTTATTTACTGCTTCGTAATGTACTTTCGGAAGAAAGGATTGCAGAATTGAATAATGCCGTAGACGGCATCCTTTCCGATGAACAAGAGTCATTATCCTACAACATTTACAATAGCGTAGAACGAGCCCCCTCAATTTTGTCCTTAATGGACAATCCGACAATTCTTCCACTTATCGTTAATTTGATGGGTTATAACATCCAACTTCATATCTCGCATCTTACCGTGCGCAAACCTAATCCCGATGATCTCAAGACCGAGACCAACAGCTTTATTAACTGGCATCAGGATGGACCAACGCCCAAATTCCCAAGTATTAACGGACTAACATCCACCTACTACATTAAAGCTTGTTATATTTTGAGTGATATGTCTGAGCCAGACCGCGGGAATACGAAAATCATTCCGGGCAGCCATAAGTTGCCAGATTATCAACCCGTTCAAACCGACGTGAACGTGCCTTTACCAGGAGAAATACAAGTTTGCGGTAAACCTGGAGACGTATTCATTTTTGCACAAAATCTTTGGCATGCCGGTTCCCCGAATCGCTCCGACTTCACCCGCCGCCAATTATTTATCGGCTATAGCCCGATCTGGATGAGGCCTATCGATTACCACGCGGCTTCGCCGGCATTGCTCGAAGGGGCAGATCCGATTCGCCGCCAACTGCTGGGTGCAATTAGTGAAAACTATTTCAACTTCTACGTACCGGAAGAGTCCATGGTCCCGCTTAAAGAACTGTGGTTAGGCCGTGCTGCAACGAAAAGTGAGTACATTTAGATTTGTCCAAATTTATGATACCCTTGAGGAAACAAGAAAAGGGAGTTCCTTATGATTACCAGGAAAGAAGTCGCAGACCGGGCGGGTGTTTCGGTAGCCGTCGTTTCATATGTGCTAAATAATCGGAGCATCGTCAAAGAGGAAACCAGACAAAAAGTACTTGCCGTTATCAACGAACTAGGCTATCGCCCCAATCAAACTGCCCGCAGCCTCAAAACTAGGAAAACAGGTCAAATTGCCGTCCTCGTCCATTTCGTAGGAAACCCATTCGAGGGTGGACTGCTATTGTATATTGAGAAAAGAGCTAAACTTAGCAATTATTCTGTGTTTTTTCATTCCTTTGAACCTGCTCGTGAAGAAGAATTAAAAAATACACTAATGGGGCGTGTAGACGGCATTCTTCTTCTTGGCCAAACGCTAAGTGAGGAAAGTCAAGCATTTTACAGCTTGATGGAGCTCCCCGTCGTATCTCTTATGCAGCCTGGTGTTTCCATGCCGAGCATCCCCGTCGTTGATGTGGATTGGGTAATTGAAATGCGGCGGTTAATTGTACATCTGCATGAACAGGGGCATAAGCAGATTGCCTTTATGACCGCTGGAGATCCGCAGGATCCGATTGCTCATCGGCTCGTAGCTTTCCGCGAAGCCATGCGTCACGAAGGATTGAAACTCCCTGAGAGATATATTCTCGAAGGCGCCGGCCGCTTCGAGCGGGCTTTCGAGGCTTTAACCGCAACACTAAAGCAAGGTTTTGCTTTTACGGCTATCGTAGCAGCAAATGATTTGATGGCGTCTGGTTGCCTCGCAGCTTGCCGCGAATCCGGCATTCTTGTCCCACAACAATTAGCCATCGCCGGGTGCGAAGATATTCTAATGTCTTCGCAAGTCTCGCCAGCTTTGACATCTATCTGTTATCCGCGGATGGAGGTTGGCTTGGCGGCGACAGAACTTCTGTTATCACTCATTGACGGAGTTAACAAGAAGATACCTCGACTGGAGGGCAAGCTTTCTGTAAGAGCTTCAACAGTAGAGAACTCCTTGAATGTCACATAGCAATTAAGATGTACGAATCAGATAACCGCTATGAATAATCTCAATTGGATTTAATTGTTATATAGCTAGATGAAAAGTTAGGGCATATTAAAGATCGCAATCAATTGAAAAACGATCAATTTGCTTGCTATCCTACACAAATCTTAATGAAGAGGTGTACAACATGACAGTAGCTTCTCAAGTAAAAACAACACTAGCTTCACTTAAAAGTGCGCAAGCAAGCTTAGAAACGTTTGCTCTAGGCACGCAAAATCAAGAGGCCAAACAGTTGTATGAAGCGGCCGCCTTATCTGCACAAGACATCGTAAATCAAGTCGCCTCCCGTGTGCAGCAATTAGAAAATGAAGAACCTCAGTACAAAGGCTTCTAGTTAACAAACCAAAACCAGCCGGCTGCGAACAAACGCAGACGGTTGGTTTTGCATTAGAACAAGATAACGAATACTAGTGTAAGTAAAACGAATAGAATTAATATGAGTAGTATCAGTTTTTCTTTTGGCATTGAAGCCGCCCTCGTTTCGGATGAGATTCCTATTTATTCCAATGGCTGACCGGATGATTTTCTTAGCTCGTTGGCCAAACGATGAAATTCTTCTCTTGCCTCAGCATCCTCGGTTGCCAAATAAGCCGCAGACAAGAACGCAATGATTTTATTTGCATCTTCCACACTTAACATAGATTCCGCACCTCGCAGAAGTTTTATTTTCCAGTCCAATAATCGAACGTCATCACGTTGTTTTTGAAAAAGGAATAAGGCATGTAACAATAGCCTTGGTCTCCCCATGCTTTCCCCCACGAATTCCGCACAATGACTGTTCCCTGTCCCTTCTTCTTACCATCCTTATACCCGACGGCTAATAAGGCATGCCCGCCTAACATTTGCTCTTTTTTTCGATTCGGGTACGGGATCCTCCCTGTTCTTGCCGCCAGTGGACTTTCGAAAGATTGATACAGCCAGATTCCGAAGACAACAGGCTGGCCATCAGCTAATGCAGCTTTGATCCCTGCCAAGTCATGAATCCGATGATATCCATCAATACGGTAGCTTCCTGCTGTAGCTTCCGCCTCTGAATCAGGCTTTTTTTTAAATTTGGCTATGCGATAAGGCCATTCGGCTTCTGGGCATACCCCTATTTTATGCAGCACTTTCATGCCATTGCGTACTGTGGCTCCCGAGTCCCAATTGATCGTACCCTCTAATTTACGCTCATGCCAATAATGAAAAAGGCGAGATAGCCGTAAAGTGGAATTTCGTTCTTGACGAAGCCAATACTCGCGCAGCCCGCTTACAATGGCATTCGATGTGCAAGAACCTAAATTCCCCTGATTCACGATAGGAGACAGTTCCTTGCGCAAATCTACTTTGCGGGGCAATTGCGATTCCCGGATATAATTGACGCTTCGGTAATAATAATCCCGAAAATCTCGCTGGTCCCGTTTAACCGTGTATTTACGCATCCCGTTGCCTCCCCACCGTTGTGTTAGCAGAATTGTACTTCAGTATATTCACCCATAGACTACAGCGTGCAAAAAGCACGCATCCCTATGGAATGCGTGCAGGCTGTTGCAGATTAATTTTTCATGGCTTTTTGATATATTTGTAAGTATTTTGTTGTCATTTGGTACGTTGTAAATCTACGAATGACATAACGACGAAGCTTTGCCGGATGCGGATAATTCCCTTCCTTTACCTTTGCAACCATCTCGGAAACGGAACGACAGATTAATTGAGGAAACCCCGCCATAACCTCGGGTACCGCACCACGTCGCAATGCGATTACTGGTGTACCGCAGGCCATAGCCTCAATCATGACGAGTCCGAAAGGCTCTTCCCACAACGTTGGAAACAGCAAACAACTTGCATATTTGAGCAGCTTCTGTTTGTTCTTTCCTCCAACAGGACCCACAAAATGGATGTTGGGATTTCTTCTAATTCGAGGTGCAATCTCATTACGATAAAATGTTTGATTTTTAATAGGTCCAGCAATTATAAGGTTTTTATTCGTTCTCTCCGCAATCTCAATCGCGTGCAGGACACCTTTCTCTCTCATAATACGTCCCATAAATAACATGTAATTGCGCTTTTTATCACTGAATTCATATTCCCTGGGATTAAGTCCGTTATAGACATAATATCCGCGATTTTTACCCATCACCATTCTAGCACGTTTGGAAACATATACAGGAAGCTTCACCCAATGCTTCACAGGGAGATGCAACGTACACACCGTCGGAATATTCTGATTAAACCGTCCAAGCGCAGATCTGAATGTATGATCATGAATAACGTCAACATCCCGCGGCATATTATTCAAGACATACCTTGCTATTCCTTGGTTACGAAGACCCTTGGGGAACGGGACTAGCTTAGCACTGGTTCTACTGCCCCTTGCTGCAAATAAGGTGACTTGATGTCCTCTTTGCACAAGGTTTTCGGTCAATTCATGCACAACTTTCTCCGTTCCTCCCTGGTTCATGGGCGGCAGTTTCTGTGCATCTGGAAAGTTAGAAATCACCTGCACAATGTGAAGACGTTTCATTCCCCTATCACTCCGTTTCTCTTAACATTTTTTCTATGTGTTCGCGAAGCCATGGCCTCAGATTGGCTCTCTTGTTCGCTTCAGAAAGAATCGATGTTATAAATCCTCTATGGTTTCCAATGTCATGCCATTGTCCCTTTACCTCACAGGCAAAAATGGCTTCGATTTCGTTCAACGTAATCAGTGCGTCCGTTAATTGAATTTCTTTTCCTACGCCGGCTTTTTGAGTGGCCAATACCTCGAAAATCTGAGGTGTCAAAATGTAACGACCCAGGATGGCCAAATTAGACGGCGACATGGGAATAGCTGGTTTCTCAATTAGGTTTAATACACTATGAAAACCTTCATTCAGGGCTTTAGCCTCTATAATTCCATACTCCGAAACGAACTGATCCTCGACTTCCTGTACACCAATAATTGACCTTTGATATCGATTATAGTAATGAATTAATTGTGCTAATGCAGGCGTTTCGGCATCAAAAAACGTATCACCCAATAACACGGCAAAGGGTTCATTTCCAACGAAAGAGCGGGCGCACCAAATAGCATGTCCTAGCCCGAGCGGCTCGGTTTGGCGAATGTAGTGAAGGTTGGCTAGCTGGGTTGGCTCCTGCACACGCCCTAGGAGATCAAACTTTTCTCGCGCTCTTAGATAGCTCTCCAATTCGAAAGCGGTATCGAAATGATCTTCGATTGCTTTCTTCCCTTTCCCAGTCACGATGATGATGTCTTCAATGCCTGAAGCTACCGCTTCTTCTACGATAAATTGAATGGTTGGTTTATCTATGATAGGCAGCATTTCCTTGGGCATAGCTTTGGTCGCCGGTAGGAATCGCGTGCCCAGACCTGCTGCAGGTATGATCGCTTTTCGAATCTTCAAACATATCACCATCTCTCATGTAAAATAACAAAGCTTTACGTTTAAAATATGCAAACCAGTTTGGAATGCCACGGACATCTATCTTTTTCACTCAAAATATACTGGTTAAAACAGGTCATAGGCACACGATAAACTTTCAGTTATGATGAGGGTGTGAACATGATCAACTGACAGAAAGGAACAACCACCATGACGATGACATCATTCACGAAAGTGTTACTTGGTTGCGCCAGTCTCTTATTCACGTTGACCTTAGGGACTCAGACGATGGAAGCAAGGGAGAGTCAATTTACTAGAAATGGAACAGGGCCCCTCTATTGGAGCACTTATGAATATCAATACACACGTAATGCACCTATGAACGAGGCAGAATGGAAGAAAAACATTGATTGGATTGCAAGCGATTACAAAGCATCGGGCTATGACATGATAGCCTCCGACGGTTGGATTGAAGGTGCTCAGCTCACAAATGAGAACGGTTACATTTTATCCCACAATGATAACTGGCAGCACGACTGGGCGTATTGGTCTACCTACATTCAAAATAAAGGCATGAAGCTCGGTGTTTACTACAACCCTTTGTGGGTAACGCGGAGCGCCGCGGCAGATCCAACGAAAACAATCGTCGGAACGAACTACAAAATTAGTGAAATTGCCAGCTCCGCAGATAAATTTAATGATGATTTGTATTGGGTAGATGTTACGAAACCCGGCGCCAAGGCGTATATTCAAGGCTATGTGAATTACTTCAAGCAGCTAGGTGTTCCTTACCTGCGAATTGACTTTCTTTCTTGGTATGAAACCGGAACAGATAAAGGCAAGACGATTGGGGTTAATCATGGCTCCGAGAACTATCAGACGGCTCTAAAGTGGATGCAGGAAGCAGCCGGCGATGATATGGAATTAAGTCTCGTCATGCCTCATTTGAACAATCATGCTGCTGGCGAACTGCCATATGGTGATATGGTCCGAATTAATGAAGACCTCGCCCATGGCGGTTGGGAAAACTTGAGTGGTCAACGTCAAAATTGGGTGAACAGCTGGTCGCAGTGGGCCAATCCGTTCCAAGGATTTACAGGATTTTCCGACATCGCTGGCCGCGGTTCCAATATGATTCTGGATGGGGATTTTATCCGCATGAATACTTTCAAAACGGATGAAGAGCGCAAAAGCATCATTCAATTATTCACCATGGCAGGGTCACCTATTGCGATAACCGATCAGTATTCCACGATTGGCAATTCCGGCAGCTTTTACAAAAACAAGAACATGCTTGAGCTCCATAATCAAGGATTCGTAGGCAAACCTTACTATAATAATGGGAAATCATTTAGCAGCGATCCGGCGGCAAGGAATTCAGAAAAATGGCTTGGACAACTACCAGACGGCAGCTGGGTGGTCGGGTTATTTAATCGGTCAGATGGTACAGCCACTCGTTCGGTCAATTATCTGAAAGATTTGGGACTTACTGAATCAGCGAATACGACCGAGCTTTGGACAGGAACTAGCCTTGGGAAGCTTAGTGCCTACAGCCCGAACCTTGTGAAACATGCATCAAAGGTTGTCAAAATTGAACCTGAAGGCACGAAGGTCAATTATGCTGCTGAGGTTGCCACTTGGATGGGCGGTACGCATTTTAACAATAATTATGCCGGTTATCAAGGGTTTGGTTTTGTGGATGGTTTGGGATTGACGGGGGCGAAAATCGTCTATGCTGTCCAGGCAGCTGAGGAAGGTGACTATGCGCTCACCTATCGTTATGCGAGTGCGTCAGGGATGAAGAGCTCTCTTCATGTAAGCGCAACTAATGATAAGGGAGTTGTGGTTCAACCTTCGCGGGTCGTTTCATTTGGTTCAACTTCAGCTTGGCAGACATGGAAGAACCAAGATGATCGTATCCATTTGAAAAAAGGTGTAAATCTGATTACTTTAGAACACACGGCCTCAGATACGGGTGAGGTTCACTTGGATGGTCTTGTGCTCGACAAGAATCGATTATCCGACATTGACTATTCGCTCCTTCAAAATGGGGATTTTGAAAGCGGTGACATTCGAGGTTGGTCGGAATGGCATCCAACAGGTCAGACAGCAAAGTACGGCGTTGATTCCTATGATGCGTATAAAGGTAAATACAAGCTCTATTTCTGGGACACCAAAGCCTATAAGCAAAGCATTCATCAGAAATTAACCGGTCTTCCGAATGGATCTTATACCGTCAGCGCATGGGTCAAAGAGACGTTATATGGAAATAAGCCAACGACAGTCCGGATGGAGCTTAGTGAGTATGGTGCAAAGGCACTATACAAGAACATTATTCCTAGCAAAGGTTATCAACGCGTTCAAGCAACCGTTAACGTAACGAATGGCAGCTTGGATATCGGATTCTATGTGGATTCACCGGGTTTAACTTCTTTGCAAATCGATCAAGTATCGATTGAGAAGATGGACTGATTGAGCAGGAATAAAAAGGAGCTCGCCAGCTGTAGACTGGCCTGAGCTCCTTTACATATTACTATTAAAACACAAGACCTACTTTTTATACGGGTTGTCCCTGATAAGCTTTTACCTGTAAGGGAGCATTGAGGAAATTTCCAGCTTTACCAACGAAAGAAGTGAAGTGATCACTAGCATTATGACTGGCAATTGCTGCTTGATCTTGCCAAACTTCAACCATGGTAAACTTATTTTCTACTTCTGTATCTTTGAGCAAATCGTATGAAATATTACCATCTTCAGCTCTCGAGGCAGCTATTAATGGTTGAATCTCGTTGAGAAAGGCTTCGTGTTTGGCTGGATAAACATTGAATTCTGCATGAATAATAATCATTGGACGTTAGTCCTCCATTCTTCGATTAAGTAGTGACTAGCTCCATTGCGTAATGGCATCGATAGGCAGACGTACGGATTTATGACCGCTATCCTGTGCTTTACCAATTGAAATAAGCATTACTGGAATATAACGATTTTTATCTAAGCCAAAAGCTTCGGCAATTTTATCTTTATCAAAGCCACCGATTGGATTTGTATCATAACCATGAGCGCGCGCTACAAGCATTAGCTGCATAGACACAAGTCCAGCATCAATAAGGACTGTTTCTTTATTTACAACCGGATCAAGTGCTGCGAAGTGTGGTTTAATTTTAGCTAGTGTCATTTCTTTTACCTCTAAAGGCATATAACCCAACTCGACCGCCTTGCCGAAAATTTCATCGGCATAATCCGAATTGTTTAAATCACCAAATACAGCAATCACAGCTGATGATGTTTCGACTTGAACCTGGTTAAATTTAGCAAGTGGCGCAAGTGTTGCTTTACCTTCGGCACTTTCGATAACAACGAATCGCCAAGGCTGCATATTTACGGAAGAAGGCGCGAGTGTTGCTTCTTTCAGGATGTCAGTCATCTCTTCACGACTAATTTTGACGGATGGATTATACTTTTTTATAGAACGGCGTCCAGTTATAATTTCTTTAAAATCGTTCGTGATTACGGTGTTATTCATTGGTCATTTCCCCTTCAATATTGGCTAATATTCGTTAACATGCGTTGGAGCATATCAGAGAGCTTATTGCATTCTTCTTCGTTAAAATCTTTAAGCATCTGAGTAATGAATTGTGCTTTTTCTTCTTTAAAGGAAATGATTTCTGTTCGTCCATGATCGGTAAGACGTACGAGCGTGACCCGATTATCGCCAGGATTCATACGCCGTGAAACCATTCCGCTTGCTTCAAGTTGTTTTAAATGCCGTGTAACGGCTGCGCTGTCAATGTTAACCTCTTTTTGAAGCGTTGTTTGACTAATTTCATCCACCTGATAAAGCTGATGTAAAAGACGAAGCCGCGACGGGCTAATACCCGTACAACGTTCAAATTTAGTGCTTATTTGTTTATTAAGGCTAAGAAATTTATCAAATAAACCAGTTTCGTTGACATAGGATTGGGTCAAAATATACCTCCTTGGAGTCTGTCGATTCATTTTGCCTCCTCATAACTGGTGCGCATACTCCAAAATTCGACTTTAGAGTCGTTCAGCTTTCGTTAGGGGGAATGGGTTATAGTGGTACCAATCAATGTTGTAATTTATACAACAATTCACACGCTAAAAGGTTAATTGGCCAGTTGAAGTTGCAGTTTGTACAACATTTCGAACCCATTTGTTGCGAAATGGCCTATATAGGACCAAATTGTTGTACATAATGCAACAACTAATGGAAATAGGCGAGATTTAGCTAGTAATTGTTGCAGTTTCTACAACATCAAATTCAACCGAAACTAGGGTTTCATTCATCTGGTAACCTAACGCGAGAATAGGATTTATTCCTCCGAACTACCCGGTGCCATAACCTAAACTAGGGATTCATTCATCTGATATAAGCATATATGACGATGATTCCGGTTTAAGTCACCTCGAAATGGATCAACAAATCGAGGTATCTCTTGTCCATTCATCAATTACAAATTGTTGATACGTCAATTGTTGATGCATCAATCATTGATATATCAATTAATATAGAGGAACTCAGTTAAAACTTCAAGTGTTTCGTAAAATTAAGCCTTAGTAAATTGTGGAATTCTGCTTCACTGCTTACTTTCTATTGTGATGAATTGCCTGGTTTCCGGCCCTATATTGGATTAGAATGGTCAGTTCTCCCGAATTGAATTCACACCAAAACAAATACCCCGCCAATTGTGACATTTATCACGCTTGGCTGGGGTTATATGTGGTATTCATCACCCTGCTGGGGTTATTTATTACTCATCACTATTACTGGAGTATATGTGCTGCTTGCCACTCATAACTAGAATCCTACATCCTACTTCGATTGGGTTTCTATAGTCAGCCAATTACTAGCGAAGATAACGCATAAGCGGCTGGATATTTTGCTTCTTTATACAGTCTACGACCAACTTGGCAATGACAATACCGCCTCTTTCCTGGAAGTGAGTATTGTCCTCTGCGCCTTTGGGGAAGTTAGGGAACTCACCGGGCCACGCCCACATGAACAATGATTTCGTTTCCTCCGGACCTAGTGCCTCAAACAATTGCCTGCTCTCTTCAGCCAAATCGATCAGAGGAACGTTCTCTTCCTCGGCGAGCTGCTTCATCGAGGTGATATAGTCACCATGCGTATCTATGATTTTACCGGCAGTGTCAAAAAATCTTCGCTGCACAGGCGTTACTAGAATCGGGACAGCTCCCCGCAATCTGGCCTCTTGTAAGTAGATGTTCAAATACTCTTTATACGTTGTAAAAGGGGATGTTGCCCGCTCTGCATCCAGCTTCTGATCGTTATGTCCAAACTGAATGAACAGGTAGTCATTCGCATTCATCTGGTCAAGGATGGGGACCAGGCGTCCTTCCTCCAAAAAGCTTTTGGAGCTGCGGCCTGAAACCGCATAGTTGGCTACAGCGGCGTCCGCTTTGATAAAAAGCGGCAGCATTTGTCCCCAACCTGTGTACGGATAGCCATCCTGCGGTTGATCGGTTACGGTGGAATCACCGACGATATACAAGTTTGCAGCTTGCGGCGCCGAGGTAATTTCTAAAGCATTTATTCGCGGGGCGACGCCAGAGAATGCCAATCTCAGCTGTCCATCTGCCACATGAACGGTAAAGCTGCTAGTAACAAACTCTCCTGCTGCCGTTAGAACATCGGCCAATACAAGTCTTCCAGGCCCCACCTTCAATCCTGTGCATGTTGCAGTTATCAGGTCTCCCATAAGTGTCTGAACCGTATAACTGCCATTCGGCACATCCACTACGAAGACAGCATCAACTGGAATGCAGAAATCTTGACGAAGCGCCGCGGGACGCCCACGATCTCGTTCAAACACCGTTGAACCATCCAGAAAGCCGTAGCCCATTCTTTCATTGTAATTTGTTTGACCGCTAATTCTTGTGTACCCTTCTTTCAAATAGCTTGAACTCTGATCTGGACCAAAATCGAACCTGAACTGTACGCTCATAAACGCCTACCACCTACCAGTCTTTGCGATTAAGCAAGGATGCTAAGAAAGTAAGCCCTAACCCTTGTCCCCAGCCTTGAATCCGTTTGTAAGGAACCCCTTTGTAACCGTCAATGTCTCTCATTACCGCTGTCCCAGCTGAAACATGGGTTACTGTCCCATCTTCCGTGATGCATGAAAGTATGCCTTGAATTGATTTGTTCGTATATTTGTTGTAAAGAGGACCTGAACTGATAAGCGCAGCCGCGATACCAGCAGAACCGCTCGTTTCCAAATAAGCATCCTTATCCGTCAAGACGGTATGCCAGAGTCCACTCTCATCTTGCAAGCGGACAAGTGCGCTCAATTGATCACGCAGCGAGCCCTCGAGAATCATAAATGAAGGATGCGTCACATGCACCAGTCTCAGCGCACGTGCCATCGTGATCGCTGCCCAAGCATTGCCGCGGGCCCAGAATATGCTCGACATATGATTTTGCGCTATATGATCCCAGCCGTGGTAGTAGAGATTAGTTGTCATATCTTGCAAGTAATTCTCGTGACCGTGATATTGTTTTAACCCATCTTCGAAATAATCGTCACGCTTTAGTACGGAACCAATCCGCAGGAGGAAGTAACCTGCCATGAACATGGTATCCACCCATGCCTGCTGCGGAAAGTTATAGGTTTCCGAGTTCACCGTGTGCTGGAAAATGCCTTCTCCGAAACGCTCAGCCTCATGCTGAAGGAATTCAGCCATTTGTGAGGCAATATCGATATACCGATCTTCACCGGTCTCTTTGTACAGTGTCAACAAGGAGTGTCCAATCGAGATCCCGTTGACAGATAACTTAGGCAAGCCATCCTCCAGCTTCTCATCGATCCAATCCTTCAGCAGCTGCAGATATTCCTCCTTGCCCGTCGCTTCATAGGCTTCGGTTACGCCATAGAAGGCTACGCCACCCGGCCAATCCCAATTAAAGTCCATCCGGAACGTTCTATGAACAACACGGTCAATAACCTTGCGAATTTCATCTGGATCAAATTGTAAGGCTGGCATCTTTTCATTTCCTCCCTGTAGTTGGCTATTTTCTATGTTTATATTCATCTTTACCTATCCCTTCAAACCGCTCGTCGATATCCCGTCAACAATGTACTTCTGGAATATGATGAAAACAACGAAAATCGGGACAAGGGATAACGTTGACATGGCAAACATGCCGCCCCAGTTATTCAATGACTCACTATCCAAGAAAAGCTTCAATGCTAAGGAAACCGGATATTGACTCGGATTGTTCAAATAAAGCAGCGGCGTATAGAAATCATCCCATCTCCAATAGAAGGAGAAGATCGCCGAAGTCACGAGTGCCGGAACAATTAAAGGTACGATAATTTTGTAAAAGATGCTGTACTTGCTGCAGCCGTCCATTTTCGCGGCTTCATCCAATTCTGGGGGAATCGTACGAATAAACTGCATGATCAAGAAGATGAAGAACGGAATCCCAAAGAACTGAGGGACAATAATCGGTTTAAAACTGGATAACCAGCCTATTTTGGCAAATAAAATATATTGAGAAATAATCGTTACGTCTTGGGGGAGCAGCAAAGTAAGCATAACCGCTGAAAACCAGAATTTGCTTCCGGCAAAACGAATCCGGGCAAATCCATATCCTACTAAAGCGGAGGAAACTACCGCTCCTATCGTCGAGAGAATAACAATAATGAAGGAATTTTTCATGAATGTAGCAAACGTATTGCCGGCAAAACCTTTCCAACCCGACACATAATTGTTCCACTCGAGCCGACTTGGGATCAGACTGGTAGCTGTTGTGTATATTTCATCATTCGGCTTCAGTGAGCTGGCGACCAGCCACAAGATCGGATAAATCGCCGTAATCGCAATGGTACAAACAATGAGATGATACAGCAGCGTTTTCACATTTTTGACTCGTAAAACCATGGTCTACCCCTCCTAGCTTTCGTAATGAACCCAATATTTCGATGTTTTGAAAATCACTAAGGTAATGAGTCCGATCAGGATCAGCATGAACCAAGCCATCGCTGAAGCGTAACCCATTTCGAAGAATACGAATGCTCGATGGAATAAATAGAGCGAATACAGCAAGGTATTGTTTAGCGGCCCACCCTCTCCATTTGAAATGATGTAGGCCGGGGTAAAGGTCAAGAAGCCTGAAATCGTTTGCAGGATTAAATTAAAAAGAATAATTGGGCTTAACAAAGGCAGTGTGATGTGGAAAAATTTGCGAATCGGTCCAGCACCGTCTACACTTGCGGCCTCGTAATAGGTCCCCGGGATATTTTTAAGACCGGCAAGAAAAATCAGCATGGAGGAACCAAATTGCCAAACCGACAGCAGTACTAACGTTCCAAGCGCCGTTGCCGGGAAGCCAATCCAAGATGTACTGGTGTGGATGCCGATATTTCCTAGAAAAGCATTGATTAGTCCCTTATCACCGAATATTTGCCGCCACATAATGGAAACCGCTACGCTGCCGCCAATCAATGACGGTAAGTAATACGTGGCTCTGTATAAGCCAATTCCTTTTACCGCGCGGTTCAGAAGCATGGCGACGAGCAATGCAATAATGAGTCGCAGGGGAACGGACGTAAGTACATAAGTCAGCGTCACTCGGATCGAGTCCATGATTTTGTCGTCATCTGTGAACATTTTCTCGTAATTAGAGAGTCCCACCCATCGTGGAGCGGAAAGCAGATCGTACTCCGTAAATGAAAAGTACAGTGATGAAAACATCGGAAACAGCGTGAAGATCAGAAAACCCAGGATAAAAGGTGATATAAACACATAACCGACTATGTGATCATTTTCACGTAGTTTCATAGTTCCACTCCCTTACATTCGTCAATGTCTATTTATTTAGGGAGGGCGGCCTGCATGAAGCTGCCCTTTTCCCCCTTTGTAAAGCTGCTCAAAAAGTTCTTATTTCTTATTTTTGGCAAGAATTGCGTTGGCATCGTTCATAAATCTGGCTGCGGCCTCTTCCACCGAGAGCTTCCTGTACAAGATTTGCTCTTGCATATCCCGAAGCAGCTTGCTTACTTCTGCAGCCCCTGGCGGATCCGGTGGATCCATAACACTGCTGTTCTGCTGCGCCCAAGCGACGTAATCATAGACTTTCTGATCAGCCTCTGTTAGTAGGGGTTTCAGACCTTCTTTAACAGCAGCCGAAATCGGAATCCCGCGGTCACCATTTATGAGCTTATTCGCTTCCATATCATTAATAAACCAAGAAATAAATTTAGCTGCTTCCGTTTTCTGCCTTGAGCTTTTCGAAATCGAGAACAGCATGGTTGGCTTCAGATAAAGTCCTTGCTTCCCATTTGGACCCGGCAGCCCTATCATGCTCAATGACTTCTTAGCGGCTTCCTGCAGAGTAACGAATTGATTGGACCACGCCATTGTCATGAAACCATCACCGAGTACAACCGGATTCTCCTCCGGTGTCAATTTGGTTAAAGATTCTTTATCCCAGTTTCGCATGTAGCCGGCATCGTACCATTTGAGATACATCGTAAAGTAATCTATAAAATATTGGGGATCGCTATAACCAAGACTCGTACCATCCGAGCTAAAATAGTGCTGATTTTGCGTACGCAAGTAGTAAGGAAAGAACTGATCGAAACGCATATGATCGAGCACTTTGCCTTGTCCTTTCATACGCTTGGCAATTCGCTCCAGATCAGACCAAGTCCAGTTCACAGGAATCGAAGCGATACCGGCCTGCTTCAGCAGGGCTGCATCAAATGTCGCTCCCATCGCATTCACCCCTAGAGGAATACCATAAAGCTTGCCGTCAATTCGTCCAGAGTCTATCGTTTCCGCTGAAGCTGAACGAACATCAATCGTTCCGTTAGTCGTAAGCTCATCTAAATCTTCCAGCTGATTCTTCGAGCTATATTGATTTAAGTACGAGATATCCATCTGGATAATATCCGGCAGTTGGTTGGCCGCGGCTTGCGGAGCTAGTTTTTTCCAAAAATCATCGAAGCCGGCATATTCTGTATCGATCTTCACGCCTGGATTCTGCTGTTGGTACAACTCTATCAGCTTCAAGGTGTAGTCATGTCTGGCTTGACCGCCCCACCAAGCGATTCGAAGCTTAACGTCATGCTTGCTTTCACTTTTCGCTGTTTCTATCGTTCTTGATTTCCCAGTTCCCCCATTCGCTGATTGCTGACTCGAGCTGCATCCAATTACGGTTAACAACAACATGACTAGGAGCAGGACTGGTATTGGTATGCGTTTCATAGTTAGCTTCCCCCTATGAGTCTCCTGCGCTCCACACTTCTTATTATCAGCTTGGAAGAGCGAAAGTTGAATCTAATTTACCGCGATAAATGTTCAAAAAACAGTGAAAACAAGGTTTAAAGCGTCAACTTCTTATACTCGGAAGGAGCGCAGCCTGCAATCTTTTTAAACACTTGGGAGAAGTATTGCGGATTGTCGCCAAAACCCAGTTGTTCCGCTAGTTCGAACATTTTAACATCATCATTATGTCTAATCATCTCCATTGCTTTCTTAATCCTAACGGTGACCACATAGTTAGAGAACCGTTCTCCTGTCTCTTTCTTGAACAATTTCCCCAGATAATCCGGGTTCATATACAGCATCTGATGGGCTACCCAATTGAGAGAAAGTTCAGTGTTGGCTAGCTCCACATTAATAATATCAATAACCTTCTGAACGACTTGCGAATGTTTATTTTTATTTTGTTCGAAGTTAATAAGTGAGATTTCGGATGCGATTTGCTTCAGCAAATGGATGCTCGCTTGCAGGGTCTCCAGTTGAGATATTTGACCGATTAGCCCCATGTAATGATTCATTTGCTCTTCCGCACATAGTCGCGTCATGGAAATAAATATTTGAATAACATACGACTTGGTCGTCTGAATATCGAGTCGGGAATTGGCCAGTTGATCGTGAAACGCTTCAATGCTCACTTCAGCTTCCTCCCAATTGCCCGCCCTTATCGGGAACAGAATCCGATCTTCGTCATAGACGAAATCAGCTTTGCTCAATACGGCGGAATCCAGGATATCACGCATCGTAATCAGTCCGCCTTCACCGAGATAAAAGCGATGCCCTAAACAATCGAGCGCTTGCAGATAAAGACGCCTCGCCTCTACGATATCACCCGATTCACTTAAGGCAACAGTCGTGTCAATTTTGTAATAGAGCATAAAAATGCGCCGTATTTCTTTAATTTGCTCTTGTAATCGCTCCATATCTTCGTGATCCTCAATCATAATTAGAATTTGCTCGGCAATGGTTGAACTTAGCAAAGGTTCATCGAGAATGTCCTCAGCAATATTTTTCACGGCAAAAAGATGCTCATATTCGAACTTGTCTTCCAGACGGAAAAGCAATAAGCGCACTTTCTTTCCGCTAACCTGCAGCCCAAATAAATCCTGATAATAATCCCAATCTCGACTTCCATACGACTTGTTCGTCACGAATTCCTTCAGAAACTGTTCCTTCACATGGGGCAGTACCTTCCGCAAATTCGCCTTCATCGACTGAATAAAGCCTTCCTTGCTCTCTTCCTGCTTGTATTCCGCCGCAATTTCGCTTAAGGCCTTCAGAATGCTGTTCTCGTTGCATGGCTTTAGTAAATAATGCTTCACCCCATATTGCATGGCGATTTGGGCATATTCAAATTCATCGAATCCAGAAAGCATAATGAACCGGATGTGCGGATGGGTTTCTTTTACTCGGGCCACAAGCCCGAGTCCATCCATACCAGGCATGCGAATATCACTAATAATAATGTCAGGTGTATGTTCACACACGAAGGCGTAGGCTTCAACACCATTTCGCGCTGTTCCAATTAACTGTGTATCCACCGATTGCCAGTCCACAATGGCAGAAATACCCTCAAGAATCATCCGTTCATCATCAACTAACAGCACTTTATACATAAGCAGTTACCCTCTTTTCGTAATAGGAATACGGACTGTAATACGAGCACCGCCGCCCGCGCGATTTTCCACTTGGACGCCGAACTCTTCGCCATAAGAAAGCTTGATCCGTTCATCAATATTTTTCAAACCGATACCCGTACCTCTGGATTTACGTTCTCCTGCCAGGATCTGCTCTAAATAGGCTTCATCAATACCGGGTCCATTATCTTCCACGATGAGCAAAAGAGATTCGCCTTCTTCCTGGCCGATAATTTGAATCACACATGGCTCTAGCATGACTTCTACCGCATATTTAATCGCATTTTCCAAAAGCGGCTGCAGCGTCAGCTTTGGTATACTGTTACTTCTTATAGGTTCTGGAACATCGAGTCGAAAATCGAGCCGTTCTTCAAATCTGACCCTTTGAATCGTAATATAATGCTGCACAAGCTGCAGCTCTTCTTCCACGGTGATGATATCCTGCTTCAAACTAATCGACGAACGGAGCAAATAGCCGAGTGATTCAACCATTTGGGACACTTGCTTCTGTCCATTCATTTTGGAGATCCAATTGATCGATTCAAGCGTATTGTAAAGAAAATGCGGATTAATCTGCGCCTGCAAGGAACGAAATTCGGTTTCTTTGATGATCAACTGTTTCGTGTAGTTCTCTTTGATCAGCTCTTGAATACGCACTAGCATCATGCGATACGTACGCTGCAGCAAGCCTACCTCATCCATCTGCTGTGATAATGGTGCGATCGTCGGCAGTTCGGACTTCTCCAGATCGCTAATTTGCAGGCCGCGCATGTTGGTAATTAAGCCTTCTATCGGCCTTGTTACGCTTCTTGCAACCGTCATTCCAAAACCGACAAGAAGGAAAAAGCTAAGCAGGAATGCGGCAATCATCCAGTTTTTCATCAAAATAATATGATAAAAGATGGTTTGGAAGGGCAGGGTGTTGTAATATGTCCAGCCCAAATAATCAGAGTGAATATGGGAAACGAAATATTTCTCTCCGTCCTGTTCCATAATGCGAAAGCCCTTGGATGCCGACTCCGCTGGATTGCCCTCACTTAGCAAGGATTTCAAACTTGCTGCGCGAGGGTATATTAAATTCCCGTCTGATACAATGACGAGCTCGCCGTCCCTTGTTACGGCTTCTTTTGCGTATTGGTTAACAATTTTATCTAAATTCACATGCAGCACCAAGGTGCCCAGCTTGTTTAGCTCCAATTGGTCGAAGGAACGAATTTGTCTGGCAGCAATTAAGCTGTAATCCTGCGCGTCCGGGTTCACCCATCCTAGGGTGCCACTTCCCCGGTCAGCCGTCGTTTGGATAAGGTCTCTCCGCTCTGATGAGAGCGTTGTCAAATTTCCGCTGGAATAGCTGCTTCCCTTCACATCGGTTATATCTGCTGCAATGATATACGTCTCAGAATTAATATACTGCACGAGCCGATCCACAAGTTTGGCACGTGATTGGATACGATTGTAATCGGATTCATCCTCGTTCATCACGATCAAATTTTGCTGAATTTGTTCATCCGACATGATACTAAAGGTCAATCGTTCCACTTTGTTTAACTCGTTCTCAATCAAGGTAGAGGATAGATTCAGAACTTGAGATGATTTCTCATAAATTTGCTGATCATAAATCGAATAGGCAATCTGGAGCCCCACTAATGAGATACAAGAACTGACTGCCATAGTAATTGTGATGAGCAGAAAAAGCTTCGCTTTAATACGCAGATTGCGTATTTCATTAAACCACTTGCTTATGCCTGATTTCATGCAACGTCACCACTTTTCTTCGCTGAATAAGGTTCATGTTGGTGAGAATCTTCGTGATGGAAGTCTCATTTACCTTTAAAGGTAGCAAAAAAGGATGCTGGTATTAATAGCCAGGCATCCTCTTTCTTTTATGAAATTAGGCACTCTCCAACGAATTCTACCGCTTACTTCGCTTCAGAATCCGTACCCCGTAAGGCTGGAGCTGCAAGATAGGATCAATCTTCACAGGCGACGCGAAATCTGAGGCCAGCATGTCCGTATATGCTTGTTCATCCAATGTGATCGTGTGAGTTTTATTGCTAAAATTCAGGAGGAAGATGAACTCATTCACACCGTCCGTACGAATTTGAGCCGTTACCTCTGCAGGAAGCTCTGTTTGTAGAGCACCATCAATGCCCGCTTCTTGAAGGATCTGCTTATAGAAGCTGCTCTGGAAAGTTTGATCTGTACGAGCTGCGATATAGTAAGCTTTGCCTTTACCAACCGTATTGACTGTAAGCGCAGGTCGCCCTGCGTAGAAGTCATCACCATAGACGGCAAGAGTCTCTGCACCTTCTGTATGAATCAGCTCACACAGCTCACGAACCTCATATTCACCTGAGATTTGAAGCGCGTTGCCCTCCGTGAAGAGGACACGATTCACCTCATGATCATGCAGTCCATCGATTTCCTCAGACCAGATACCAAGTGTTTTGCGAAGCGGTCCCGGAAAGCCGCCTTGGAAGCAAAGGTCATTCTCATCCACAATGCCAGACCAATACGTAGTGACGAAAGTTCCCCCGTTTGCTACAAACTGTTCGATTCGTTCGGAGACGCCCGGACGTACCAAATATAACATCGGAGCGACAACAAGCTTATATTTGCTGAAATCACAGTCCATATCGATGACATCAACAGGAACGCCTTGTTCCCAAAATGCGCGGTAGTGGCTTAAAACCGTTTGTTCGTATTTGATCCCCATATTTCGAGGACCTTGCGAATCCTTAACGGCCCAGCGATTTTCCCAGTCGAAAATAAGGGCCGTTTGTGCGGGCACTCGTGTCCCAATGAGATCTGTCAGCTTCTCCAAAGCGCCGCCAAGCTCAGCTACATCTTGAAATACTCGCGTATGCTCATGACCAACGTGATCGATCACCGCGCCATGCAGCTTTTCGCTGGCTCCTCGGCTTTTGCGCCACTGGAAATATTGCACGGAGTCAGATCCATGTGCCACAGCTTGCAAAGAAGACAGAAGATGCATGCCCGGCTTCTTCAGCTTTGAAACGGGCTGCCAATTCGTTAAGCTCGGTGTACTCTCCATCAGCAGGAAAGGCTTACCGCCCTTAAGCGAGCGAAACATATCATGGTTGAGTGAGAACCATGCGGCTAGATTGCTCTGATCCGTCGCATCATGCCAAGTTGGATAAGCATCCCAAGAGATGACATCCAGTACATCAGCGAACTTCCAGTAATTAAGACCTTCGTAAGCGTCCATGAGATTCGTCGTTACGGGCAGCTCTGTATTTTCAGCCTTCAGCGGAGCGATTTCATGACGGCAGAAATCAACCGTTTGATCCGTTACGAACCGTTTCCAATCCAAATTCATCGCATGGACCAAGTTCTCGCCATGCGGAGCAGGAGATTCAATCTGAGACCAATTCGTATACGTATGGCTCCAAAATGAAGTCCACCACGCCATATTGAGAGCATCCAGCGTTACATATTTGCGCTTCAGCCACCCGCGGAAAGCTTCCTGACAATAATTACAATGGCACTCCCCTCCATATTCATTGGAGATATGCCAGCCCACTACGGCAGGATGCTGCGCATAGCGCTCTGCCAACTGCTTGTTCATGATTGTGACTTTCTCCCGATAGACCGGGGACGTATAGCAATGATTATGACGTGCACCAAATAAATTGCGCACCCGGTTAGGGCCTACCCGCAGTACTTCCGGGTATTTCTCTGCCATCCATGCAGGTCTAGCGCCACTCGGGGTAGCCAACCACGCATAAATGCCGTTGGCCGCGAATGTGTCCAACACACGGTCGAGCCAATCGAAGGTAAACACACCTTCCTCTGGCTCAAGCGCCGACCAAGCAAAAATGCCGACAGCCATCACATTACATTTAGCTAGCTTCATCATGCGAATGTCTTCTTCCAGCACATGTGGATCGTGCTGCCACTGATCAGGATTATAATCGGCACCGTGCATGAAAACGGGTAATTTCGGACTTATTGGCGGATATTTCTGTGACAAGATGATCACCTCTAGGATAAATGTATGGACTCATATTAGGTTCATTGCATCCAAGTTTAACAGTTTCACTACCACAAAAATACCCGATAAAATATCGATTACCCGTCATTTCTTGCGATTTACGTACGAATCTAAGCGATCCTTTTGGGCGCCTTCATATTTGACCCAAGCAATAACCACTCTATAGAAGGAAATAAGGCTAAATTGTTGTACAACGTACAACAATGACAGCTTAATGAGAAGAAACAAACGAAATTGTTGTACTCCGTACAACAATCACTCCTAAGAAAAAAAGGTCAGTCTAGACTACTAACCAATAACCGAAAAATTTCTGGTGTAAATCTCCACGGATTCCGACCTCCGGTTAATGACATAAACAAAAAAGAGCCTACCCGAAGGTAAGCTCCTCATAAAGTAAAACTTATTGTTCTTCGTAAATCACGACGGACTTCGTTTCTTCTTCCCATTTAACCGTAGCTTTTAGAGCTTCGCTAATGAAACGAACCGGTACAACCGTGTTGCCTTCAACGATGGACGCAGGAACTTCCAATGTTACTTCTTTACCGTCTACAGTAGCTTTCGTGCTATCGATAAAGAGCTTAACTGTAATTCCGCCACGAGTAACGGTTACCGAACGTTCTTCGGCGTTCCATGTTACTTCGGCTTTTAAAGATTCGGATATCGCGCGGAATGGTACCAATGTGCTGCCATCTTTGATGAAAGGATTAACTTCCAAAGTAGGCTCCTCACCATTTACATACAAAAACACACCTTTTTTACCTAGCTTTTCAAAAAGTTTGCCAAGTTTCTTGTAGGAATTCAAGTTCTTTATGTTTGCTTTTACAGCTTCCTTTTGAACATAGACCGCATCGGTTACACTACCCTGCTCGTCCAAAACATCGGCAACTGCAGAAAGTGCAGCATCGCGATCTTTAATCGCATCAAGTTCAGCCTTCAATTCGTCGCTAATATGTGCACCGTAGTTAGTCAAAAGTAGATCGGCAATAACAGCACCAGCTGGCTTATCCTTTACATTCTCTAGCGCATGAAGAAGACCGTGATATCCGTTTTTGCCTTGGTTATCATATGTATCGGAGGTTACAGTTACATCCTTATCTGCATTTACTTTTACATTCAATTCCACTGCTGGTTTGGACGAATCCGCTTTATCCGCATTGTTGCCATTCTCGGATTTTGCAAAGGCAGATCCTGTCATAAGGCTAGTTACAACAATACATGTAGCTGTGATCATCCAGGGCTTGTTCATTTTCATAATAACGACTCCTCGGTTGTTGGGATTTTATTAACTCCCTAACATATTCGACATCTTTCCTGTTTTTGGAGGGGTCACTTCGAAATGGTTAAAAAAATCCGCCTCCTGAAATCAGGAAGCGGATCTCTCTTCAACTTATTTTTTCGTAATCAGCGGATTAGCTTGATTCTGCATTTCAGCAACAACTTTATCGATACCTGCTTGCTTCAGCTTATCATTAAACACTTTCAGACCATGCTTATCATCATTAGGATCAACCAAACCGTAGAAGAGCGGTTTACCGTAAGTCTCCATTACGTTGCTAACAGCGGCGACCTCATTTTTCACTTTGGTATCATCAAATGTAAATGTCTCTAAAGGATGGTTGACAGTCACTGTCTTTTTCCAGTTTTCTGTGAATTTTTGCGTTTCAGCAGCTACCGTGGAATCCAAACGTTCATGTAAGGAGTTCCAGCCCCATGGATCCGTACCGGACGGAGGGAAATCCGCAGAAGCAGGAAGCGGTTTGAACTGATCGTTGCCTACAGGCTCATAGTGCTTGCCTTTAATCCCGTAGTTCGTCAGGTCATGAATTTCCGGATCATAACGGAGTAAGTCAATCGCCATTAAACCACGTTCGTAGTTTTTGGAACCTGCATGGATGGACATCCCATTATTGATGAACGGATTGGATAGACGCTTTTTATCTGCACTCAGATCATACAGCTCCACTTTCCAATCTGGGTGCGTAGTCAACATTTCGGATTTTGCACGCAACAATGTTCCTAAGTTCCACTCAACGGAAGCAAGCTTACCGTCTTTGAATGCTTGTGTTTTGTCGACTTTATTGGCAATGGCATCTCGGGACCAAGCACCTGTTTTTTGGGTATCATTCATTTTCTTAGCAAAATCTGCGAACTCAGGTGTATCAACATAGTTAAATAATTTACCTGAACCATCCGTTACTTTGTAAGCGACCGGTAGTTGAGGCACAACGAAGTTCCATTCATTCGGTTGAACCAATTCAATGGCATTAAACTCACTAACACCGATACTTGGTTTGAAGTCCTTCTCTTTTTCAGCAACCGTTTTCAAAAATGTCACATAGTCGTCATACGTTTTAAGCTCCGGCAAATTGTATTTTTGACGTAAGTCTCCTCGGATACCGACCATATGGTAACTGTACTCAAAATTATTTTGTGGAACCATATAAATTTTACCGTTGATTTTCGCTTGCTCCCAAGCTACTTTTGGCTCTTCCGCCCATGTTTTCGGGGCAAACTTTTTAATCATATCTTCTGTCAATTCCATATAGCCGTTTTTCGTAGCTTGCTGCGCATAGTAGGACCATGTAGCCGAGAAGACGAGATCGAAATCCTCGTTAGCTGCGAACATAAGCGGATATTTTTGTTGATACTCGCCCCAATCTAAGAAGCTAACATCCAGCGTCGCGTTAATCTTTTGCTTCATGATTTTATTCACTTCACCATAAACCTCATCAAAAGCTTTCGGCTTGGAACCAAGCAAAACCATTTTCAGCTTTACTTCTTTACTTGTATCAATACCATTGCTTGAAGTTGCGGAAGTGCTTGCTTGAGGTGTCGCAGACGTGCTTGGTGTCGGTGATGCATCCTTCGTTCCGCAAGCCGTCAGAACAGTACCCATCACGAAAAGTGATGCCAGACTGAGTTTAGCTAATTTCTTGGTGTATGCCATTTTTTTCTCCCCTTATAAAAGATAGATAATTTATGATAACCGGGAATGTGAATTCCCGGGGTTACCCTTTTACAGCTCCAACGGTTAAGCCTTGCACGAAATAACGCTGAACGAACGGATATAAGAAGATGATCGGTCCTGTAACAAGGATGGCGAGCGCCATTTTCAAGCTTTCACCAGGCAATTCCGTAACCTGCATACCCGTAATGGCCATAACCTTGCGAATACCTTCGAGATTGCCCAGCATTTTATAAAGTAAATATTGCAGGGTATACAGTTTCTCATTCTGTACAAACAGCAGAGAGTTAAACCAATCGTTCCAATAATTCAGTGCGGTGAACAGTCCAATTGTGGCCAGTCCCGGCTTCGCCAGAGGTAGAATTAAACGGATAAAAATCGTGAAATCCCCTGCTCCGTCAATCTTCGCAGATTCCGTAATAGCGTCTGGTATGCTCCGTAAAAACGTTCGTAAGATGATAATATAGAACACGTTTAAGAGCGGAGGCAAGAGCAGCGACCAGAAGGTATTCTTCATGTGTAAATAGTTAACCATTAGGATGTACCAAGGTACAAGTCCGCCATTAAAAAGGGTGGTGAAGTAGAAAAAGAAGGAAAATCCTCCTCGCCACTCAAAATCCTGACGTTGAAGGACATAGGCAGCCATCGCTGATATGAACAGTCCCACAATCGTCCCCGTTACGGTTAAAGCAATCGTCAACAGATAAGAGCTGACAAATTGCTGAGGAAGTTTGAGCGCAAAAGCATAGGCGTCCCAAGAAAATTCCTTAGGCCATAATCGAAAGCCATCACTCGTAATCGAGGATTCGCTCGTTAACGAGCCGCTAATAATAAGTATAAATGGAATTAAACAAGCCAAGCTGATCAAACTGATAAACACATAGCCAATGATATCCAGCATCCGCTGATCGATTTGACTCTTTTTAACACTCGTCGTACTCATAGGTTCACCCCGCAAATTACATTCTGTTTAAAATAAGGCATTCTCTTTATCCGATTTACGCACAAGGAAATTCGTTACCATAATGGTCGCAAAACAGAGGATGGATTGATAGAATCCAATCGCGGATGACATCCCGATTTCATTGTTGACCAGGAGTGAACGATACACATACGTGTCAATGACATCCGTCGTTTGATACAGCAGACCATTGTTGCCCACGAGTTGGTAGAATAGTCCGAAATCACCGCGGAAAATACCGCCAATCGCTAGTAAAACAAGGATTGTTATCGTTGGACGTAGGGACGGAAGTGTAATATATCGAATTCTTTGAAACACATTGGCACCGTCAATTTCAGCAGCTTCATACGTTTCTCGATCAATACTCAGAATGGATGCCATGTAAAACACAGCGCCGTAACCAACCGCTTTCCACGCTGAGAAAAAGATGAGAATATACTTCCAATATTCCGGAGTCGTATAAATATCAAGCTCAGGAATATGTAGGGAGCGAAGCAGTGTATTGACAGTTCCGTGCTCATAATTAAAAAGATTGTACGCTACAGCACCTACGACTACCCAGGATAAGAAATACGGTAGAAACATAAGGGTTTGCGCCGTTTTGCGAAACAGCTTTGAGCCGATTTCGGCCATCAAGATCGCGACCACAATTTGCAGCCCATTATTAATAAGGATGAAAGCGGCATTGTAAAGCATCGTGTTCCTTGTAACTCTAAACGCATCACCCGTCATGAAGAAGAATTTGAAGTTATCAAATCCCACCCATGGTGAGTTCATAATGCCCAAATCATAACGGTACTGCTTGAACGCAAGCACGATACCGGCCATGGGCACATAGCTGAAAAGCAAGAAGTAAAGGACTGCCGGAGCAATCATGAACAGCAGTGTTTTCTTAGACTTGAGTCGATACAGGAGTCCTGTTCTCATCTTTATTCGTTCCCCCATCCGGTTCTAGTTGTCTCTCCTGTTACTAAATTAACAGGTTCCATGCAGCGCAGTAACCCGACAAAATATCGATTCCCTGTAACTTTTGCAGATAGCACCTAAGTTAGTGGCTTTGCTATCTAATATGCGCTAATCTTAAGCTACACTAGGATAAACGATTCCGCCGTCCTTCAGAACGAGCGCGTTTATGCTTACATCATAAGTTTCTTCGAAAATTCTTGGGGGCGATTTTAACTATGAAACTTCTTTTCGCAGAGGATGAAAAATTCACGAGAGAAGGTATTCGTAAATCAATTGCATGGGGAGAACTCGGGATTACTGAGCTTGTCGAAGCGGTCGATGGTCTAGAAGCGGTTGCTATCGCTGAGCAATTTCAGCCCGATATTGTGCTGACAGATATTCGCATGCCGCGCATGGATGGCATTGAGCTTGCCACACACCTTCGCCGGAAGTATCCGCTGTGCAAGATAGTTTTTATGAGCGGTTACGCGGACAAAGACTATTTGAAAGCAGCGATTTCATTGAAAGCGGTTAGCTATGTAGAGAAGCCGATTGATATCGAGGAACTGGAAGAAGCGTTGCGAAGCGCAATAGCCATTTGTTTGGAAGAGCAGCGGCATTTGGCGAACGACGCGGTAGCCAGAGATAATAAGAGCTATATCAAGCAAGAAGCAGCGCTTCAGCTCATTCGCGGGGGATTTGACGAGGAATTACTAGGTAATCGGCTGTTGGCCGTTGGTTTCGAGGCGTCGCTTCACGCCCCAGCGGTTACGATCTTGTCCAAGCTAATTACGCCTCAACCAACCAAAGAAATCATCAATTCCATCATTGAATCAGCCTTGACCGGCTTCGAAAACCCGTATTTGTATGCACTGAAAGATGACAATCACGTCATCCTTCATTTATTTTCGAGCGGCAAAGAGCCTATAGAAAACAGCGGATTGCATCACGTTAGTTACGAGCTCTCTTCTGCTTTAAAAAAGGAATTTCATTCCTTCTCCATTGCCGCGGGGAAAATAGTACCAACGGTTAAACGGCTGCAGGAGTCGTATACAAGTGCTGTCATTCGTCTTCAGGAGTCATTTTTTCATAAACCGTGCTCTGTCATTCTGCATGATAGCCATGGCAGCGAAGTGCATTCCGAACATTATCAAGTTCCGGCTGAGTTATTCAACAGGTTCCAAGAATCACTTGTAGAGGAAAATTTTGAGGAAATCTCCCGTTTGTTGAACACGGTCACCGCAGACATTCACCAGCATCCTGGAACGCTAATTGTCAGCGTCAAAGAGCTCTATTATCGTTTTGCTTTGGAAATGGACAAATTTGCTCGCAGCCGAAATATCATCCTGTTCGATGTCTCGGAAGAAAATAATGTGCCGTGGAAGCTTATTCTGGAATGTCATTTCCTAGATGATATTCATCGAGTCATCACCCAGAAGCTGGATGAGCTGAAGCAATCCTTCAGGGAACGCGGGAACGGAACCATGTCATCTGCCAGCTCGCGGATCATTCGTTACATTCATCTGCATTTTGCAGAGGATAACTTGTCTGTCCAAGATGTGAGTGATCATATGCAAATGACTGCCTCGCATCTCATCTCGATTTTCAAAGAAGCGACTGGCAAAACGATCAAGCAATACGTCACAGAATACCGAATGGAAAAGGCGAAGGATTTGCTCCGAAATAATCGATTGAAAGTGCTTGACGTCGCCTCACAAGTGGGTTTTAAAGATGGGGAGCATTTCGCCAAAATATTCCGAAAATCTACGGGGATGACACCTTCCGAGTACCGGGAGCGATGCCAGCTATGATGTTCACTTTGATTCAAACGATACGAAAATGGCTGTACAACGCGAAATTAAGGCATAAAATCATGGTTACTTATTTGCTGCTGATCATGATTCCACTTGGCTTCTATCAATTCATTGCATCGGATAAAATGTCAGCCATCATCATTAATCATGTGACGTATTCGGCCAAGCAAGGCTTCGACCAGACCTATTCGTTCCTCAGCTACCGCGTACAGCGAATAGCGGAAACGACGAATATTCTGGTTTCGAATACAACCATTTCTGACATTTTAATGGATACGAGTATCACGCAAAATATTAATCGTGAGCTGCAGGATTACAGCAATCTCAAGCAGCTCCTCCGATCTATGCAGGACAGTCTTGATATTTCTCGGGTCATTCTGTATGTGCCGAAGGCGTTTATTTTTTCCAACGAATCGGAGAATTTCCTCCCTCTCGAACAGACCGCTGACAGTCCTTGCTTCGACCGGTTAAACGAACTGCATGCCAAATATTTATGGTGCTCGCCGCCGGAATTAGGTACTCATGCTACCCATGATAACTCCTCCCTCTATGTGGTTAGGAGCATTCTGGATCCCAATAATTATTCGGTACCCATCGGCCAGCTGCGGGTGGATGTACAGGCGGAGACACTGCGCTCCATGCTAAAAAAAGCCAACGTGGTGAAGAAAAGCGCCACCTTCTTAGTCGACCAGAACCATCAGATCGTGCTTGCATCTGAACCTCTCACTCTTACCGACTTTACCCTGCCGGATATGGCCAGCGACGCAGTTACGATGAATTGGCAAAGCAACAATAACTACTATTTGTACCGACAGCTTCCATCGAATTGGGGTATGGTGACAGTCATTCCGCTGGATGAAGTCGTTCAGCAGAGCCATGAGCTTCGCAATGACTTGCTAGTTATTTTGCTTATTGTCAGCAGTCTTGCCTACCTGTTAGCCTATCTGCTCTCCTTCTCGGTCACACGGCGCATTTCACAATTGACAAGCCGTTTGCGTGATGTACAGAAAGGCAATCTAATCGCACTTGCTCAAACGCAAGGAAAAGATGAAATTGGAGAGCTGATTCAGACCTATAACTACATGATTGAACAAATTAGTTCGATGAATAAAGAGCATTACCGATTAGGACAAGAAGTGAAAAACGCGGAGTTGAAAGCACTCCAGTCGCAAATTAATCCTCACTTCCTGTATAATACGCTCGACCTCATTAACTGGATGGCTGACAGCGGTCTTAACACGGACATCAAAAAGGTCGTTAAAGCGTTAGCCCGCTTCTACAAAGTCAGCTTAAGCAGCGGGAAAGATATTATTTCGCTCCGCGAAGAATTAAAGCATGTTTCTTTTTACGTACAGATTCAAAATATCCGATTTGAAAATAAGATTGATTTTCAGATCCATGTGCCGGAGGAGTTGTTAGATAACGCGATTCCGAAGATTACTCTTCAGCCCATCGTAGAAAATGCGATTCTGCACGGTATTCTTGGACGTACTCACCGTGAAGGTACGATTACGATTAGTGGCACGAGGGTGAATGACAACATTCACCTGATCATCAAGGACGACGGTGTCGGCATGCGTGCCACCCAGGTTGAAGACATTATGACGGGTACGAGCCGCAGCAAAATCAGCGGCAGCGGATACGGCGTCAAAAACGTCATCGAGCGCATTCGCCATTATTTCGGCGAGCCAGCGAATTTGACGTATCGCAGCGTACCCAGCGAGGGGACGGAAGTGGAGATTACGATTCCGGTAACAACGGGATCAGAGATCCCATGATAGAAGAAGAGCCATGGAAGCTGCTGCTTTCCATGGCTCTTCTTCTATCTATTTCAAATAAAACACTTCACGCATCGGTTGGATTGGCACCGCTTCGCGGAAGTCGAAGGATCCGACGACCATCTTCGAAGTAATTGCATTCCATCGATTACAAGCTTCGCTTTCTGCTAAATAAGCGAAAGCAGCCTCTACATCATCGCACAAGAAGCAATAAAAAAATTGTGCGCCATTTTGAAAGATCGAGTAATCCCTAATCCCGGCTTTCGTGTGTTCTTCCATAATTTCCGGCCATGGAGCCAGATGCATAGTCACGTATTCCTCTAAATCTTCTTCACGTATAGTCCATGTCCAAGCGAATTTCCCACTACTCGTCATACGGTCACCCTTTCCCATTAACATTCAATCAATTGTACTTTACCGCGACAGCATCCTCCCGTCAATAAATTCATCGTCCAAGCTTTTATGCAGAAAAAGACGACAACCAATTAGGGCTGCCGTCTCTTTTTGCACCGTGTTTATTATTCAATTTTACGTGATGCGCCAATAAACCAAACGAGAAAAGCGTAGCACAGGAGTGCAATAAAGCCATAGCCGCCGAACACGTCATACTTTGAAGCGAAGTAGCCGAAACCAAGACCTGCGAGAGTGTGCACGAGATTCTCGCCTAACGACTGGAAAGAATCGATTGTTGCCCGCATTGAGGAATTGATCCGGTGATGCAAGTAACCGCTGGCGATCGGCTCCATCACGCCAGAGAACAAACAAATGAAGAGCATCGCTGTGAGGCCTATGATATCCTTACTAATGGCAACATAGGTGAAGCCGACGGCGAATACAACCATAATTATGAAAATCAGCGCTCTATAGCTGAAGCAACGTAACAGTACGTGTGCAATCAAATTGCCAGGGAGCTGCAGCAGCATGATCGCGGCGGATAACACGCCGAAGTATACAACCGGCATTCCCAATCTGCTCACGTATAACTGCCAGAATTCTTCGATGTAGCCCATGGCAGCACCTGTCACCATGGCAGAAAGCATCACAAGAGTGACACTTGGATTCGTTCGAAAAAAACGCAGAGACACAGCGACATATGTCTTAAAAGGAATAACTTCCTCGACAGAAGTGCTGTCTTCTGCAACAGGCTCAATCAATAGCAATGAGAGGACTAGAGCGATTATAGTACTCCCGAGTGATATCCAATAGTTCAGCTCAAAGCCGTATTTACTTGCGAGGAAGCTTCCGCACAAGGCGGCGAGTATCGCGGATACGAAGTCGCAGGCATTCAATCTGCCAAGTTGCTTTTCGAACGAAAAGGCCTTCCCCTGCAGCTTTAATGAATCATATAGCAAGGCATTTTCTGAGCCGCTGCTAGCTGATCTACTCACGCCCGCCAAGAAAACGACCAGAGCAAAGTGCCAGAATTTCGTCGCAAATAGCAAAATCAAAAACTCACTGCACGCCAAGAGGGCGCTTAGTACTAGCATCCTTTTTCGGCCCCATTTGTCGGCCATAATGCCAGTCGGAATCTCCAGAAGGACGATTGTCAGGGCGTATATAATTTCGGTATACACGACCATCTGAATGGTCATACCCCGCTCTTCCCAGAAAAGCCTCTCTATGACGTAGGCTGGGATAAGGCTGGAAAAGAAGCGGAGCACAAATAGTTTGGGAAGATTGGCTGTATAGTCCATGAAGGAGCTCCTCTCCTAAATCTGATTGGCTAATTAGACTCAATCAAATCAGGAGGCGCTCGCGGTGGACTAGCGCTTACGTCTTAGCAGGGAGGTCGTGCGAAAGCTATCATAATGGGGTCTCTTCTTTCATTCAGATTGTGGTTATCATCATCATAAGTTGCGAAGCATGGCGAGTCAATGTGATTATTTGAGCTTCTTTTCAATGCCTTTTAACGGGTTATCATCCGTAGGATGACCGTGTAGATACCAGGCAAGTATGCCCATTGAAATAACCGCTCCGGCTAATCCAAGTCCCATGTCTTTTTGAGTATCAAAAACATCACCTTGCAGCCCGACATATTCCTCCCCATGTTGCCCGGCTACAAAAGCAGCCACCATCTCTATAATTTCGAAGCAGGCGCTGCAACTGAAAACGACTGCCGCGGGAATGACATATGACCAAAAACCACGCTGTCCGGCGGCCCGGGTAAGCAATTCACGGAACGGATATGCCCAGAGCAACCCGAATGTGAAATGAACGACCCGATCGTAGTAGCTTCTGTGGGAATGAAACGAAGCCTTCAGCCACTTATCAAACGGTGTTCCTTGATAAGTATAATGGGCCCCATAAGTATGTAAGCAAAGAAAAATAAACATGAGTAAATAAGAAGCATTAGAGAACCGAAAAACTTTATAAGTGAAAGCGAGAACAAGCACCACGAGAACGGGAAGTATGCTCTCCATCAACCATTGTATCCGGTCAGTGGGTGCGATGGCCGTGAATCCCCAATACACAGCAAATACGAAGATCATCAAGTGCAAAGGCCAATTGCGGGAAAACGGTATGTTCAGGTTCGTCAACATGTTCGTCCGTTCCTTACAGATGGGATGCCAGTCATGTAAAAGTCAACCTTTCTTCCGCCTTGTTTTTTTCTGGATATAACAAAATCCCGTTAGCCATTTCGGCCAATGGGAGATTTATCAATGACATTAGTCTTCTGGTGTACGATCCAAGTATAAACGAGTCACTGAAGTAACATCGCCCTTTTCAATATCTTCTTCCGTTGCTTTTTTTTCAAGTGGATCATGCGTGTTCATACCCGGTGCAATTGTCGGCTCGTTATGATTGGATTGGGACTTGTCTTTCAAATTGATCACCTCCATCAACCATAGTTTGGATAAATATGCTGATTCTATACTTGGACTATAAATTCTTTATAGAATTACTTAACCTTTCATACGCGGAACGTCGATGCATTATTTTGGGAAATCTGCACTTCATTATCATTACCTTCAACTGTTTTCTACGGCCTCGTTTATAAAGCAATCTCTGCCGTTTCACGGACGAGCGCGTCAAATAGGCTAATTGCCTTGGACAAATTAGAACACTCAGCCGATAAACAGGCGAAACCTTCCCGAACACGTAGCTCAAAATCAGTTGGAGCCAATTGAAAACGGCTGCACTGAGCTACCGCTCCTTTTTCGTTCAGAAGATAAACCCCATTGCATGCAAACAATACTTGAGCCAAACAACTTACCGTCCGAAAGAGATGACCTGCTGCATAAGAAACATCCTTGCGGCTCATTGCTTTTTTGGCATTCGATACGGAAAATTCAGCTTCCCACATAAACTTCGAGATTGTTGCTTTCCGAAGGGTAGCCGGATATGGATCTGTCAACATTTTCATCTCAGCTACTAGGCCATGAGGATCCCAGAGAGGTCGGCAATATGCTGCTTCTCCCATGTAAATGGATGTGCAAAATCCATGAGGATGCCCTGGCTGATAATGGATGTCGATCCGCCCTTGGCGGCAATCGTTGATCACGCCAGTTACAATCTCCGTATCGCGGTAGAGGAAGTCCAATGAAAAACCTCCTACTTTTAACCAGCCGCCGCCGTTAATCCATGGTCCCCATCCGCCTAGTGGCGTAATTCGCCCACTGCGACGTTCATCGTCTATTGCCGATGCTAATCTATCAAGAGCATCCGTGTCGATCGGGTATCCAGATCGGTAGTAGAGTCCAATGTCAATGTCGGATTCAGGTGTTTCTGTACCACGAGCCCGAGATCCGCCCAGCACGACTGCCCTGATTCCCTCGACATTACGTAATTGCTCAACAACCGAATCAATTACATCGTTTGCATCCATGTTCCATAGCCTCCGTTCCATATGAAAGCCAGCCCCAGCATGATGAAGGGGCAGCTCTAAACACATGTGTATTAAAACTGTAGGACAAGTATGGTTTGTGGTTCAAGAACTATTTTTTCTTTCCATATCAGATTTCCCTCTGCCTGTTCAAAAGAGACGCTTTTCCCGCCAATCGTTACGTTCTTCACTTCTCGCCCAACCAACCGTCCACTTCCAAAGCTGGACAGCTTTAGTTCACCCATCATTACCTCTAACTCCAGCTGTCCATCGTTACTGCGAAACTCGCCCCAACCATCGTTCAAGCTCCAGAAACAACGAAAATCATCTGCTTGCCATCTTGGGTTAAAGCCGATATGTCCGCCTACCATATCATATTCGAAACCGCTTAGAGCAAGAAGCAGGCCATAGGACGCCATGGAACGAGCATAATTGCTGCCGCATTCGAACTCGTTCCATGGGTTGCGTCGCTCTCCATCGTATCGGTCCCGGATAGACTTAACGGCATTCAATCCTTCCATCACGAGCCCTTCATAAATCATATGGCAAGCAGCTTGATATTCGAACCCATTCATGCATTCGTCCGCATAAGGAACTGGCACGATCGGGCTGTTCTCATCAGGCCAAGTACAGATCATCAGACCAGACTCGTCATTCAAACCATAGATGCGGCAGGCGTTAGGAAAATCGCGCAAATTCTCAATATAATTATTGTCATAAATTGATTGGACCGCTCGTTTCACCTTCACAGGATCAAGGACATAACCGAGACCGACAAGATGAGCAAACCATTGCCCGAGTACTTGATCTATGCCGCAGCCTTCACCAATCTGATATTTATGTTCCCCTGCCTCATCATTCCAGTACACTTCTTCTGCTTCATATTTTTCTAGGACTGATCGGTCTTTGAGATCGACCAACTGATGGAAGTACCGGCCATTGAACAGATGCTCGTTCGTCCAAGCGGACCCTTTTGCGCAAAGCGCGTCGTACTCTGCCGCAATCTCCTGTTCACCGAGAGCTTCCGCCATCTCTGCTGCCGCCTTCAATGCAGTCAAGTACATACTCGTCAGCCAAGAATTAGGGCCGAACAATTCCATGTCCAGCGTATGATGCTGGCGCCCTTCCATGACACCGTCCTTGTCAGCATCCCATTGGTCTTCGTTTGTAGGATCCCAGGCATATTCGAGAGCTTTGCGAACATTTGGCCATATCGAGCGCAGCCATTCCGTATCGCCCGAAATTTTCCATTCCCTGTAGGACTTAATCACGCCTCCCATCTGACCGTCGGCAGCAGCCCTGAACGTGTTATCAAGTGTCGTTCGCTCAGCCGGCAGCATGAGGCGGAACGCCATTTTCCCATTCTCAAACTGGGCGTATTTGTACTCGATGTTGCGCATTGAACGGGCAAGAGAAGGGAACAAGAAAGCTGTCGCCTGCTCGTAATTCCATACATGCGTGCAGGAACCTTCACACGAGCCTTCGTTCGTATGAACGCCCTCGAAACCGTATAGTGTCCCGTCGGTCAAGCGCAGCACTGTAGGGGATTTTAGGATCGAAATGTTGCTGCTAATTGCGTCAATCACAGTGTCAGGAAGTGTAGAACGGAACAGTGTCTCTTGGAACAACCGCGTCTCCTTGTTCAATCGTTCATAGTGTTCCATGATGTAATTTGCCGTATCGGTGGAGTCACGGAACACCGTCGAGTAGTAGTTTTTCCAAGAAGGTAGTCGGCCGCTATCTTCCCCACTGCCTGGATTCCAGAAGTTGACGCAATTCGGAAAGTTCCAGGCAAGCACGAAGCGGAATTTAGCCTTCCCACCAGCCGCTACAGTGCGATGCCCGCTCAGCAGGCCAACATCCTGATGCTTTTCATGCAGCCTTTTCGCATCCAGCTCACGCGGTCCTTCGTAATTTCGCTCCTGAAAGCGGCCTGGCCGACGGAAATCCTTCCAGAATACGGTCAAGTTATCGAACCATCCACCACGATACCAATACGATTGGTAGCTGACGTCATTACTGTCCGTCATCAATGTCAAATCTCCGAATTCCGCTTCGTCCGCTTCATACTGTGTGGAAGACATACGGATGGCACGTCGTCCACCGTATTCCACAGCTTCATTTACGGCTCCCTGACGAAACGGATTTGTCACATTGCCGACCACACTGATCTCCAGCTCATCCGCTGACCGATTAGTCACCTCATATTCGAAAATGGCACAAGGTATAGATGAATCCCGATCATTCAGAGGAATGAATGGATTAAAAGCTGTCAGTTTGACCGTGATCGGGTCATCAGCATCGTCGAAGTTCATCTCTGCGAACGGGAATTGTCCACGGAACGATGTATTCGAAAAGTGCGGAAATCCGGCCATGTTTTCCCGTCTGGGTCCATACCCATAACCCTCGTATTTGCCTTTCCCTTCTCCTGTGTATGGTGCCTGCATATCCCCATTGAGTACTTTGGTCAGTTTGACCTCACCCTTGCATTCCGCTTTTACGGCAAAGAAAGAGAATCCGTTAAAGCTCAGCTTATTGGGCCGGTTGAAAATCTCCCAATCAATCAACCGTCCGTTGCCAGCGAGACCGATACTTCCCGTTCCAATCCCGCCAAGCGGAAAAGAGATTTGGCTCGTCTTGGCTCCTGTATACATAAAATCTTTGTCCATACGAAACTTTTCGTTTACTAACTTGTTGCTCATTTCTTGACCTCCTTAAGTTCCTAACTGATTTCATGAATCCTAACAGGCACTCACAGTTTAAGTCCACCTGCCGTAATGCCATCAAGCAAGTATTTTTGTCCGAAAATATAAAAGAGCAGCGGAACGATAAGCGACAATGTCACCCCTGCCAGGATGGAAGACAAATTCCCCGTCGCGAACGCTCCGGTTAATGCCGTCATACCGATCGGCAGCGTCATTTTCTCGAAGGAATTCAGAAAAATTAAAGGGCGGAAAAAATCGTTCCAATGCGCGATGAAACTGATGACCGAGGTAACGGCAACCGCCGGAAACGACATGGGAAGAATGACTTTAAGGAAAACCCATAATCGGCTAGCACCGTCCATATTAGTGGCTTCGTCATAGGTAGATCAGTTCCGTGCACGTGCACGGAAAAGGCTAAAAAAATTTGTACCGAAGATACTATTACCGATAGGGGCGTCCCCCCTCGCCACTTTCCCTGCATCTGAGTGGCAAATTAACATTGTGAGCTCCAACAACATAAATCGTGCACGTAAACGACCTTATCTTAACAAATGACCTCATGTTTGTAAACGCTTTTATTAGAAATTAGTTCATCTTTCCTATTCCTACTCTTTCCTGTATCGTTCACGAGCACGGGTATTGACCAGCCCACTCTGTTAAGCTACGATTAGACCACTAGATTCCATTCTCACGGAGGCCGCATGAACATTACCAGTAAACAAATCGCCGAGCTGTGCGGAGTTACACGGGGAACGGTGGATCGGGCGTTAAACAACCGTCCCGGTATTAATCCGGAGACTCGTGTGAAAATACTGCGGGTCGCAGAGGAGCTCGGCTACCGCCCCCATTTTTTAGCACAAAGCCTTGTTAAAGGACATACCAAAACGTTAGGTATCGTGCTGTTTGACATCCATAATCAGATTTTCTCCCAGCTATTCCACGCATTCGAAGCCGAAGCTAGGAAACGGGGTTATATCGTTTATCTTGTCCTTTCTAATCGCGACAAGGACCTAGAGCTAGAGTATATCAACAACTTGTTAGATCGTAGAGTTGATGGAATCGCACTATTGCCGACCAATTTCAACAAAAAATTTGAAACTCTTTTGACTCGCTCGCGGACACCAATCGTGACATTCGGCAATCGCCTTTCAGGCCCTTTTCCTTATATTTGGATCGACGACAAGCAAGCGATCAGAGACTCAGTCGCCTTTCTTTCCAGTCAAGGCTATCGGCACTTGATCTACATAAGTCCGCCTCTGATGCGAAAGGGAAAAGAGAATATTTATGTGCCCGAGCAACGATATCTTGGTTTTATCGAGGCATGTGATGAGATCTCCGATATGCGGCATAACGTCATCGCACAGAAAAATTATTTGGCTGAATTGGAGCAATTGATAGAGAAAACGGACAGCAAAAGCGCGATCTTATGCTCTAGTGACGTGTACGCACTTGAGGTTCTGAAATGGTTGAAATCCCGTAAAATCCGAGTACCTGAACAAATTGGCCTCATGGGTTTCGACAACATTCATGTATTAAAATACATGAATCCCTCACTAACAACAGTTGATTATAATGTGGATGAAATCGGCACTAAACTGGCCGACATCTTAATTAACCAAATTAACAATGATGAGGTTCCTGCCGAGACTCTTATCTCTCATCATGTCCTTCCGGGAGAATCCGTCACTCTAGACAGAGACTTATAAGTCTCTGTCTATTTGGCGCGAAGTGTGTTGCCAACCGAAATAATTTCAAGAGCCATCTGCGAACGATTGGCCCTTGGCGGCAAGGGCTTGACGAATCTGATCCAGAGCCTTTGGTCCCATACCATGCAGCTTCAAGATCTCGGCCTCGGTGAGCTTGGTGAACTGCTCTAGTTGCAAGTAGCCTGCACTAGCGAGTGCTCGACGTGCTGGATTGCTTAACCTCGGAAGATCAGATTTCTGGTCGTCGATAGTTTCCGCATGATTAGGTTCAATGTTTTTGTTCTTTGGCATAGTAAGTTCTCCTTTTTTTTCTCCCATTAACGTTCAATGACAACCTGTGTCACGATTTTCTCCGGCCCAATCTCGTACCCTGCAAACCAAATCTTTACACTTTCTCCCATTTTGATGTCGGAGAAGTCCGCATTTTCATCGTTCACCCAAACTTGTGTAATTGGGAGCAGTCGATGCTTCACACCATCAACTTCGATTGTTCGTTCTGTGTTAACGCCTTCACCCGTTTTCTCTAATCCCGTGACATTACCTCTTGCATCGCCTATTCCATTGTCTCTTGTCATTATTTCAAGTCGTAGTCCCGTTGTTTGCCCTGGGTAACTCGTCAACATCATCCCTTCGCTCCAAACCTTGACTATAGAGCCGATTCTTACGTCCCTCGCATGGACTGGCTTCCCTTCAAACTCGATGTTCGCATCGTCCGACATCGTGTACCACGCAGCGTCAGGCATTTTCATTTCTTTGTCTAAGAATTTATTGGATGACACAACCAGAAACCGACCCTTTTCATCGATTGCAGTGATTTTGCCAGTCAAACCTGGTTGATCGCCAATTGTGTATACCGAAATGTTCAGTGGAAACTCGCCACCAACCGCCTTATAGATCGATTGTCTGAGCTCGGCTTCCTCTTCCTCAGACAGCAACTTCGAATGATCGCCAATTCGGCGGATTTCTAGGAAACCTTCGTTTTCGTTGCTGTATGATGACTGGAACTTCACACGGTGGCTATCAAATACGTTTTTCAATAAGGGGAGCTGATTCACATACTTTTCCAACTCCTGTTTAGATATAGATGTCACCTTTCCAGGAGTTTTGGATGGATTAGCTCCCTCATCTCTGTTCAGGAGATTCGATTTCCCGCAACTTGAAAATAATATGGTCACAAATAATATACAAACAACTACACCGAACAACCTCATCTCTTTCCTCACGACACGCCCCCTTATTCAAAAGTAGGATAGATACTATTAACAGGTATCCTTTCATGATTTTGTAAATATTAGACGCGTTAAAGCTAATCATAGTTTCGTTAATCTGCCCTTCTAAATGGCACAAAAAAACCCACAGCAACAGGCTGCGGGTTAAGTTTTTTGGCAAATATAGCTGCAATAGCTGTTCCTTGCTATAATCTCACACTCGCCACGACTGGATAATGGTCTGACGGATAGCGACCGTTGTACAGGCTTCGGTCGACGTTGATTGAATTCACTTGAATTTCGGGCGTCACGAAAATGTAATCTATCGGCTCTCCCGTGTCGCCGCCGTTAAAGTCATGCCAGGTGCAGCCTACATCATTATCCGTGCCATATGCGTCACAAAGCCCCGCATGTGTCAGAATTTCAATCACATCGCTGCTTGGACTGCAGTTAAAGTCACCCGTCAATATTGCAGGAATCCCGTCTCGGCCGTCCATTGTGCGGATTCGTTCTACAATAAGCTGGATGCCGTTCGTTCTAGCTTCCTCACTCATATGGTCCAAGTGAGTATTGAACACGTACCACTCCTGACCGTCTTGCTGCCTCAGCCGTACCCAGGTGCATATTCGCGGACAGCCAGCGTTCCAGCTCAAGTAACCGAGCCGTTCAGGATATTCGGATAGACCGAAGTTCCCGCTCTCGACTGGCTTCAGCAAACCACGATGATAGAAGATGGCGCAATGCTCGTCTTCGTTCCCTCCCTGACGGCCTTCACCGAGCCAGACGTAATCCGATAGCAGCGCTTGCAGATCCTGCAGCATGGCGTGCGTTCCCTCCTGCGTGCAAACAATCGCTGCCCCTGCTTTTTTTATGGCCTCTGCCGCTTCATTAATGCGGTTCGGCCATGCATTGTCGCCATCCTGCTTGACATTAACCCTCAGGTTAAACGTCATCACCGTTATATCCATGGTTCTCCTCCAATAGTTACAAATAACCTGCCAACTTTGTAAGAATTTGCGCTTGTTCTGTCGTCAATTTTTTGCCGCTTTGGGCTTCCACTTCGTTTAAGAAAGCATGAAGCATGCCTTCCTTTGCCTTTAGATTTCCTCGCTTCTCCGCTTCCTGAGCACTCAGAAGCTTGCTGCAAAGCCCACTTACAATCCCCTGATCATCAGCCATAAACTGACGAATGAGCCCACACAGCCCGTCGTAGGTCACAGAAACCTGAAACGTAAATGTGGCGGTACTGGTGTTTCCTGCCAAGTCTGTGGCTGAAACCGAAATATCGTGGCTTCCAGGTTCAAACGTATAGGCAGGTTGCCCAACGAGTGAAGATGAACACGAATTCGTAACCAGTCCGGATAATGCGTCTACAGCTGTGCAGCCAATATAAACCGCTTGTTGTACAGTATACGAACGTTCGCCCGAGAATTCAATAACCGGAGCCGTTTTGTCGATCCGGATGTCCATCGTTCGTGGAGTCTCCTTGATACCTGAGAAGTTCGTAGCGGCATACGTCACGCTCGTAACCCCTTCGACAGATATCGGGAATTGGAGTGATGATCCCTTTACGGTCGTTTGAGCAATCTGCTGCGCCCCCAATGCCGAATAGGAGATGGAGTAGGCACGGTTTGCTTCAATCGTTACGGCAGCATCCTTGTTGATCCATCCGCTTTCGTTCGGAGACGGATTGATGCTTGCGACTGAGATTGGCGGGACTGAATCTTTAACGCTAATGAAAAAATCATCATAATATGCAGATGAAATATTATAACGGCTCGTTACCGCGATTAGACTAGCGTAAGCTGCGTTGGCCGGCGCCTTTCCTTTGAGAGTCACCTTCTGCCATTGGGCTAATCTGGATTCGTCCAGATGGATTTCGAGTGTGGAGATCGTCGCGTTGTTCTTGTCAAAGAAGCGGAACATGAATCCCGGTTGACCTGACTCAATGTACAGATTGACGCCCGCTTGGTATTCTTCCCCAGGTTTGACCGGAATCTTGTCACTTTGTACGGCAACGGAAGCTGTCCGGAGTTTATCTGTGATCTTCAGGCTTTTGGAGCCAGAGAAGCTGCGCTCGCCGCTGATCTCAAACCGGTAATCTGTTCCTGTCGCGAACAAGGAAGTCCAGCCGGGAATGACGCCATTATTCACGTTATCTTCCAACCCTCCGTTGCGGACAGGAACTGGGATTCCCGGTGGCTCCTCCACGATTTCCCCATCTACCTTCATTCGGTATAAAATTGTATTGGTCGCCTGATCGGTAAAGTACAAGTCCCCATCCATTCCCAGATCAAATCTTGATGTGTCCGCCAACGTGCGGAACTCCAGCGTTTGCGGATCGATAACGGTCAGTTTGTTATTAAAGAGGACATAGAGCAGTCCGTCCTCCGACCAGCGAAGCGGATGATGAGCCCATTGGCTAAAGCTCAGACTCGGATAGATTTTCTTACTTTTTACAACGTTGTACGTATTGGGATCTATGGCAAAAATGTATTCGTAAGAAGCGCCCCAGATCAAGCCGTCCGGTCCGACGGCCAGATCGCCGATGAAGATCGGTTTCGTCAAGCCGGGGACCCGAAGTGGGAATTCAGCAATTTTTTGCTCCTTATCAACATCCCATACGAAGATTTTCGCTTCCTCTTCCGTCGGTTCGGAGCCAAGGCCGTTCCGGATCGTGGTAGATCCATATATTTTGCCGTTAAGGTAAGCTGTGCTGAGTACGCTTTGATTCTGAACAACGTTGCGGTGAACTTTCGTTTCCCCCGTTGCCGGATCATGTACCGTTAATGAACCGCCTAACGTCCCATAACCGGATATCGTGGAAATAAACAGCTTGCCCTGACCGCCTGTGATATTTACAAGCCGTTCTTGATCATCCCCTAAAACAGCTAAACGTTTCGGATTTGAATCGCTCGGTTCAGCTGCCAAGTTGTATTCATACAGGGCGCCTTCCGGATAAACCCCCATATATACTTTATTTCCAACAGGGTATACACTATCCGCTTGACCGATACTGAAGGGCTTGGCGGTGTTATCCGTCAAATTGACAAGCGATGATCGTGCCTGTGAGCCTGTCGTGATCAGCTGTGTTTCTGAGACGCTTTGGAGTCGATTCACAACTCCAGGAAGTCCTGGTATGATAGGCGGTTTGAGATAAACCTGCTTCGTTTCGATATTCATCAACGTCACGCCGCCGTCATAACGTACTGTCACCAAGGTTTTGCCGGGCAGTTCAGGGTTATTCGGAATCTCCACCCAATCCGCACCGCGAAAGCCGGAAGCATATTCCATTCCAGTCAATGCGACTTCATGCGTCGCAAGATCGAAGGTCTTCAGCTTTTTATCTGACATAAAGTACAGTTTTCCGTCTAGTGAGTCCGTGGCATGCAATCCCGTCACATTCTCCAATTGGACATCCAGCCAAGCTTCTGTCTGCGTATCGTAGATGTAGGCTTCTCCCGGCACCCCGCTGCCATCCGTATAACGGGCAAACAAATATCGGTCGTCAATGGTGTCCAAGTCATATACAGTATCATTCTTAACGCTGAGGGAAGCGGCAATATTCGTTTTCATACCCGTTGCCAAATTTACCCTCACAATTTGCTTCTGTGCGGTTCCCGCATAGACATTCCCGCCTTGGTACGCGATAGAACGTACATATTCTTGATCCATTGCGCCGATGACTCGGCCGTAATCCTTGGTCATTTTGGAGGCAGGGTCATACTGGTATACCTTTCCGCCGGGATATGTCCCCACGTAAACACGTCCCTGCTCATCCGTTGTAATACTATTCGGTACGGATTGCCCATCGAATTGAGCTACCTGCGTTGGCGTATGCGTAACTGGCGAGTAGCTCCAAAGCCTTGCCCCGCCACCATCAGCTGCTAGGTATAAGGTTCCGTCAGGGGCGACAGTATGCGCCCAGGAACTCTCCGAAGGGCCGATTGGAATGCTTCGCAACAGCTTATAATCCTCTAGATCAATGACATTGAGATGTCCCGGCTTCCCTTTGCTCGTCGCATAAAGCACATAATGCCCGTCTTCTCGGCCTACAGTGCCGTTGAATACTGCAACCGTATAATTATTCGGAATTAGGAGCTCCTCAGGAGTCCCGTAAGATTTCTGTGAAAGCCGACTGCCCTCAGCCGAAACGAAAACAGCCCCCCAACTTGTCAAAGTGATTAATAGGACCATCATGAGCACGAACACACGATACTTACTGTTTGGCATTACAAAACCTCCTAAGCGTTCTCATTAATTTCCCTTTTCGAAATGTAAGCGTTTTCACTCTATCTCAGAACCCGAACTCTTCTTCCCTTCCACTGTTCTAATACTCCTCAAGAGCTCATTTTTCATATTTCAAAAGTGTCCCCATAACATTGCCTGGCTGCTCATAATTCCGGTATGCATCTTCCGCACGCTCCAAAGAGAAAATATCAGATATAAGCGGCTCTACCTTGATTCGCTTCTCCGCCAGCAGACGAACATATTCGCCGATATTCCGGCCTTCTGTCCAGCGCACGTATCCAATCGGATAATCGCGGTTTTCCAGCTCATATTGAACATCGTACCTCCCGGGACCGCCGGCTCTGGAAATTAGAACCTCTGCTTCCTTGCCGAACATAAGCCCTCTAGAAAACTCAGTCGATAAATCTCCGACAATAACGATCTTACCTTTATCCCTGATCCACTTGAGTGAGCGGTTAATCAGCACTTCACCGGGGCCACTCGCACACAGAATCACACTATCAGCGCCATGACCGCCAGTCAGGTGTCCAAGCCTATCTTCTAACTGTTCTTGATCGACAAAAGCATGCCCGCTCCCCTGCTGTTTGAGCAACTCAACGCGACTGGCATTCAAATCTATTCCGGCTACTAGAAAACCCGCCGCAGAAGCAATTTGGGCGATCATCTGCCCCAAAATGCCTAATCCAACGATAACCGTGGATTCCCCGAATCTTAAATCCGCTGTGCGCAGCGCATGGATGGCAATGGCGCCTAGCCCCGCAAATGCTGCGTCCTCTGGACGGACATGGTCTGGCACAACAGCGGTTAAATTGGCCGGGACAGTCAGCCATTCTGCATGGCGTACATAAGGGGCCCCGTAGCAAGCGACTCTCTGGCCTAATTGCAAACCGGTCACATTATCCCCGATCTGTTCAATGACGCCGACGGCGCTGTAACCTAGCAAACCCTGCTGCTCCGAAGCGCGTTTGATATACGTTATTTCGGTTCCGGGACTAATCGCCGAGTACTCGGTCCGTATACGCACATGACCATCAGGTAGGACGCCAAGGTCAATGTCTGTAATCATAATATTGCCTTTTACAGCTGCAACAGCCTTCATTCTGGTTCTCCTCTTCCCATCCGAATTCCTAGATTTAATCTACTGGTTTCTTGCGATAGTCACTCGGTGAGATGCCGCAATATTTTTTGAATGTTGTTGTGAACGTGGATGAGTTCAAATACCCGGTCTTTTCCCCGATCTCCGCGATACTCAGTTCCGTATGTTTCAAATATTCTTTTGCGTGCGACAATCTGACCTTATTGAAATATTCCACATAATTGATGCCGAACGTTTTCTTAAAATAGTTCGAGAAATATTTGGGACTCGTATTCAGCACTTCGGCCATATGATCTAGATACAAGTTCTCCATATAGTGCAGCTCGATATATTGGGAAATGAACTCCGGATTCAGCTTGCTCTTCTGATCATGATTCCGCTTGTTGGCGATGAATCGGACCACCTCTATAAGCGCGTTCTGGATTTCGCCATAACCAAAAGCGTTATCCACTTTCCAACAAAAGTCCATTTCCAATTTGCAAAAATCCTTATTTCCGGAAGAGGAATCCTCGACCTGCTTGGAGAGGTAGAAAAATATGCACTTGGCTATATGCGCAAGCTGATGGTAATGAATATTCCGATTCTTATTTTCCTGAATAATCTCTGCAACAATTCGGATGCCATCGTCTGCTTTTCCGCTTAACAACGTATGAGACAGCTTTTCAATCTTCTCAAAAGGAAAATAAATATCCGAGACGTAGCGAATGGCGTCCATGTCGACAATTGTCCGAGGCATATTAACATTCCGGTAAAGCATGCCGTACGTAATGTCTTGGTAGGCTTCATTGCAATTACTAACTTTAGAATCGTACAATTTGCTGACGCACCCCCAAACTGAGTACCCTTTCAGCTCTTCTTTCATAGCACGATTTACAAAAGACTCAAGAGCATCCATAACCGTCTTCCGTTCGGAGGCCTGTTCGATTCCTATGAGAGCCAGAAACTGCATACTGCCTGCATGAAATACAACAGAGTGATCTATCTTGCTGCTCAATCCGCTGCTCAAGATATCTGTCATTTCATCAATCCTCAGAAGGGGTTGATCGTACTCCTCGAGACGCTTAACGTGCAGGACAGCCATAACAAACTGACGCTTCCGGAAAAAATCGGAATAATACTTTTGCATTTGTATGTCGTATTCCTGAGCATGCGAAAAACCATCCAGCATTTGCAGAAAAATTCCTCTGCGCATCTCAGAATCAACAAAGTCCATTTGTTTCTTGAGCGATTCATTTTCCGCCTGTACGCTGACAATACCGCTGTATATTTTCCGAAAATCGTTCCCCTTTACATGCCCACCGCCAAGCAATTTGAGTATATCCTTGACCGGACGGTACAAGTAGATGCTTAGAAAGGCGGAAAGCAGAACGGCACTGATGATCGCGCTGATCATAATCATGTGATTGGCGGTTGCAACCGAATTAATATTTTGGAATTGATACGGAACTTTATTGATATAAATGTAATCGTTGTACTCCGACCTATAGAAGTTATATTCGAAATTCTCGCGAGTTAAAGAACCTTCCTGTGACGGATTAAAATAAACATCATTTAACACCTTATCTAGATTCCATTCCTTGTCCGTGCTGAAAATCATATTGCGATTAGCGTCGAGAACAATCAAGGAAGCTCCCGGAATCATCGCGCTGAGATCGATTTTCTTCAGCAGTTTGTCTGCATTCAGCAGAACCATGACATTCTTATCGGACATTCGGACTTTATTGCCGTCCATGGCCACCATTAAGCGCTGTTTTCTGTTCGTTAAACCGTCATTCGAAACGGAAAAGTCTTCCACCGGAAAAAAAGTTAACGCATGCTTGGATTTGGCAAACGCCCGCCAATACTCATAATTCCAGCTTTCGTGTTTGTACTTTTTTTCGAAAAGAATCTTCAAATCACTAGTGCCTTTAGCCGTAACGGCTAATTCAATGTTGTTGTAAAATACGATCACATCTTCGATATAATCCACGGAAGAGGCCAGCCTGGAGATGTTTTCCTGCATCGTGTATGCCTTTGTCATATCGATGCGTTTGTCTTCTGCCGATTCAAGATTGTCGTATGGCAGTCCTTGGATGCTAAACATGAGATTGTTAACGTTCGTAAAGCTGCTGTCAAACGATTGAATAATATTTTTGATAGCTAACCGGTTATTTTGCGTCACTTTCTCATAGATCCCGGAAATGGAATTTTTATAGACAACATAGTTGGATACAAACATGATCACAATGACTAGCAATAATGCGAAAAAGATTTGCAGCAAGCCTCTGTTAGCCATTAATCGGTTCATTGGTGTCACCTCATTACCTCTCACCTTTGTCTCCAACTAATATTCCACATTTGTCTATTTAACCCTTCTCGGAACCAAGCATCACCCCTTTCGCGAAATACTTTTGAGCAAATGGGTAGATCACTAAGACAGGAATCATGGAAAGTACAATCGTGGCGTTTTTCATCGCTTGCGGCGCCAGTGCGGCCCGATCGACAAGGGCGGCATCATTTTCAGCATTGAAGATAAGCATATCCCTGAGTACAACCTGCAAGGGGTACATATCTTTATCGCTCAAATAAATCATCGGGAGGAAGAAGCTGTTCCAATGTCCCATGAAATAGAATAATCCGATGGAAGCAAGAGCCGGCTTGGATAGCGGGATGATGATACTGAACAAGATGCGGTATTCAGAAGCGCCGTCTATGACCGCAGCCTCCCTAATTTGGCTGGACATGTTCTCGTAGAAACTTTTCAGAATAATCAATTCCATCGTCCATATCGCATTCGGCAGCACAATCGCCCATACTGTGTCTAAAAGTCCCAACTGCTGTACGACCATATAAGTTGGAATAATACCGGCGTTAAAGAACATCGTCATCACAATTGCCAGCATAAAAAACTTTCGTCCGAAAAATGTTCGCTGTGAAAGCGGGTAGGCGGCAATCGAAGTAAACAGCAAATTAATGAATGTCCCAAGCGCCGTATAATAAATCGAATTCAAATATGCTCTTGGAATTTTATCGTTTTTAAGCACTTCCATGTAGGCACCCAGATTGATTCCTTTCGGAAATAAAAAGACTTTTCCTTGTATGACGGATGAGGTCTCACTTAATGAGACTGCTATCATGTATAGAACAGGATACAGAGTTGCTATGGCTACACAGATCAATAGGATCCCATTCACAATGCCGAAGACAGACAGTCTCCCTTGTCCTACCATAGCCCGTTCCCCCCGATCCTTTTGCTCAAATAATTGGCACCCAGCAGCATAATCATGGCTACTACCGCTTCGAACATACCAACCGCAGCCGCATAGCTGTAGTTTGATTCCAATAAACCTTTTCTGTATACATACGTGGAAAAAACATCGGCAACGTCATAGGTCATCGGATTGTATAAAAGCAATACTTTTTCATAACCGATCCGAATCATCGATCCCGTCTTTAAAATAAACATCACAAGTAAGGTTGGCAGCAGTCCAGGAATGGTAATATACCAAATCATCCGGAATCTGCTTGCTCCGTCGACTCTCGCCGCCTCATACAGCGTCGGGCTTATTCCGGCTATCGCTGCTAAATAAATAATCGCTTCATAACCCATTGTGCCCCATATTTCAGACACTACGTAGATCGGACGGAACCAGTCGGGATCAATCAGAAAATACTTTTTTTCAATGCCGACAGCAGAAAGAAGTTGATTGAATAACCCATTAGTAGGTGAGAGAAAATCGATGATCATACTGCTGATAATGACGACGGATAAGAAAGCAGGAAGATAGCTTAATGTTTGAACCGATTTCTTGAACCACTGCAATCTGACTTCATTCAACAAAATGGCCAATATAATCGGAAATGGAAAGCCAAATATCAGCGTATAAAATCCTAACAATAGTGTGTTTCTGAATAATATCCAGAAATCTTGATTGGTGAAAAATTGGATAAAATGCTTCAGCCCGACCCACTCACTGCCCAGCACGCCCGAGAAGACGCTGTAATCCTTAAAGGCTATAATTAACCCGTATAAGGGTCCGTAACGGAATAAAACGTAGAAGATTATACACGGAATGAAGAGTATTAGCAGCTGTCGATCCCTTCTCATATGCTTAAATGCGGCCGATAATCGGGATTGTGTCTTTAGGTGTTTTTTCGATGGTGCTGCTGAAGCATCTAATATTGGTTGCTGCACGGTTCCATCCCCTCCTTTACCGATGAAGGGCACCCAGAAACTAACTTCTGAGCGCCCGGCTCACCATCTCTAGCTGCTTGATCTCTTATTTGGCTGCATCATACCGTTTTTGAGCGTCGTTGTAGACTTTGATATACGCATCCAGTCCTTTTTTCGTAATCGTTTTTTTCCATTCTTCCCACTGGCTATCGCCGTATTTTTTATCAAGGATATACTTGGCGTTAAATTCTTCGGCTGCTTTTTGCAGCGTGGTTTGCAGTTGAGCTAGGGTCGATATTTCTTCATCTGTGAAGTTCAAAATAGGATCGACGGGCTCAAACTTTTTCCCTTTCAGAATCTTATCTTGAGCTTCTCGTTCTTTCTCAGAAAATTTGTAATACACACTGCGTCGATCCGGTCGCAAGTAGGCTCCCTCTAACCACATCGCATAACGGTCTTCCAGTACGCTGATGTCAACCAGAGGCAAATCCTTCAGTTGCGGATAGACAGGGACCCCATCTTTGCCCCACTCAAAATTCACGCCCTCGACCCCAATCGTCATCAATTCGCCGCCGGACGGGCTAGTCAAGTAGTCAAGCAGTTTAAGAGCTGCTTCTTTGTTTTTATTGTTGGAGACTGTCACGCTAAAATCAGATACTTTAGGCAGTGTTCTTACATTGCCCGTCGGTCCTATCGGATTGGCATAACGCAGATTATAGTCGGGATTTTTATCCTTAATTTGGTTATAGAATAAATCCAAACGTCCAATCCAATCCCAAGTAACAAAAGATTTGCCGGTGGTCATCTTCGTTGTCCACGAATCCTGTGTATCCGTCAAAAACTCAGGGTCCATCAAGCCTTCGTTGTATAATTTCTTCATGAAATCCAGCATTTCTTTGTGCTCGGGCTGAACGCTTGCATACTTCCAAGTTTTATCTTTCTCGTCATAATAGGAAGGATACGTATCTCCGTTGCCTAAGCCCCAGCCGAACGACCAGTCTCTAAAAATATTCGCAAGACCTTTCGAGGCATACGGATAAGAGTCCGGGTAAGCTTCTTTCAGTTTTTTGAGCGCTTGATAAAACTCTTCCGTATTCGTCCATTCTTTTATCCCTAATTTGTCAAAAACATCTTTTCTAAACATAAAACCGTGATTGACATCCCGATTCAGGTTGAATATTGGCCAGGTATAAAGCTTACCGTTTTCATCGCCGTAAGATTTTATGACCCAATTGTTTTCTTCCACATATAATTTTTTGAAATTCGGAAGCTGGTCCGTGTAATCATTAATGGCAACTACACCTTTTTGTTTACCAATTTTCTTTAATTCCGCCGGCTTGAGACCGCTGAAAATGTCCGGCAGCTTGCCTGAGGCGACAATAACCTTAAGCTTATCTTGATAAGTTTGAGGCGAATACGTCTGGAACTCGACTTTAATGCCTGTGCGCTTTAATATTTCCTGAACAACCAGCCGATCTTCTTTAATATTGGATGAATTGCTCGGCAGCATCCAAGTCAGTGTCGTTGGTTTGTCCACCAGGGGAAGCTTTAATCCTCCGGTATCTCCATTAGGTTTGGCCGCAGCGGTGGGCGAGCTTACAGGTGTGCTCGTCGCATTGCCGACTGCACCTGCATCCTTGTTTACGTCGGCCTTTCCACTGCAAGCAGCCAGCATCATAATGATCGTTGATAAAACGGTAATGATGCGGATCGGCTTTCTTGTCATTTGCGTTCCTCCCTTTTATTTGCATTTACGCTTTTGGTATTTACTTGTAAGCGCGTCAGCTTCCCTTTTTATATTAAAAGCGCTTCCAACTTTCGTAAATAAAACGATTTCCACCGAGTTATATTTTTCTCGAGATTTCCTTCAAAAACAAAAAAAACCTTGTCATATCAAGGTTTTCCTGCGTGTAGAGAATGATAAAGAGGTAGAAATTCGTGAAGAATGAGGAATCGCAATGTCTTTTATTATCAGCCGATTGTGATCTTCCCCTCCGGGTAACGATAAGGCTCTTTTTTCGGTAATGGTGATAAGGTATATGCCAATGTGACGGGACCAAGACGTCCTACAAACATTAAAATAATGATAAACACCTTACCGAATCCCGAGAGCTGTGACGTTAATCCAACCGACATTCCTGCGGTAGCATACGCCGAAGTAACCTCGAACAAAATGCCTAAGAAATGGAAGTTCTCGGTGATCGAGAGGATCATTGTCGAAAGTACAATTAAGATAAAGGAGAGCAAAGTAAATGTAATAGCTTTATAAATCCGATCCTTCGAAATTCTTCTGTGGAATAGTACAATTTCTTCCCTGCCTCGAACCATTGCATAAACCGCTCCAACGAGGATTACGAAGGTAGTTACCTTAATCCCCCCACCGGAAGAACCGGGCGCGGCTCCAATAAACATCATGATAATGATAAAAAACTGTGTAGCTTGCCTCATCGAGGCAATATCGACCGTGTTCACTCCCGCTGAACGTGATGACACGGATTGCAGCATCGCACTGAGCGTTTTGCCTATGGTGGACAAAGGCTGAAGCGTGAGGGAATTGGTGAACTCAAACACAAAGACGACCAGTGTTCCTACCACTATCAGAGCGGCGGATGCAGTTAAGATAACCTTGCTGTGCAGCGTTAGTTTTCTATTCTTAGGGAATGTAAGTAAGTCAGAGATAACGATGAATCCGATTCCGCCTAAAATGATAAGTAACATCGAGACGATGTTAATGTACGGATCCTCTACATAATGCATGAGACTTCCCATTCTATGAGGTATACCGCCAAACAGATCGAATCCCGCGTTGTTGAATATCGAGATGCTATGAAAAATGCCGAAGTACAACGCTTGGCCGATTGGCATTTCAAATGACCAGCGAAGTGCGAATAACAGCGCGCCTGCCAGTTCAATATATAGCGCGTAGATCAACACCTTGCGAATAAGACGGACTATACCTTCTGTTGAATGGTGGTTCATCGCTTCCTGTAAGATGAGACGTTCCTGAAAAGAAATACGGCGGCGGAGTACGAGTGCAATGAGTGTGGACATCGTCATGAAGCCAAGACCGCCAATTTGGACTAGCAAAATAAGAACAATCTCCCCAAATGCCGATAAATGTGCTCCTGTATTGATCACGGACAGCCCGGTAACACAAGTAGCGGAAGTCGCCATAAATAAGGCGTCGATAAATGATAATCTGCCTACACCTACATAGGAGATAGGCAACCACAGAAGTATGGCACCAATTAGGATGATTACTAAGAATCCGATCGCCATAACTTGAGGCGGACTCCAGCGGAATTTTATCTTGGAATGAGGTAACATATAGGACTCCATGAACTTATGATTATCCGACTATTGTATAATCTGTCAATAACAAAGTAAAGAAAGCATGAACAAGATGGCATGCCTCTAAATTGTCTTATAGAATTTTTGAAAATTATTTCTTTTTTTCATTCCAATTATGGTAAGATATCGTACGATAAGTTAAGTTTAAGAAGGGAGCTCCCACCGTGTCTCGTATTATTCAAGTAGATGAACGCCCCTCCATAGGCGAAAGCATTCCCCTTAGTTTACAGCATTTATTTGCTATGTTTGGCTCCACCGTGCTGGTCCCTATTTTGTTTCATGTTGATCCAGCTACTATTCTGTTGATGAACGGGATAGGCACCTTGCTTTATATTTTCATTACAAAAGGAAAGATCCCCGCATTCTTGGGGTCAAGCTTCGCTTTCCTCTCTCCCGTTTTCGCCGTCCTCGCCTCCAAAGGATATAGTTCGGCGTTAGGCGGATTTCTGGTCGTCGGATTGATTTTTACGATCATAGCGTTGTTGATTCGTGTCGTGGGGACACGCTGGATAGACGTCGTATTTCCACCTGCTGCGATGGGAGCGATCGTTGCCGTTATCGGTTTAGAGTTGGTACCTACAGCCGCCTCTATGGCAGGCATTATTTCGCCGGCTAATTTAAAAGAAGCCTGGGTTCCAGATCCTATCGTTATATCGGTTTCTATTTTTACACTTTTGGTAGGAGTCGTAGGTTCCATTGTCTTTCGTGGACTTTTGAAGGTCATTCCGATTCTGGTAGCCATCGTTGCAGGCTACCTACTCGCTGCATTGCTAGGTTTGGTGCATATTGGAGAAACATTAGGAGCTGCTCAGTGGTTCAGGCTACCTACTTTCTACAGCCCAACATTCGATCTGGCGAGCATTTTAATCATCGCTCCTGCTGCTTTAGTTGTCATAGCGGAGCATATAGGCCACTTGATTGTAACCGGGAATATGGTAGGAAAAGATTTATCCAAAGACCCTGGATTAAGTAGATCCTTACTCGGAAATGGCATCTCTACCATGCTGTCATCCTTAGTAGGCTCAACACCAAATACAACTTACGGTGAAAACATCGGTGTCATGGCGATTAGCCGCGTATATTCTGTGTGGGTTATAGGAGGAGCAGCGATCCTAGCGATTGTTCTCTCCTTTGTCGGGAAAATCTCGGCGTTGATTCAAACTATTCCAACTCCTGTCATGGGCGGCGTTTCCTTGCTGCTGTTCGGTATCATCGCCTCTTCGGGGATCCGCATGCTTGTGGAAACCAAAGTCGATTATTCCAAACCGGTCAATCTGATTCTAACAACCGTTGTTCTTGTCATCGGCCTTAGCGGAGCAACGCTGAAATTGAGACATTTTGAACTGAAAGGTATGGCTCTAGCCACCATAGTTGCCATTCTGCTCAGCTTGTTCTTCAAGCTGCTGGAGGTTCTCAAGCTTTCTAACGACAAATAATCAAATGGTATAAAGAATGGCTATCCCTAAAGTCTTAAGAGACCTAAGGGATAGCCATTTATTTAAATATGATACTAAATTAAAAACCGTCCAGTCATCGCTATATCTGCTTCAAGCTCCTAAAAACATGGATGGCATCAAAAAAGGGCTTGCTATACCTACCATCCTCTTGAACGCTCCAACAGGTTGCTAGAACAGAATGTGCAAATCCCCACGATATCAATCTCTTCTTGTCTAAGTTCAACTCTTTTACAAATATATCAATTCGCTTCTCAATGACATGTGTTGAATCTCCAATAGGCAATTTATTTAACAAATATTGAATGACATCGTATTCTCTGTCTCCAATCAACCCTTTAGGATCAATCGCTAACCAAGGTTCTCTAGCAGCCATTAAAATATTGTAATGATGTAAATCGCCATGAAGCAAAAATGGTTTATCCGGCATAGCATTCATTGATCTATAAGTGTCCACAGCTTCTTGCAGTATTTCCTTAGTTATTGGACCGAGACCTTCTGTATTTCTCTTATAAATATTGATTAATTTCTCTTCCATATTCATTGTTGTTGGAATGCTAGATGAATTGGAAGGAGCAGGAATCCACAATTTCTTCATTACTTGCGAGGCTATATGTGCAGCTTCCTCCTCATTTTCTAATGAGGCAAGTGTTTGCCCAGGTATCAATCGTTCAAGAATAAGAATCCCTTTTGCGATATCTACATCAATGATTTTAACAATGCCATTCCCATTATACAGTTTAAGGGTTTCGACTTCAGATACAAATTCATCACCTGGAACGACGAGTTTTATCACAACTTCAGTTCCGTCTTCCCGTATGGCAGGAGCCACAAAATTAAAGGATAAATCAAACGGGGACATCATTTTTATTTGCCAACGCTTTTCACAATCACAAATAAGCTTGTCAAAATTTCTCAACCATTCATCAGCTTTATCCTTATGGACGTCTCTTATTGTTTGAACGAATTGTTTTGGTAAGCTGTTCATTGTCTTTACCCCCACAATAGTCAATTCTTCTCGATCAATTGAAAGTACAATCGATCTCATTATAAGATATATTGTTCAGATTAGGTACTTATCTACATATGAGAATGGTTTCATCTAATATAGGATTTGTTTTTATGTGAATTTTTTATTAAAATAAATAAATTCGCTAACCATTTTGCAAAGAAGGAACCCATATGCCTTTTCTCAGATTTAAAGGTTTTCAAAAGGATTTCATTTCTTCGATTTCAAGTACCATCATCCTACAATTTTCGAAGTTAACTGGCGTTGTGCAAGAGAAAATAAAAATTGAACTTCTTCTTGTGGAACAATTAAATAATTCTCCCCTATCCTTAGAAATATATATGTTCCCTAGAGATCAGGAATTGCATGATAGCATTGTTAAAGAACTCTATACGATTTTATGTGAGCATGGCTTTCGCGATGTTCATATCTTTTTTATCCTACTTTCTCCTCATTTGTACTATAAAGAAGGACAACCATTAGTATCCAATCATTCAGAGCCTTTTTTAATTACATGACTTTATGGAGTGGAAAAAAAACATGAAAAGGCACGCTTTTAGCGTGCCTTTTCTCTATTTAGCACATCCACCACGGCCTAAGTCAGCAAAAATATTATCATCAAAAGTAGATGATCGTAAATCCTAACTCACAGTCATCTTCGTCGATTTTTTGAACAGCTATTTTTGCTGCAATGATGTTTTTCATCGTTAGATTCAAGTTGAGGTAGCACTACGATTGCTGCATTGATGTTTTATGTTTTACATCGTTACGAGGGAGAATTGGCGCGAATAACTTTTCATATAACTCCCGACATTCACTTTCCAAATAATCAGATTATATGGATAGCTCCAATCTATTTCGTAGCCGCGGAACATCTCGTGAAGCCGATTATTCATCGTTAAACACCATATGTGTTTTTTCCTGTTTGTAATAATCTAATCTGTCCTGTAAAGTACCTGTATGAAATTCGAATTTATGACCGTCTGGGTCTGTGAAGTAAATAGACCTCTTGTCTTTCTCGTCTCTTAGGCGACCTGGTAGGATGTTAACGTGCAGTTTCTTTAATTTCTCATAAAGTTCCTCAAAGTCGGCTTCTTCAATTGAAAAAGCGATGTGTGTGTAGGAATGGTTTATTTCATTACGTGGAATATCTCGTTCTACATTCAGGGCAAGCCACATGCCATTCAGATCAAAATAGGCCGTACTTCTTCCTTTAACTAACAGCTTTGCATCAAAAACTTGTTGATAAAACGAAATCGAATTCTCTAAATTAGAAACCGAAAATAATAAATGATTCAAACCTTTTATCGACATCCGATCACCTCGTGATTTATTTATTTTTACTAACCCCAGCTAACTCTTTAATCATCTCAGCCAAATGCACAATCCCCCATTCAAGCTCATGAAGCTTGGCATAGGCGTACGAAATACGCAAGTAACTTCCCGCATTCCTATCATAAATCGAACCCGGGTTCAGCAATATCCCTGCTTTCAAAGCCCGCTCGAACAGCATTTGCATGGGCACACTCACGGTGAGGCGAACCCAAATGTAGAAACCGCCTGACGGCACTGACCATGAAGCAATCTCCGTAAAATTGGTTTTCAACAACCGAACAGTTAGATCGCGTCTTCTCTTAAGTTGGTCTCTGACAAAGACAAGATGTTCTTGATATAACCCTCTACCAAGCCATTCGGCTGCTGCCCATTGAGATACCGAGCTCGAGCCGTAATCGTTCTGCATTTTGATATCAGCCAATCGATCAATAACCGGTTCTGGGGCAACCACCCAACCAATTCTTAGTCCTGGACTTAAGGTCTTTGACAAACTCCCCAAATAGAGAACTAGCGCGTTGGGATCCCTAGACTTTAGCGGCAGTGGAGGCGGAGTTTCGAACCAAAGCTCCCTATAGGCATCGTCCTCAATGATTGGAAGTCCTTCATCCGCGCAGATTCTCATCAGCTCTTGACGTCTTGGCTCTGACATCAACGTGCTCGTAGGATTATGAAAAGTAGGAATGGTATACAGCAGCGAAGCGTTATAGCCTTCTTTGTAACGGCTAATCAAATTCGTCAGAATACCTTCTTCATCCATGGGTAGGCCAACCAGCTTAATTGCACTAGATTGAAACACATGGACCGAATACAGATAGGATGGCTTTTCCAAAAGGATGGAAGAACCTCGCTGCAGTAATCCGATGGATATAAGCTGTAAAGCTTGGAGTGAGCCAGATACAATAAGAATGTTGGAGGGCGAAGTTTGAACGCCAATTCCATGCATATACGCGGCTATCTGCTCCCGCAAATACTGATTTCCCTTAGGTTCTTCATACCCCAAAGTGAAAGGATTCACTGAAGAATCTTCAAAAATCTGTTTCATTTGTTCAGAAGGAAGCAGCTCCGGTGAAAGCTCTCCAGTCCCCAAACGGATAATGCCATCTTGAAATTCCGCACGATTAATGTGCTGAATGGCAGGCTGGTTTGGATAATAAGTACCGGCTTGCACATATGAGCTCCAGTCTGGGGGAGGCGAAGCAGCTAGAAGGTTCCAGGAGTTATTGATAACTCTAGTCCCCCCTTTGGTGTTTCCCTCCAATAACCCCTCGGCAATCAAATCGCTCAGGGCGGTCACAACCGTACTTCGATTGACGTTAAAGCGTTCAGCCAGCGCACGCTGCGAGGGAATTTTGGTCCCAACTGCCCATTCGCCTAGTGATATTTTATTTTTTATAAAATCTTTAATCTGACTAAATAAAGGCGTTTCCGATGATACATCCGGTTTCCAGTCCATGCTATGATCCTCTCCTAACAAGTTCAAATATAACATTTGGTTGGGTGATACGCCATCCATTTGGAGGGAGACATCCTTTAGATATGCACTATACTAGGGAAGAATAGTCTTATAGATGGGAGAGATCTTTTTGCTGGAAACTGTTTTACATGGGCTTATTTTGGGTTTTGGACTCATTCTGCCTGTAGGGGTACAAAATGTTTTCGTATTCAACCAAGGTGCCCGCGGGCCCTCTTACCTTAAAGCACTGCCTGTCATCCTCACGGCGTCGATTTGTGACACGATCCTAATTTTATTGGCAGTCTTAGGCGTTTCTTTCGTCGTATTAACCTTCGCTTGGCTTCAAGCAGCGCTCTATGGATTTGGATTCTTTTTCCTGTTATATATGGGGTGGGTACTCTGGAAAAGTAAACCAGGTTCGGTGACCTCACAACGGGAACATGAACCAAAAAAACAAATCCTGTTTGCAGCATCCGTCTCCTTAATGAATCCCCACGCGATACTGGATACGATAGGAGTTATAGGTACAAATTCCTTACAATATGTTGGCGGAGAAAAATGGGTTTTCACTGTCTGCGTTATTCTAGTTTCCTGGCTCTGGTTCTTCGGCTTAGCGTTCGCAGGATGCCTAGTGGGTAAGCGTGATCCTAGAGGCCAATTCATTACCAAATTAAACAAGGTTTCTGCTTGTATGATATGGGCTGTTGCTGTCTATATGGGCTTTCAGTTCTTATAAAAAGGAATGGAGGAAACGTTGGACTCTTGGAGCATCACTTAAAATAAACGGCTTTGTCCGACCGTCGACCTTCATTCATCCACTCTAGTTCTACTTAGAGGAGCGAACTGCAGCTTCAAGTCGCAAATTAGCCTTTATGCGTTGGAATTGTTGTAGAAATTACAACATTGGTAATAACTCTACCCACACCCCCTCACAAAACAGATGAACGACTCTAAAATCAATTTTTGGAGTCATGCAACCAGTTGTGAGGAGGCATAATAAAAGGTTCAATTAAATGAGCAGGTTGTCCTCCGACACCTGCTCATTATTTGTTTCATTCCAACCAAATATCTAAAAAAACTACAAAAAAAACTAAAAACTATGGCATACCTGTGGGTAGAAAGGAGAGCTATACTTAAGGCACGTCAATGAAAGCACTTACAAAGTAGAGAGAGGAGGTCCCTATTACGATGAGAATACTTCGAAAAATTGCTCTCGGTATCGATTCATTTATCGAGTCTGCCGCCCTCATCGGCTTGCTTAGTATGATCATCATCGTCACCGCACAGGTCATGACCCGTAAGCTGTTTAACTTCGTATTCTTCTGGTCGGAGGAAGTGACTATGCTGCTTCTTGTCTGGTTTTCCTTCATGGGCATTGCGATTGGCTTTCGTGAGAAGCTTCATTTGGGCATCGATTCCTTCACCCACAAGCTTCCAGCCTCCATCAATAAAGCTCTTGATAAAATCATCGAGCTTGTTATTCTCGCCTTTGGTGCCTATCTTGTGTATTTTGGATGGGACTTCACCGTCATTATGAATGAATCAGAATTACCGGCGACCGGCCTGCCTAACAGCACGCTGTATGTCATCATGCCGATAACCGGCGTCATGACCTGTGCCTATGCGCTCTTGCAGTTGTTTGGTATCGAGACGAAGCGGCATCAACATATAAAAGAAGGAGGTCCCGAATAATGGATCCGACCATTGCTATTCTTATCCTAACTATCACCTTCGTTGGTCTGATCGTCCTCCGCTTTCCGATCTCGCTCGCTTTAGCAGGTTCTTCCCTGCTCACCTTACTTTACCTGAAAGTCCCGCTGGCAACCGTGGGTCAAACGATGATTCAAGGGATGAACTCTTATTCCCTCCTGACCATCCCGTTCTTTATTCTTGCCGGGCAAATTATGAGTGAGGGTCAGATGGCACTGCGCCTTATCAATCTCGCTCAAGTTCTCGTTGGAGGCATACGCGGTGGCTTAGCCATGGTCAACTGCGTCGCCTGTATGTTCTTCGGGAACATCTCCGGATCAGCCATTGCCGACGTCTCCTCCATCGGCTCTGTCATGATTCCGATGATGAAAAAGAAGGGCTATGACACCGATTACGCAGTTGGCGTTACAGTCTCTGCCGCCATTCAAGGCGTTGTTGTGCCGCCAAGCCACAACCTCGTGCTTTATTCCCTTGCGGCCGGCGGCGGAATCTCCATCGCTTCGCTTTTTCTAGCGGGCATAGTCCCGGGTTTGATCCTTTGTGTCTCGCTTATGATCACAAGTTATATCATCGCCATCAAGCGCGGTTATACGAAGAGTGAAGCTGTCCCTGTGCGAGAAATTCCAAAGATTGTACGCGATGGCCTGCTTTCCCTTTTGACAGCTGTCATCATTTTAGGCGGTATATTCACGGGATGGTTTACGGCTACAGAAAGCGGCGCACTAGCTTGTCTATATGCCTTTATTCTCACCTTTCTAGTGTATCGAGATATTCCCATAAGCCGGATGTGGATTATTCTCCAACGTACTTTTCGAACTGTAGCGATGGTGCTCTTCCTGATCGCTGCCTCCGCCTCGTTCAGCTGGGTACTGGCCTTTCTCAAAGTTCCCGGCATGTTAACAGATTGGATGCTGGGCATCACTGACAGCCCCATTGTCATTTTGCTGATCATTAACGTCTTACTGCTCTTACTAGGCGCACCGATGGATATGGCTCCACTCATCTTAATCATGACGCCTATTTTACTTCCGGTCGTGACGACGCTTGGCATGGATCCTGTTCACTTCGGCATCATTATGATGTTAAACTTAGGCATTGGACTGCTAACACCCCCTGTCGGAACCGTCCTCTTCGTAGGCTCTGCTATTGGAAATATTTCGATTTCTGAAGGCACTAAAGCCATGATGCCGTTCTTTTATGTCATGTGCGTCGTGCTCATGATCCTTACCTATATACCTGGTCTTGTCATGTGGCTTCCTAACTTAATGAAATAAGGAAACAACTCAACTAATACGATAAAAAGGGGAATATTCGATATGAAAATGAAAAGAAAATACATCACGGCTCTAAGTACAGTGATTGGTACTAGTCTCTTGCTTGCAGCTTGCGGCGGCGGCAGTACACCGACCAATAGCGGTTCAACAACAACTCCTGGGGCCGCCAGCCCTGCAGCAGCGACGAAGAAAGCCGACGGTCCTAAACTCAATTTCCGTCTAGCTGAGACACACCCCGCTGACTACCCAACGACGCTAGGCGATAAGAAATTCGCCGAACTCGTCAATCAAGCATCGGATGGGCGCATCAAAATCGATGTATTCCCTGCCTCCCAACTCGGAGAAGAGAAAGCCGTGATCGAACAAGTTCAACTCGGTGCGATTGAATTCACACGTGTCAGTACGGGAGCGCTTGGCGGGTTCAACAAGCAGTATGAAGTGTTCAGCTTGCCCTACATTTTCGATAACGATAATCATCAATGGAAATTCCTAGAAAGCGAGCAAGGAACGAAGCTGCTCGATAGCTTAGAGTCTTCAAGAATGAAAGGACTGGCATACTACAGCTCAGGAGCTCGTCATTTCTATTCCAAGAAGCCGATTAAAAGCATCGCCGATCTGAAAGGACTCAAAATACGTGTTATTCAAAACAAGGTCAATATTGACCTCATGAACGCACTAGGCGCGAATGCAACACCAATGCCTTATGGAGACGTCTTCAATGCTTTGCAAACAGGTATCATCGATGCCGCTGAGAATAACTATCCGAGCTACTTCTCTTCCAACCATTTTCAACAAGCCAAAAATCTCATTCTTGACCAGCACCAACGGGTGCCTGAAGTGCTTTTGATTTCTAAAGTAGCTTGGGATAAGCTGTCTGCTGACGATAAAGCACTTATTAAAAAGGCTGCTATTGAATCCGTCAAAACGCAAAAAGCAGAATGGGATAAATTCGAGAAGGATTCCGAAGCCAAAGTGAAAGCGGCGGGAGTTACGATTACGGACGTATCTGACCTGGGACCATGGCAAGATGCCGTTAAGCCTGTTATCGAGAAGTATCGCAATGACTACAAAGAAACGTTAGAAGCTATCGAGAAAGCTAGAAAGTAAGCTAGAAAGTAAGCTAGAAAGTAAGCTAGAAAGTAAGCTAGAAAATAGCAAGACCAAGAAAGTAAAAAAAGGACATTCTAAGGGGGCAATCTCTCCCTCAGGTGTCCTTTTTCATTTCGCTTCTATTTGGCTTCATCCAGCCTTCCGCCACATTTCCTGTATTCCAACGGGGAGCAGCCGATCAGCTTTTTGAACGTACTGCTGAAGTAAGAAATATCCGCATAACCAAGTCGTTCCGCGATCTCGGAAACACGTAAAGACGTTTTTATCAGCAGCTTCTTCGCTTCCTCCATGCGCATTTCAATGACATAGTCGACGAACTTGCCTCCCGTTTGCTGCTTAAAGAGTTGGCTTAAGTAGCTGGGGTTCAAATGGACCAAGGCTGCGGCATCGGTTAAGCTTATATCTCTGGATAAGTTCGAGCCGATAAAATGCTGTACTTGTTCAATGACAGACAATTCGTCCGTTCCGACTAGAGGGGAATCCGCCAACCGCCTCGCTGTCTTCGTTGTCCTGTCTTGCATCCATCGGCCCAAGCAATCTGCCATTGCCTCCATTTCCACAGGCTTCAGCAGATAGTCCTTAACTCCGTAGCGTATCGCTTGCTGCGCTAACTGAAAATCGTCATACCCGCTCACTAGGATTAAATTGGCTGATACCTGTGTCATCTGCTCCGCCAAAGCAATGCCGTCCATGATCGGCATCTTTACATCCGAGATAACCAAATCAGCGCTATGCTTCAGCAGTGCATCCATAGCCTCCAGACCATTCGCGCATTCCTGCACGATTTCGAAAGGAAGCTTGGTTTGTTCCACAGCTTTACGAAGGACGACACGAACCCACCTTTCATCGTCCACAAGAATGACTTTGTACATGACCTCCTACCTCCCTTCCTCTACGTGAGGCTTCAGCGGCAGCTTGATTCTCACGAGAGTTCCTGCATCTGCACCACTTTCTAGCTCTAGACCGTAGGCGTCACCAAACAGATAAGAGATCCGTCGATGTACATTGACGATGCCGATTTGTGATACCGCTGTAATCATGTCTTTCTGCAGCAAATCGAGTTGTAAGGCACGGAGTTTGGCAGCCGGAATTCCCACACCGCTATCCTGAATCTCTACAATAAATTGATGATCATTTAATTGAGCAGCTGAAATAACAATATGAACAGGCTGTGCACTCGTTTCAATACCATGAATGACACAATTTTCGACCAAGGGCTGTAAAGCGAACTTCGCGATGATTTGTCCTTCTGCCCATTCAGGGATCTGGAATTCATAGGTGAGTTTATCGTCAAACCGATATTTCTGAATCCGTAAATACATGTCGCATATCTGAATTTCCTGCTGCAAGGAGATCGTTGCCCCAGCATGATTCAGATTGTAACGCAGTAGTCGAGCAAGGGACGCAACGAGCACAGAGATGTCGGTCATATCCTTTTCCAGTGCCATCCCTCGCACCGTTTCTAAAGCGTTCATGAGAAAGTGCGGATTAACCTGCGATTGCAGCACTTTCAGTTCTGTTTCTTTTTGGCGCAGCTGAAGATCCTTCTCTCGGAGCTGAGAGTAGTAAATTTCATCGAGCAGTACCTGGAGCTTTTCGACCATTTTATTAAAATCATTCGTTAGCTGCCCAATCTCATCCTTGGATTCGATATCCGCGCGAGCCAGAAAGTCGCCCTCTTTCACTCTTTTCATGAAAAATTGCAGCGCCCTTACAGGCCGAACGATACTTGTAGCAAAACCAATCCCAATCAAATAGGCCATAAATAATGTGGCAAGGACTGTCCACCAAATCGTTCGCCGAATATACTCGGTTCCACGCGTCAATTCTTTTTCCGGTATCGTCGTCACCAACCGCCAATTTAAATAGGACGACAGACTGAAGGTGTAGAATGGCTTATCTCCTGTTTGAGCTTGGTATGATCCGCTTTCCTGCTGCAAAATCCATTCTAGCTGATCCCAATCCGCCAAATGACCAATTTCCGTATACTCAGGAGAATAAATATAACGCCCGTATGGGTCAAGAATAGATAAATACCCCGTTCGTCCAATTGTAACGCGTTCAGCAATCTCTTGAATCCGCTTGAAGTTGACTTCCATAATTAACGTAGCAACGGGCTCTAAGGTAAGTGGACTCACTAAGCGCTTCACGATGGAGAGAACAGGCACATATTCCAGCTCGTAGCGCTGAGAAGGCGGTCTGATGATCAACATAATATCACTGTTGGAGGGTACACTGGCAAACCATGGCTCCTGTATCAATTGCAGCGCAGGGGTCACATTTTTGTTCATGCTTGTATCCAAGACCGTCTGGTTTTCCATAACAAGCATAATCCGAGAGATGTCTGATCGCGAATAAGCGGTATCGTTCAAAAGCTGCATCATCGGCTCGCGGATGCCTGAATTCTTCACTTCTTGTTCGCTTGTCATCCTTAGAAACTGCTGCATCGACGGATGATTCTGCATGCGAATCGAGTCGATCTCGAAATCTCGAATATAGTATTCAATATGCAGCTTAACTTGCTCGATGATTTGTTTGTTACTCAAATCGGCTTCCTCACGCAGCACTTCAGATGATTTCTGATAAGAAATCATCCCCACCACAAGCAGCGGAATGACCACCAGCATGGCCGAATAGACGAGCAGTTTCACTGTCAATGGACGATCACGCAGAAACAAGTTTCTGTAGAACCAGATCCAAGCTCTACGACCTCTTCTACCCATGTTCAACCTCCATTTCACCGAATTTGTAAACGCATTCAATGGTTAAGAAAGAAAAACCAGCTGCAAGCGCAACTGGTTACCGTTTTACAAGATCTTCGCGAATCGGTGTGAAGACATCTAATAAGGCGGATTCTTCTAATGCTGTAACACCATGCTTGGCGTTACTTGGTATGTATACCGTCTGGCCTTGCTCGATAACGGTTACCACACCATCTATGGTAAACTCAATTTTCCCTTTTAAGCAATAGGACATTTGTTCATGAACATGGCTGTGTTGGTAACCAACGGCTCCTGGCTCGAAATGAACCTCCATCATCATTAAACCAACCTCAGCTTTCAGAATGCAGCGCTGAACGCCTGGCTCGGCTGCTTCCCATACGCCAATATTAGACATCTGACTTTCCCCTTTCATCATTAAACGATCTTACGAAAAAATAAAAGGACCGCAAGCGGTCCTTCACTTACTTTTTAATTATATCTGAAAAGCACCCAAATGAACATACTTGAATCTAAACGAACATTAAGAGCTAACGGCTGCGCGATCCTTCCCTTTGTCCGCTTCGCCTGCATTTTTATTCGCAGCTTCACGATCCTGCTGCATTTCTTCTACTGTTTTCACTTTCAAGCGAGCTGCACCTTCATAGCTGCGCGTAGGAACGAGGTTTCCAGCTGCTAGCCGTTGCTTTGCTTCTGTAATAGCCGCGCCGTACTGAGGCAGCCATGCCTCCTGTGCGACCAGCATTTCATCGACCATCTGCCAAATTTCTTTGGGATTGCAGACGGCTCCTACGAGCGGATCCATCATAAACGCTTGACGAAGCAGCTTATCATCGCCATGCACGGCAGCTTCCACAGCAAGCCGCTGTACAGAAATACTCACATTGCATACCGCTGCCGGTCCAAGCGGCAGGTCTCCAACATGAGGCATCGAGATGCCGTTGCGATCTACATAGCCCGGCGCTTCGATGATCGCATCATCAGGCAGATTCGAGATGACACCGTTATTGACTAAGTTGAAATGTCCGCGATACACGCGTCCTGTCTCAAGGCCCTCAATAATATAGGAGCCATGCTCTTCACTGCGTTTCTCAGCATCGTAAACAAATGCCTTATCCTTCATCCAGTTCGGAAACTCCGTCTCGAACCAGTTGCGTCCCTCCGTGCAAACACGCAGATAGCCTCCTGTTTCTCCATTAATCCAGCTGCCCATGTCGATCCAATCTTGGATTTCGCTAGCACGCTTTCGGTACCAAGGCACATACTCGCTTAGATGTCCGTTGGATTCTGTACTATAGTAGCCAAAGCGGCGCAGCATGTCGATACGCACTTTCTCCGTACGCTTGAACTCCGGATGGTTCTCGAAGGCTTCAAGCAGACCGCCCGTCAAATCCTGACCATTGTGACGGATCTGTACATACCAAGTTTGGTGATTGATGCCTGCACAAATAATGTCTACTTCCTTTTTCTCCAAGCCGTATACTTCCGCGATTTGTTGATGCCCATGCTGAACACCGTGACAGAGACCAATTGTCCGCACACCGCCGTACTTGTTGCAAGCCCAAGTCAGCATCGCCATCGGATTCGCATAATTTAACAGCAGCACATCAGGCGCCGCCACTTCTCGAATATCTTGGCAAATGCGAAGCATTTCCGAAATGCCGCGCTGACCATACATAATTCCCCCTGCACATAGCGTATCGCCCACACATTGGTCAACGCCGTATTTCAGCGGAATATCCACATCGGTGGCAAAAGCCTCCAGACCCCCCACACGAATCGTACATAAAACATACTTTGCATCTTTCAAAGCTTCTCTACGATCTGTTGTAGCTTGAATCTCTATTTTTAAACCATTTTCTCGAATATCCCTTTGGCACAGCTCCGTAACCATATCTAAATTATGTTGATTGATGTCTGTAAAAGCGACTTGAATATCATGAAATTCAGATACTGCTAACAAATCTCGAAGTAATCCGCGTGTAAATCCAATACTCCCTGCTCCAATAAAAGCTACCTTAAATGACATATCTATCGTCCTCTCTATCGTTTAATCTACAATTCACATTGTATCAAGCGCGAAAGAGAAAACGTTATCAAATTCCTAACTTCATCGGAGGTGATTTGTCAAAAATCCTAACTTTTTTCTGGATATTCCCACTTGTGAGTATCCATTGATTTCCGATATTCCGTAGGGGTTAAATCTGTATAATCTTTGAAAAGCATATGAAAATACTGTCGGCTCCCAACCCCGATATAATCACAAATTTCTGAAATCGGCACATCTGTTTCCAGCAGCAGCATTTTAGCTTTTTCCATTCGAATCACGGTTAAATACGTCATAAGGGTTTGCCCCGTTAACGATTTGAAAATTCGTTGTAAATACCCGGGGTGTAAATTTACGGCTCCAGCAATATCCTTCACTTGAATGTCGCGGTCATAGTTCTGATGCAAATAATCCATGCTTTGTTTCACATACCACTCACTTTGCGCCATGCCGCTGCTTGCTGCTTCTTGCCTAAGACGCGCAATTCGAATGAGCAATTGTGCAATGAGCAATTGAACCATCGTTTCACTTTTGGCGGCTGCTTTATCCAGTTCAAGCACCAAGCTTTTCATAATGTGGTAAACCTCATCGGGGTCGCGCAGCACTAAATAAGGAGATTTGACCTCCAGCAAAGAAGACAACAATTTGTCTTCTGCCGCCAGTTGGTGAATAGATGGAAACACACCCTTTTGCTGGGTAAAGCGGAACTCTACATTTAGCATTCTACAGGGAACAGCCTCGTCAACGATCAATCGATGGGAGACATTTGCGTCCATAATAATGAACTCTCCCTTTTTGAGACTAACACTTTCGATTTGTGAAGACTGCGTTTGGATTTCAACGTCGCAGGAACCTTGTATGGTATACATAATTTCTACCGCATCATGGCGATGAAAGGACATATAGAAGCCTTGCCATTGTTTAAAATAATATGCCATCACCTGAGGATGGCAGTGATGTTCGGTTAAAAAAGCGGGAAATAGGCTGCCGCTATTCTGCATGAGAATCTCCTTTCCCCCAAGAGGAAGTCCTTATTTCTGAAGGGGTTTTACCTGTTTGCTGCTTCACCAATCGTGCGAAATGGTAACTGGTTTGGAACCCGCTTCGCTGAGCAATTTCCGATATCGATAAACCCGTATGGGCTAGTAACTCAATAGCACGCAGTACACGATAGTGCCACACATATTTAATAGGGGTCGTTTGCTCATATTTACGGAAAAGCCGGACCAAATGCTCATCCGATACTCCCGCATGCGCGGCAATCATTGTCAAATCGAGTCCTTCCTTGAACTCTTGATGAATGTAAGCTTTTGCACGTAAAACTGAAGGATGAATATCTTGCTGCAGCTGCGCTTTGGACAGTTCGGATAGAAACAATTGAATCGCTGTGTGACCGAGACTTCGCATGACAGGTCCTGTATCCGCATGCTCGGATCGGATCGATAGCATAAGGTCAGTTATTCGGTTCAAGTGTTCAGAGATTGGGAGGCTAAACGGAACCTGCTCCAATGCTTGCACTTGATCCACAGATAAGGGTTGAACGCTTACGGCCACCCAACGATGCCAACTGTCCTGTTCATCTGCAAATGTAAAATGCTCGATGTGCCCGGGCTTCAGAAGTGCCACATTGCCGGGCTCTAGTCGAAAATGAACGCCATCAATGGTCACTTCCATAGAACCAGTATGTAATAGAACGAGCTGAATATCTAGTTGGATGCGAGGACCATACCTGCCACCCGGTGGATATACAATCGAACCGACCGTAGCGGAATCGATATGATTAAAACGAAGATGTTCCAAGGGATTTGCCATGTGCTTCATCTCCAGAAAAGCTGTGTCATCATTAAGGCAATTGTAACCGCCTGTAGGTAAAAAGAAAATCCCTTCGTATGGAAGGGATTTTGCATCCTATTTATCGTTTAAACAAAACCGGAAAATACTCATTTGCAAAAGCCTGACCGTGATAAGGGCGCGGTCCTAACAGACGGGAATTATCATGACGCTGTATGCCTGCGCGGTAGCTGGTGCCGCTAGGCATCAGATGCGCGACGACAGACATACGAGGCTCATTCGTCTTATTTGCGCCGGACCCATGGAATGTAAGTGCGTGATGAAAGCTTGCCTGACCAGCCTTCAGAATGCAGGGCTCCTCGACCCATTCGCGACCTGCCGCATATTTGTTCCTAAGCTCCTCCATGTTCGAATCGAAGAACGTATTGCTATCAGGTATTAGTCCCCACTTGTGAGATCCAAGTATGGTCATCATCCCGCCGTTGGTTAGATCCGTGTCCTGCAGCGCTATCCATACGGTCACCATGTTCGAATTGCTGGAGCATTGCCAGTAGCCGTAATCCTGATGCCAGCCAACGTTACCTGACTGCGTCTCCTTATTGCCGACACCTGGCTTATAAATAACCTGATCGTGCCAGAGCCGAATTTCATCTATCTCCAGCAAATCGGCTGCAAGCTCACCGATTAACGGATCTGTGACAGTTCTTCGGATCTCGTCATTGATCCACCATCCATTATCTAGCTTGCGTAATGAATCAGGGTTCGGGTTCGCACGGTAATGGTTCATCGGAAGCCCATCGCCATCGTAATCGCCAGTCCAAACCCGCTCGTGCGCAAGTCGCAACCGCATGATTTGATCATCGTCCAGCAGCTTCGGAGATATCCAGTAACCGTCGCGATTGAATGTATCCTTATCCTGAGCCGTAATTTTGTACGTTCTCTCTACTTGCAAAGTCATCGTAAATTCCTCCTTATACGTCTTGCTTTCATCATACTTAATCCCTTGTTGATTGACGTTCACAGAGCTACAAAGTAGTATGAGAAACATACAAGACAAATAAGAACATCCGAACGTAGAGGAGGTCCCTCCCCGTGCCTGCGAAACAAAGTCCACGCTGGACTTACGACATTAATAAGGAAAATCGCATACTTGGAGTTCCGGAATTGCTCCTCTTCGGTTTCGATGAGATTAGGTCGGCACTGCCCCTTTCCTTTCATAAGCATGACGGATATGAATTCGTTTTGGTTGAACGGGGTAAAGCCAGCTGGGAGCTGAACGGGCACGCTTATGAGACAAAAGCAGGTGACGTGTTTCACACAAGCCCTGGCGAGGTTCATCGCGGGGGCTTCAATGTGATTGAGCCCAGTCGATTCTGGTGGTTCATCATCACACCGCCGCATGCGGAAGACTGGTTGCGCTTGCCGCAAGACGAGATTGAGTGCTTCAAACATGCACTAGAGGCGCTGCCCAGAGTTACCCATACTGGTCTGCAGGCTGTTGACGACATTAGACAGTTGCGAAATGCGCTAAATTCCAACAGTCCATTACGAATCTCCGCTACCCGCCAAGCGCTGCTTGGGCTGCTGCTTCGAATTCTTCAGCCTAGTCAAACAGTTGTTTCTCTCGCTGACGATCTATTACGTCAATTGGATGCACTTATAGGCCGGATCGCGGAAGAGCCGCAATGGCGCCCCTCCATCGAAGAGATGGCTGATTTTGTCCGGATCAGTCCCTCCCACTTCTTCCGCACCTTTCAGGAATATACGGGGCTCCCGCCAATGGTATTTATTGAACGTGCGCGAATTAAGAAAGCTTGCATACTGCTGGTTGAAGGCACGGATACGGTTACAAAGATTGCTAATGAATTGGGGTACGCATCCAGTCAACATTTTGCCACCGTGTTTAAACGCATTACCGGCATGACCCCGATCCAATGGAGAATGTTTGAAACTAATTGGAAAGATACACTCTAACAAAGCAGTGCCCATGTGACGTATCGATTGATTCACTATTTCTCTCACAACTGGTATTCAAAGCTCCAAAGTCCGATTTTAGAGTCATTCAGTCTTCGTTAGGGCAAATGGGCTATAGTGGTTACCAGTGTTGTATTTTCTACAACATTTTGCTAGCCCAAAGGATATTTTGCAGTTTCTACAACATCATTCAACCGCGAACACGGATTCATTCATCAAGCAACCTCAATTAGCCTAGTTGACGATTGAACACGATTCAAGACACCTCCATGCAGAGCAAGATTAGATGAATCGACGGCCTCGAAACTAAAACATTCTGAGCTTTCTAAGCAGAAATCAAGGAAATTGTTGTACGCTGTACAACTTGTCTGTCTAATTCTCCTTTTTTCAATAAACCTGAAGCTCGCCTAATCCCAAAATGAAAAAAGGACCTTGTTATCTACACATGTAGACAACAACAAGGTCCTTTTCAGCGCTCTCCCATCTTCGGGAGGAGCTCTTCCACTTCCTAACCCCGATCATCGGGATCGCCGGCAGAGAACACCTTTTTCACATTATCCATGATTTCCTCAACTGCCTCACTCAGCATATCTGTTGGTGTTGTAGCCTCTTCCTCAGGCTGAGTAGGAATCGTATCGTTACATACGTGATCGAAATAATGACTTTTATCCATGCGCTAACCTCCTAATTGTAAACCAGGCTCGTTTGTTTGTTGTTTACTTATTCCGTATCCTTTATTCACCCGAACAGAAACTTTTGAAACATAGGTCTGAAAACCCTTGCCTAAACCCTATTATTGGAGTAAATTAAACCTATATGAACGAATATCAACATAAATAAACCAAATATGAGGAGAGATTAACCGATGGATATCCGCTACGCATCACACCCGAATGAAGTTAAGCAATTTGACACTGAACGCCTGCAAGCTGAGTTTCAAATTAACGCTTTGTTCTCACCTAATGAAATTAAATTGGTTTATTCCCACGTTGACCGTTTCATCATTGGTGGTGTCCTTCCAATTACGGGCGCACTTCAATTGCAAGCTGACAAGAAAGAAATGGCTGCAGATTATTTCTTAGAGCGCCGCGAGATCGGTATTATTAATGTTGGCGGCAGAGGCACGATCACCGTTGACGGTACGGTTTACAACATGGATTCCAAAGATTGCATTTATATTGGTCTTGGCGCGAAGGATATTACGTTTGCTAGTGATAACGCTGCCGAGCCAGCGAAATTCTACTTTAATTCAACACCTGCTCACCAAACATATCCAACGGTGAAAGTCGCCATCAGCGAAGCTACTCCTACTCATTTAGGCAGCATCAATACATCCAATGAGCGTACGATTTACAAATACATCCACACAGGCGGCGTAAAAAGCTGTCAACTCGTTATGGGTATGACACTTCTGAAGCCAGGCAACATGTGGAACACAATGCCTTCCCATACACACAATCGTCGTTCCGAGGTCTACTTCTACTTTGACATGCCGGAAGATGCGGTAGTGTTCCACATGATGGGTGAGCCGCAGCAAACACGTCACGTAGTTATGCGTAATGAGCAAGCTGTCATCTCCCCAAGCTGGTCCATTCATAGCGGTGTTGGCACGAACAACTACACCTTCATTTGGGGCATGGCTGGCGAAAATCAAATTTTTGATGATATGGACGCCGTGGCCATGAAAGATTTAAAATAGTCGGTAACCTCTATTTAGAAACGGATGACACCCGATGAACCCTTTACGCAGATATGAAACCATTATGGAAATACTTCTGGCACAGAAAGAAGTAACGGTGAACGAGCTTAGCGAACGGCTTGACGTTACTGGTAAAACGATTCGCGAAGATTTGGCCAAACTCGAGGAAAAAGGGCTGCTTGTCCGCATTCATGGCGGCGCGGTGCTCGCTCAAAGTGATCAGCTAGGCATACTTTCAACGAAAGAGCCGATCATTAAGCATGCCGATCAGAAATCCGAAATCGCGACGATAGCTCTGCGATACATTCAACCAAGAGATATCATTGCCCTCGATGGCGGAAGTACAACACTTGAAATTGCTAGGCGGCTGGAGAATCAGCCGCTTACTGTTGTAACGAATGATCTATTTATTATGTCCGAGCTCTTGCATAAGGAAGAAATCCGTCTGGTTGTTCCAGGCGGCTACCGTCTGCGCAACATGCTCGCAGGTCCTGAAGCCGTGGACTATGTGAATAAGCTCAACATTCAGAAATCATTCATTTCTGCTACTGGCGTTCATTTGCAGCACGGCTTTACCATCTACACAAGTGATCATGCTGATTATAAACGTGCATTGATTAGATCCAGCGCAACGGTTTACGGCGTTGCCGATCATTACAAATTCGGCCAATGTGCCTTACGAACGTTCGCTTCCTTGTCTGAAGTTGCTATGATCCTAACAGACAGTGCCCTACCCGCTGAAATTGCCAAGCAATACCGTGATGCTGGTATTCAGATCGTAACTCAATAGTAAAAAGGAGTAACCTTCATGACACTTTTTAATTTAACAGGCAAAACAGCCTTCGTAACCGGCGCTTCCGGCGGTCTTGGTCAAGCCATGGCCATTGGCCTTGCTGAAGCAGGAGCAAATGTCATTGCTGTATCCTCTTCCGAAAGCGTTCAAACGGTAGAAGCCATCCGAGCACTAGGCGGCAAAGCCGAGCTGATCGCAGCTGACCTTAGCAACGAAGACATCCTTGAGGATGTTGTAAATAAAGCTAACGGTATCTACGACGGCATCGATATTCTCGTGAATAATGCCGGAATCATCCGACGTACGCCGGCTGTTGACCATGCACGTCAAGATTGGCACGATGTCATTGATCTGAACTTGAACTCTGCCTTCTTCTTATGTCAGCTAATTGGCCGTCACATGATTGAGCGCGGCAGCGGCAAGATCGTGAACATCGCTTCCATGCTAACCTACCAAGGAGGCATTAATGTTCCTGGCTACACAGCGAGTAAACATGCTATAGCTGGCGTGACCAAAGCTTTAGCGAACGAGTGGGCCGGGAAAGGTATCCAGATCAATGCCATCGCCCCTGGTTACATGACGACGAATAATACAGCTCCTATCCTCAAAGATGAGAAACGTACACAATCCATTACAGACCGAATTCCGGCAGGCCGTTGGGGCTCTCCCGAGGATTTGAAAGGTCCTGTTGTGTTCTTGTCATCGCATGCATCGGATTATATGAACGGACACGTACTGTGCGTGGACGGCGGATGGATGGCTAGATAGATGGGAATCGGTACGTTAGCCCATACCGTCGGCCATCTTCCATTGAAGCAATTAACAGAGAAGCTAAGCGGACGAGGCATTGACTTCGTTCAACTGGCACTCAGCAAAGCAATCAGTGATTTTGACACCAGCCTCGGTAGGCTCAGCCCTGCTCTGGCCAACCACATTGGCGAGCAATTCCACCGTGCTGGTATCCGGATTGGCGTGCTTGGCTGTTATATTAACCCGATTCATCCTGATCCCCAGCAGCGGCGTCATGAAATCAACCGGTTCAAAGAGCATCTGCGTTTCGCCAGAGACTTTGGTACCTCTATCGTTGCGACGGAAACAGCTGACCTAACGACGTACCTCTCACAGGATTCCGAGCTTTATGAGGCCATGGGATGGACAACCCTCAAGCAAACAGTTGAAGAATTAGCGGAAGAAGCGGAACGTTGGGGTGTCTTCATCGGACTCGAACCTGTTTTCACTCACACGTTGTCTAGTACTGAGAAAATGGTTCGGATTTTGGATGAGATTCCTTCCAGTAATCTGGGGGTTGTGTTTGATCCAGTGAATCTAATGCCACCTACTGCTGTTGAGTCACAAGAAATTTTTCTGGAACAGGCATTTGCTGCTTTCGGTGACCGTATCGTCCTTGCCCATCTTAAAGATGTTGTCATTCAGAACAACAAACGGCAAGAGGTACGATCCGGTAAGGGTATTTTCCAAACGAAAACGTTCTTAGAGATGCTGCACCGGGTAAAACCGGGGATCGACATCTCCTTAGAACAGCTTGCTGATGATACGCTTGATGAAACTTTTCAATATGTAAGAAGCCTTATGAGTTAAAAATAAGCCCTTTTCTCTCTATCATCAGAGGGACTGGGGCTTTCCTTTTTGAAAAGATGCCTATTTCTTTATATCAGGCTCTGTCATGACTTCATACGTGTTACCCAAATAAGACTGCAGCGCCTTTAACGCCGCAACCCCCACCGCAATGTCATCCTCTCCATTCCCTCCACTTACACCGACTCCGCCAATGACACTCCCGTTCACCACAATCGGAAGCCCCCCGACGAAGATAGCAAATTTACCAGGCATCATGGCATGAATACCAAATGCCTCACCATGGATGGTCGCTGGGCCACCGGGTTGATTGAACAAATGCGTAGAGCGCCTGTGACCGCTAGCTGTAAACGCCTTTGCTATGGCGATTTCAGGGCTCGTATTGCGAGCGCCATTCATTCTTTCTAACGCAATTAGATACCCGCCATCGTCTACGATACATATCGTTTCGGCTGCATTCGCTTCTATTGCCGCTTGTATGCCTGCTGCGATCATGACCCTCGCTTCCTCTACTTCAAGCTTAAAAACCGATTTCATAAGTCAATCCCTCCCTGCTTTACTGCCATTATGACGTGCGCAACAAACGCCTCTTCCATTCATATGGGGACGTGAAGGGTTTATGTCATGGTCGTCACTTGAAAAAAGATATTGTATTTCGGTGCGGGCAATTGTAAGATTATAAAAATTAAATCGATGTGTGACTGGCGTAAACATGGATAACCATGAGGGAGCACATCGCAAACAGCCGTACGCCTGGGCAAAGTATTTGATCCTTAATCAAATGCTTTTTTGTGCTTCTATGACAATTGAAAGGTCAGGTGGCTGTTTATGAAAATGGCATTCGTACTATTCGATGGAATGACCACGTTAGACTTCGCTGGCTTCTATGAAGCTATCACATGGATGGGGATTATGGGGGCCAAAGAGAACGTCACTTGGGATTTCTGCTCCAATAAGGAGGAAATTACGGACGACCGAGGCTTAACCGTTAAGGTAACACATGTCTATCCCGATCTATCGGATTATGATCTCTTGTTCGTACCTGGCGGATTTTCAACGAGAAGCCTTAGATTCGACTCTGCCTTCATCACTTGGCTTCAAACCTCAGCTAATGTGACTTACAAGGTTTCTGTATGCACAGGTGCTTTGTTACTAGGTGCAGCCGGATTCCTACATGAAAAAAAAGCAACCACCAATCCTTCCGCCTACGAGTTATTGACACCATACTGTTCCGAAGTCGTTAAAAAACGAATCGTCCGAGACGGAAATCTCTTTACCGGTGGCGGCGTTTCAGCCTCTATTGATTTAGGATTATTCGTCATTGAATCTCTTACTGATTCACTTTTCGTGCAGCAGGTTCAACAAAAGATGGATTACCCCTACTATCAAGCGGACAGTTGTTTAATGTGAATTTGGAGTAATAAGCTGACTAAGGATAAACGGCTTACATTAGTTTGAGCGAGAGAGTGTTTTGGTTTTGGTTTTGGTGTTGGTGTTGGGTGTTGGGTGTTGGGTGTTGGGTGTTGGGTGTTGGGTGTTGGGTATTTAGGTGTTTGGGTGTTTGGGTGAATGTGTATACCTGTAGCCAAGACGTATATGTTCAAATATTTGTTTACTTACTCGCTCATCCATGTAATGTTGTTGCATTTTATACAACATTAAGCGAGGGAATCCACATTTTCCTCGCGATTGTTGCACCAAATACAACAATTCCAGCCAAAAGTAGCATTTTAGCAGGAAATTAGGCTGAATTGTTGTACGAAATACAACATCTTCACTTTAGCCCAGGTGAATGGATAGGAATTGTTGTACGCTGTACAACAATTCTCTCCCCTATTCCCCACATCCACTGTAAACCTGGAAATCCACCCTCACTCGAGCCGAATCCCTATCTTCATCTTCCAAGCAATGGGTAAACTCCACTCCCGCCTGACCCAAAACAAATAAATAAGCCCACCCAACACTCATAAAGTGTCTGGATAGGCTTATCAGCATTATTTTTTAGGTTGTTCACGATTAACACGAACGGGTCTCTCGACCCAATTCTCACGATTCATGCGTTGAACCTGATTAATCGGATTCTTAAGATCGATAATTTCAACTGGTTTACCTTCCGCTTGCATGGTGGCTGCTAGCTTTTCCTTATAACCCGTTCCAGGCGCTGGTCCGCCACCCCCGTTGCGCTTACCCTTGTTCCAAACTTTACCTTTACTCATTTCACCACTCCATTTTTGTTTTAAGTGTAAAGGCATAAGAAGAAAAACGCAAATATTTACTTCCAATCCATTCGACTATCTTTCAAAGCGGAGTACCAACTCCTAGTCCATTCACTTCAAAGGCCCCATGCTTCGTATATTTACCTTAACGGAAATATGAATGTCAGCCTTTGATAGCGCTTCTCCCCAATGTTCCTCTACTTTCTTGTATTTTCTATATTCATGAGCCCGTGCGTTGAGACCAAGCCCGATAGGATCTATATGCTGCTCCTGTATCTTCTTGATGAGGTTCTCGAATTTCTTTTTCACTTGTTCAGAAATCAATCCCTCTAACTCTTTGCCATTCTTTCGCACATCAAAAGGGAACAAAAGTTCAGTAAGATCAACTGGCATTGTAATATTGATATCGAACCTAAACTTGTTCTGTTGGTATGAAGTCTTAACCTTCCTTTTCATGCTTTGAACCATAATACTTACATGGTCTGTTTGGATGGGACCACTCTTTTCACGCCCAGGAATCGTAAGTGTTAAGTTAACAGACTTCTTTGCATTTTTATTCAATATTTGAAGTAAAATGGTTTCCTCTTTGTCCAGAGAAGCTTTATATTTCCCTTTATGATCCAGCAGCGTTGCGCCAGTTAGCATGATCCGTTTGGCCTTGTCCAACTGAATTTCTGAGATATAGGGCGTCACTCCTTTTTCAAACATTTGCCAATGCAGATTCTGCAGCGTTGTTTGTACCGTCTCCGATCTAGCACTCTTCGTATCAATCATCCCCCGAAGCAATAAGGGTAAAATGGGTTGATCTTTCGGATTTAAGTACATAATGTCGGAAATAGGTCCATTAACAGCGATGATCCTTGGTGTTAATGGATTTTTCATATCGCGAAAGAAGACATCAAGCATCTGGAACCAATCTTCGTGCTCGAGGATGCGCTTTCCGATAAGCATGACCTGAACCTTTCTACCTGTAATTACACCTGGTGCTCGTTCATCCTGTTTTCCCCTTGCTTGTCGAATCGTTTGCGACTCTACTTTGACTATTAGATTTTCATTCTTAATACCTCTGCCGTGCACGGGATTATGCAAATAAAAAAGTAAGTTGTCTTCATTATCTAAATCCACCCCTAAGGCGAGATTGTTTGTAGCATTTTCCAAATCTAACCGATCTCTGCATCCAGGGACGAAAGAAACAAGCAAGAAGATGAATATAACATTCAGCATCCGCTTGTTCATAAGTGCTTCCTCCACTTAAATCGATCATGTATACTTACATATAAAAGTAAACAAACAGGGGCTATGTACTCAACACCCAAACCGATCTGACCAAGTAAAGTATTCATCTTTTCACTCTGAAAAACAGTAGGCATAAAGAAAAACGTGCCTACGGCAATGAACACCCATAGCAGCCGTAAATGATTACGGTGGTCTTGCTTTCCGATTAGCCAAGTTGTACAAAAAACACTCATGTACATCGTAGGTATCCAAGACAATGAAAAGATAAGAAGATAAAACGCGATAAATATGACTTCGATCCTTGATATAAATGTAAACTCGATCGTTTTCAATACATTGATCGTAGGTTCGTTGTATTCCATAATTTCATCTGTGCTGAAGTAGGCGAAACAGATAATGGTAATGAATAAATACATAAGCATTGTCAATGTATACGAGATAACAAGACCGATGGAGGCCATCCGCTTATTTTTGAGAAACGGATACAAGATAAACGTGGTTGAGAATCCGATATGATAATAAAAAGTGCTCGGTACCGCCGCGAATACAGGCTCCCATCCTTCCTTAAGTACAGGAAACAGCCGCAGCCAATGGGCATCCTTAAGCGGAAGTAAATACACAATAGGAATCCATAAAGATAGAAGCATAACCAATTCCACATATCTGCCCAAAATGCGAAGTCCGTTTCGCACAATGACATAAGTGGGAATGAGCAGCAGAATCATAATGATATAAGCTGGAGTTTGCTGCAAAAGATATTGTTTAACAATCAATACGGTATATACAAGCCCCGTGTATCCGTAGTAACAGAGATACAGGGCAAATAGGATGGCCACAACTTTGCCTGCCCCTTTACCCAAATACACTGTCACTAAATCCAGCAAAGTCCCGTCAGGATACCTTTTCATCACTTGTACGACGATTAAACTCGCTGCCATGGAAATAACCCAAACGACGATAAGAGCAATCCAGCCAGCCGTACCTGCTTTTTCGGATAATACGCGCGGCAGCGACAAAAAACCGATGCTCAATACCATACCAAAGTTGAGAAAGATATACTGCATGAAGGTGATTTCATTCAAGCCATATTTTTTCACTTGCTGTCCCCCTCCGAGTTAATCTTTTACTTCACTGTTCCCATAGCTCCTATGGTTGTCTTCACGGAAACATGAATGTCAGCTTTGGCCAACGTCTCACCCCAATTATCTTCCACTTTCTTGAAATGGCTATATTCATGCGCTCGGGCATAAAGCCCAAGCCCCATCGGATCAATTTTATCCGCTTGTATTTTGTGTATGAGACTTTCCAACTGCTTTTGTAATTGAATATTAATTTTATTCTCCAAATCTTTTCCTTGACTTCTCACATCGTAAGGGAACGTTAGCTCTGATAGACCAACGCGCATGGTAATATGGATATCGAATTGAAACTTGTCATTTTTGTAGGAAGTCTTGACTTTCGTTTTTATTTTTTCAGCATTTAGACTTAATTTATCTGTGTGGAACGGCCCGATCTTCACTTGTCCGGGAATGGGAAGTGTCAAACTAACCGCCCGCTTTGTCCTATTTTGCAAAATTTGCAGTAGAATACTTTCCTGTATGTTCAGAGAATCGGCGAAATTCCCTTTATTATCCAGCAGTGTTATACCCGTCATCGCAATTTGTTTATTCAGCAAGCGAACTTCGGAGATGTAGGGAGTTTGACCCTTTTCGCGCATTTGATTGTGCAGCTCCTGCAAAGTCGTCTTTACCGTTTCCGATCGGGTATTCTTCGTTTCGACCATATCCCTAAGTAATAAAGGCAGCATGGGTTGGTCTTTCGGATTTAAGTGAATAATTTCAGAAATAGGTCCATCGAAGGCAATAACCCTGGAAGTTAACGGGTTTTTGGGATCGCGAAACCAAATATCGGTTAATTGAAACCAGTTTTCTTGCTGTAGTATTCGTTTGGAGACCAGTACGACTTGAATACTTCTGCCCTGGAAAACGCCCGGCGCATAACTGTCCTGTTTCTCTCTCGACTGACGATTCGTTTGTGGGGTCACCCCAATTTCACGCGTTTTCTTCTCAGCACTTTGACTGAATACTGGTGATGTACTGTAAAGCAATAATTTGTTTTCTTGATCGAGATCAAATCCTACTAATAGGGCGAATGTGGCATCTTCCATATCTAACCGATCACTGCAACCAGCAGAAAGAACGACAAGCACTCCGAGAAGCATATTTTGAAACATCCGCTTGTTCATATGTTCTTCCTCCACTTAAAACGATTATGCGTCCATAAATAAATCAGTAAACAGCCAGGAAATACATATTCGATGCCAAAACCAATCTTTCTAAGAAGCTCATTCATACGATCACTTTGATTAAAAGATGGCATGAAAAAAAACGTGCCCACTGCAAGAAACAACCAGAGTATTCGAAAATGATTGCGGTGATCCTGCTTTCCGAGCAGCCAGCTAGTCGTATAAACACCTAAGTACATAGTAGGTATCCATGCTAATGAAAAAATGAGTAAAAAAAACGCGATAAACAGTATTTCCATCCGTTCTATGAACTTAAATTCAATGGATTCCAAAATATTGACCATGGGTTCGTTGTATTTCTGAATTTCGTCCGGGCTGTAATAGACAAAGCAGATTAACGTAAGGAACATATACCCGAACATTGTCAATGTATCGGAGATCATAATGATACTGGAAGCCTTCTGTTTGTTCTTCAAAAACGGATACAAAATAAACGTTGTAGCAAATCCAATATAAGAAAAAAACGTTGTAGGTACAGCCGAAAATACAGGCTTCCATCCTTCTTTTAATAAGGGAAGCAAATTCAGCCAGTGAGCATCCTTGAGCGGAAGAAGATACACAACGGGTATCCAACAAGAGATTATAACAACGAGCTCCGCATATCTGGCTAAGATGCGAAGTCCATTGCGCGTTATTACATAGGTTGGGATGAGCAGCAAAAGCATGACTATAGATGCCGACGTTTGCGGCAGCAACCATGCCTTCGTAATCAATACAGCCTGGGCGATTCCTGTGTAAGCGTAATAAAAAAGATAGAGGGCAAATAAACTAGCTGCCAACCTAGCTGTCCATTTCCCCAAATATCGTGTAAGTAGATCAAATAATGTGCCATCAGGGTGCTTTTTCATCACCTGAATAACAATTAAGCTTGCTGCCACCGTGATGATCCAGCCTATAATGAGCGCGATCCAGCCATCTGTGCCTGCCTTTTCCGCCAATATTCGCGGCATTGCCAGAAAGAATACACTCATCTGAATGCCGCTATTAAGACAAATATACTGCATAGTGGTGATCTCATTACCTGCAAATCTATTCATTTCCCATCACCCTCTGGACGATTTTCACCTTGCCTCCGCAATTGGGTCGCTTTTACCCCTAGTGGTCGCTTGCCCATTTTCCACAACGGTAAACGAATGAACGTATCTTTCCAATCGGCATAACGAACCGGCGCGAAAGGGGTGCCGTACGGCGTTCCAAGCGATTCGAGTGCAATTAAGTGTCCGATCATCGTCATCAAACCAATAACGATGCCCACTATACCGAACATGGCAGCAGCAATCATCATGACGAAGCGGATAAGTCGAACGGCTGCCACCATATCATAATTAGGCAGGATAAAGGAGGAAATTGCCGTAAAAGCAACGACAATTACCATGGTATTACTGATAAACCCCGCTTGTACGATCGCTTGTCCAATAACAATCCCCCCAACAATGCCAACGGTTTGCCCTACTGGGGCTGGCAATCGCACTCCTGCCTCCCGCATCATTTCTAAAGTCACCTCCATGAGAATCGCTTCAACAAAGGGTGGAAACGGCACCCTTCCTCTGAACTCACCAATCGTGAGCAGTAATTTCACCGGAATAACCTCGAAATTATAGGAGATGACGGCAATGTAGAATGCCGGTAAGAATATGGCGACGAAAAAAGCGAAAATCCGCAGCAGCCGTATAAAAGTAGCAATCGACCAGCGTGTGCTGTAATCGTCGATGTTTTGAAAAAATGATATAAATGACACCGGTGCGATCAACACACTGGGCGAACGATCGACGACAACAGCGAGTCTTCCTTGCAAGATCTGTGAAGCCGCAGCATCTGGTCTTTCCGTCGTTATTAATTGCGGAAATGGGGAGTACGGATTGTCCTCGATCATTTCTGCCAACTCACCAGTGTTAATGATGACATCGACATCAAGCTGCTCAATCCTATCTACAAGTTCTTTCAACATCTCAGGATTCGCAACATCTGCTAAATATAAGATAGAAACTAAACTGTTACCTCTTCGTCCAACGTTCATTTCTATAATTTTTAATTCACGGTTTTGAATATAGCGACGGATTAAAGCAATGTTTTGGGTTCCTGTTTCAACAAAACCTTGATGTGCTCCTTTTAAAGAAGCCTCAACCTGTGGATCTTCAATTGCCCGCTGCGGCCACCCTTGCGTTCCTAAAGCGTAGACTTCCGTTCGTCCGCCAACAAAGAGAATACTGCTGCCATGCAAAATGGCAGACTCAATTTGCTGCCAAGACAACAACGGATTGATTTGACCTACATTTATCGTGAAGCCATATTCCAAATCGCCGCTTCCCGTTTCAAATTGAAGAGGCCGAAGCACATTATTATTGATTGCGTTTTTATCTATGAGTCCATTCAAGTAGACTAGCGCCGCTTGGTCCCCAGACTGTTTGATTATAAAATGCCGTACAACCAGATCGGGAGTTTGACTGAACTGACTTTGTAAATAGGTTATATTTTGCACCAACGACACACTTATCGAGTCGCTAGGCGGCTGATTAATATGCTCTGGAATCGAACGATACTTCTTTTTTCCGAACCAGTTTGAAAATAACAACGAACTTCACCACCTCCCCCTTATTCTTCCTTTTAATATCCAAAATTATGTATTCATGATAAAGGCTGTACGTCATTGAAGCGGAAGTAAGGATACGATACCAATAGAAAAAGCAGCCACCGTTAATCGGTGTGCTGCTTCTGATTTACAAGATTGAGTTTATATCCATACGGCCAAACTTTACGTTAACATTTACCCTTGCAGCTCAAACGCTTTGGCTAATAAACGATAAGAATGAATGCGCGCATCCACATCATGAATCGGAGAAACGACCATAAACTCATCAGCTTTATACACCTCATTCAGCTTGAGAATCTCCGCTTTAACTTGCTGAGGAGTACCCACAATACGCTTGTGTTGGCGACCGCGTATTAGGGCCAAATCAGCTTCTGTATACGGATAATTCATTGCTGTTTCAACGGAAGGGAATGAGGGCAGCAGCGCGCCGCGGCCAAGGGAGAGGAAGAACAAATCCGTACTCGTCGCTAATCGATTCGCCTCTTCTTCCGTATCTGCACAGACAACTAAAACCGCTGCAAGCGAATGAGGCTTATCATTCAAAATAGACGGTTTGAATTCCTCGCGGTAAATCTGCAGCGCTTGTTCACAATCGGCATTGCCAAAAAACTGGGCAAAACCAAATGCAGCCCCTTGTTTAGCAGCAATACTGGCACTGTCATAAGAAGAACCGAGCAGCCAAATTTCTGGTGCTGTCGGAATAATAGGAGACGCGTGCAGCGCGGCAAAGCGATGGCTCGCAGGCAGCGAATCATATAAATACCCTGTCAAATCAGCAACTTGCTGCGGGTATTGATCTACGCTTGTGTATTTCCCCTCTTGCAGCGCTCGCGTTGAGATTGGCATGCCGCCTGGCGCACGCCCAAGACCAACGTCAATCCTTCCAGGATGCAGCGCCTCCAACAAACGGAAATTTTCAGCCACTTTGTATGCACTATAATGCGGCATCATGATACCGCCTGACCCTAAGCGGATCCGATTCGTTTTTGCAGCTAAATGAGCGATAAGTACTTCTGGGCTTGAGTGAGCAAGCGCCTCAGACGCATGATGCTCCGACACCCAGTAACGCGTATAGCCAAGTTTATCTGCCTCTTGCGCCAGCTCGGTCGTTTCAACTAGCGTTTGCGCGGCGTTGCGACCTTCTCCTATTTGTGATTGGTCCAAAATCCCCAATTTTAACATGCTCGATCACCTCCTTTTAACTGTAACATATTTAAGCACAGAATAGCAAAAAACAGCCGGAAGACTCCCGACTGTCTTTACGCATCTAGTTATTGGGCAAGTTGAACTTGATCGAATAAAGTCTTCTTCAGAAAGACTAATGTATCCGTTTCACCTAGCGGCCTTTCGTGAAAGGCTTGATAACCTTTACGTTCATACATCGAAAGCAGCCAAGGATGATTCTTCGACGTTGCAAGGACAACACCGGATGACAACAAGGTATCTCTGACGATGACCTCTTCCACATAAGTCAGAAGCCGATTGCCGACACCTTGATTTTTGAATTCAGGTAAGACAGCAAACCAATACAAAAAAGGCAGATCGGTCAGTTCTGGCAAATTTTTCAATGAAATGGTTGCTGCAATAGAGCCGTTAATTTCCAATACATAGCTTGTATTTTCTAAAAGGTTCTCACGAATCATGTCGATCTCCGCATTCGCGGCTCTAAATGTAATTCCTAGTTCACGAATTGACTCATAGGCGCCATCAATGACTTTGAATTGTTCTTCTGCATCATCAATTGTCGCCAATCGAAAAATCTCACTCATATTGGTCACCTTCCTAGTTGATATGGGCAGCAAGGTCTGCGTTAGCCGAAAACCTGGATAAAGCAAAAGATGAGATCTCTTGCTCGGTTGTGCCTTCCCTTGAAAGATCTGATAAGATCTCTCCAACTACACTTGCGAACTTAAAGCCATGGCCTGAGAAACCGCCCGCCAATAGGACATGAGCATGTTCCGGATGACGATCGATAATAAAATGTTCATCAGGAGTTAATTCATATTTACAAACGGCTCCCCGAAGCACTTGACCCGAAGCTTGTGGCAGAAAGGCTTCCAAGGCTTGCCGCAAATCCTTCTCATCCTCGGCATAATGACCGAACGGTTCGAAGGGCTGCCCTGGCTTCCAAGGCTGACCGGCATCATGCCGACCAATCTTGACGCCGGAACCGTCGATGCTAGGGAAGCCGTAGAACCCGCCATTTTCCGCACCCAATGTAAATCCCGGAAACCTAGCCGAATCATAGAGAGATTCATCTGAGTTGAACCAAGCGACAGCTTTACGAACGGAGCGAATCGGCAGGTGAATAATCGCATTTAACTTACTAAACCATGCGCCGGCAGATAGGATTAACTGATCTGCGTGATAAGCCCCATCTAGTGTTTGTACAGTAACGCCGCTCTTTCCTATTTTGATGCCTGCTACTTGCGTATTGACAAGTAGTCTTGCACCTGCGGCCAAGGCCTGTTGGCGATAGGCGCGTACGCAAGCTTCACTGTACAGAAACCCCGCTTCATGTTCATACAAACCTATGTAAGAATCTGGCGGATTTACGCCCGGCCAACGTTTACGAATTTCATCCGCGTTGAGCTGATCAACTTTTAGCCCAAAAGCAGCAGTAGACTTTAATTTGCTCCCCATATGAAGAGACTTGGCGGCTCCCATGTTCAGAACTCCGCTGCGTACAAGCAGCCGCTGTCCGCTGGCTTCCTCAAGCTCCTTCCACAGCCGGTCAGCTCTAATTGCCATTGCCGTGTAGGAGGAACTGCCTGCGTATGCATGACGGATAAGGCGAGTCTCCCCATGATGACTGCCTGCCGCATGGGGCGGATCAAATTTATCAATTAATAATACTTTCACCTTGTTTTTGGCCAAATGATATCCAGCACTCATGCCCATCGAGCCTGCGCCTATAACAATGACATCATATGAGGTTGGCATAAGTCACATTTCCTTTCTCATACAACCGCTGCGCGTAGTTGTTAACCGAATCATAGGACTCCTCCTCGATTATAGACCGTAACTTTTTTCTCCAAAAATGCGGTGAGTCTTTCTGCTAACAAGGTCAACCCCCAGTAAATAAAGGCTGCGGCAATATATGCCTCGAGAAATTTTAAGCTTACTGAAGCAACAACGCTTGCTTTGCCAAGGAGCTCCATCTGAGACACGGTGAAGGCCAACGATGACGTATGCAGAAATCCAACGAAAATATTGCACAAATTGGGTAAAATAACGCCAATCGCTTGAGGCGCTACGATTCGCCAAATCGCTTGAGGTGTTGTCATGCCAATGGCATGGGCGGCTTCGATTTGACCTCGATCAACCGATAAGATGCCGGATCGAATGATCTCCGACATATAAGCACCGGCTGTTATAGAAAATGCCGTCAACACAATAAGCAGAGAAGGAATCGATGACGATTTGAAACCCCATCCATAATACGCAGACAACCGATCAATGACGAGCGGCAGCCCAAAGTAGATAACAAAAATATGAAGCAGAATCGGCGTCCCGCGTAGAAAGGATACGTAGAAATCTAGGAGACGATGTACATATTTCACTTTGTAGATACGAGCGAAAGCCGTTACTACACCGATGCCGAAGCCGATAACAAGCGGGATGAAGGTCAGCACCAAGGTTAACGGTAATGCCTTTAATATTTGGAAAAAGGCTGTATAAATAAAAACAATATCGATTTTCATGTCCTCACTCACCCCGTTAATGGACGCTCATGCCTTTGCAGCCTGAACTCCGTCACTTTAAAAACTTTTTCCAAAATAAGTACAGTTACGTAATATATGATCGTTAAACTGATATAAACTTCCAACGTATGCGCCGTAGCCGCAATTAATGTTTGCCCACGCCCCATCATATCCATGACCCCAATCGAGAAAGCCAACGACGTATCTTTGAGAAAACTAATCACTGAATTTGCAAAGTTAGGGAAGGCAATAAGTAAAGCCTGTGGCGCAACGATTCGAGAAAAGGATTGCTTACCGGTCATGCCTACTGCATAAGCAGCTTCGGTCTGGCCCCGATCGACGGCATTGACAGCCGCCCGGATGTTTTCAGATTTGAAAGCGGCAATACTAAGGCCATAAGTAATAATCACGAAATAGATCGGATCCCATCGAGATATATTGATATCGATAATCTCGAGCAGCATCGGCAAACCATAGAAAACAAGGAATAATTGGATCAAAATCGGCGTTCCACGGATAAACGATACGTACACGATGGATAGTTGGCTAAGCACTGGAATACGATATAAGCGAGTTAGGGCAATCAGTGTACCCAGCACAAGACCTAATGCAAGTGATGCCACAAGAATGAGAAGGGTTAAAGGCAAGTAGTAGAGCAGCTTCGGCAGAAACTCCGCAACAAGCGTAATATCGAATGATTTCCCCATCTAGCTACCCACGGTATAGTCGGCTCCCAGCCACTGCGTACTTAATTTACCGAGTGTTCCATCTGCTTTGATGGCTTTCACGGCTTCGTCAATCTTCTTTTTCAGCTCTTCTTGATCCTTGCGTAAAATGAAGTAAACTTTGGAGTTGGACAGCGGCTCTCCGACTGTTTTTAGCTGCGCATCTACCGATTTATTAACGAAATCAATCGCAAACTGCGTACTAATCGAGGCATCCGCACGACCTTGCTTAATGAGTGATTTTGCATCCTCGCCTGCGCCTGTATAAACGATATTAATACCGGTGTTGTGTTCTTTATTATATTTTTCAGCCAGTACAGCCGCGTTGCTTGTTGCGGTTACCAATAACTTCTTACCTTTAAGATCATCAATAGATTTAACGGTATTGTTGTCTTTGTGAACGATAATTTTGTTCGGAAAAATATTATAGGCTTCATCATTGAATAGGAATTTCTGCTTTCTTTCCTCATTCACTTCCATTTGGTGTGCAATGAAGTCGATTTTATTCGTCTCTAAGCTCAGCAAAAGGTTCTTGAATTCCATCGTTTTGAGCTCAAATTCATACTCGGGAAGCCGCTTATCGATTTCTTTGACAAGCTCTACATCATAACCCGTAAGGTTGCCCTTATCGTCAATAAAGCAAATGTTCGGGAATTGTGTACCTGTTCCCACCACAATTTTTTTAACCCCTTTTGGCGCTGCTGTAGCTTGAGCTGCAGGTGCTGTTGTAGCAGCGGCTGTGGCTGCGGACCCGGTGGATGGGGACGTGCTGGCCGTTTTAGTTTGAGCCGCACATCCTGCTGCGAATGCAGCCGTAAGAATAAGGGATGAAAGTACCGTGAATTTTTTCATGATTAAATGCCTCCTGAGTACTGATATTAGATTTATGTATATATGACTATTCCTACGTTTTAACTATTTTTTTATCCGAAAAGAAAACGGGGTATTTTTCCCGTTGAAATGAAGACATGCCATGACGAATATTCTTTATATGTTACAGAGGATATTACAGAGGGTAATGACAGGCCGTCCAATGACCTTTCCGCAATTGGAGCAGCTCTGGCTGCTCCTCCCTGCACCTTGCCGTTGCTGCAGGACACCTGGTGTGGAATCGGCAGCCGGATGGCGGATTCGCAGGGGATGGAATTTCTCCTTCAATCGCAAACCATTCTCTTTTCCTCGTGGGATCAGGTGAAGGTATGGAGGATAGCAGCCCCTTCGTGTAGTGATGGGATGGATGAAGGAACAGCTCTTCACTTGGCGCAATTTCAACCAGTTTTCCTAAATACATCACACCGATACGATCCGATAAATGGCGCACAATATTTAAGCCATGGGCGATAAATAAGTAAGTTAACCCCAATTTTCTCTGCAAATCCTGCATTAAATTAACAATTTGTGCCTGTACGGATACGTCGAGCGCAGATACCGCTTCATCGGCAAGAATGAATTGGGGATGAAGTGCTATGGCTCTGGCGATACCAATTCTCTGCCTCTGACCTCCCGAGAACTCATGAGGGAATCGATCATACATGGAGCGATTCAAACCAACTAGTTCCAATAGTTCTTCCACCTTAGCGCGCTTTTCTGCTTTGCTTAATGATTCATGTACATCGAAAGGTTCGCCGATAATATCGCCAACTTTCCAACGCGGATTCACTGAACCGTACGGATCTTGGAAAATGACCTGCATATCGCGACGTGCTCCCTGCAGTCCTTTGGCCGAAAGCTCGGATAAATCCTTCCCTTCGAATAGAACCTTTCCTTCCGTCGCCCTCTCCAGCTGCAGCAGAACCCGGCCTAAAGTAGACTTACCACTGCCGGATTCGCCTACTAAACCGAAGGTCTCACCTTTCTTAATCGAGAATGACACGTCGTCAACAGCGCGAATATAGGTCTTTGAACGGTTAAACGTCCCTTTCCCTACTGGGTAAAATTTACTTAGCCCTTTTACCTCGAAAAGCTTCTCTGTAGCTGTCTCCTGTTCTCCTAACTCAGGAATGGTCAGATCATTCTTACCAGATTTAATAGCCGTATCCGCTGGCGTTGTATGCTGCTGCCAATCTTCGAGTTTGACTAAATCCTCCGAATACCAACAGGCGGCTAGCCGTCCATTCACAGATTGAAGAGGCGGGCTATCATTCTTACAACGATCCGTCGCAAAAGGACACCGAGGATGAAACCGACATCCTGTAGGGAGATCCGATAAATGAGGTATCGTTCCTTCAATGGAGAATAATCGGGAAGTACGATCACTATCCATCGTCGTAATCGAACGAAGCAATCCTCGTGTATACGGATGATGGGGTTTCGTGAACAACTGCTGAACGGTCGCCTGTTCCACGATCTGCCCTGCATACATCACGATAATGCGATCAGCCATCTCAGCCGCAATCCCCATATCATGTGTAATCAGGAGAATCGACATGTTAAACTCATCTTTAAGCTCCTGCAGTAGGTGAAGAATTTGCGCTTGAATCGTCACATCAAGCGCCGTTGTAGGTTCATCCGCAATAAGCAGCTGTGGATTACAAGAAAGAGCCATGGCAATCATTGCCCGCTGCAGCATTCCCCCAGACAGCTCGCCGGGGTATTGGTTCATCCGGATTTCAGGCTCAGGAATGCCGACACGCTTCAATAAATGAACGGCCCGCTCCCAGGCTTGTTCTCGATTGCCCTGTTTATGCTGAATGATAACCTCCGTGATTTGACTGCCAATTGTAAACACGGGATCAAAAGCAGCCATTGGCTCTTGAAACACCATCGCCATCTTCTTCCCACGTAATGCCCGAAGCTCTTTCTGTGACAAAGTGGCCAAATCATCACCATCCAGCACGATTTGACCGCCGGAAATCACACCATTCTCATAATCAATTAATCGCATGACGGATTTGGAAGTCACCGATTTGCCGCTGCCGGATTCTCCCACTAGACAGACAGTTTCTCCTGCACCAATGTTCAGCGTAATGTCTTGAATTGCCGTGAACGACCCTTTATTCGTTGTAAATTGAACACTTAAATTCTCAATCTCAAGCAGTTGTTTCAATTTGCGCCGCCCCCTTGCTATGCCCTTTTCTGCTTTGGATCCATGGAGTCGCGCAGTCTATCTCCAATTAAATTAACCGATAATACAAATAAGGTGATCGCTAGTCCTGGAAACGTACATATCCACCATGCCACCGTCAGATAGCCTCTTCCCTGTGATAAGAGTGTCCCCCAATCAGGAATCTCTTTGAGCACCCCCAGTCCAAGGAAGCTTAGCCCTGCTCCAACCAATATCGATGATCCCAGACCAATCGTAGACATAACCAAGAGCGGCGACCAAGCATTCGTCAAGACATGGCGGAAAAATATTCGCACATTAGATGCACCTATCGATCGCGAAGCTGTAATGAAGGAGCGACTCTTGATACTCAGAATCTGACCGCGCATGACCCTTGCATATTGTGGAATGGACGCTGCTGCAACTGCAAAGATAAGATTGAATAAATGAGGACCAAGAGCGGCAGCTATGGCTAACGCTAATAGGATTCCGGGAATTGTCATCAGAACATCAATGATCCGCATGAAGAGCGTATCGATGACACCACCGATATATCCAGCTACCGCACCAATGAGTCCGCCTATTAAACCTCCTGCAAGAACAGAAGCAAATCCAATGAATAAGGAGTCACGACTCCCATACACGACAACACTAAAGACATCTCGGCCAAAATAGTCCGTACCAAACAAATGAGCTTTACTTGGCGCGCTCAGAATTTGATCGGTGAGCATCGCCGTAGGGGGATAAGGAGCAATCCATTGCGGAAAAAGTGCACATCCTATCATAAACAAAGTCACGATAGCCGCTAAATAAACGAGTATTTCCGTGGCGCTAATTTTACTAGATGCTTTCGGAAATTGTAGATGCCATTTACGCCTCTGCCAAATAGCCCTCGTGGAAACCACTTCTTTCATACCCAATCTCCTCCCCAATATGGTTTCATTTAGACCTTATGGTGTTCGACGCACCCGTGGATCGATGAATACATAAGAAATATCCACAAGCAAATTCACAACGACGTAGATGATGGCTGAGAAAAAGACAACGCCCTGAACAACCGGCAAATCTTTGGACATGATGGCATCCGCGAGAATTCTCCCAATCCCCTGTCTAGAAAATACGGTTTCGATCACAACGGTCCCTGCCATCAGGTCTCCAATATGAATACCGATAATGGTAATAGCAGGTATTAACGCATTGCGAAGCGCATGTCGATACATCACTAATCGTTCCGATAGTCCTTTCGCACGCAAGGTCACGATGAAATGCTCATTGATGACTTCCAACATCGAGTTCCGTACCATGCGAACGATAAATCCGGCCCCAACAAAGCCAAGTGCGAGCGAAGGAAGGACAAGAGTAATCAACCCTTGGGACCCCATTGCCGGGAACCAGCCTAAGGATACAGAAAAGATGAGAATCAACAGGATCCCCGACCAGAAGGTTGGCATTGATATACCGAACAGCCCTACGATACGGGCTAGAACGTCGATCCATCGGTTGCGGTGTATGGCGGAAAGTACGCCTAGCCCTACACCAATAATCGTGGAAATGAGTGTACTAGCTAAAGTTAGTGCCATTGTAGCTGGGAGATGTTTAATAATTTTGGGCAGCACAGGTTCACTGTTCAGTAAAGACTTACCAAAATCCCCGTGAATCATAGCTAGAAAATAGCGGCCAAATTGGACATAAAAGGGCTCATTCAATCCCAGTTGATGCCTTAAGTTGGCAATAGCCTCCGGGGTCATGGATGAAGGATCGATCATCGAGAGTACGGGATCTCCCGGAAGTACATACAAAATACAGAAAACAAGGATTAAGGAACCAAGAATGACCAGCAAGGAAACCACAAGCCGCTCCGTTATTATCCTGCTCATATCGATTAGCTCCCCTATGTCTTTATTTTTGAATAAACGTGTCATTGAAGAGCGGATAACCTAGGGAATCGAATTTCAATCCTTTAACGGTTTTCGATGCGGCTACTGTATAGGGGAATACATAGATTGGAATGATGACCGCATTATCGATAATCGATTTCTGAACTTGTTTATACAGTTCCACACGTTTTTTATCGTCTGTTTCGATAGCACCTTGTTCAAGCCACTCATCTACTTGCGGATCGGCCAGACCTGGAAGACTTGGACGGGCTTTCGGATCACTCGTATGGTAGAAGGCGTAAAGCGCATTCGGATCCGAGTTTACCTGGCTGTTCCCGTAGATATCATATTCGCCTTTGGTATATACAACATTGGCTACATCTTTGGTAATCTCAACTTCGACAACGATGCCGACTTGTTTCAGCTGTTGTTGAATAATAACCGCAATATCATTGCGTTTTTCACGATTCGGCGAGCCATCTACATAATGTAAAGTCAGCTTTTTGCCATCCTTCACACGGATGCCATCCGCGCCTTTCACCCAACCTAGTTCATCCAGTAATTTGTTCGCTTTAGCGACATCAGGTTTGATTCCGTTTTCCAGCGATGCATCATAGCCGACAACGCCAGGTGAAAGCGGTGACCAAGCACGTGGATATGTCCCTAAATATAGCGTTTTGACAATCGCATCTACGTCAATAGCCGCTTGCAGCGCTTGCCTTGCTTTCACATCGCTCCAAGGTGCTTTCCGCTGATTAATAAACAAGGTATAAGGTAAACCCGTTGTATTCACTTGGTGAACTTGAATGCTTGCATCTGATTTCAAGGAAACGACATTTTGTGGAGGAATGGTTTCGCCTGCGAGTACTTGTTTGCTTTGAACACTGCCAATACGAGTGGCCTCTTCTGGAACGATACGAAATGTGATTTGATCCAAATAGGACTTTCCTTTATTCTCCACGATTTCGGGAGCTGAGTTGTAATCAGGACTGCGCTTAACTTGAATGGATGCATTCTCTTCCCATTTCACAAAGGAAAAGGGGCCGGATCCTACCGGATTTTTACCAAACTGATCCCCATACTTTTTAGCTGCTGTTGGTGATACAATCCCAAGTAAGGCTTGACTTAGGTTGCCCAGGAAAGCTCTGGATGGTGTTTCCAGATTTATTTTTATCGTGAATTCATCAATGACTTCTGAGGATTTATAGGGCTTAATGAGGGCTACGGAGTTAGCCGCTTTCGTTGTTGGATCGAGAATACGATCATAGCTATATTTGACAGCTTCCGCATTAAATGGGGTACCGTCTTGGAATTTCACATCTTTACGCAATTTGAAAATGTAGCTCAAACCATCAGGCGCAACGGTCCATTCAGTGGCTAGCCAAGGTTTGATCGAGCCATCGGGCAGTTGAACGACTAAACTATCGTAAATGGTACGAAGTACCCGAACGGCAACGGCAAGACCGCTGCGATGTGGATCTAATGAATCTGGCGAAGTCGCGAGTGCATAGGTTAGCTCTCCACCTATAACGGCCGTCTGCTTATCCTCTTGCTTGGCATTTGGTGATTGTGCTGCATCCCCGCTGCTGCTTTTTGCTGAACCGCATCCCGTCAAAGCTATGACGAATGCTAATGATAATGTACTTAACTTGACCCATTCTTTTGATCTACGCAAGATAAACACTCCCCCATGTATGTTTCAACGAATTAGTTGGCAACCTTTTCTTTCGTGTAGCGATTAGCAGGAATAGGAATTCCCAAATTCCCGCGCAGCGTGTCCGTTTCATACTCTGTGCGGTAAATACCGCGCTCTTGCAAAATTGGAACAACAAGGTCAACGAAATCATCCAATGCTCTAGGCACCGTCGTGCGAATGACAAACCCATCAGCCGCTTCTTCGTTGAACCACTGTTCTACTAAATCAGCAACCGCCTCAGGTGTTCCTATAAAATTGCCTCTAGGCGTGGCTGCTCTTATGGCCGCTTGACGAAGCGTCAAATTGAGCTCTTTCGCTTCCTTTTTTATTTTATCCGTCGTGCCTCGGAAGCTATTTGCCCCGAAATCACCCAAATCCGGAAATGGTTCATCGAGTGGGTATTGCGAAAAATCATGATGCTCGAAATAGCGGCCCAGGTTGTCAAGCGCGCTTTGGATGGTTACGAGATTAGCGACTTCTTGATACTTAAGCTCAGCTTCTTCCTGTGTACGTCCTATAATCGGATTGATTCCAGGGAAAATTAGCACTTCATCCGATTCACGGGCATAAGCGGCTGCTCTTTGTTTAATGTCTTGATAAAACAGCTTCGCTTCCTCGATATGTTCATGCCCTGTATAGATGGCTTCGGCCGTTCTAGCCGCCAAATCTCTGCCTGATTCTGAAGCTCCTGCTTGGAAAACAACAGGATGCCCTTGTCTAGAACGGCCAATATTCAGTGGTCCTTGAACCGAGAAGAATTCACCTTTATGATTCAGAGTGTGCAGTTTGCCCGGATCAAAGAAAACACCGGACTCCTTATCTCTTACGAAAGCATCGTCTTCCCATGAATCCCATAGGCCTTTCACAACCTGGACATACTCTTCAGCAATCCTGTAGCGCAGCTCATGGGCCGGATGTTCGCCCTTGCCGAAATTTTTGGCTGAGCCTTCAAGTGGAGACGTCACAACATTCCAGCCTGCGCGACCTCCGCTAATATGATCCAGCGAGGAAAACTGACGGGCGACGGTGAACGGCTCACTGTACGAAGTCGATAGTGTGGCGACGAGTCCGATTTGTGAAGTCACAGCTGCTAATGCGGAAAGAATGGTAAGCGGTTCGAAGCGATTCAGGAAGTGAGGATTTGATTTCTCATTGATGTACAAGCCATCCGCGATGAACACAAGATCGAACTTTCCAGACTCAGCTTTCAATGCTTGCTGCTTGTAGTAATCGAGACTGACACTTGCGTCCGTCGAAACATCCGGGTGTCTCCATACAGACATGCTGTTGCCGACACCGCTGATATTAACGCCAAGCTTCAATTTTCTTTGTTTTGCCATTCAATATCCCCCCTATCGTTGGTTGACAATGCGCATAAATTAAGTCGGAATTAAAGCCTATTGGTGCGTCACTTTTTCTTTCGCATAGCGATTTATTGGAAAAGGGAGTCCTAGATTTCCGCGAAGTGTATCAGTTTCATACTCCGTACGATATATCCCGCGTTCCTGTAAAATCGGAATGACCAAATCCACAAAATCGTTCAAACCATTCGGAACACCAGAACCCACTATGAATCCGTCTGCGGCCCCACTCTCGAACCATTCCTGAATGCGATCTGCGATCTGAGTTGGTGTACCTATGAACAGTGGACGCGGTGTGGCCGATTGGAGTGCGACCTGCCGAAGAGTCAGACCATGTTCCTTCGCATTCTGTTTAATGCGATCTGTCGAGCTTTGGAAGCTGTTTTTGCCCAAATCGCCTAGTTCAGGGAATGGGGCATCCAAGTCGTACTGCGTAAAATCATGATGCTCGAAAAAACGTCCCAAATAAGCGAGTGCTTCCTGAATGGTTACTAAATTCGCAACTTCCTGATACTTGCGTTCTGCCTCTTCTTCCGTTACGCCGATAATTGGTCCTATGCCGGGCATTACAACAATCTCATCAGGATTTCTGCCAAAACCTGCTGTTCGGCCTTTCACATCGTCATAAAAGCGCCTAGCATCTTCGACGGTTGGATGTCCAGTAAAGATCGCATCTGCTTCTTTGGCAGCCAAGTTTTTGCCATCCTCAGATGAGCCTGCTTGGAAGATAACGGGTCTGCCTTGCTTGGATCTCCCAATATTAAGCGGTCCTTGTACAGAGAAGAATTCGCCCTTGTGGTCCAATCGGTGCAGCTTCTCAGGATCGAAGAACACACCGGTTTGTTTATTCCTTACAAAAGCATCATCTTCCCATGAATCCCATAACCCTTTGGCAACCTGCAGATATTCAGAAGCAATTCGATACCGCTTGGGATGATCAGGATGATCCTCCAGCTTCTTATTGTAGTTAAGAGCGGAGCCCTCCAGCGGGGAAGTGACCACATTCCACCCTGCTCGGCCATCGCTGATATGATCCAGTGAGGAGAACTGCCTCGACACTGTGAATGGTTCACTGTAGGACGTAGATAGCGTACCGACTAGACCAATTTTCGAAGTTACTGCCGCCAAGGCCGATAAAATCGTTATCGGTTCGAAGCGATTCAAGAAATGGGGAATCGATTTATCATTGATGAACAATCCGTCTGCGATAAACAACAAATCGAATTTACCAGCTTCCGCTTTTTGTGCTTGCTGTTTGTAATAGTTGAAATTCACACTCGCATCTACGATCGCATCCGGATGTTTCCAAGATGACATATTACCGCCGACTCCATGAATGATAGCTCCGAGCTTTAATTGTTTTTGTTTGGGCATGTTTTTTCCTCCTAAAAGTTTGGCTTTCATAATTTAACCCTTACAGTGCATGCATTCCCCTTAATAACGTATAAACAATAATTCCAATTGGTTTTGTCGGTTTAAATTCCTACTTACTGTATCACCGGCTTATTAGGCGGTCAATTTGATATTAAGATGTTCTATTATCAGATAGAATTGTTCTATGGAGAACTTATTTTCAATTTCATCTCTTTCAATGCTTCTAGGCACACATGCGTGAAATCGTTGGCCGCTTCCTTGAGTGAAATGAGATTAGTCCGAAGCGACAATCCTCCTAGAGCAGGGATATGGATAGGTACAAGTAAGCCATCCTTCACTTCTTGACGTACGCAGAGATCGGGTAAAAAAGAAACCCCCATCCCACTCACGACCAGCTTCTTCGCCGTTTCAAGATTATCGATCTGGTATTCGATTTGGGGCGGACGGTCAAGTGTGGCGAATAAGCGATGTATCTTTATCCAATCGAGAGAGCCACACTCGAAAAACACTAGGGATTCCCTGCTTACATCCTCAATCGTAATTTGTTCTTTCTTCATAAAAGGATGACGCTGATGTACGAAGAGTCGAATCGGATCTTCATAAAACCCCGCACAATCAACATGCGGATGCGTCACGTTTCGCACAAAGCCGATGTCTATTTCCTTATTCAACAGCTTCTCCAGAATCGTTTCGGTGGGAGCTGTCGTTAATTTAATCTGCAGGCTTCGGTACTCCTTTTTGATGATGGGAAGAATATCTGGTATGACATAATTGGAGACAGAAACCGTGCACCCTATTCTTAATTCATTAGGAGTCGTGTTTAAATTCTGCAGCTGTTGTTTTCCCTTCTTGTAAGTTTGGAGAATTTGCTGAGCATACGGCAGGAACTGCTTCCCTTTCTCTGTCAGCGTAAAATTCCTCCCTTCTCGATCGAACAGCAATGTATTCAGTTCTCGTTCTAACGATTGAATTCGGGCCGTCACTGATGGCTGGGATAAGAATAATGCATCAGCAGCCTTGTTGAAACTATTGAAATGTATGACATAGACGAAAGCTTCAATATTTTCAATATTCATGACAATAAACTTCCTCTCTAACTTGCAAGCGACTAGGAACTATGCGAATAGGCCTTTTGTATACTGTGATCCGTGCTTTGTAAGTACACAGATACTTTTTCAAATGCTTCCTGTGCATCAACGCCATCTAATTGCAAAACAATAACCGACTGATTGCCTAGTGTTAGGCTTAGGGAAACAATGCCTAGTAAACCCTTTGCATTCAGCATTTTCCCACTTACACCTACATAAATATTGCACGAATACCGATTAGCTATGGTCACAAAATCCAACACAAGATCAATCGTCCAAGGTTTGTTCCTCGTAAAAGTCCATTCGATTTTCATTCCTATTCCTCCTAGAAAGTGTTACAAAATAACTTGCATCGTAAGCTATAGATAGCATTTGCTGATTATGAATGAAAAAAGGAGACGAATTCACCCCTTAGGATGAAGCATCTCCAGTTGTCTGGTTGATTCATATTATTCCGATAAAATTACTTGTATTTAGATTATAGTGAATCCAACCATATTCTGTCAACGTTTAAAATTGAAATACCTAACCTACATGCAAATGGCATTTCCGGCTAAGCGGAAACCCGCGCAGAGAACAATTTGCACCGTATAGGCAACAGAAAAGAAGCAATTAACCATATTTACATGCAATTAGTCAGGAATAGACAATTTCTATCAATTTACACCTCTACCAAAATTGCTCGTTTGATGATAGTTTAAGATATACATCCAAGCGAGGGAGAGATCAGAATGAGAACCATTTATGAGAATTACCGAGGCTTTAAAATCAGCAAGCAAGAAAGCACCTATAATGCGATTTCTTCAGATCATATTATTTTTAGCCGTTGGCAGCTAAGCCAAGTTCTAGATACGGTCGATAGTTATGTGGAATTCGCGGATAATAATTCGAGTCCGGATGCGGAATCCGGTATGCCGCAAAACTAATCGTATCCATTTGAAATAACGAAATGTTCATTAACCTAATCTCTCCGATTTATATGGAGTGGACTCATAGAGGAACGTGGATGCGCTAATTACTGAATAAACGCCGGTTTCGCGAGCTGGAGGACTACGATCCTTTATTACGTCATTTTGCCCTAAAGAGCATTGATTTCACCCAAATTGCGCATTCACGTTCTGTTCAATCAAATTACAGGCCACATTTCCTACAAATAACGGAATGAAGTTCCGTTCGTTCAAATTACAGGCCACTTTCCCTTCAATACGGATTGTCGTTCCTCGACGTAGGTTAAGTTCACTGTTTCCTTCATCTATGGACTTAGTTGTTGTAATTTGTACAACATTTCATTAACGAATTCGCGTATTCCCCGGTTAGTGTTGCAGAACATACAACATTTCCTTCCCAAAACAGCTTTATCGCATAAAATAAGTCAAAATTGTTGCACTACATACAACTTCAACAGCCTATAGCGAAGAAACGTAACGTAATTGTTGTACGTAGTACAACATAACTTGCCTTAAAAAGCCCGCCAATGGCGGGCTTTAACAGCTTTAACAACTTTAACATCTTTAACAGCTTTAACAGCTTTAACAGCTTTAACAGCTTTAACAGCTTTAACAACTTTATAAAATCACATGGTTCATCTTCATCAGCTCTGCGACCTTCTGGAACATGGAAGCATTATGACCAATGGACATCGCGCAGTGATGTGTCGGCGCCTCGGCGAACCAGCGCGTCATGTACGCGTCTGGATGATCGCGGAACTTCACCGGCGTCTGCGTGTTGCCGATTCTCATGATCGGCCCGTTCGTGGACTCGCCTTCGCTGGAGATGAGCTTCAGCCGACCATCGCCGGTCTGCGTCACATTCAGGGTCGTGATCGCCCCCGTCTTCACCTTCGCCTCGACGGATACGCCCGTGCCTTGCTTCCCGTGATAAAGCCCCATCCCGCGCAGAATCGGCTTTCCTTCGGAAATCGCGATATGGAACGGTCCGTCATGACCCAGCAAGATCGTCTCGTCGATATAATCCACGACGACGATTTCCGAGAAGCTGCCGCCGACGCCAAGGATGTCGCTGATTTTCATCGAGACGGCCGTCTTGAGGTCCCCTTCGCCGGAGCACGGGATACCGCGTGCGGTGAGCAGCGAATGGCCAACGATGAAGCCGCCCTGCAGCTTCTCGTAATCGCCCCCCGGCGCACCGTGGTAGTAGTAGGACAAGGCATCTAGATCGTACGCTCTGACGAGCTTCTCCTGCGCTGCCCCCACTTTACAAGACGGGTGTGACTTTAGAGTTATCGATAATCCAAATTACTCATTAATGACTCCTTTTTTCAAAATAACATTGGCGTATAAAGCTTTCTCACTCGTTGCAACGATCGCATAGGCTTTCTTCGCTCGCTCATAAAAAGCGAATCGCTCCATATACTCAATTTGTGGTTGCGTTTGGGTACGAATGATCTCTTCGTATGTCGCCCAAATTGGTGTTTCCACTTTATCCCCTGGTACTTTGGCCATAAGTGCTACAGGTTGTTCACTGTAAGTATCCAGTGGGAATAACGATAAAACCGCTTCCAATAATTCTGGTACACCATGGCCATCGCTGCGCAGCAGGCGATTCGTATGACTGGCAGCAGGGAAATTGCCATCCGCTAGAATAATTTCATCCCCATGCCCCATTTCCATCAGCACCTTCAAAAGCTCCGGCGACAAGATGGAAGGAATACCTTTAAGCATATTCAAGACCTCCTCAAAATTAAGTGTTATCGATAACCCAAAATTATCAATTTTAAGCCTTGCTGTCAATCCTTAATTTCTATACAATAGACGAATAGGATGAGATAAAAAGGTGACTCAACGTGATTACAATTTATGATATCGCTGAAAAAGCCGGAGTTTCGGCAATGACCGTTTCACGGGTTATTAATAATACAGGTCGTATCAGCGAAGCAACGCGCAAGCGGGTAAGGAAAGTAATGGAAGATCTCCACTATATTCCGAATTCGATGGCACGCAGTCTGGTACTTCAGAAGACGAAAATTCTTTCCCTGCTCATTACGGATATTACAAATCCGTTCTATACTACGCTTGCACGCGGTGCAGAGGATGCAGCTAAACGTGCTGGGTATCGGCTGCTTTTTGCGAATAGTGATGAAGATTATGCGAAAGAGAAAGACTACGTTGATATGATTCTATCAACCCGTGTGGATGGCGTTCTATTCGCCCCGACGGGCGATCATTCTGTCGAGAATCTTGGGCAACTGCAGAAGCATAATATCCCCTTCGTTGTTTTGGACCGTGAAATACCGGGAATTGAGGCGGATGTGGTACTCGGGGACAGTAAGGAAGGCGCGAGGAAACTTGTTGAGCATTTAATTGGTTTGGGACATCACCGAATCGCTATGATTAACGGTTCACAAGATGTCTCTACAGCCCGCTTGCGTTACACGGGGTATTGTGAGGCGCATCTACTTAGTGGATTATCCATAGATGACACGCTCGTCGCACATCTAAACTATCGTGATTTCCACGATGAATCCGCATTAGATGCACTCCTTAATCTTGCAGATCCACCTACAGCTATCTTCGCGGCTAACAACATGCTCGCCGTCGGTGTCATTCAATCATTGAGACAGCGCGGCTTGCAGGTGCCAGATGATCTATCGGTCGTCTGTTTTGACGATTTCGGCCCAGCAGGTGCGATTAGCCCTTTTCTAACCCTGGCTTCACAGCCTGCCTATCAATTCGGCTTATTAGGCATGCAGCTGTTGATTGAACGCATTGAAGGCGAAGCCGTTCATGAGAATCGGAAGATCATTCTGCCTTCGGAGATGATTATCCGAGCTTCTACGCAGGCGTTGAAGTGATGGCTGACATTGCGGTTAACAGGGGAAGCATATGGTTTAAAAGGTCCCGACTTTGCAAGATCATCCGAGTCCGAAGAACCGCGGATCTTTGCCGCTAATAGCGAAAGCCTACAGATTAGCAATCTCTAGCCCTTCGAGAAAGTGCCTTGCCATTAGGTTTGAATGACATGTTGTAGTTTCTACAACATTTCGTTAAACAAATAAGCTGAATGAAATGATTGTTGCATAATGTGCAAGATTATCACCTTAATAAGCTGGATTAGGTCTGAATTTAGAAAAAATGTTGTACATCGTACAACATTCATTGGCTTTTGAACTAAATGAAGGAATTATGCTGTACGGTGTACAACAATCCACTTGTTGTTGCTGCTGTAGAGTTTTTCCATCCCCCATCAAGTCAATTCATTAGAAAAAATGTTAAAGCACCCTATGAATCTTAGGAGATTAGAATGAACCCAATCGTAGAGCAAGCCTTACAAACCACGCTAAAAAACTGGAATGCCATGTCGGCATCACGAGGTGATGAGCAGGAAGCTGTCGCCGATCAATTCCAATCTTCTTTTTATTTATTTATCGATGCAGTCCGTGAATGGGTTTATGAGTTAGAACCGCGGCCTCAAACCATTGATGAGTTATTAGACATGGACATGATACAGGAAATCTTCGATCTCCTTCCAGCACCGCTTCATTTGAACTTCGAGACGGAACTTGAGCTTATGGTGGATAATGTGGTTAGAATCGACGATGATAAGTATGATTAAGATTTCCCATAATTACGAATCATCGCTGCTCTAACCGTCTAATCTCTAGCTGGCTCATCACGCCTAAGCAGCAAAAAAGCCCAATGTCGAATTGGGCTTTTTTCATCGTTTATGAGATTCCTGTCGCGCTATTACACTTATCCATATTCCATGTCGCCTTAACTTATGTTCCATCACGCGCATTCTGTACTTACAACATGCTCCAGATCGCGCTATCTGTTATTAAACCGTTTTATCCACAAACGTAACCTGGTTCTGCTCAGCAAATTTCTTTAATCTAGCAGCCATGGCCGTTACGTCGAATCGATTCAGAGATTTATTGTACACCCAACGTGGTGACTTCCCATTCAGGTCAATGACCACTTGACCTGGGGAGTATACGATTTCTTTAATTTTATCGGCATTAAGTACAAGCTCTCTGGCAAAACCCCTCTTCGAGATACTCGTCTTACTAACCTTTAAATAAGGACGGCGAATAAAATAAACGAACAGTCCAACCGCCATGTAACTGAGTGTCGTATACCAGTACATCTTGTCCCCGTCTGTTTTGGTCAAAGTAACCAATAATAAGATGGAAATTAGAACAAAAAATAAAGCTAACATAATGCTTCTACCCTTGAATACTTCCGATCGGTCCGGATCCGAAGAAATCGGAGCTATCCCCTGTTTGGAGCGATTCTTGTTTACAGTTTTCGTATTTTTGCTTACCATTCTTTCCCACTTACGAGACATTCATTTCACTCCTTGGTTTATTCGTACTTACACAAATACATCCTTCTTCATTTCAATAATCGATTCAAAACGCCTTCATACCATCTCCATGGCAAAAGACTTCTCGCCCTCAGCCCCGACCTTACACCACGTCCCATTGGATAACGGAGCTTTGGCCGCGGGTTGTCTACAATTCGTGCAATTAGGTCGGCTACTTCCTGCGGATCGGGTGCAGTCACGGAGGCTTTCCTTGAGTAGTCAAGCATTTTACTAAGCCGTTTCCAATAAGGAGAAGCTTCCGTGGTATGGATCGCCTCGAAACCTTTACGCCAAATCTCTGTCTTATAGGCACCTGGCTCTACAAGCACGACGCGTACACCCAGGGGCATCATTTCCAAACGAAGCGATTCACTAAAGCCCTCAATAGCAAACTTCGAAGTGCTATACGGGGCATAGCCAGGAAATGCCGATAGCCCGCTCACACTGCTTACATTAACAATGCAACCAGATTGCTGTGCGCGCATGTGCGGCAGGACGGCCCTCGTTGTTGCAATGACACCGAATACATTCGTTTCCAGCTGAGATCTCCACGCTTCCATCGGTACATCTTCCACATACCCCCCGACAGCAAAACCCGCATTGTTAATGAGAACATCGATTCTGCCATACTTGTCCATAATATCAGAAACGACTTGTTCAATCGAGTCATGAATCGTTACATCAAGAGCCATGATTACGAGGGCATTTGTTACGCCAGCTTGTTCAGCATTCGCGAGCAAATCTTCACTTTTATCTAGGTCACGCATAGTTGCGATAACGTGATACCCCTTTTGGGCCAGAGCTATTGACGTTAATAAGCCAAATCCGCTAGATGCGCCAGTCACTAATGCTGTCGGCTTTGTGAATCTCATCCAGACTGCCCCCTATTTATCCAACTCACATTCATAATCCCATACAAAAGCCATAATGTCGATATATAAAAGAGGACAATTGGTTCGAGCAGGAGCTAATCTCCTAGTGAATGCCCATTTATGGCTGATTCTATCCAATCACATGTAAAAAAACCTGAGGCTTTGCCTCAAGTTAACTTATCGACTTATCATCATGCGCTGAGGCGAATGAATCGTTAGTTTCCTTCAAACCATCCAAAACCTGAGGCGGAACGTCGATTCGCTATTTTGCTTGAATGAGGTTATATGGCTAGCCTAACGGAAGGGCGATTCGTTATTTTCGCTTTAAGAGCCATATTTCAATCCAAACGGCAAATTAACGCATCTACGTTCTCCTCAACGCTCAAAAAGGCAGCTTTTTCGATAAATAGCGCATCGTAGTTCCTCTCCATGGAATTGATGGAAGATTCATATTGAGCAGACTATCATGAAATGATTGTGTAAATCCATTGCTTTTCCTGTGTTTTTTTCACATCCAAACTATACAAGACTCAAAAGAGTGAAAGAAGGTTAATTCGTTGTACAGAAGCGCAAAAAAGCCTGTAACGAGATGCTCTCCTCCAAAGAGAATAATCACAGATACAGGCTTTCTGAGCTTCGTTTATACTTTCGCCTTCTCAAACAGCTTATCAGCTGGCTCTACATGTTCAGGTGCTTCTTTGCCCTCGGATACGAGTTCCCTCGCAGAGTTTTTGAACTCGTGCAGCGTGCGTCCCACTGCGCGACCAAGCTCTGGAAGCTTGGAAGGACCAAACAAGACTAAGACAACAACTAAGATTAACATGAGACCAGGAAAGCCAATATTTTGCAGCATAGGAATCAACTCCGTTTCATTAGTTTTGATTATGATGCTTCGGATATACGGCTACAGCTTCGATCTCTATTAGCCAATCAGAGTTAACCAGTCCTGCCACACCAACCGTAGAGCGAGCTGGCTTAACCGGATTCGCTTCATTGCCAAAAAATTGCGCATAAGCATCGAACCAGCCTTGATAGTCAAACTTGCCCTCTTTGGCCGCATCCGCTGTAAGATAGACACGGAGATAAGTGACGTCAGCCAAAGTCAATCCCTTATCCTTCAATTGCTTCTCTATCTCTTTAAGTATTCCGGTACCTTGCATTTTAGTATCGCCATAGCGCTCATAAATCGTTTTCCCCTCTTTATTAAGAACAGGCGGCACCGTTCCGCTTGTGAATAAGTAAGAAGAGTCTGCAGGTACGGACACTCCGGCAGAGATCGAGGACGCTGGGTTACCATAGAATTCCACTTCATTAATTGGCTCTGATGGGTATTTACTAGTTTTTTCCGTTCCGGCTGCATAGGCGCTGACACATATGAGGCATGATCCTAATGTGACGGCTGCCATGGTTTTCACTTTCTTCGTTATCATCATCGTTCATCGCTCCTCATCATCTACTCTTTCATTACGCGCTCATGAATTTCAGTAACCACTTTCCTTGCGGATTCAATCGCCCCTGCCTGCCAAGCGGTAATATAGCTAATATGCTCCCCAGCCAAATAAATGCGACCGTCCGGCTTACACAAGGTAGGGTAATACGTTTTGCGGTCATCAGCCGTATACGAAGCCCATCCGCCTTGATTATATTTGATCTTCTTCCAATCTACGGAGAAAGAGGCCTCGAACTCTTTATAATATTGCGGATGAATTTTCGCCCCTTGGCTTAATGCGTAGTCTTCCCTTTGGGCAGGTGTCATTTTACCAATCTTGTCAGCGTTACCCCCGAATGCATAATAACCTAAGAGGAGTCCCTTTTTGGCAAAATAATCAGTCGGCGGGTAATAAATACTGGAAATGTCCATATTGGTCAGTGAGCTTCCGCCAAAAATAAACTCATCTTCCTCCCAGAATCTACGTTTAAACTGGAGCCCAATTTTACCGGCGGATGCGTAGTTAATTTTAGAAATAGCCGTCGACATGTCTGCGGAGAAATCGGCCTTAATATCCTTAAGGACAGACAAAGGAATCGTACAGATACAAAAGTCTCCGGCAGCTTCCTTGCTGGCGCCGCTATTCAAGTCCTTATACAGGATACGAACACCGTCGGAGGATTGCTTAATTTCTTGTACTTCTGCATGGAATTCAATTCGGTCCCCCACTCGCTTCTCAAACGCTTTAGCAATTTGGTCCATCCCGCCTACCGGATGAAACATCATCATTTGTTGATCATAACTGTATTCGCTGCTAAAAAATTGCCCAAAACCGGAATTTATGATCGCTTTTAAACTAAATGGATCTCTACGTACGCCCGCGTCGAATTTACCGCCTGGCTCCTCGTTATACCCTGCTCTTTCCGAACCTTTATAGAACAGATCTGCGTTCAAATCCCCTTCGGTTTTCAAATAAGTGACAAGCTTAGCTTTTTCTTCTGTTGTAAGAGGGAGATCCAGTGCTTTCTGATTTACCGCTTTAGCTAGCATTTCGGCGACATAGCCCCTAACATCTGCCTTCGCTTGGCGCTTCGGAATTTTCACACCCGACAATTCGCCCACATTTTCGTTATAATAGTAGCCGCTCTCGTTCACATTGTTGAAGGGCTCGATCGCGACACCAAATTTACGCGCATATTCCAACGTTACATGAAACTGGGGTATCCGCATCGGTCCCGCATTAAAATACATCCCATTATCAAAGCGTGCAACCTGCTTGCTGCCACCTATTTCCGAAACAGTCGTACCTCTGCGAACCGTCCAAGCTCTACCGCCGGAACGAGCTCTCGCTTCTAAAATTGTGCACTGATATCCGGCCATTCCCAGCTCGTAGGCAGCCGTCATACCGGCTATCCCTGCGCCTAGAATGATCACCTTTTTCCCGTTGCGGTTCGTTGAAGTGAGATCCCTGCCTGAAGGCGGAGTATAATCTGCCGCTTTCATCGTTTCTGGGGATAAGAGCCCCAGAGTCCCCATAACACTAAAGAGTGCGGCTGACCCTCCTATTTTGCCGACAGTAGTCAAAAATTGTCTGCGTGTAATTTGATCTTCTTTGATCGGTGTCTTCTCCATGCTCCCATCTCCTCGTTCAAGTTTGGATAAACCGCACCTTAAACGTACCAGTAGGACATGTATTAGTCACTAATATGTGTTAGGTTATATTACATAAATATTACTTATATCGGGATAAAAATTGATTATTTGATCAGATATAGGCATGGTGATAGAGTTAACTTGTAACAAATGTCATGTAAATGTTAATCTATCTAACATGTCTAGGAGGTTGGATGATGTCGATGACGAAGAAGAAAGTGATTCAAATTGGTGTGGTAAGTGAATTAACCGGGTTATCGGAGAGGCAGATTCGTTATTACGAAGATCGCAAACTTATTTTCCCAGAGAGAAGTAAAGGAGGCGTTCGTAAATATTCATTTGAGGATATTCAGACCATCATGGAGATCCACACGAAGCTGATGGACGGCTTCCACACCGTTGAGCTTAAGCGCATGCTAGCGGGATCTTAAGTCAATGACGATCATACATAGCTTTGGAGGTGTTTTCCATGCCAATAAAAGAAATGATGTCTCTCGTTGAACATCTGTCCGAACTGCGAACACGTATTATTCGAGTTCTAATCGTCATAATCCTTACGATGATTGCCGGCTTTCTTGCCGCCCAGAAGCTCCTCCTGTACTTGAAGCAAACACCCCCGGCATCCGACATGACATGGCATGTATTTTCCCCCATGGATAGTATTCGCCTCTATATGATGATTGCGTTCGCGATATCCCTAACGGTCACTTTGCCTTTTATCCTCTATCAGATCTGGGGATTCGTTAAACAAGGCCTAACGAAGGAGGAGCAGTCAGCCACACTCCGTTATATTCCTTATACCGTCCTGTGTTTTATCATCGGTTTAACCTTTGCCTACTTCGTTGTTTTCCCCATGTGCATGACGTTCACTACCCAAATTTCCGATAATCTTGGATTAACCCCGACGTACGGTGTTGCCCAATATTTTAGTTTCATGCTGAACATTGTGCTGCCTTTGTCGATTGCCTTCGAACTCCCCATCGTCGTCATGTTTCTAACTAGACTAAAACTGCTGAATCCAAAGCTCCTGAACAAATTTCGCAGATACGCTTATATCGTTCTGGTTATATTAGCTAGCCTAATTTCACCGCCTGATCTCATCTCACATCTGATGGTGGCCATCCCCTTATTTGCTTTATATGAAATCAGCGTCGTGCTATCACGTTTCGTCTTCAACGGACAAATGAAGGAGCTAAGCAAACTGAATGTTGAGTCCGGAGCCTCTTAAAATAGGGCTTCCCTATCATTGCCTATCATCCGCTTTTGGGATATATTTACGACATAAATCGCTTCCCAAAAAGGAGAACTATGCGGATTGAACAACTTCTCTATATCATTGAAATCAATCAAACCGGTTCGATCTCACTAGCTGCCGAAAAGCTTCATGTCTCCCAACCAAATATCAGTCAGGCTATCGTGAGTCTGGAGGAAGAGCTTGGGGTGAAGCTATTTAAGCGTTCGCGCTTCGGAGCCATTCCTACGGAAGATGGGAAATTAATTATAAGCAAAGCGGAAGAGATCATAAAAAAAGTAGAGGAACTCCGAGAGACGGCAGGTTTTCATTCCAATCAGCTCTCAGGGTTCCTTTCCATCGCATCTGTGCCTAGCCTATGCTTGAGTGTTTTACCCTCAACTTTGGCGATTTTCAAAGCAAAACATGCTGGTGTAGAGCTTGAAATGTTGGAACTTGATTATCCGCAAATTAAACAAGAAGTCCAAAGCGGTAAAGTAGATATTGGTCTAATCGCCGTATCCCGGAATTATGAAGAGCCGAATAAACAATTGATCACTGAGACGTTGATGGACAGCAGAGTGATGGCATGCGTGGGGAAAAACTCCCCACTGTCTCTTCGCCAAAGCATCTCCATAGAAGAACTTGTTCATCAACCGATCCTCCTGAATTCTGAGTATCTGATAAGTAAATTAAAAAAATATGGAGAGCCGAATATTTTATTTAAGCTAGGGAATTCAGAGGCTGCAAAACGAGTGATTGCCGAAGGAATTGCTATTGGATTTTATACGGAAATCGGTCTGAAATACGACCCCTATGTCCAAACAGGCAGTATTGTTGCATTAGAGATCACCGGAGAGGATATGGATATTTCCTTCTGCTCTCTACGTCTAAAGAATCGCCATCAGTCCCTGCCCTCCAAAGAGTTTACAAAAGAACTGAAAACAATTATTGCCACAATTTGATATCACGACTATCATTTGCAACTGCCTTTGAAGCATGTTTATTTATTCGGCGTTTGCCTACAATCATCACATAAACGATGCTTGCTGCGAAAAGCACCATGTTACCTACAATTAATGGAGCCGACAATCGGCTGAGGAGTAAATAGCCTTGAAAGGCCAGTAAACCAACGGCAATGATGACGATGGTGTAAAGCAGACTCGGCTTCATAGTGAAAGGTGCATTGCGATAAAGCTCAGGGCACTTGCGTGGAAGTTGTACGGCAGAAAGAACGGGGAAAATGCTTGAAATGAGTAAAATACCAACCCCTAGCTGGGATATCGTGGTCAACGATACTCCTGTCACAATGGGTATAACCCCAAGCAAATAGTAAAACGTGAGCAGCCAATGCGGTGTACCATACCTTCGATTAACGGCGCCGAACGATGCTGGGAGCCAACCATCGCGACATGCTACCAGCATCCCCCTCGTCACCCAGGAAAATGTCACATTAAGTGTAGAAGCCAGAGCAAACATGGCCCCTCCTATGATAAAAAATAGGAACAATGGATTGGGCAGTATCGTCCTCGCCACATCTGAAAGCGACTCTCCTGCAACATCAGAAATCGGCAGCACTCCGGTTGCTACGATGCCAATGCCTATATAAAGCAAGGCAACTATGCCACTACTGATGAAAATGGCAAGCGGAATATCTCTCTGCGGCCTCTTCATTTCGCCTCCGAGCTCAACTACGGCATAAGCACCTCCAGACGCAAAAGATGTGATGCCAACCGCTGTAAGAAAGCTCCACATGCCCTGAGGAAAAAACGCTGAGGGATGAAACACCGTATAGTCGACCTTCGAAATTCCCCATACGATGAAAACAAGAAGTGACAGCAGCTTAATCGCTACGAGCCCCTTTCCTAAGGATGACATGAACTTGATGCCAAACAGATTAATGAGATAGAAGAAAGTCAGCACAATGAAAGCAACAAGCATGATCGGCGTACCGGGCATAATTCCCTGCAAATATTGAGCGAATGAAATGGCATACACAGCGATGGTCAAATGACCGAATGTGAAAAGGATTAGATAGACAAACCCTGCATTCGGAGAAAGTAAACGACTCGTGTATGTGTACATGCCTCCAGTTGTAGGAAGAACTGAGCCTAATACGGCAAGAGGAATCGTGATGATCAGCATAAAAACAGAGGAAAACACGAAAGCCAGCGGTACACCAATCCCTGTTAATGCAATAGCGATGCCAGTTATTGACATAATACCTGCTCCAATGATTTGTCCAAGGGCAATACCAATCGAATCTCGCAAGCCTAACACCTTCTTCAATTCCCCTTCTTCATTCACCATTTTCAACAGCGCCTCCCTCTCAACTCCACTCATACATCTATACTCTCATCTTCTGCATAAGCCAAGTATTCCCTGCTTCTTCATGAAAATAAAGTTAATAATTATTTATTGTAAACAGTCATAATCGATCTTTATTCCACATAGAGTATATAGTTGCTTATTGCTGAAAGCCGAATGAAAGTTTACTGAAATCCAATTTACACACTTGAAGGGATGCTGATTTCGTATTATTACATTAGAACAAATTCATTTTATCGAAACTCGCTGTATCAATCCGCAAGATGCCATCATCGTTCGTTTACTCACAGAGGGTATTGCCTCTCACGAAATTGTTTATTTGAAAAAGAACTCATTAGATACCAAAAATCAAATGCTAACTGTTACAGACGCTATGGGTGCAAAGAGGCAAGTACAAATTACACGAGCATGTGCTGAACTGTATCAAAGCGCTCTTGCGCAAACGAAGTACATAGTCAACTACGGAGAACTTCCCAATAAACAATTGATAACCGATCTTCGAAATAGCGATTTTCTCATCAAGGTGGGCATGCGAGATTTCATTGCAAATCGCAGTATGATCACAGAGATGGATTCCGTTATTTTGCGAACGATATATATGAGGCTTCGGCGATTAGCTGACTTTTTCTCAACACCGGAACTCACGTATTTAACGACTGGAAAACTTGAATTTAAACAATTAGCACATGCATAATGGATGGATGCGAAGGCTCTTAGCGCCTCTTATTATGGAAACTAACGTTGAAATGAATAGAGGCTGTCCCTCCGGTAATCATCCTACCGTTGGTGACAGCCTCTTTTTATGTATTACTCCAACAACTCGTCGAAGATCCCCCTGAACTGATCCGCTACTGAGGAAGAACCTTCTTCCAACTCTTCTAGATTGAAAAAGTAGCGATGATGAGACTCATCCGTATCCAACATATCCGAAAGAAATTCTTTGAAACCACGCGTTTTACGATCGAACTCTAGGATAATCTCTACACCGTCCTTATCCGGGTAGAAGATGAGTTCAAGTTCATCCACCGAGCTGCGGTACTCGCCATTTTGATTAGGAACAAATTCAAACTTTTGAATAAACGGTAAATGATAATCTCGTTGTAAATAATACTCATTCTCCGCTTGATGCAAATGAAATCCCATTTCTTCCAGAGCTTCAAAAATAACCGCAGTATGCGGATGTGCCTGAACTTCAATATCATCACGATCCGAAGGATCAACCGCATTATCAATATCCAAGCCTGTGCGCACCCAGATCGGGCTGACACCGATTGAGATTGGCGTTTCATGCGGCAGTACGAACTCAAAAGGAATTTCAATTGTTTCCCCCGGCGCAATCACGAGGCTTTCACCAAGCAGTATATTGGCAATAACGATGGTTTCATTCTCCATACGAGTTTCAGTTCGCCCATCGCGATTAGCATCTATCTCCACAGGCTTCTTATATTCCGTCATGATTTGAAAGTAGATTTTATCCACCTTCTGCTCCACTTTTCCGCCTTTGGCAATAACGACCCCTTCAACCATCTCCCCCGGAATAAAATCCTCCGTATGAAACTGCGTGTCGATATCGATGTTCCCAATCCCAACGCGTGCTAACATTTTCTTGAAAAATGCCATTTCTGATTCCCCCAGTTGCTTAATTGTTAATGTCTTCCTCAAACAAAGCCCGAAAATAGCGCTCTCTGTGATTTAAAAAGTCTCTCGTCAGAGTAAAATGATCTGTATCTTCATACGCGATTGGTTCAATCGTCGTTTCAGAAAATTGTAGAATCTTCGCGTTTGGGTACGCCATCAAAATCGGAGAATGAGTAGCGATGATAAACTGCGCTTGGCCCAACTGCTCCAATTCCCATATCATTCGCAAGAATGCTAATTGGTTTTGCGGGGATAAGGCCGACTCTGGCTCATCTAAGAGATATAATCCCTTACCGCTTAATCTATTTTTCAAAAAAGTTAAAAAGGCTTGTCCGTGCGACTGCTGATTCAACGATTTCCCACCATAAGGTGCATACGCTGATTGCCCTACGTAGGGGTCTTTCGAGAGTTCATCAATATAACCGGCAAACGTATCAAATGTCTCGGCACGGAAAAAGAACCCCTCCTTAACCCTAGGGAGCCAAGACAGCCGCATAATACTCGCTAAAGATACATCGTCTTTTTCCTTCGAAATCGTTAAATCCTTGCCGCCTACAACGCTGAATCCGCAAGATACGCCAATTGCCTCAAGTAAAGTAGACTTCCCTGACCCATTATTGCCAATAAAAAATGTGACGTTAGATTCAAAATTGTATTCATTGAAGGATTGAATGGTTGGTATTTGGTATGGAAATTGTTCTCTATCCTCTGGTTTCAACTGGGACCAATCCAGGGAAATTCTTTTTAAGAATGGCATTTGAGCTTCCTTTCTTTACACGATCAGAAACGAGGTTGGTTCCACATACGTCGTCTTTCCACTTCCGGCGCCTCCAGAGATGCCTATGCCAAGAGGTTTTTTCATGCTTGTTGTCATTCACGATTTTTCTTAATTGAAAGTATACACCCCAACATTCCTGAAAGGGCTATCCCAAAAACAAAGCTATTTACATTGAAAAAAATGGTGTTTGTATACTGATTGAACCATCCCCACCTATAAATAATTGAATTCGAACTGTTAGGTCCTCCATTCAGTGTATCAAGATGCCATTTGACTTCATTGATCTCTCCTAAAACACAAAAAACTAGGAGTAAGCTTATAAAAAAGATGATCAAACCTTTTTTTATCCTAGTTACACGCTTAACGTTATAAAAAAACATCGAAGTCATAACTAGCAACACTGCATATATGGGAATTGCAACAAGTATGATGATGATCGCGGGATTACCATTCCCTGAAATTGCGCCACTTGGCCTTGCTCTAAATGTCATTAGGTCTATCAAATAAAAACTTGAAGCACTAATGAACAAAAAAGTGAGTAACCAAAAATAAAAAGAACTACGTCTCATATTATCTCTTGTAGATACTTCAGAATCTCTTGATTATCTTTAATAATAATCCTTTTCGCTGTATGTTCGTTGGTCAATTTCATAATTTGAGGAATTGCTTAATGACACGATAGGATTTCACGCTGCCACAAGCTCCAAAAATTCGAATTTTGATTAAATCCACTCCTTTGAGCCTTTACATACTATGGGGGGTCTCCATTAACTTTACATGATAATTGATCCTTTCTCTACGAGTTTATGCAATTTTAATGTTTGCAAAAAAAAACAAAAGCCACCCCGCGTAGATCAATCTACATCAGGATAGCTTATTTTTTAGACTAAAGATCGAATCAAAATATCTCTGACTGTTTCCCTCGTCATCTTTTTATATTGCCCCACATTGTCCTTCATGAATGATTTATGGACTAATTCCTCTATCCTGGAATCATCGATTCCATAATCCCCTAACTGTTTTGGCGCACCAAGGGAATCCCAGAAACTTCGCAGCGCGTCAATCCCTTCGAGTGCAATTTCATGATCCGTTTTATTTGATGGATCGATACCGAAGACTGCAATCGCCAGTTTCTTCATCCGTGAAGGATCGTCCTCTGCACAATGCTTCATCCAGTTCGGGAATACAATCCCAAGCCCTCCGCCATGCGGAATATCATAAACAGCGGATAGGCCATGTTCGATCTGATGCGATGCCCAATCTCCACCATCTGTACCACTGGACAGCAGCCCGTTAAAAGCAGTCGTGCCCGCATACATGACCGTTGCTCTATGCTCATAGCTGGTAAGATCGGCAAGCAGCTTCGGAGCAGCTTCTATGACTGTCAAGAGGACTGACTCCATGAATCGATCAATCATAGTTGTGTTTTCCGTAAGATGGAAGTACTGCTCCAGCACATGCGACATCATATCCACTATGCCGTAAACGGTTTGATCCTTAGGCACAGAATAGGTGTACGTCGGATCTAAAATTGAGAAAGCCGGATAAGCGAAAGGACTGCTCCAACCACGCTTTTCATTTTTCTCCCAATGTGTGATGACAGAAATATTATTCATCTCAGAACCTGTTGCCGCAAGTGTTAACACCGTTCCGAAAGGAAGAGCTTTGTGAGGCACAGCTTTCCGGGTAATGATGTCCCAAACATCCCCATCATAATAAACGCCCACGGAAATCGCTTTGACACAATCAATCACGCTCCCCCCGCCAACGGCCAGAATGAGCTCGATTTGCTTATCGCGGCAAATATCTATGCCCTTACGAACAGTGGTAAGCCGTGGATTAGGCTCTACATCGGACAATTCAAACACTTCTGCTTGCATATGTATAAGCTGTTCCATAACAGCATCGTATACGCCATTTTTCTTAATGCTTCCGCCGCCGTACACGAGCAATACTCGCTTGCCAAGCGTACTAAGTTCCTGTTGCAGCTGCTCAATTTGACCTTGTCCAAACCATAATTTCGTTGGATTAAACTGTAGAAATGATTGCATGTCTGTTTCTCCTTCGGTGACTGATATCTACAGCAGTATATCACATGTAAGTTTCAATATCTAAATCGTTCCATTTTACATAGTATAGATCGAGGTGACAATCCTATGCCCAATTACCGAATTATTGTTGATCTTTCTGACTTTCAATTATATCTTTTGGATGTAAACATTGTTGTACGTGGATTCCCAGTTGGTATTGGTAAAATGCTAACCAATACACCCACGGGTGAATTTTTCATTATCAATAAGCAGCCGCGTCCCGGCGGTCCTTTCGGCATCTTCTGGATGGGTTTAAGCAAACCTCATTATGGTATCCACGGCACGAATGATCCTTCTTCCGTAGGAAAGAGAACATCACACGGCTGTATCCGCATGTACAACGAAGATGTGCTTGAATTAGCCGCACTTGTGCCCATTCACACCAGAGTTACCATTCGACCTTAACCCAAAAAACCGTATACCGCACACTGAATCATGTGATGTATACGGTTCTCGGGGCTTAAATTCGATGCACTGGTAACGAGAATGAGATGCTGCATCCTTTTCCAAGGCGGCTTTCCGCCCAAATCTGGCCACCGTGATACTGTACAATCTCCTTAGCAATCGCAAGTCCTAGACCACTGCCGCCAGACGTGCTGCGTGATTTAGAGACTTTGTAGAACCGCTCAAAAATATGCGGAAGATCCTCTTCGCTAATCCCCACGCCGGTGTCGGTAACCCGGATCACTAACTCGCTCGGCTCATCCTTGATTGCCACGTGAACATCAATGAATCCGCCTCTAGTGGAAAATTTAATTGCATTGTACAAAATATTTGCATACACCTGTTCAATACGATCTGTATCTACCGTTAAAAGCAGTTCTTCGCCTTCCGAATGTGCCATGTCTAACGTATAGGTAATTCCAGCATTCGCTGCATCCAGCTCATACTTTGCAAAAAGCTGACGAACCATCGTTCCGCATGAGGTTGGGGCTAGCTGAAAATGGAACTGTTTCGTCTCAAGTCGACTTAACTGATACAGATCCGTAATGAGCCGCTGAATGCCGACAATCCGCATATGAACGACCGAAAGGTACTTTCTCTGTTCCTCAGGCTCTTGAATAACCCCATCCAGAATAGCCTCTACATAACCCTGAATGGACGTGAGTGGCGTGCCCAGATCATGGGAAATATTGGACAGCAAGTCTCGGCGGGACGTCTCCATCAAGATCAATTCGTTCGTCCGTTCTTTAACTTTGGCCTCCAAATCATTATAGAGTCTTGCATTCTCGATCGATATTGCCGCCTGTGCAGACAATAGCTTGATAATATCAAGACGGTCTGATGTAAAGGCATTGCGAATCAAATTATTTTCAAGATAAAAGACGCCGACTAGATTGCCCTGATGCAGGATCGGCTCGCAGAATATCGATTTACTCTCCGTTGCACGAATATACGGATCATGTGTAAAGAATCCCTTATTTTCGGCATCATCGAGAACTACGCCTTCCTTGGTTCTTGCAACGAATTGAATCACAGCCGTCGGGAGATCTTCTCTTGTTTCTAGCAGAACAGAGCTTACGGTACAAGAATCCTTGCCGTCGATGGCTAGCATCTCAGCCTCCACGAATAAGCTGTCACGTTCCTTTAAGACAAGGATGCTTCTCTCCGCGCCAGACGAATAAGTTACAATTTCCATTAACCGTTTAATCAATTGCTCCAAGTTAACTTCACTCGACAACGACCTAGACGTATTCATAATCGTCATAAAATCAAGCGCCTGCAGGGAATAGTCACTTATTTTGGTTGTGCCCCAATCCTTCGACTCCTTAAGTGATGTTAAATAGCCCGGATAACGCAGCATTAACTCCTCGGCCTTTGCCTTGGCACCCCAGCTTAGATAACCGTAATACGCATCGACGAAAAAGGTTTTGGCAATCTTTTCACGTCCCGCTTCCTTGTACATCTTCCCTGCTAGCTCACAGGCAATCGCCTCATGCTGGATAAACCCCTGCTCTCTTGCTTGCCGGATTGACGTTTCGTATTCTTGCTCCGCTTTCTGGAAATGGCCCGTAACACGGTTCCACTCTGCATGCATTAAAAGACTAATATGTAAAAAGTTTTCCGGACAATGGGCAGCCCATTTATCCATCTTGCGAAGCATCTTTCTCATCTGTTTGGCGAGCATCTTCTGCTCTAAGATCGCAGCATCTTTATATTTTGCAGCTATAGATAAAGCAAAGTAGAAATAGTTCTCAGGAATATGAAACAGACCGAACGAAACAGACTGCATAGGTTCCGCATCTTTACCAAACTTTAAAGCTTCGTCATATTGACCAAACAAATAATACAGCATCATTTTCTTTACCGTATACTCATGAATAATAACTTGGTTCGGGTGGACCTCCAGTTTACGGACAAATTGATTTTCTTCTTCCTCATCCTTGCCGATAATCAGGGGATTCTCAGACTTCCCTTCCAAATTATGAATGACCATACGGAGCATTTCTAACATGAGTAGGGTGTCATGATGATTGGTCTGTTCCAATATCCGATAGTTTTTAGCTAGATCTTCTTGCACTTCCGAAAGGACAACACCTTGAAAATCCTTTACTAAAACCTGATACGTTAGGGCATAACCTGCGAAAACCAAGTCGCCGTCTTCGATCCCGCTTCGGAACGATTCCTTCAAATGCTCTAAACACACCTGCAAAGGCTTTACCCAAGGCGTCACGAACAAACCAAATGAGAAATGGCTTTTGCTGCGGAATTGATGAGATTGAAATCTGGCATTCATGCGGTCGCCAAGCTGCCCATATTGGTAGCCCAGCTGATAATCCCCGAAGCCCGAACCCAGAATCAAGCCATAGGATCCATATACATAGGCCATCATAGGGGTATTGCCATACTTCAAGGCATGCTTCGTCATGATGAACATGAACAAAACGAATAAATTCGTATTCACGAAATAGGCGGAGATGGCAATACTCATCATTAAGTTCATTAATTTGGTTCTATATTCATTTTCCATAATCGGTAAATCGTACAGCTGAAGTGTATTCTTCCGCCCAATCATTACTTTCAGCTTCATATATTCGAAAAAAATGTTCACGCCCGTAGGTTCTTTAGATACACGGATGCCTTGTTCAGCTAATGCTTTCAATCCGACTTCCACACTTTTATGCTGCTTACCGACGTTCGTGTAAAGAATCACTTGTAAGTTATAAACTTCCAACTTAAGTTCGTTCGTACGGGCATCTACAAGCAGCTCTTCATATGATATCTCGGCTTCATCCGCCTGACCATTCAGATAAAGCACTTCTGACTTCTCCAGTCGAATGGAAAAGCTAAGGTCATTTAATTCCACACTCTCTACCAACTTCAGCAAAGCTAATGCTTTATTGTAGTACTGCAGTGCTGAACGATAAGCATTCGAGGATTTAGCCTTGCGGCCTGCACTGAAATTAAATTCTAGAAGCTGGATAAGTTCCTTCCGCTCCGTTAATAAGTTAGAGCCGATATTCATATGGTTGACGATATCGAACAACCGGGGCTCGGCCTGATCTTCAGTTAAATGCTCCAGCAGCTGATGCGCGATGTTCAAGTGCATTTCTGGCAGCATGGATTCCTCAATGGATCCATAGACGGCTTCTTGAATGGAATCATGCACGAACATAAAACGTATGTCCCGTGCAGTTGAGTTCCCTTGGATCTCGATAAAAAACTTATAATCTGTACCAACTGGTATCATCAATCCGTTTTGGATAGCAATTTCCAACTCATGCAGTATATCTGTAAAGGACATCTTAGCAATAATACCAAGCGCTTCCAGGTCAAAAGAGGCCCCCAAACAAGCCGCAAGTCGCAATAAGTATTGCGTTCTAGGTGGCATTCGCTGCAGCTTTTCAGCTAGGAGGAACATAAGATTATCGGTAATTCTAAGCTTCTGAATTTCACCAATATCCCATATCCAACGATTAATTTCATAATTAAAGGTGAGTAAATTTTGCTCGTGTAAAGCCGTTAAAAATTGTTTGACGAAAAAAGGATTCCCTCCGGTTTTTTGCAGAACGAGCTGAGCCAGCTCAACTACCTGCTGCTGTTCGGTTTTCAACGACTCCGCAATCAACTGCCCGACATCCGCAATTTCCAGTGGCTGCAAAATAATCCGTTCTGTAACAAGTCGCTCTGGGAGTTTGTCCAGCAATTGAACACGGGTTGATGATAACCAATTAGTGTCGTACTCACTTCGATAGGAACCTATGAAAAGGAAATACTTCATTTGTGAATCGTTCAAAAGCAGATCAAGAAACTGTAAGGATGCCGCATCTGCCCACTGCAAATCATCTAGAAACAACACGATGGGCCGGTCTTTCACACAGAAGATTAGCAGAAATTGCTGCAATAAGAAATGCAATCGATTCTGTGCTTCTTGCGGAGGTAACTGCTTCGCAACGGGCTGCTTACCGATTAGGAGCTCAAGGTCCGGAACGAGATCCGTCAGTACTTTCCCACTCGTTCCCAGTACCTTCAGCAATCGTCCGCGATACTCTTCGATTTGATGATCTTTCTCCGTCAGAAGCTGACGGACTAACTGACGCAGTGCCTTAGACAACGCATGATACGAGACATGCTGTTTGTTCGGTTCGAATCTGCCGGATAAGAACCAGCCATTGTCCTTCATGATCGTCTTCATCGTCTCGGCGATGAGAAACGATTTGCCGTACCCAGATTCCCCGGTTACCCAAACGGCCTCCAGCGATCCATGCACCGCACGTCCGTAAACATGCAGCAGATTTTCGATTTCCTGAGCTCGTCCGTACAACCCTTGAGGTATCTGGAACATGTCCGTCATGTCATAGAGCCCAACCGTAAATTCCGTCATTTCTTCTCCGGAATCGCTCAGCATCAAGATGTGCTCGAGATCCTGAATAATGCCGTAGGCGCTCTGATATCGATCTTCCGCATTTTTAGCAAGAAGCTTCATGACAATATCGGAAAGCGGCTTCGGTATACCCATCCGCAAGCTTTCGGGAGGAGTCGGAGTCACGGCAAAATGGCAATGAATCAGCTCCACCGGATCTTCCGTTTGAAACGGAAGACGTCCGGTGAGCATTTCATAGAACGTGACCCCTAAGGAATAGTAGTCCGTTCGGTAATCGATAATACGATTCATACGACCAGTCTGCTCAGGTGACATATAGCTTAGCGTTCCTTCTAGCATCAACGGGTCTAGCATTTCTTGACGCTCTCTCGTAAAAGAGGAAATGCTGAAATCAGCCAGCTTCATGATCTGCTTATCGGGATTAATAATAATATTGCTAGGCTTAATATCCTTATGTATAACGTAACGCTGATGAATATCCCCAACTATTTTAACCAATTGAATAGCTGCTATGAGAAAAGCTTGTATGGACTGACGAAACATTGGGAAATAAGCCGATAAGGTCTCACCGTCAAAGTCTTCCAATATGAGAGCTAGGCTGTTTTGATGCTTGGGCAGCGCCAATGGCTTAACAATGCCGGGAAAGTCCAACATTTTACCTATTTCATACTCACGTTTCAATCTAGCGATATCTGCGGAAACAGGAAAGTCTGAACGCAAGGTCTTGATAACTACTTTTTCCATAGTCGGCTTATGAACTGCGCGATAGAGTACAGTCCGTTCGCCTTGATAAATTTGTCTGATTAACTCGTATTCCGGCAAAATTAGCATAAAATCCTCCTAGTAAAACTAGCTGCTAGGTATTCCTAAAAAAGCTCTCCATCCCAAGGAAGCCCCTTCTCAAACCGTCGCTTATCATGATGATGATATGGTTTCAATAAATCGATATGCATAAACTCAAATGTGTACATTTCCCATATTTCACAAGGCTCTTCTGCCGACCCATCTTGTTTCAGTATGGCATTAACTGCACGTCGTGCCGCTTCATTAGCGCCTTCCATCGTCGCAAGGTTCGTATTCGTACGCACATAATCAGCAGCCAGGAACAGATTCGGAATTGCGGTATAAGCTTCTGGACGGTCATCCCAAGTACCCACGCGATTAATGAGCAGCGGCTCCATATTCGTACATGCCTGATCAGGATTCTCAAATTGAATATCCGTATCCAAGAACCAAGAATGCAGAACATCGTCTTCTAGGATAACAGCACCATCCACATTCAAGCTTAACTTCATCTGTGCCCATACTTCGGCTTTAATTTCTTCAGCTGTGCAAAGTGTAGCCGATTTACCAAATAATACCCCCGGTGTGTCCCAATCCGAAATATCGACGGATAAAACGCCCTTCACTGTGCCATCACCATATTGACTTAGGTCGACATCCGGCCAAAATTGTTTCTGGGATACCGAAGTCAGCGACCAAGGTGCATCTAAGTATATAACATGTCCATGTGTGATAGGCAGCTCTTCCTTCAAATAATACTGAATGCCATTCATCCATGCGACGGAATCAACAAGCTTCTGCACACCTACAAGAGTAGGGTCGGCTTGCACCATAGCGTCGGTAATGAATTTACCCATCACTTCGACCGGGAATGCAGCTATGTAATAATCAGCTTCGACCTCGAAGGTCTTACCGTTCTCTGTCACCTTCGCACTGCGAATAACGCCATCCACGCAGTCGATGCTTTCAACTTTTGCCTCCAAATGGTAATCAACTCCCTGATCTCGTAAAAAAATTAGCCAAGGGTTCACCCATTTGTCATTCGTTGGACCGTTCAAGAGACGAACGAAGCTCGTGCCTGGTGTGGTGATATCTAGTGTCATTTGAACAGCAACAGGGCCGACAGTTTGTGTGTTTGCAATTTTGGATTGACAAGCAACGAGGGTTTTGGTGAATCCAGCGAATATTTTTTGAAAGGCAGGGGATTGTTGATCCGCCTCAATGAAATTCCACCAATCGATGAGGTTATATTCCTCGCGAATGCGTTCATCACAGCTCGTCATGACTTGCCATAGCTTACGTCCGTATTGCTCTAGATCATCCATACTTAGACCTAAGCCATTATCGAATAAATCTCTGATGACCACCATAAAATTGTCTAAACTAAATTCAATCTTGGCCAGCAGCGGCAATAGCGGTGCTGTGTAGGTGGCAATATCTAACCGCGTCACTTCTGTTAAGTTATCATATACGGTTCCATTCTCATAGGGAATTCGTTTCAATGTATCAATGACATGTCTGTAAAAGCGAGGAAATAACCGGAAACCATGCTCTCCTGGAAGATCTTTCCTCCCGTCAGTTCCACTGCCTACAAAAGGCATACTTCTCGCTTTCCCGCCTGGAATACTTTTAAACTCGTAGACAGACACCTCATAGCCTCTGACGATCAATTCATGCGCGGCACTCATCCCGGCAACACCGCCGCCCAAAATAACGACTTTTTTCAACACAGTTCCCCCTCATATTGGATCAAATTGTAAAAAAATCTGTAAAACTATCATATCATCTAGGTCATTTGAATCATAGACTTTTAGCTCTGCGAAGTTAGAAAAAAGCCTAAATCAGCTGAATCTTGTCAGCTAGAAATGACTTCATAGAAAATCCGGGTTCTTTATATTGGCGCTCAGCAGCTTCTATACCTTTCAACTCATTTTTCTCAAGCTTATTCCAAAACTGAGAAAAAAAGTGTACAGTAAAATAAATGAAATAATTGCTATCTGCCTCAGGATCCAGACTCAACTTTGATATTCCCTCGACTTCTTCAATAAGCTTTACAACAAGCAGTTCCAATTGCTCATGTTGAAGCTCATAATACGCATGACTCAAATCTTTTCCACTTGATGAATTGACGCTAAAACCCGATCTATTTGATCTTGATTTTGCTTGATGTCCTCCCCTTGAGGAGCTTGAATGCCTTCCAAAGCATGTAGACTCCGAATATATTAATCCAAAAAAACCATCCATTCACCCAGATCTTGCTGATTCCACCTCGATTGGCGTCAGTTTATCTAACAATATAAAGCATTTATTCAATAACTTTGCTATGAATTCCACCTTCAGACTCTTGTTTATACCCATTTTGATAAAATCCAACAAAAAATTCGACTATTTATGTTATTTTTCATAACAAAATACCTAAATTCCTATATCCCGCCGAATCATATATAATAAAGGCAACTCCCAATGATGCCATCAAGAGAGAGGATGGATATTCCATGCATAAAAAAATGGGTACGCGCTATGTGCCAGATTCACAGATCGTCGCTTTACCTCATGGTACTTTGCATTATGGTGATGATTTATTTCTAACTCGAAAAGTTCTCCTTTATCAAATAGAGCTTCAACCTGGGCAGGTCGGTGAAGATTACATTCGAACCCTTCATCATAAAGCAGCTTTCATACATGAGGGGTTTCAACATATCTTGGATACAGCTGTAGAGGAAGATTCGGTTACAATCATTCTGCAAGCCAAGCCAGGCTCACTATTCTCCAACCATGTTAACAAGAAAGAAATGTCCTTCCATACCATCATTGCAATGATTGCTGATCTAGGGGTTTCCTTGCTTGACGCAATGGAAGAACGTATTACAGGATTTACAGTAGGCGCTGAAAACTTATGGTTAGATGATCACGGCAAACTTTCCGTCATTAATTATTGGGACAAAGGCGATCCTCAGGCACAAGGGGCCATCGGGCTTTGTCGGTTGATGATTCAGCTATTTACTGGCGCGGAGACGATTAGTGGTGCTTTTGAAGTGATGCATACGCATCTGGAGCGTACGCCGATCCCATCTGCGACATATGAGCAAAAATTGGCTTTAATTAAGCTGATTAAGCTCGTCTGCCATGGTCACGCATCACTTTCTTCGTTGATATTTGGATTGCGGAGTTTACCATCTTCCGGTCAAAAGCAGGACGCGGGGCCTATCCAGACGCAAAATCATTATCAATACCCGAGTAAAATTCAAAAGCACGTGGTGGATGAAGTTGATGAGGTGGACGAGGCTGCACCCGCTGCTGATAAGCGATCACAATCATTGAGCGCTCTAAGTAAGGCAGGGATAGGAGCAATTGCTATTTTAGTCGTCGTTTTGGTCACAGTTTGGGCGCTTTGGCCATCTCCCAAAACGGAGTCTGTTGTCGTGGTACCTATCCCCACCGCCACACCTACCACGTCGACAAATACGCCTGTCCCATCAACAACGAAGCCCCTCGGAGATTCGAACAAACAAGCCGAGGAAGTGGCCATACCTAACCTGGTAGGTCTATCTCAAGCTGATGCCGAAGCGCAAGCCTTGGCTGCCGGTCTGCATTACAATTTTTTGATTGAAGCAAACGATCAGCCTAAGGGAACCGTCATTAAACAAGACCCAAAGTCAGGTGCCAAAGGCTTGCAGGGGGACAATGTTACGTTTTGGGTTAGTAAAGGGAGTCAGTGATGCTTAGAAGCGTTGACAGCTAAAACAGTGACTCCTATGAGCGGAACCCCTAAGAGTGGAACACCTAAAAGCAAAGAAAAGCAGTACACCTGAAGAGTAGAACACCTAATAAACAGAGCACTTAAAGAGCAGAATTCCTAAAGAACAGAACTCCTAAGAGGGGAACTGCTAGTAGCATAATACCTAATATCGTAATACCTAATAGCAGAACACCTAATAAGCAAAACACCTAATAAGCAGAACACATAGAGGCAAGTTGTACTTTGTACAACTTTTGTCGAGTAAACCAACCATTTCCCATCTATTGTTGCAAAACATACAACAATTTCACTTGAAAATGCCCTAAAAGGAATAATAACGTCCAAATTGTTGTACGAAATGCAACAAATTCCATTTTCACGATAAAAATCAAGGAAATTGTTGTACGCAGTACAACTTGCGGGAAACGAAACCACCCATATCTTCCCAACGCGTTCGAATCCCAGGCGCTCGTCGTAGCGCAGCCTCATGACGTTGGGCAAAACCAACTCCTTCTGGTTGGCAAAATCATAGTTCCCAAAGTAATTACCGCCACATTGAAATTCACTCACTTACCACTTGGATAAATGTGAGAAACTAATCGCCTTTAAACTGAAGGATCCCCTGCAGAGCTTGCGATTCCGTATTTCATTCGCAATTAAGCCGTTCCTAAATGCAAAAAGACCTCCCATTTTCATGAAATGGCAGGTCTTTTCTATTTTCACCTTTTACAAAATAATCCAACAACTCTGCAAATACGCAGCCGTCTTATCCTTTCACAGCAGATCCTACGGTTAGCGCCTTCTCCACTTGCTCACTAAAGAGCACATACACAAGCACAGTCGGCAAGCTCGCGATCGTCATCGCCGCGCCCATTGCTCCCCAATTGGTGGTGAACTGACCTTGGAAGAAGAGCAGTCCGAGCGGCAAGGTTTTCAAGGATTCTTTGGTAATCAAAATTAATGCCATCGTAAATTCATTCCATGCCGACAAGAAGACGAAGATCACCATCGTTGCAATCGCTGGTTTAATAATCGGCAATATGATGGTATAGAAGGTCCGGTAAATGCTGGCACCATCCATACAAGCTGATTCTTCCAACTCAACCGGAATACTGCGAAAAAAACCATAGAAAACCATACTGGAGAATGAAATATTGAAGGCAATATAAGGAACGATCAGCGCCCAATACGTGTTCGCCAGATGGAACTCACGTACGAGAATCGCCAGCGGAATCATGATCACTTGCACGGGAATGAACATCCCAATCACGACATAAATACGAGCGGCTTCCTTCCAGCGCCATTGCATTCTGGCAACGGCATAGGAAAACGTAACCGAAAGTACAATCGTACCCACAACGGTCGCCGCAGCTACCAACAAGCTGTTACTGAAGTAGACGGGTACATTGAACCTTGACCAAGCATCCACATAGTTCTCGAATCGTAGATGAGTCGGAAAGCCGAATGGATTCGTCACGAAGATTTCATTGTTATTTTTAAGCGAATAAAAGACCATCCACAGCAGTGGATACACTGACAACCCCGCATATACCCATAATAAGATGCCCAGGAGCGGATTCTTTTTACGCAATTTGAGTATTCCGTTCATCTGTCATCCCCCTTAAAATGTAATCCGTTCTCTTGCGATCAGTCGGTTAATAGCCAAAGTCACAATCAAGCATTCGATGACCAGGAAAGCAGCCGCGGCGCTTCCATAACCGAATTCACCAACACGGAACGCAGAGCGGTACATCAAATAGGTCAATGTGTACGTAGAATTCCCTGGGCCCCCGCCGGTCATAATGAACATATTAGCGAAAGCATTCAATCCGCCTGTAATCGCTAGGACCAAACAAAACTTATATGTTTCAGCTAGCATGGGTATCGTTATCGCCATGTGCGCTTTGAATTTGGAGGCTCCATCAATACGTGCCGCTTCTAAGTATTGCTCTGGAACGGACTTTACAGCCGCCAACAGCAATGCGAACTGGTAACCCATATACTGCCAAGCATTCACGAACGCAATGGCGAAAATCGCTGTTTTGTTGTTCGTCAACCAATCCTGGCGATACGAGATGCCGAGCGCTTCAAAAATTTTATTAATCAAGCCGTACTCACTGTTATACATCGCCAGCCACAGCTGACATACTACCGTAATAGAAAGAACCACAGGAATGAAGTAGCTAATTCTTAGAAACTTGCTTCCTCTGAACCCTTCTGCGACGGCAAAAGCAAGCACGCTGCCGATTCCGATTTGAACGACAGCCAAAATACCGGCAAAAACGAAACCGTTATATAGCGATGTGTAGAAAATACTATCTTGAAACAATCGAATATAGTTATCTAGAAAAATAAAAGTGCCTTCGCTTAATCCATCCCATTCGAATGTACTGCGATAGAAAGTTTGCAAAATCGGATAAAACACAATCACTGTATACAAAAGGAGTGCCGGCAGTGTGAAAAGCATAATAGCCGCCTTATTTCCCATGAATTTGCGCATGTCATCACTTCCCTTTTTTAGTAGAAAACTCACACCGGCGCATAGCGGTCCAGTGTGAGTCTCCTTTTCCATAGAAACTTCGGTTATTTCGCTGTTACTGCCGCTTTATTCAAGTCTTTCGCGAATTGATCCGCTGTATAGTTACCTGTCAACAGGTTTTGTGTGGCATCTTCAAGCGCTGCTTTGAACTTAGGATTAGACAATCCCCATGAGAACGCTGTTGTGCTTGTGATTTTCGGAATATCTTTGGATAGTTGTTCCATCATAGGAGGGAACTGTTTCACAATCGGCTTGTCTACTTTGGTAGCTACGATTGGATTGCTGCGGTTTGTGAACTTGTACTCCGCATATTTCAAGGAAATAAAGGATGCCACTTTTGCTGCAAGTTCTTTATCCTTGGTGTTGGCTGATACGGCATATCCACCAGGACCGCCGCTGCCGCTGAATGCTGTTTTACCTTTTTCATAAGCTGCTGCATCAGCAGCTGGAATGTACATGTAGCCTGCTTTGTCACCGAGCGCTTTCGTAGCCGCTTCGATTTCCCACTGACCGTTAATAAACATCGCTGCTTTACCTTCATGGAAGAGCGCTGCTGCTTGATCGTAATTTAAGTTCGTTGCGCCTTTTGGCAGCATGCCTGCTTTAACCAGCTCGATGATTTTCTCTGCAGCTGTTTTGTAAGCAGCATCATCTGCTTTGGCAAGGCCTTTATCAAGCTTCGTCACACCAGCTGGTTCAGCGCGTGAAACGAACATGTCATAAAGGGCTACGCAAGGCCATTTTTCTTTAGCGAAAATGGAAAGTGGCGTAATGCCTTTCGCATTGAACGCTTTAACTGCCGTCATCATTTCATCATAGGTAGTCGGCACTTTCACACCATTTTGTTGGAACAAATCTTTGTTGTAGTAAAGCAGTGCTACTTCATTACCCGCATAAGGGAATGCGTAAGTGTGGCCGTCATCGGTTACAAGTGTATTCAATGCGCTTGGTTGCATTTTGTCTTTGAAGCCAAATTTAGTTACGTACTCATCCAGAACTAGAATATTATTGGATTTCTTAAACGTATCGATAATGTCTAATCCTGCTCCGAAAATGTCTGGCAGATTGCCTGTAGCTGCATAAGTCTTCAGCTTCTGGCCATCATCTTGCGCTTGAATATCGAGCTCTAGCTCAACATTCGGCATTTCCTTCTTCAATTCCGCAACGGCATAATCATAAGGTGTTTTCGTATCTTCATCTGCGTATTGGGCATAAATTCTAAGTTTGACCGGCTTTGCATCCGACTTCACGGGTGCTGCTGTTGCTGCAGCCGTTGGCGCGCTAGTTGCACCAGCATCTTTTGTTGTGTTTGTAGTTCCGCAAGCTGCAAGGCTAGTAGCCGCGAGCAAGCTTACAAGAGTAACTCCCATTTTTTTCATTCGTTGGACCTCCCAGGCATCATGTGCTTTCTCTTCTTTACAACCTGAGTATAAAAGGAAAAACCCCTTATGATAATGGAATAATCGAGGGGTTCTTGTAAAATCCGCACATTCAGGAAATTTATAAGCGGTTATTCTCATACTCACTAGGGGAATATCCAAAAAATTTCTTAAAGCTTTTACTGAAGTAGCTAGGATCGTTAAAGCCGATTTTTTCGGCAATATCCGCAAGGCGTATGTTCCCTTTACCGAGTAAATCCTTCGCTTTATGCATACGAACATGCGTGACATAATCTGTGACCGTCATGCCGATTTCTTTCTTGAAAACAGCCCGGAGATAGCTGGGATTGATGTACACCTGCTGGGCAATTTGATCCAATTGCAGCTCGGGATCTCCGTGATGAAGCTCGATATATTCTTTGGCGGATTGAGCAATTTTCGACGATCGGGTCTTTCGGTACTTCCCCGTATAAAGAATAGCTTGATTAAACAATTCCTTGATCCATACAGATGTGGCGTCAATGGATTCCAACCGTTTAATTTCACTATAGGGAAAAAAGGCTTCTCCGAAGCAATCTTCAATCGGATGTCCAGTTTCAGTAACATAAGACAAACAAACAGAAATAAGTCCCATGCTAATGACATAGGTGTAGTCTAAGGATAGCCGCTGATCACGAATCGTTTGGAAAATTTCTTCCAACTTAGCATCTACCTTATCCCCATTTTGCATGCGTAATTGTACGAGCAGCTCTTCATTCACTTCCGTGGGATAGAAGGCTTGAGTCCCTGACTCCAAAGCTTCTGATCCGTATGCGATAACACGATCATTCCCCAATACAAACTTATTCTGCAAGGCTTCAAGCGCCTCCAAATAGGAAGTACGAATCCCCTGATAGCCGGACTGACTCCGACCTACACCGACTGTGATTGTAAATTTCAAATATTTCTTGATCAGGAAACATAATTTCTCGTAACCGCCTAACGCAGGAGTTTCCAGCTCACCATCCCCTTGGTGCTCCACCAAGCAAATAATGCGCCCCTCAGGTCCATTGAAAATCAAGTGATTCTCCGTTTCCTCGAGCGCCTCGTTCAGAATGTTCGTTACCGCATATTTCCAAAGTAAACGTTCACTCACTTTGTTCCACTTGAGATCCATGTTATCAATCTCAATACACGCGACCACAAAACATAGGGACTCGAAGGATTCTCCGAACTGTTGAAGTCTTAAACTGGTCTCCTCATAGGAATGGTTGTAATCACCGCTTAACAAATGATTAAGGAAGCTCTCCTTCATCAACTGCTGATTTTCCTTCAGTGTGGACTTCTCTTCTTGAGCCCTCTGATGCTCCTTCTGAAGCTTAAGCAATGTCAGCACCAATTCATCCTTCGAAAAAGGCTTAAGAATGTAATCTTCAACCCCAAGCTTAAGCGCCTTTCGAGCATAATCAAATTCGTTATGGCCCGTAATCAGCACCACGCTTGTCGCTGGATATCGCTCCTTCAATTGCTCCGTCAGCGTGAGTCCATCCATAAACGGCATGGTAATATCCACAAGGGCAATATCAGGACGATGCACGTCAACTTGTTCTAACGCCTCGACCCCATTTTTGGCTTCTGCGCATATTTCAAATCCATAAGCTTCCCAATCTAATGCCGTTCGCAAGTATTCCCGGAAAATGGATTCATCATCCACAATTAGTATTTTCTGCATATTTTAACCTTCCTCACTTTGAAAAGGGAGCCATAATGTAACTTCTGTGCCCTGCCCTAGTTGACTTTCAATTTGTAGGCCATAATCATCGCCAAAATAAAGCTGTATACGGTCATTCACGTTCCTTAACCCATAGCCAACTGCTTGCTCTGGAGATTCCGGTTTCTTCACAAGAGCCTCAAGCCGCTCCGGCAGCATGCCAACCCCGTCATCGCTGACGATAATCTTGATTTTACCCTCCACAATTTCACCTGTTACCCTTAGAAGCCCCAGGCTGCCCTTCGTTTTAAGACCATGATAGATCGCATTCTCTACGAGCGGCTGAATGGTTAATTTCGGGATAAGACCACCGAGCACTTCACCCCGGATATCAAATTCAAAGGTAAACACATCGGAATAACGGATACGCTGGATGGATAAATAATCCTTCACATTGCGGACTTCCTCCTCGATCGTTATCGTCTCTCTTCCTTTACTCAGAGCAACGCGATAGAAATCGGCCAACGCTTTGGTTGTTCGCTGTACATCCCGTGCTCGTCCCATTTCTGACAAGGTGTAAATAACATCTAACGTGTTATACAGAAAATGCGGTTTAATTTGCGCCTGAATAAGCGCCAGCTCATATTCACGCTTCTTCTTTTGCTCAAAATTAATGTTCGTCAGCAGCTCTTGAACTCGCCTGATCATGGCATTGAAGCCCGAAGCCAATAAACCAATCTCATCCTCTGAATTCACCTGGAATTCAATGTTCAGACTGCCTTCTTTGACCTTCTTCATATGTTTGGTTAGCCCCATGATCGGTTTGGCAATCAATTGCGAAAGCATACCCGCACCAAGTAAAGCAAAAAATAAACAGATCAACCCAATACATACAATAAGGACAGTGATTTTACGCGTATCTGCGGTTAGAGATTCAAGCGGAGCCATCGAGATGAGCTTCCACCCAAAGCTAGGAACATCGGAGCTTACGACAAGCGTTTTCTCATGTTGAAAAGAGGTTAGATCCGACGTATCCTTACTGGAAGTAATCCAGTTTTTCATCGTTGGATCGGCAACTTCTTGAAGTAAATCCTCAGGGTGCTGTGATGAAATAACGACGCCTTCCTCATTCACGATAAAATAGCTGCCATCCTGGATGGAGCCGATTTTCTGATAAATCGCAGATAAGGTGCTTTCTTTGATATTCAGTACGAGCATACCGAGCTGTTGTCCCGTATAAATATTTACAATCCGCTTACCTAGCGTCATGACAATTTCTTGCGAATCAGGGGTCAAGTAATTACGCTGCTGCATGGGAAACCAAATATTTTTATTGCCAATGGAGGCGTCAACCTGTTTAAGCATTTCACTGCTCGCGATCAACTCCCGATTCCGTTCCATAAGGAGATTAGATCCAAAAACTCGACCATTCGCATCTATAAACGCAGCCGATTGGACATCGGGAAATACAAGCAGGGCAAAGCTCAACTGATTCGTAATCTGCGTGTACATCTGTAAGCTCGTTTCCGCTGTCCCCTGAGATTGCGGGTCTTCTACGATTAATTTGTTGAGATTGATCGTCAGCATATTGGCGCAGCTTTCTACATTCGTTAACATGCCTGTGATGCGCGTAATAATGAGGGACGAGTTATCCGAAACATTTTTAATCGTCTTTTTGACAATCGCATTCGTGTACACCTGATTCGAAACAAAACCTAGTACAAATAAAGGCACGAAGATTAGAGGAAAATAAATCATGATAATTTTATAGCGAATACGTTGATTACGAAACCAAGGCATGGTTATATATTTTTGTAGAAACTGCATGGTTTGCCCCCTACTTATCAAAAACTAAAAAAACCTATACAATCCACCGTCAGGCAATACCTGTCGGTTATATTGTATAGGATTCGTCTACTCATTGAAACTAGCCAAATCTATATTCATATTTACACATTAATTCGTTGAATAGATAATCGCATTTCATCCGTTAATCCGCTCAAAGCCGTTGCTGAGTCAGCTATTTCTTGGGCAATCTTAAGTTGATCCTGTGTCAGCTTGTGAATGTTCTGCGTTCCGTCGGATGAAGCTTTTGCAATATTCGCTATATCTACAACAGATGCTTTGCGTACGGTATTGGTCTAGTTCCTGCCTGATATTCCAATACAGCTCGTTCTCCTTCGGATCTTTTAAAAATTGTTCCCATCTACTTGCATCGATCCCTTGCACATAGCTTTCTGCCAATCGAATGCCATAGCTGGATATGGCTTCCATACTCGCTTTCTTGGCAACCGTTTATGTTTGCGTCAAATGAACACTGAGGATGCTGAGGATCTTTATCTCTTCTATTCCGACTCCAAGGTCACCCAATATCTAGACTGGAATGGCCCTGCCTCTGTCCAAGATTCCATAGACTTAATTCACTCATGGAATCAATATTTTCAAGATAAACGGCTATTCCCTTGGGGGATATCTTTGAAGACCGATCCCACCTTAATTGGCACCGTCATGTTCATGCCGATTCGAGATACGTTTGAAAAGAAGCCTCTTCTTCCTCTCAACGTTGGTTTCGAATTAAACCGTCATTATTGGAATAAGGGCATCATGTCCGAAGCACTTGAAGCTGTTCTTGCCTTTAGTCGGGAACATATTGGCGCACATCGTATTCAAGCAGAAGTATTTCCTGAAAATAAAGCTTCTTTGAAGGTATTGGAGAAGCTGGGCTTTAAGCAAGAAGGACTGATGCATCAATATCTGATGCATGAAGTCACGCGGACATTTCTGGATGTGATCATGCTTGCTTTTATTAATAATACATAAAGTCCGAGAGTCGTAACCGCTCGGACTTCTCTTCTATCCTATTGTTTAACCAACTGCCACTTCTTGCTGAGTCAGCACACTTCTTTCTCATTATGTACTCTGTCTAACAATGAGCTTAGGCTCCAGAACCGTCAGTTTCTTCACTTTTTCCTTCTGAATCAATCTCGATAATAATGCCATCGCTTGACTCCCAAGCTCTTCACTATGCTGCGAAACAGTTGTCAGTTCGGGATTCATCGCAGAAGCTAATTGGGTGTCATCAAACCCTGCAATCGCGATGTCTTCGGGAATCCGCAGCCCGCGTGAAATAGCCGCTTTCATAGCACCAATGGCTACGTAATCGTTAATACAAAGAAAGGCCGTTGGACAATTTGGCAGCGTAAGGAACTGATCCATCAACTTGCGGCCGCATTCCATAGAGAAGTCTCCCAAGCGTACGATTTGTTTGCGAAAAGGGAGATCATTCGCTCCCAGCGTACTTTTGTAGGCTTGCAGCTTTTCCATGGTTGTTGTCGTTTCAGCGCTTCCCCCTATGAAGCCGATGCTTCGATGCCCGCGATTAATAAGGTGCTGCATAATGAGCTGGGTCCCCACATACTCGTCCGTTTTCACCCGATGACAGGGATGCCCCGGAAGACTGCCATTAATTAAGACAATTGGAATTCTCTTCTGGATATCCACGACTTCCTGTACGAGCAACTCCGGGCAATGGCGTGAATTAATTCGTCCCCCCATGAAAATGAGCCCTTCCACCTGCCTTTCACAAAGCAGATTTAAATATTCAGATTCTCTGCTGAAGTTGCTAAATGTATTACATAGAAAGAGTGTGAATCCCAGCTTCATCGCAGCTCTCTCTGCCCCTCCGAACACCTCAGGGAAAAACATGTTACTGCTATCTGGGAATAAAACGCCAATCATGCCCGTTTTCTTATTCACCAGACTGCGTGCCAACGCATTGGGCTGAAACTTATGCTTTTCAATAATCGCCATAATCCTCTGCCTAGTCGAGGTTCGAACGGGTGCGGTATCATTGAGAACACGGGAAACTGTCGCGACGGAGACGTTCGCTTCTCGGGCAATATCATAGACGGTTATAGATTCCAAGAATACACTCTCCGTTACGTCAAAATGTAAAGATCGAAGGCCTGTTCAGAGACAGACCTTCGATATCTTTATCCTTATTTGCTGCTTTCTACAGTGGTTTTGAAGGCATCCAATTGTTTTTGGACTTCAGCCATCAGCTTATCAAAACCAGCTGTTTTCAGCTTCGCGCGGAAATCATCAACTGCTTTGACTGGGTCTCCCGCTTTGCCATAAAGAATCGCAGGTCCCATTTGTCCAACAACTTGAGTAACCGCAGTCAGCTCGTTTGACACAGGTCCCTTATCGAAAACGAATCGGCCATATGGGAATGGCTTTTTGATTTTGTCATAGGATGCATAAATCGCGCCTTTTCCTGAATACTCATTGCCATCTGGAATTTCATTCTTATCGATACGTCCACCCCAGAAGTTGGAATAGAATTCGTCTCTTTGTACATCATAACCATCTGGACGGAAACGTTTGCCATCTTTGACGACGTACTGCACGCCTTCCAAGCCGTAATTCATCAAACGATACACTTCCGGGTCTTGACGAATCAGCTCGTAGACCATCAGAGCGCGCTCCGGATGCTTGCTTTTCGCACCAATGGAAGTCCCTCCGTGCGTGATCGACATGGATACGAGATTGTTGCGTGTAGCCGAGAATGGAAAGAACTGGAGATCCGATCCTGGCTGCAGCTTATCCATTTTGATACGTTCACCAAGGAAGGTTTGCGTATGATGCTGATCAACGCTTGTCTTACCAGCCTCAAGCTCTGAACGGTTATCGCCTTTATAGTTCAGCACGTCATCTCGCCAGAAGCCTTTGTCGCCCCAATCCTTCATGAGTTTGGCAAAATTCACGAAGGTATCATCAAGAATAGGACTGTAGGCTTTATACTTCTCATCATAGGATTTGCCGTAGATTAGACCGAAGAGACCTGTACTAACCGGAAGTTCAATCGCATCTGTGTAGGAATTGATGTAGCCACCAATATTACCTGCGGCGGTACCATTCGCATCCCAAGGAACAACGCCTGGCTTCTTATCCTTCACACCTTGGAAATAGGTCTCCAGCTGCTTCCAATCTGTAATCGGCGTCGTGATCCCAAACTCTTTGGCCCAATCGCCCCGATACAAGAAACCGTGATTAACCCACTGCGTATAATGATCTTCAGGAATCAGCATGATCTGATTCTTGTACTTCGTTTCAGCCCAGTTCTCTGGCGGTACTTCCTTCCAAGTTAACGGCGCATACACAGGAAGCAGCTTATCCAGCGGCTGGAAAGCACCTTTTTGGGCATTCTGCCACGTATCCAACCAATCTGTTGCAACCGTAATCAAATCAACTGGTTCTCCTGAAGCAAGCAAAAGATTATATTTGGTTTGCCAATCGGCCCATTCAACCCATTTAATTTCCAGTTTTGCATTTGCTTTTTGTTTCAAAATGGCGTTGACCTTCTCCATCACCTTTTCAAATTGACCATTCTTCGGTTTATCCCCCAACATCACGTAGGAAATCGTTTGGAACTCGGAGGTGTCAATTTTGCCGGATGGTGCTGCTGTCCCTGTTGCCGTAGCAGTCGCTGTCCCTTTATCCGTGGAGCTAGTTCCTGTACTGCTAGGTGTGGTGCACGCCGTCAAGCTTACAGCAAGCGTCGCTGCCAGAGCTACACTAAGCGCTTTCTTTTTTCTCTTGAACATACGGATTTGCCTCCCCATAATCATTTTGGTATATGCTTTGCGTTAGCCTTTAACAGCACCAACGGTAATACCTTGGATAAAATATTTCTGCACCATCGGATAAAAGAGAATGACCGGTCCCGTTGCAACTACGGCGGTAGCCATTTTCATGGACTCTAGCGGCATATCCCTTGGCTGTACATTGGAGGAAACCGATGAGTTTTTGATAAAATCGGCACTTGTTACGACGTTGTACAGGAACAATTGAAGCGGCCTATACTTCAAATCGGGCGATAGGAACAGCATCGCATTGTACCATTCATTCCAATAACCCAAAGCAATAAACAATCCAATTGTCGCCAGTGCCGGTGTTGTCATAGGCAGGATGAGCTTGGTGAAAATCTTGAAATCACCCGCCCCGTCCATTTTGGCCGATTCTGTAATCGCATGCGGAATGGATCTAACGAAGCTTTTCATCATAATAATGAGAAAAGGGCTCATCAGTCCGGGCAGCAGGACAGCCAAATAGTTATCCTTCAGATGCAGCCACTGCGTCATAATTAAGTAAAAGGGGACAACCCCGCCTTGAAACAACGTTGTAAAGTAAATGAAGAAGGAGATCCGATTGCGATAAGGAAAATCAGGACGCTGCAAGGAATAACCCGTCATGGCTACGATAAATAGTCCAATGGTTGTTCCAATCAGCGTAATGCCGAGCGTGACCCCATAAGAGCCGATGATGACGCCAGGGTTCTCGAAGACAATTTTATAAGCAAACGTACTAAACTCTCTAGGCCACAAATTATAGCCGTGTAACGTGATTGATTTCTCTGCTGTGAACGACGTCCCAAGGACGAGAAGAAAAGGTGCTAAACAGAAGATTGCAAATAGACCAATAAAGAAGTAGCCGAATAGCCGAATGGCCACCGATGAGAAATCAGTTCCCCTTTGACGTGCGATGACTTGTTCCACGTATGTCCCTCCTAACCAATCTAAATTGATGAACACTTACATGTTGAATTAGAACAGCGTGTTTTCAGGCGAAACTTTCTTAACCAGCCAGTTGGCTGTGATGACAATAAAGAAGCCAAACACGGACTGATAAAGACTGACAGCGCTTCCTAGAGAAAAGTTAAAGTTGTTCATCAAAGAGCGGAACACGAACGTTTCAATAATATCTGTCGCATCAAAAAGGGCTGTATTGTTGGCACCGACCAAGTTATAGAACAATCCAAAGTTACCACGGAGAATACCGCCTAATGAAAAAAGCAACAAAATAATGAACGTCGGCTTTAGCCAAGGAAGCACGATATAACGAATTCGCTGCAGGGCATTCGCCCCATCAATTTCTGCGGCTTCTACGATCTCTGAGTCCAATCCCATTATCGCAGCGAAATAGACGATGGAGCCGTACCCTGTCGACTGCCAAAGAAACGTAATGACGATGATAAAAGGCCAAATCGTTGGATTCGAGTAGGTCTTAAGCGGCTCCCAACCGATCGATTTGAGAATCCCATTGAGCAGTCCAAAGTCATAACTGAGAATGTTATAAGCAATAAGGCCCACAAGGACAAAGGATATGAAAAATGGCAGGAACATCAGTGATTGTGAAAGCTTTTTAAACCACTTTTTACGAAGCTCGTTCAGCAAAATGGCAATACCAATCTGCAATATATTTCCAAAAACAATAAAAGCTAAATTGTAAGCAATCGTATTAAACGTTAATTTCCAAAGTGCCCCAGAGGTCACTAGAAATTTGAAATTGTCAAACCCAACGAACTGACTGCCGAAGATTCCCGCAGAATAGTTATAATTAATGAATGCGAGATAAAGCCCTGGCATTGGAAGGTACGACATGACTAAGAAAAATAAAATCGCAGGAACACACATGAGGACTAATGTTCGATACGACCAAAATCTGCGCAGTGGGGTTATACGCTTTTTGACAGAAATAGGCGCCGCTTCTAATGAGCTTGCTGATATGGCAGTTTTCATGCGTACTCTCCTTTCAATTTAAACTGCGGCTACGGGTACGAAGCGAAGAGGCTCTAGCAAGGCATCTTCAGAGGCCGATACCGCCTCCAGTAAGATGGCTATTTCATTTCCAGATTCGCCACCCTTAAACCACGGTCCCGGTAAATAAAAGGATTCATCGCTGCCGCCACGGAATATAGGTCTGTTGGCACCGCCTTGCGTCCACAAACGGCCAACTAGGTGTCCGTTGAAGAATACGGTCAGCTTCATATTGCTGCCATTGACATAAACCCTCCAGCCTAATCCTTGGTTATCATCACGAAGGTCACCGTACAGCCATGACAGGGTACCCGGTATCAAGGAGATAGCTCCTTCTACGGGGAGAGCCTTAAGCGCCGACGCTTTGGCATGCTGCAGTAAGCCATTCTCCTGACAGGAGGATAATGTCCACTGTTTAGCAGCTGTTCCTTCGTAGAGACTTATATTTCCGCTAAGAGAACCATACGTTTTATCCAGAAATAGCGTTAATGTTGCCGTATCTCCCGCCCTTACATAAGGCGTAACATCAAGATAAGGATTGAGCGGATTCAATTGACCGAGTGCGTGCCCGTTCACGTAAGCATAGGCGTGCGAGAAATTACCAGGCGTGTGGAGAATCCACGTATCCGCTTCTTTCGACAGCTTTACTTGTTTGCGGTAGCATTGATGGGCGGGCTGTTCTGCGGAGAGCCACCCTCCAACACTCACAATCGGCCATTGTCGATCGTCATAGTCTGATGCTGCGTAATCGTCCTTGTGCTCTCCGAATTGCATAAGCTTGAATCGCCAGTTTTGGTTTATTTCCCTAACCGACGTTACTCCAGCTATGCCCGTTAGCCCTTTCAGAGCATTTAAGTGCAGACCCGGCAAATTCGTATCATGGAAATTGGTATGTCCCCATATCTCGACACGAGCAACCAGATCTGGCTCTACGCGAGAGCCGGTAGGAATCGGAAGGAACTGACTTCCTCCACCCGGTGTTGCAGTACCAAGGTACGTTTCACCGGAATAGACAGAAACGACATCACTTGCCTGCTGAACGATAATGCCTAAACAGCTTTTCTCAAGCGATAGTGATAATTGACAGGTGTACCAGGCGAAACCTCGATAAACACCATGCTTCTCCAGATAATCGGCAGTGTCACCGATCGATAAGCTTTCATCCGCAAGGGTATTCAAGGGATTCACTAAGCTTTGAGACCAGCTAAGTTCAACATCGCGGCTTTCGGAGACTCGTTCTACCCATTTGCCAACATGCAGCTCGCCTTCATCTTCCATATTTTCTAACATCAAAGCACGTGAACGACTCATCCCTATCAATTCGATAACGTGACCGCTTACTAAGTGAATCCGAGCAAATCTCTCTTGCTCGCCCGATTGAAAGGATACCGTTACCTGATCTCCTGTCGCAGCTTCGTGTAACGTCATCGTGCCAGCCTCTGTCTGCACATCCGTATTAAAGCAGAGACGAATTTCGCCTTCGCCCTCCGTATGAAATACGAACAACGTGCGCTGCTCAAGCTGCTTCACCAGCAGCAGTTCTGCAGTTGCGTAGGCCAGTGTCCCTTCAGCGATTCCCCAAGTCAGCAAAGGCACCTGCACGGGAAGGATCGGACAGCGGCTAGCTTTTGCGACGAGTGTGGTATAACGGGGTATGGCATCTTCTCCCACATGAAAGTAAGCGGTTTCATCTTGCTCATTGACTTGGCATAGGAAGAGCAGCTCGCCGCCTTGCTTTAACGCTAACCGATAAGGGGCTGAGTCACTGCTTGTGAGCTCAGGCTTAGCCTCTGCCAAGGAAGCGCCATACGTTTGAATCACACGATGCAGCATTCTTCCTTCATAAGCTTCCTCTCGTATGTGTCCTTCGGGCGTTATCATCCCATGGAAATCATAATCCGAGGTAAGAAAAGAAAGAGGATTCCCCCAATTATTGGCTGCATTGGTAAAGCCAAAATTCGTCCCTGAAGCCTGCAAGTAGGGTCCGAGCAGCTTCGCTCCTGCCGATAACAATCTGCGAAGCAAGAAGTGCGAACGATTCGTCTCTGTGACGAGTAAGGGCAGCCCCCGACGAGCCAATTCCTCTCTGTAGAAGAGCACCTTTTCTTCGAAAGCAGGGTCTTGGTCATTTGGATAGAAGTTACATGTTGGCACAACGCCTTCAGCAAAACCTGAAGCCTCATACAAGCCGCCTTGTCCGGCGCAAGCAATGAGCGGCACGGTTATCCCATGCTGCAAAGCTAGATCTCTTAGCGCCGAGATGTACCCTTTGGGATCAGAGCAAGGATAGAAATCAAGCTCGTTGTCTAATTGGACAGCAATGATGGTGCCATCTTGACCCGTTTCATACTTCTTCAGGATGGGAAGAATCTGTTCATACCACCTGGCCACATGCCGCAAGAAGGCAGGATCGCTATCCCTTAAGCGAAGATTTTCTTTGACGAAAAGATAAGCTGGAAGTGCTCCCCCATCCCATTCCGAGCAAATATACGGCCCTGGTCGTGCAATCACCCACAGTCCAACATCTGCAGCATCCTGAAGAAACTGAGCCGCATCCTTCTCTCCGGTAAAATCCCAAACTCCTTCCACTGTCTCATGATGATTCCAAGGAAAGTACACATCAATAGCGTTATATCCAAAGGCCTTAACTTTATGTAGTCTCTCTTTCCATAAACCGCGTGGTAATCGAAAATAAAATAAGGAGGCACAAAGTATAATTTCTGATTTTCCATCTATACGCAGTGCTTCTGACGATAATTGAATCACTGCTTCCTCACTTTTTGCTAAATACAATGGCTAACCCCCTTGATCTACCCTCATTCATTTATGAAACCCGTTTCATCCGCTTGGGATGCCTAGCTTGCTGTTCTTTATGAAGTTAGTATAAGCTATTTTAAAAGCGCTTACATTGAAAGAAACATCAAGTTATATAACAAAACTACGAAGATATAGCCCCACGCAAAATAAAAAAAGCTCCGAATTTTAACCAAATTCGCAGCCTCTTGCATTCTATATAACACTGATTTCTTATATAATTCACAGAATTTATCATCATTCATCTTGAACCATCAACCATTGCGCCTAAATTCCTTGACCGTTTTCCCTTCTAGCTCTTTAAATACTTTGCAAAAGTAAGAAGTTTCTTGAAATCCTGTTCTCTCAGCAACTTCATATACTTTCCATGCAGGGTCTTGAAGCAGCTGTTTCGCTTTCTGAATCCGGCATCGATTCATATATTCAACAATCCGCATCCCCGTCTCGCTTTTAAACAGATTGGATAAGTAATTCGCGCTCAAATGGAGAACTTCTGCGAGTCTTGCCACCGTGATGTCTTCAGCATAGTGCTCTTCCATATAGGCGATTGCTCCTTGGATTTCCTTCCGCATCATTGTGTGCTCAGCCTTATTCCCAGCAATTTGTTTATTTAAATTTAGAAATAACGGCTTCACTTGCTGCAGAGGCTGTAAGGCTTCTATCGTCTGGCTAACCTGTTTATGCTCATGTTCAAACTGATCAGAGGACCTGTTCCTCTCTATAGCCAATGTTTTCAGCTGTATCATTAACTCTGACAGCAGGCTGCGCAGCTCAGCTATAGGCGGCTTCCTTTGAATGAGGCCTTGAAACAAAAGCTCAGTTTGCGTTTCAATAGCAGTGAACAAACCGTTTTTCATCGCTGCAACCAGAGGCTGAATCGTGATTCCGGCCAGCGTTTCAACCTTGTCATTGATCTGAAGGGACGTGTAGGCATAGAGTTGGCCCGTTCCTTCATAAACGTATTGATTTAAGGCAGTTTCAGCTTGCTTATATAGCACCGCCCAATCCTTCAATCCATAGCCGATCGAGCTAATTCCCATTGTTACAGAGCCCATCTTCTTCATCCGGGCATATAGCTGCGATGCTTGCCGGAGTGTCTCCTCCATACATTTGTGTTCACTCTTCTCCTGCGGAAAATATGTAATGACCGCAGTTCTCCGCTCCGAAATCGGTATAACCATATTTTTGTACGCTGACTGTTCTTCCTTAGAATCATCCGCAAGGACTTTAAAGCTAGCATCGATCACAACGACTGCCGTAGGACCTCCATGAATTGGAAAATGAACAGCGTTCGCTTGATCTTCGATGTCCTCCGCCCGCTTCAACTCGTCTAAGAGAAGCTTTCGCCCCAATAGGCAACGCACCTCTTGAAAGCTGGCATCACGGATACTCGCTTGTTTTCTTCGTTTATGATCTTCCATAATCTTGCCGCTCATTTGTTCTAATAGCTGCTGTAAAGCGGCAGGTTCGAGGTCATGCTTTAACAAATAATCCTCTGCTCCAAGCTTGAGGGCTTCCTTCACGAATCGGAAATCATCGAAGGAGCTGAGTGCCACAATTTTGATGGATTCATCCTTTTGCTTTACTTGTTGGATCAGATCAATGCCGTTCATTTCAGGCATCGAAATGTCCGTCACAATAAGATCCACGTGCTGATGCTGCAGAATATCGAGTGCATGAACGCCATTAAGTGCTTCGCTCACAATTTGGAACCCATAATCCTCCCAACGAATGATCGTTTTAATTGCATACCGATATATCGCATTATCTTCAACGATCATGGCGTTCAACATGCTCATTCCTCCTTTGACGATGCGTTCTATGCGGAATTCGAACAATAGCTTTCGTACCTAATCCTGGTGCACTTTCGTAGCTAAGGCCATATTTCTCCCCATAATACAGCTGAATGCGCTCATTCACATTGTGAATGCCGATACTCGTCACTCCAGGAACCGATTCTTTACGTGTTGCTGTGTTCAATAGATTAAGCGCCTGTTCAGCTTCCATACCAATTCCGTTATCTTCGACAATGAGTAGGAGCTGCTTCTCTTCTATGCGCGCATAAAGTACAATACGTCCACTCCCCTTGGACATTTCGATGCCGTGAAGAATCGCATTTTCGACAAGCGGCTGGAGAATGAAATAAGGCACCTCGCTTTCCAACAACCGTTCATCCACTTCATAGTCCATGTGAAAGGCATCGCCATAACCAATTTTTTGAATATAAATATAGTTTTTTAATTGGTTAATCTCTTGCTCCAAGCTGTGAAATTCACCGACACGCCGTACTGAGGATTTCAACAATTCAATAACTGAGGTGACCATTTGCTCAATCTCGGCTTGATGGTTCATACGAGCATACCATTTCACAGTACCTAGTGTGTTATAAAGGAAATGAGGATTAATCTGACTCATAAGGACGGTAAATTCAGCCTGTTGTTTGGCAATTTGCTCTTTATACACCGTGTTTATTAACTCGTTAATCCGAGACAGCATAAAATTGAACCGTATCGATAAACTCCCAATCTCATCTCGCCCAAGCGGGATAATGCGGACATCGAAATTGCCATCTTCGACCCGGCGCATCGTTTGTTCCAAGATTTTGATATTTCGCGTCGTAGAATTTGAAAGTAATACGGCAATTCCGGTAGATATCAGAACGGCAAGCAGCGAAACGAGAGCAATCACAAAAACTAACACGCGTGTATTGGACAGAAGCTCTGACATCGGAATAAAACAAAGCACCCGCCAGCCCAGCGTTGCTGTTCGTTCTTGGACGAATAAATAACTCCCCGCCCCAGCATTATCGACATTTGCCATAGAGATATCATTTTCCTTAAGCGGATGACTTAGGCTCCTCGAGATAAGATTGTCCATACCAGGGGTCCCGCCACCCGCTAGCAGTTCATTCAAAGGATTGAGAATTGCAACATTATTTTGCTTAATAATTGAGCTATTACTCCCCAGGGATAAGAAATAATCCGAATCGATACTGATTACTATCGTGCCAAGACTTTGATCTATTTGACTCAGATCAACGAAATCTCTGATAAGGAACACTTCTTTTTGCTTTCTCAGAGAAGGCGACCAGCTGATGCTTAGGTCATGATTTTTCAAATAATCAGAAGATTTGCTCGTCATCGCGGTTACTTCTTCATGATTTAGTGTATGATCCAAGCCTTTTTTATTTTCCCACCAGTACACCTGTCCCTTTCGTGTTTGAATCATTATAGCATTCATGTATGGATTTCCATTCCCGTACTGTGCCAGCAAGAACTCCATACGGCTGCGGAAAGCTGGATAGTTGTCACCTGTAACTTGCTCACCTTGTTCAGCAGCAATTTGCCGAATATTACTGTCACTAAGGACGTATACGGAGGAAGTGAATGCTTCCTTCGCCCTAATTTCAATATTGTCGGAAACTTGATGAATGACCTGCATCGAAAGGTCTCTTGTATTCGATTCAATGAATTTCGTAGAGGCATAGATGGCAACTCCGCCAATCGCCGATGAAATGAACAAGATAAGAATCATATTAGATAGAAATATTTTCGTTCGGATGCGAAAGTCCTTGACCCGATCTAAGTTCCACGTGGTGGCTGTCATACGCAGATCTCCTTGCCGTCATTTAGTTGGTTTACGAATCCGATCGAATGCTTGATCCAACTCTTGAATACAAAGATCCACATTGTGGCTTCGATCAATAACGAATTTCGTGAGAGCATTGACAAACACCTTTTGCAGATCCTGATTCACAAAATCTGTCGGCAAACTCGACCAGTCATACGTTTTGCCTGTTTGGATATACGTTTCATCCAGCTCCACATAAGTCGGATCAAAGTCATTCGGCAAGCCTTTAATCACAGACAAAGCCTTCTTATTCGTCTGAAAAATGGTCCCCATTTCCTTCGAGGCGAACAGTTCCAGCATTTGAAGCGCCGCTTCCTTATGAGGTGATTTGGGATTGATCACAATTCCTCCTGTTGATTTTAGTCCAAACTTGGCATCTTGGGGATTATTCGAATATGGGAAAGCGAACAGTCCCAGATTACTCGCAGGATTCTTGGATTTAACACCGTCAACCGTCCACGTGCCATTAATTATCATGCCGGCTTTCCCCTCAGCAAGGAGCCCTTGGGCTTGATTCCAATCGGTTTCGAACGGCTTGATGTTCACATAACGCAAGCGTTCTCCATATCGTTTCAAAATGTCTTTGAAGTGAATTTGATCCTCAGCGAACGAAGTTCGACCTGCTTCAATCTCAGCAATCCAGTTGTGGCCGGCAGCGTACTGATTAGCCAAAAGATCCGCTGCTATGTCCCAAGTTAGGGTCCAACTATCCTTGTAGCCTGCTGCAATAGGAATAATTCCTGCCTTCTGCAGCGCCTCACACGCAGCTAAGAATTGCGGCCACGTTGTTGGTGGACTTAGAATGCCAGCGTGGGCGAAAGCTTCTTTATTGTAAATGACACCCGCTCCATTCACGTCTATCGGGAGCGCCCATATTTTCCCATCGGCTGTCTTCACACCATTCAGGAACCTATCGTCGATTTGCGATAAAAAGGGTTGACCCGTTAAGTCCATCGCATATCCTTTATGAATGAGATCCTGAGCGGATTCCATATTATCCAGCATATAGATATCAGGCATGTTATTCGAAATCACACGCGTGCGAAGCAAGCTCATATAATTGCCGCCATCCACGCCTGTCAACGTAAACGCATAAGACGGATGTTGTTTAGTAAATAGCTGTGTCCCCGCCTCCAGCCATTTCCGCGCCCCCTCCTCATCAAAGTGATGTATCCACGCAAGCGTCTGCTCCTGGGGCTGCTGTTTAGGAACGACTGTTACTGTTTGGGTTTGACAAGCGGTAAGTATCAGAGTTACAGTCATGCCTAGAGCTAACAATCGAGTCTTCATTCATCCCCCTCATTCCATGATAACGTTTACAAACAGTATAACGGACATGGCCGATTAAAAAAACAGCCTATTTCCTCTTCAGAGAAAATAGACTGTTGTATGTTGTATATACAAGCGAATCATCGCTTATTGAATTCTAGTTATTCCTATCTTTCATTCACTGAATTCCAACCATCATTGGCTTCAATGATATTCATCATTTTCTTCATCGAAAGTTGGATTTGTTCAGCGGAGGGCAAGGGTAAGTTGCAGTACGTTTGCTTCACAACATCCGTTAACACAGAATCGAACATGCCATCAATTTGCTCGTTTTTCAATATGAATTCCCTCCTTATTTACTTAATTTTGGAAGATTACCTATACTTATCATATATAGAAACGCCTTCGATAACAGCGCAATATTTTCTTTCGCAAATCCACATTTTTTTCCATAAATGCGCAGTTTTTTTTGCGTATAACGAAAAAAGACGCAAAATCAGATCAATAAAATCTAATTTGCAATCTTTTTGTGAAATTTGGTAAAATTAAGGAAAGACTTGAACAGCGACGTTGAATTCACCATTCGGATCCCCTTACCAACTCAGGAAGGAAGTATCATATGATTAAGAAATCGAAGATTCTGATCGTAGATGATCATCCCTTAATGGCGGAAGCGACATCGAATACACTGCAGCAAATCGAGGGCATACAGATTATAGGGATAGCCGGTACGGGCAAACGATGCTTGGAACTCGTAGATTTGCATGTACCGAATATTGTTTTTTTGGATTATAATCTTCCGGATCAATACGGCGATGAGGTTGCCAAAATCATTAAAGCGAAATATCCCGCCATCCACCTTGTCATTTTTTCGGGCATAGAATTATCCCATCTTTACAATTATTTGATCGGACTTGAGGTTAGTGCTGTTATATCTAAGGAATCTAGCGGTACGCTTATTAAAAGCTTAGTTACCCTTTTGTTAGAGAATTTCACGGTAATACCCGTCCCTGTTTTTCATAAAATGAGAGTGGACAGCGGCAATTTGCATCAGACCGATTCATTGGACGACGATGAAGTACATATGATGACCATGATTGTCCAAGGCCTAACCAACGAGCAAATGGCCGAGGAAGTCCATATGAGTAAGCGAACCGTTGATAATTATATACGCAAAATTTATGACAAATTAGGCGTCAAATCAAGGGCACAAGCCGTAGATAAATTTAATCAATTCAAGCATATTTATGAAGTTAACCGCAGGCCATAGATGGTTGATGCGATGAATAATGCAAAAAAGACTGGCCTCTTCGTGATGAAGAGACCAGTCTTTTTAATTGCTATTCTCTTATGGTTGGGATTCTTCTCGATGATGTTGATGATGCTCCACAATATTCGCCGCTTCCATTAATTCTCGCATGACATCGGACTGCAGCTGTGGATTGATATAAAGACCTTTTACAAATAACTGTCCCTTTTCACTAGAGGTATATCGCGGAGGAATTTTATTTAAAACCAAAGCAAGCACGTCTTCTTTGCAAGTAGTGCAATCGCATTTCATTTCATAGTTTTTTTGAAACTCATCAAACAAATTCATCACTATCGTTTCCATTGCATTGAAGACTGCCATTGTGGGTACCCCTTCTTAATTCAACTATATCTCTATTATAACTCATATCCTCCCATTCAAAAAGTTATCAAAAAGTAGAGGGGCTTTCCCATAAATGATAAAAGGGAAAATATCACTTTGGGGCACAGAAAACAAAAAAAATGAGGTCGTAAGGCAATAGCTACCTGACCTCAGATTAGCGGAACGACGATTCGTTATAATGGGAAATATCCACTAGAAATCGATTAAGAGGAACGTGAGTGCGCTAGTTGATCTAAATGAACGATCCGAAGGTAAAAACAGCGAAATAACGAATCGTCGTTCCTCTTCCTCATGTGTTTGGGTGTTTTTCAACCAAATAACGCATCGACGTTCCCCCTCAGCATATTCTGGTTACCATTTCTCAACAAATAATGATGTAAGTGCCCGATCCCAGCTCTAACCGCAGCTCTCCTTCACTTTCCGCTGCTGATAGCACTCCTGATGCTATCTGGGCTGCTTGACCATTAACGGTAGCCATAGCTAATGCCGCTCCTTTCAAGGTTGCAAGGCCTGTCGTATTCGGAGGTAGTTGGAACTCATAGACTACTTTGCCATCGGCCTCTTTCTTCCATTCACTGCGTATCTTGCCGTAGCTAGATTCGAGCGATGCTTTCGCATATTCAAGGCCGGAGTCTGGTCTTGGACGGAAATGAATCCGTTTGTATCCAGGCTGCTGATCATCGGAATCGAGACCTGCCACTACGCGGTACAGCCAATCCCCAATGGATCCATATGCATAATGGTTATAGGAGTTCATATCATCACTCCAGAACGATCCATCCGGTTTGATGCCATCCCAGTGCTCCCAGATAGTGGTTGCTCCCTTGTGAATCGAGTACAGCCATGATGGATAATCTTCCTGCTGAACCAACTTAACAGCCAGATCATGGTAGCCATTCTCAGATAATACATGGCACAGATATGGCGTACCTACGAAACCGGTCGTCAGGTGATTCTTCTGCTCTTCGACATATTCGGCTAACGTCTTTGCTAATCGATCACGCGTACTTCCTTTCACGAGTCCAAACATTAGCGGGAGCACATGTGCTGTCTGTGTATGCGCAGCCAAACGCCCGCTTGGTGTAAGGAATTCTTGTTCGAAAGCTTCAACAATGCGCTCATAAAGCTCACTATACTTAGCCGCATCCTCGCTGCGTTCCAACACTTCCGCAGCTTTCACGAAAAGTGAAGTCGAATAGGCATAGAAGCATGTCGCGATTAAGTCTCTAGGGGTCGCTCCTACGTAGCTGCCTTCTTTGGCATCAAGCCCAAGCCAATCACCAAAGTGAAAGCCTGTATTCCACAGATACTCATTCTCTCCTTGGCTTCGCATGTACGAAATCCACGCTTTCATGCTGTCATACTGCTCCTCCAGAACACGCTTATCGCCATATACTTGGTACATCGTCCAGGGGCAAATGACTGCTGCATCCCCCCATGCAGAGGAAGAGTGGTCATTCGGACCAAGTACGTCTGGAATGACGAATGGAACACCGCCATTATCATGTTGATCCGCTTTTAAATCACGCAGCCATTTGGTGAAAAATAGAGCCACATCATAATTAAAAGCTGCCGTGCGAATAAATACTTGCGCATCCCCTGTCCAACCCAGTCGCTCATCCCGCTGCGGGCAGTCGGTCGGTACATCCAGGAAGTTGCCTCTTTGTCCCCATACAATATTCTGCTGAAGTTTATTCAATAAGGGATGGGAACATTCAAAAGTGCCGCTAGCTGCCATGTCCGTATGAATGACATGACCCGTGAAACGCTCTACATCGAATGCTGCATCCTTGGGCCAGCCCACCACTTTGACATATCGAAAGCCCTGGAACGAGAAATGGGGTTCATATTGTTCCTCCCCGCCACCTTTGCATACATAAGTAACCGTCTGCTTCGCATGACGCAAATTCCCAATATAGAAGTTCCCTTCAAGATCCAGCACCTCTGCGTGCAGCAGCTGAAGACGAGTTCCAGCAGGAAGCTCCAATCGCATGTGCACTTTTCCGACCATATTTTGCCCAAAATCAAGAACGGTTTCACCAGAAGGTGTTTCAATAACGGTTATCGGCTTCAAACGCTGGGTAATGCGGGATGGCTCATTCTCTTGCATGACTAGGATGTCTTTGGAATGATCAAGAACCGTTACCGGGCACCAATTTTCGTCCTGATACGTCGACAGGCTCCACCCGCTAAGCTCCAAGTTAGCATCATAGGTTTCTCCATGGTACAGCTCAGACATCCGAACTGGTCCTAGAGAAGCACGCCAGGAATCATCACTAACGGTTATTTCCGAAGTTCCGTCTATGTATTCGATATGCAATTCGAGGAAGAGAGCTCTAACGTCCCCAAAAATATTTCGTTGATTCTTCCAAGCTAAATTACCTTTATACCAACCGTTTGCCAGCATGGCGCCAAGGGTATTTTTTTCACCTTGCTGCAGCAGGCTCGTTACCTCATACGTCTGTACCTGCAGACGGTGTCGGTAGCTGGTCCAGCCGGGTGTGAACTCCCAATCCCCGACACGAGCTCCGTTGAGTTCAAGCTCATAAATGCCTAGACTCGTTGCATAAATAGTCGCTTTACGAATTCCCTTACGTGCTGTGAATGTCTTCCTCATATAGAAAGCTTCTTCTGCGTCGGGATCCATGGAAGCTGCATCAGGTGTAATCCACTTGGCTGACCAGTCTGATGGACTTAGCTGTCCCATTTCCCAGAAAGCGATTTCACTCCATGGTGATTGCAGACCAGACTGATCCCATACTTTGACACGATAAAAGTAACGATTTCGCGCCAGCATCTCTTGACCTTCATAAACAACAAGCACCGATTGTTCCGATTGTATGTGACCGGAATCCCAAACCAAACGACTCGGTTCGAAAGAATTTTCAACCCTACTAACCTGGATGTGATAAGCTGATTGGATGGTATGTTTGATGTCCGATTCTAGTTGCCAAGTAAAGCGAGGCTGGGTCGTATCCAACCCAATCGGGTTGACGCGGTATTCGCATGTCAAATTAACAATATTGAGTGTCGCCATTTAAAAACTCCTCCTACTTTTATCAGAAATGTCTTATGCCCTATTCATAAAGTAAGCATCAATATGTCCTATTGTAGAGCATCATATGAGGCAATATGAAGGTGGATTCAGACAATCTTATAGGTAGAATACGACACGGATTATTTATTTTTTCGGCTTCCCCTCAATTTAGGAATCGCATGCGAATAGTATACAGTTATCGTAAAATCACGTAGGGGTAGGAGCTTAAGATGTTACAAAAAACACACAGTATTGCCGGATTCATTTCCGCGGAAATCGTTCTCACTTATCAAGATATTAGTTTCTTCACATGGGATGCCGCTGGGGCTCTTTTACTTGGATGTTTGGCAGGTACACTAGCGGATGTCGATAAGCCAGGTTCTACAATGGCGAAGGTTCTTTTTCCTTTATCTGCCCTGCTGCGGCTGCTGAAGGTAAAGCATAGAACCGTCACGCATTCCTTACTTTTTCTACTACTCTTAGTTGTCATTGCAATGCCCTTATCACCTTTATATTTCTGGGTATTCATCCTCTCTTACGCGTCACACTCGTTTATCGATTTATTCAATGATAGAGGGGTTCAGCTCTTCTGGCCTATTCCCTTCAAGATTCGTCTACTCCCAAAATGGATAGCTATTGACACGGGTTCAGTGAGCGAGACTGTTTTCCGTTGGCTACTTCTGGCCATGAGTCTAATCATCCCTTTTTGGACTTATGTACTTCCTCAAATCTTGAGTCATAGCTCTATGTTTTAATTCGTTGCAACAATGTAATCCCCATTGGCATTGAGTAGAAACTGCGCATGATACGCTCCTTGAGCATCAGGCTCAGCTAAGCTCTGCACGATCTCGCCAACAGCAGGAACACCTAAGAAGTCGTTCAATCCCTTCTTCATCTTCGATTGGAAAAGGATCTCGACTTCTTTCCCCCGATTTCTCGGAGAAATAACAGGGTCGCTCAAATGAATCGGATTATTCTCATCCAATAATTCAGAGTGGTGCAGCAGATCGCTCGGAACTTCCAAATTGTCAGGAACGGAGATCAATAGAACCGTCTCCGACTCATTGGTTTTTACTTGCATGACCGTTCCTGCCACATAGGTTGGACCCGGTTGGATTTCTTCCATCGACATCAACCTTTTTTCAGGTGAAATGAAAGCACACAGCACAAACAGAGGAAATAAATGAATGAGACTTATCTTGAACTCTTCCTTGTAGCGGCATTTTGACTTCTTCATTCTTTGCTCCTCCCTTGCGATTCAATTAAATTTCACGATTCATTTCATTCGTTAGTTATCCTTACCCCGTTCATAAGGATTTGAATCGATGCGTTATTCGCGATTTTCACCTCCAAATCGTTCCCATTGATCAAATAACGATTCGACGTTCCGCTAACTTGAGTCAGCTAACTTTCCTTTGCCATCGAAAAAAAACCTAACAGTATGGAGATGTGGGACAGATCCAATTGTTTAAAAATCGTGAATATTTGAATGAAAAAGGAGCTAAGCGACTTGTATGTGCTTAGCTCCTTTGTTTTTGTCGGTTTCTTTTTGCTTTTAATAATTGAAGGCTGCCCCTCAGTCATTTATGACTTGGGACAGCCCCTTGATTGTCGCACTGAATATCTCACAGTCCTCTTCGGCGACTTTTTGCATCCATTGAATTGACGGTCCATATTGCATGTCCAGCAGAAAAGTTAAAAGACCTAGCCCTTGCAAAAAGGGTCAGTGTATACAGCTCTCAACTGGCAGAATTAATGCCCAACAACAAAAAGCCCAAGATTTACTTGGGCTTTGGCGGAATAACCATGAAGAATATGGAGCGCGGGATTCAATTATTAAAAGAAGCTTGGATACGATGATTATTGCATCGGAACCGATATTTGGAAACAGATGCAGCCGTCTGCCACAGACACTTCGATGGTTCCTTTGTAATACTCGATTCGTTCCTTCACAACCGATAGACCAAGACCCTGGTGATCACCTTCACCTTTGGTGCTGTAGCCAATCGTGAACATTTTGTTATAATCATCCAGTTGGAATTCAGGATCAACAGGGTTTGTTACGGATATGGTTAAATGGTTTGACTCCGACCATCCGTTAACCATAACTTCACGTTCGTCTGGCGGGAATTTATTGACCTCATCAAACGCATTATCAATCAAGTTCCCAATAATTTTCACGATATCAACAGATTTCACACCTAATGACAAGCCTTCTAGGCCGGTAAAATGGTAATTGAAATCGATTTTGGTTCTCATGGCAAGCGCAATCTTTGCTTGGATAAGAGCTGCAATAGCCGGATGCCCGATTCGAATGATATCGTTCACTTCATTGATTTCTTCAATTAATTCTTTCATGTATTTCATTTGGTCTTCTTTTTTTCCTTTAGACAGCAGAGCATACATGGTTTGTACATGGTTTAGAAAATCATGCCTTTGACTGCGTATCGTTGCAAACATGTGATCCACGTTTTGAATGTACATTTCTTGTGTGGACTGAACAGCTGTTTCACGGCTTTTCGTAATAAATCGGAATACCAAATAGATAAGCACACAGCTAAAAATCGTAAATAAAACAATGAGAACTGTAAGCTGAACGAGCTGCTTGTTTAAAGTACGTTGAATCGTTTGATAATCCGAGACGATGGTAATCACATAAGGAATTTCCCTTTGAACTTCGGTCAATTTCTCCTTAACAGGAACATACATGAACGTTTTCAGAATAGGCTTCCCATTCCAATTTTCCACTACGCTAACTGGTTTATTTTCTAGTATAGACGCCTTGTAATTATCCAAATCTTTCGTACTCGTTATGTTATATGTACCAAATAAAACCGGGCGGTCATAGACCGATATAAATGGAACCCCACTACTGTCTTTATACTCAATCGGCTTTGTACCAAAAGTTACCCCGTTCAGTCCCGATATTTCCATAATATCTGGATTCGAAGCGAGCGTTTTCTTCACGATCGTATCCGCGCCTACGATTTGCTTGAATTTCTGAATTTTATCCGCATTGACAAACACACATATTAAATAATTCGTGCTTCCATCATAAAAGTACCCAAACTTACTTACATTGCTCGAACCTGATGCCGGAACTTCATAGATGCCCGACCAGAAATTAGGCAGCTTTTGCCCCTCAGCAATCGTAACTTGATGATTATCCAGAAGCTGGGTAAAAGCCGTAAACCAATAACCGAATGATTTGGTACTTGTAATCTGAAGCTCCTTGGGCTCGGATGACTTAGCTATCATAATATCATCACCATTTCGCTTCATCAGCGAGAAGCCATCAACACCCGCTTGCCTGGCAAGCTCAATTAATTGTTCATTCGAAACTTTTTCAATATCCGGATCCAGCTGACTCTTGGCGAAAAGCGCGACTGAACGAAGATTCTCACCAATCAAATCTTCTACAAAAAATGAACCTTCTTCTGATTGCTCAATGGATGTACGAATTTGACTCGCAGTCGATTCCATACGTTCAGATAACGCTTGCGTTAGGAGAGATTTCGTGAACCAATAGTAAGAGGTGTTATTCGTTACAAGCAATAAAATAACAATAGCAAAGGTAACATAAATGACTTTGGTGTTGATTCTCATGAAGTTTCACACTTTCTTTTTTTATGTAAACTGAATATTACAACGTTGACATGAAATAATTTTCGACACAAATCGAGGAATTACCCTTCTTTCAGTAGTATAATTGGATACGAAAGCGTTGTCTATCTATTAATATACACACATCAAAACGTTTGGTAATATAGGGAAGAAATCAATAGAATTCAGATCATGGGGGGACGCAATATATGACAAAAACGGCATTAATTACCGGAGCCTCTTCTGGCATTGGCGAAGTTTTCGCGAGGCGATTTGCCGAGAAAGGAAACCATCTCATTCTAGTCGCACGCTCCAAAAATAAATTGGATCAACTAGCTATAGAGCTTTCCACTGTGTATGCTGTTAAAGTCCAGGTTATTGCGATCGATTTGAGCGTAGAGAATGCTGCATCCGAGGTCTTTAAGCAAACTGAGCAGCTAGGCACGCACGTCGATATTTTGGTCAACAATGCCGGATTTGGCTTGAGTGGCGAGTTTTTAAATCATTCACCCGAGATCTACCGGCAGCAGATGATGCTGAATATAGCTTCGGTCGTGGAAATGACTCATTACTATTTACCGAAAATGGTGGCTAAAGGTGATGGGACGATCATTAATCTGGCATCCTTGTTATCCTTCTTCCCTTTTCCGTATTGTTCTGTTTATAGTGCAACGAAAGCTTTCGTTCTGTCTTTCACTGAGTCTCTATGGGAAGAATATCGCCATAAAGGAATTAAATTGTTGGCTCTGTGCCCTGGCCCGACGGATACCAAATTTTTCGATACAGCCAAAGATGTTGAAACCAACAATAAACGGACACCCGAACAAGTTGTAGCTACAGCTATGAAGGCACTTGGACGTAATAAAACCTACGTCATTGACGGCAGCGTAAATAAGTTCAATGCTTTTCTGGGACGCGTCCTCCCTAGGAAGACCATTGTCAAATTGTTCGGATCTGCCATTCGGAAATCCATGACAGCCAAGTAACACATGCAGTCCATTCTCCATTTGGAATTGGGCTGCTTTTTTTTGATCAGAGCTTGTTTTTCACGAGAACGAATGTTTGCTATAATGAAATCAACCAATAGCAATTCCGGAACATAACTATTTTTCAAAAGAAAGGATTCAGGTAATGAGCTTTCAGCTGACAGATGGGGTCATTAAGTTGTTGTGCGGCCGGTTTTCTTATGAAAAAGGAGAAGTCTACTACCATGAAAGACGAGTGACTTTCCTACATGAAGATCCTGAAACACCGCTCTATGAAGCCACGGTCGAAGGATATAACGGCACCTGCCAAGTGACCGTTGAAGAGGATACAAACGGGGATGTTATTGCCCATTGCACCTGTCCTGCGTATGATCCGGACGATAAATACTGCGAGCATATCGCTGCCGTGCTGCTGAATATTCATGCTATTCAGCAAGTATCTCGAGTTGGCGGTACAACAGCCCGGACTTTTGGACATTCAGAGGGAGATCGTAGATTGACGAGCCATATATTGGATTTGTTCGGGAATAAACCTCAGCGTCCAAGTCGTTCGCAACCTCTTTTCGATACAAGAGCGGTACTAGAACTGGAGTTTACCTGCAAACCCTTCCAATACGGCTATCGGAAGTTCATGTTCGGGATTGAGATGAAGGTCGGTCCTAAAAAACGTTATATCGTCCAAAGGTTAAGAGAATTTCTTGATCATATTGAGCGGAGAGAAGCCTATGTATTCTCAAAGCATTTCACATACGACCCTAAGCTCCATAGTTTTCAAAAAGAAGATGATGCGGTCATTAGGAAGCTCATCGAAATCTCTCGCAATGAGCAGATGTACCTTGAAACATCAACTACGTACTCCGTTCGTACGAATCATTTGAGCGGCGATCGGATGCTGCTGGTTCCTCCTTTCTCATGGACAACCTTGCTTCCCGCGCTTACCGAGGCTTCGTCCGTAAAACTTGAGCAGGATAACCGCACATTCGATGGAATCCGTGTATCCGATGAACCCATCCCGCTCCACTTTGAATTCGACCAAACAGAGGCCGAAGGCTTCCAATTGGATGTCCAAGGTTTGGAAAAGATTACGGTAATGGAATCGTATGGGGTTGTCCTTTCTGAAGGAAAGCTGATGCAAATGCAAGCCGAACCGTGTAGGCGTCTTTCTGAGCTTAAGCAAATGCTCGAAAACTCCAGCAAGCACCAAATTCAGATTCCGCCCGCGCAAATGGAACCTTTTATGGAAAAAGTGATTCCTGGCCTGATGAAGCTAGGCAGCGTCCATATCGCTGGGGCCATTTCCGACCGCATTATGCGAACGCCGTTAAAGGCTAAGTTATATTTGGATCGGGTGAAAGATCGACTGCTTGCCGGTCTGGAGTTTCAATACGGCGATATTGTCATTAACCCGCTAGAAGGCAATGAACAGAGGCGCGCAACCGACCGCATTCTCATGCGAGACGGAGATCAGGAGCGACGAATTCTGGAGCTTATGGAGCAAAGTACCTTCGCTAAGATGGAGGAAGGATATTTCATGGATGGCGAAGACGAGGAATACGAATTTCTATACCACGTCGTTCCGCAGTTGGAGAAGCTGGTGACTGTTTATGCCACCTCTGCCGTGAAAATAAGACTTCTAACCGGACATGCCCCGCCGATAGTCAAGGTTGATGTGGACGAACGAACGGATTGGCTGGCATTCAAGTTCGATATGGAAGGTATTCCTGAATCGGAAGTCCGCAATCTGTTGAAATCCCTTGGGGAGAAACGCAAATACCACCGGCTGCCGGATGGGGCGTTACTGCCGCTCGAAAGCGCGGAGTTTCAGGAAATTGTCCGCGTCATGAACGAAATGGGCATTACCAAGGAGGACGTGAAAGCAGCTGAGATCCGCCTCCCCTTAGTCCGCGGGCTCTATTTGATGGACGCCGAGAGACAAGGAAATACCGTTAAGCTGGGCAGAACATTCCGCCAGTTACTGGAAAACATGCGGAATCCGGATAATCTGGATTTCACGGTGCCGGCTAGTCTGGAACTTGTTCTTCGGGATTACCAGAAGTATGGATTCCAATGGCTTAAGACGCTAGCCCAGTACAATTTCGGCGGCATCTTGGCAGACGATATGGGCCTTGGTAAAACCATACAAAGCATCGCTTTTATTGTTTCTGTGCTGCCCGAGATCAGAAAGCAGGCGCTGCCGGCGATCATTGTTGCTCCCGCTTCTCTCGTCTACAATTGGCTCAACGAGCTGAAGAAATTCGCGCCAGAGATTCGGTCTGTTATCGCAGATGGGAGCAGAGAAGAGCGCAGCAAGGTTCTGAAACATGCGTCCCAAGCCGATGTTCTCATTACCTCATACCCGCTTTTGCGAAGAGATATCGACCTGTATGCGAAACAATCGTTCCATACGCTTATTTTGGATGAGGCTCAGATGTTCAAGAACCACACCACGCAGACCGCACAGGCGGTGAAGGCGATTCAGGCCCAATACCGTTTTGCCCTCACTGGAACTCCAGTGGAGAACAGGCTTGAAGAACTTTGGTCCATCTTTGACGCGGTGTTCCCTCAGTTGTTCCCCGGGAGAAAGGCATTTAATGACTTATCCCGTGAAAGTGTAGCCAAGCGGGTCCGACCGTTTCTGCTGCGCAGGTTGAAGACCGACGTTCTGAAGGAACTGCCGGAGAAGATCGAGTCGTTGCAAGCTTCCGAGCTGCTGCCGGAACAGAAGAAGCTGTATGTCGCCTATTTGGCCGAACTGCAACAGGAAACACTGAAGCATCTGAACAAAGACAGCTTTAATAAACATCGGATCAAAATATTGGCCGGCTTGACCCGACTTCGCCAGCTGTGCTGCCACCCGTCTCTGTTCGTCGATGATTATACCGGAAGCTCAGCCAAATTCGAGCAGCTTATGCAGATTATCGAAGAATGCAGAAGCGCCGGCAAGCGGGTGCTGATATTCTCGCAATTTACAGCGATGCTGGGGATGATCGGACGAGACCTAGGTTATCAAGGAGTGCCGTATTTCTACTTAGATGGTAAAACCCCTACGGCCGAACGTGTAGAGCTGTGCAATAAATTTAATGATGGCGAGCGAGACCTGTTCCTCATCTCATTAAAAGCCGGCGGTACTGGGCTAAATCTTACCGGAGCCGACACCGTTATCCTCTACGACCTATGGTGGAACCCTGCTGTGGAACAGCAAGCTGCCGACCGTGCACATCGTATCGGACAGAAGAAGGTTGTGCAAGTGATCCGACTTGTTGCGCAAGGCACCGTAGAAGATAAAATGTACGAGCTCCAACAGAAAAAGAAGAACCTGATTGATGATGTGATCCAGCCGGGACATGAAGCATTGTCCGCTTTGACGGAGCAAGAGATTCGGGAGATTTTGATGATAGGATGATGAAAAGGCAAAAAAGAAGGGCGATCCCAAGGTCATTGTAAAATGATTGTGGAAGCCCTTCTTTTTGTCAATTATGAATGTGGTAGGTTTACTTAGCTACTATTTCAACGCTCATCTTCCAAATGATTCTTTCGCCGATACGTACAACAACATTCACTTGGTGAGTTCCTGGTGTCAGCGGACGAGATGCTTTCAAGCTAAACAAAGCAACTGACGAATCACTAGCATCTGGCTTGTTAGCGATCCCTTCCGTTTTGGAAACAAGTGCTTCTCCTCCTTGATCTCCATTCTCCTCCAAGTACATCTGAAGGGGCATCTGACCGGACTTATAATCTTCCTGACTGGTCCAATCATAAACAAATGCTTGCATTTCTAAATGTCCCTTCTCCGCGCGGGTCGGGAATTCTCCTGACTTCACGTTATAATTCTTCTCAAACAAACTGTATTCTTTGCCCGCAAATACCTGCGTTAATCCAAAAAGAGCTTGAACGTCTTTCAAATTAAGATACCAGCTATCGCGGGAATGACGCGGCAGCTCTGCCAATTGAACACTTTTATCCTTAGTACCGTGCCAATAAATCAACGCATTCTTAGCCCCAGCTTTAAGCTCAAAAGAGTAGTCATTCTTGCTCAAAGTGACGGCGTCCGTGCCTTGCACCTTTTCAACTTTGTATTGAAAATGTTCAGCAAGCTGGAGGACATCCAAATAAGATTGATTATTTTCCGTATACCCAATCCGCTGACCATTGTAAAGCTGTAATCCATCTTTTGCGGCAGGGGCAATTCCTAGACTATTCGTATTTACTTTTGATATATGAGCTACCGTTTGTGTATCTTCATCCCATATTGTATCTTGCAAGCTGTCCCAGTACGGAATCCATCCGGTTCTCCCATCGACATGAGCTTTCAGCCATATGGGCCCGCTGTAGGGTGAATTCCAAACCTCGGTAACCTCCACTGTCTGATCACGCAGCAGTAATGTCGATGAGCTGAACGGAGTTTCCGGATAGCGCTGCAGCTCCTTTGGATCTTTAACCAAGACTTTCCAATGAACAGGTATGGCAGCTTCAGGCTCGCCAACATTTTTGTTTATCCATCCTGTGCCTTTGGATGAACGTACATGGTACCAAGTACTGTTGTACCAAATCGGATAAGGGCCTCTCCCTGTATAGAGTCGCTCTTCTATTTTCTCGAAAGCAGTTACCGTTTCACCTGATATAACGGCATCTTCCTTCTTCAGTCCATCCCATACATCATGAATTAGCGGCTTTTCACGCACGATATCCATGGTTTCATTCGTACTCAGGATCGAGACTCCCTTTTCGCGTGTCCATGTGGCCCCTTGATCCGTTTGAACTTCGAATGCACGATCATAGATGGTTGTGAACTCCCTTGCGATCGTGTAATCGCCTGCCTTGGAGTTTGACCAATCTAGCTTCTGCTCGCCAATCCCCATAGCCGTTCCAAGATCAGTATTGGACGGCAGCCCATAATAATGCGCTTTTCGCTGCACCTTTTGTACAGTACCTATTTGATTGACGGGTATATGCGCCCAGAGATCACCTAACCAAGTGGTGTGCACCTTCATCCATGCTTTATTGGTGGGGTCGTTCGTATAGAACCACTGTTTTTCGGCCGCAACTACCTCAACCTCTTGTTCGGATAAGGAGGCTGCAGGTCCGCCTTTGGTGCTTTGATTGCGATATAGCGGAGTTTCTTCCAAAAGTGTAATTCGCTTAGGCGGCTCCATGTCTATTTCCCATGGGTTTGGCCTGATCCACCTCGGCCCGAACATCGTTTCAATCTTCCAGGTGGATAAACCAGTCGACCACGAACTTTCTACAGTGAGCACATTTACCTCCTGAGGGGCAAAAGTACCTTCCGGCTCATCATCAGGCTGATTAATGGCTGCATAATAGGGCGTCTCGGCCAAAAGCTCAATCGTGGCAGGGAATCTAATTCCTTCTGGCGCATAGGATCCTCCATAAATGGGTTCAGCTTCTGTCTGATGCGCCAAACTGCCCAATCCTAGTCCTACAGCGAGGATCGCGATAGTGAAGATTTTCATTTTACTCATATGGAACAATCACAACCTCACTTGAATAAATTAGGGAAAACTTACCATTTATTAGACGCCTGTCATCGTCACAAAGTTGCTTACATCCAGCCCAGCTTTTGAAAAATGCACAAGTTAGACAGTTCTCCTTGTCTTACTTACTTTACTTGCCTCAGTTACTTTAGTAGTATATCTAGTATCGAATACATGAGGAGCTGCAAAATATATGTCAAATGATGAAATTATTCTAACTCCAGAAGGATTACGCAGTTTAGAATTAGAGCTTGAAGATCTCAAAACCGTCAAACGCAAAGAACTAGCCAGCCGTATTAAGACAGCGATTAGCTATGGCGATCTCAAGGAAAACAGTGAATATCATTCCGCCAAAAATGACCAATCTTTTATGGAAACCAGAATATTGACGATTGAAAGAATGCTGAAGAAAGCTAAAGTGGTTACGAATATCGGCACATCCAAAGTTCAAGTTGGCTCTACTGTTATTCTCAATGATGTGGAATTTGCTGAGAAAATTGAGTATAAAATCGTCGGTACTCAGGAAGCCGATGTGAATGAAAATAAAATTTCCTACGAAAGTCCACTTGGCGTTTCCCTCATGGGCAAATCGGTTGGTGATGTAATTAGTGTGAATGCACCGATGGGTGTCATTAGCTATGAGCTGCTTGAAATCAGAGTGTAACTCTGACGCAATCCTTTTACCAAGGATAAACGACTCCGTCGTCCTTCTGGGACGAGCGCGTTTGTCAAGACTGATGACGCGAAGTGTAATAAAACTTATACTTTCTTATCTACTTAACAAAATAAAGGCATTGTCATGCAGCGGCGGCTGCACGGCAATGCCTTTTTGATTTGTCCACAAACCTTACTTACCAATAGCTTGAATGATTTCCAAAGCCTTTTCCATTTTCTGGATATAGGCTGTCTCATGGCTGGAACACATAAATTTGATGTTGGATTGTCCATCGCCAAGTAATTGGTCTCGGTCACTGAGCAGCTGTATCAATCGGTTCACAGTACCCGAGCTTCCATCAACAATTTGGATGTGACTTGGCAGTATCTTTCTTAGAACGCCCCTATAAAAGGGGTAATGTGTGCATCCTAGAACAACAGTCCCATACATCCTCAGGTCGAAGGGCTCCAGCTTGGTATGAAAATAATCAGTGATTTGTTGGCTTTCCACATTTAATTGTTCACAGAATTCAACCAATTCCGGCAGCGGCACCGAATCCACCATTCCCAGATCATCTATACGAGAAACTAGCTCTCTATATTTCGATTGCTTGAGGGTTAGAGGCGTAGCAAAAACGAGCACTCTTTTCCCTGATGAACGATTCATTTCGAGGGCAGGCTTTACCGCGGGTTCCATCCCGATGATCGGTATCTCATAGGTTTTTCTTAGTTCTGCAATGGCTATACTGGTTGCTGTGTTGCAAGCAATGACGAGGGCTTTAACCTCTTCTTTGATGATCATGTCTACGGATTTTTTGACAAAAGCAAGAACCTCGTCCTTCGGTTTCGTCCCGTAGGGAACATGAAGGGTATCCGCAAAATATAGAAAATCTTCATGAGGCAGTTGCTTCATGGCTTCGTGTAAGACGGTAATACCGCCTATCCCTGAATCAAAAAAAGCTATTCTCATTATCTTCACCCTATATGTATTGTTTCTTTTCTATAGTAATCCTGCCGTAATAAGTCCGTTTCGAATGCCATCATCATCCACATGTGTCGTTACATGATCGGCATAAGGAAGTAAGTCTTTGTGGGAATTCCCCATCGCGATACCAAATCCGACATACGAAAGCATCTCCATATCATTTAATCCGTCACCAAAAGCAACAGCATCTTCGGGCTTCAATCCAACAAGTTCCAAAAGCGCGGCAATCCCTTGGGCTTTCGAACCACCTGCTGGTAATACGTCTATCGCATGCGGGTGCCACCGAATCAGCTTAAATTCCGATTGCAGCTCCTCGTACAAATGCTCATCCGTGTCTTCAATATGCAAGAAGATTTGATAAATATCATTTGTTTTCCAGAAATCCGGGTCATACGCCGGCAAATCAACCTTCAATGAGGAAACCGATCCAACTACAAAGGGATGGTCCTCTGTATCCGTGAAGAAGTTATGCTCTCCTTCAAATACGAGGGAATGCTTATGCTTAGCTGCCAATTTGACCAGTGCTTCTATGCTGCTCTTGGCGATAATCCGTCTGTAGAGCGGTTCACCACGGTAAACCGCATAGCCCCCGTTCAAGCACACATAGGAATCAATCCCAAGCTGTTCAGCCAAGGGCTTGATGAAGTAGGGTGCTCGTCCTGTTGCAATGACCGGTTCAATCCCTTGCTGCTTTAATTGTTGAATAGCAATGATCGTACTGGCAGGAACTTGTTTTTCCTCGTTAACTAAAGTGCCGTCAATATCAAAAAATACTATTTTATACACGGTATGAATCTCCTTTTCGTTAGGGGGCAGCACGGCTGCTCCTCTTCTCTCTATCTTTCAATTAAACACCAAAAGCAGAGAAAAAACAAAGAAAAAGAGAATCCCTTCGGTTTCTCTCCGCCATGTTTATACAATTTCATCAATAATCCCAAAAGATAAGGCCTCATCAGGACTCAGATACCAATTACGTTGATTCTCCTGAACACGATGCAGCTCGTCTGAATGCAGCTTCGTTTTCGATAAGATATATTCATCATAAATGTTTTGCAGCCTTTGTGTTTCATCCACACGATTCTTTAAGTGTTCCAAATGACCGTCGATATGCGTTGATACAGAGTGATACATGAATGTACTAAGTCGGCCTGCATATCTCTTGTGACCGCTAACGGCGATTAGTAAGCTCATGCTAGCAGCAAGTCCATACACGTATGTATGCACCGGCGTCTTACTGTTTTCAATCACATTGATCAATCCTAGACCATCATAGACACTTCCCCCATTACTATTAATAATGAAGTCGATGGGCATACGCTTGAAGTCTTTTTCTTTCTTATCTTTGTCATCATCATATTGATTAATTCTCATGATTTGCTCGACTATGGTTTTCACAGAGCTTTTATTAATGCCATCGAATAGATATAAGGTCCTGTCACTCATAGCATGCCTCCTGTCCTTATGGCCTACTGATACGTTAGTCTATTCTCATTTTATAGACTTTGTAACTCTTTTCTCTTTCTTTTCATAATTTTTGGGCAAAATAAAAAGGCCAACCAGTTTCTGGTTGACCTCTAAATCCCCTTTGACATGCTTGTATATCATGTTTGAAATATTAACGAGTTTTGAATTTAGCAAGTGATTCTTGCAGTTCCTGCGCCATATTGCTTAAATCTTCTGCTGAGGCAGATATTTCCTCCATAGTCGCGTGCTGCTTCTTCGACCCTTCAGAAATGCCTTGTCCGTGGTCATAAGACGCTTTGGTCATGTGGACAATTTCGCTCATGGACGCCGTTACTTCCTCGGTTCCTGCCGACATTTCCTGAGAGGCTGCTGATACTTCTTGAATTTGGTCAGATATTTCTTGGAACGTCGAGGTAACACGGTTAAAGACCTGCCCTGCCGCATCTATAAGCTCAGAACCTTTCTCAACGTCCAGTACACCTTTATTCATTGCTTGTACAGCTCTTGATGTCGACGACTGCACTTCCCGAATCAAACTCGAAATATCTGCTGCAGAGGATGACGACTGTTCCGCCAGCTTCTTGACTTCGTTCGCCACCACAGCAAACCCGCGTCCTTGTTCGCCAGCGCGTGCAGCCTCAATCGAAGCATTGAGGGATAGCAGCTGAGTTTGGCTTGTAATTTCTGTAATGACCGACACAATTTCACCGATTTTTTGTGAGTACGATTCAAGTGCTCTTATATCATCCGCCGATTTCCCGACGGATTCATTAATGAACTTCATCTGTTCGACAGCCTGATTGATCGCAATGCGGCCTTGCTGAACTTCCTGAAGTGAAGCATGTGATGCTTCTGTCACGACCGACGAAGATTCTGCAATTCTTTGTACGCCAATAGCCATTTCCCCCATCGCGGTCGATGTCTGCTCCGCTCCTTGTAACTGGCCTTTACTCGCATTGAACACTTCTTGAATCGATTGGGCGATCGTAGTGGCAATATCGACCGATTCCGCAGAGCAAGCCGTAAGCTCCTCCGACGAAGCGCCTAACTGTTCCGCGGTATATCTAGCTTTTCCAACAATGTCTGAGAAAGAATCGAGCATTTGATTCATGTTATCGGCAAGCTGTCCGAGCTCGTCACTTCGCTTGATAGCAAGACGTGGTGTTAAGTCCCCTTCAGCCATCTTCTTCACGGCTTCCGTAATAGCAATAACTGGTTTCGTTGTTTTCGTCGAGACAATCAGTGCGAAAGCCGCTACTACGATTGTCGTAATCACTGTCAGCCAGATCGATACTTGATTGGCTGTTTTTACCGAGCTGTATACTTCTGCATTCACTAAATTCGTAACCAAGCGCCAGCCTGTTGACGGGATTGTATCAAAGCTAATTTCAGAAGCGACCCCATCCTCACCGGTAAATTGAAACGTTCCTTTCTCTTCTTTCAAAACAGTCTCTTTAAACTTAGCTGCTTCCGAAGGCGTGAATACATCCTCCATTTTTTTGCCCACTTTACCTGCGTCAGGATGGGTTAAGAGCAATCCGGAAGGAGACATTAAATATCCGTAGCCTGTCTGGCCAATTTTTATCGTCTTCGTGTAGATGGTTAGATTATCCGTTGTTAATGGACAGAATAATCCACCGATATAGTTTTGCTTATCATCAAGCAGCGGGACAAAGACAATGATAACATTTTTACCCGAAGCTTTACTGACGAGCAGATCACTACTCACAGGCAGCTTCGTCTGCTTGGCTTGCTTAACGTAATCGCGTTCGCCAATAGGAATCTTTTGACCTGCTGAAGTAAGCGCAATATCGTCTTTATTTGCATAAACATACTGTTCAACTTCTTTGTTGGCTTGTTCAAATTTCTTAAGCGTCTTCATAATTTCTTGTTCATTGCCACTCTTGATCTCGTCAAACTTTTGCATTTCTTTCAAAATCGCTATGTGCCGCTGGATAGAATAATCAATGGCTGTTACATTGGCTTTAACGACACTCTCTTCCTTGGAGTGAACTTCACCAGTCACCACATTCTTCAAATAGTATGAAGAAAAAATAATACTAAAAAGCATCGGTACTAACGCGATAACAAGAAACATGGCCGTCATTCTTGCTTTAAACGACTTCAATGAAACCTTTCTTACCCATCCTTTTACATTCGTTGTTCTCTGTGGCTTCATTCCTTCTGACTCCTCCATTTGATCGTTCATCTTTCATGTGAATTCGTTATATTTTGACAAATTCCTCTAAATTTCGACATAAGATAAAAGCAGCAAGTACTACTAAAACGAAAAAAAGCATGTCAATCCGCGAGGTTTTCACGGTTTGAACATGCTCTTTCATACCCGACTAATCTGCATCTATTTCAACTAACTGCACAATAAAGATTGAGCCTTTGCCGAGCTCCGTATCAACAACCACTTTCCCATGATGGGCTTCAATGATCTCCTTGACAATAGATAACCCTAGACCCGTTCCTCCGATTTTCCTGCGATCCGAATTATCGACACGGTAAAACCTCGTAAACAGTTTGTCCAAAGCATCGGCTGGAATGCCAAGGCCATAATCTTGGATCTTAATTAACACTTTACCGTTATCGGTTTCCACATATATATCAATTTTCGTCGCACCCGGCGAATACTTAATCGCATTGGAGATCAAATTATGGAACACTTGCTTTAAACGGTCTTCGTCCCCTTGGACAAAAATACGCTCGGTTGCCGCATGCAGCTCAGTATCATGATTATCTTTTCCCTGCCACTGCTCAACAATTTCACGGAGTAATAGAACTGCATCCAAGGATTGGAAATGAAACTCTTGCCGACCCGAATCCAACCGCTGCAAATCAAGAAAATCGTTAATCAAATTCGATAGCCGTAAGGATTCCTTATGAATCGTCTCGATATATTTGGCCCGCTTCTCTTCCGTCACTGCACGTGTTGCCAGGATTTCGATAAAACCTACAATCGAGGATAGCGGTGTCCGAATCTCATGAGAAATTATGCTGACAAACTCATTTTTCAACTCATCGATTCGCTCTTCTTCCGTACGATCTCTAAATCCGACTAGATGTCCCCTGAGCGTACCTTCCATTTCACCTGAAATAGGATTAACATAACATTCATAGTGCCTTGTTTCGCCTTTCAGCGTCAATCTAGATATTCGCTTTCGAAAAGGCGGGATGGATTGTTCGAAATAAGCGTCGATGACCTCGTCAAAAGCAGCGTCTGAGGTTTTCATTCCTAAGCAATAGCTAGACATTAGTTCTCCGCTTTCGAGTGGACGTTCAAAGAAATGTTCCGCGCGGCGATTTGTAAAGATGACCCGTCCTTCTCTATCACACATGATAATGGCCTCATGGCTGGATTCAAGCATCCGCTCAATAATATCGTTTTGTTCTGAAATCTTTCTCTCAGCCTGTTGGCTTTCACCAAGCAGCACCTTATATTTTTCTTTACTATCCTTCACCTGCTGGAAGAGCTCTGTCATTCTCAGATACATTTTGGTAAACTCATAAATCATTCCCGCAAGTACAATATTTGCACATACAAAGGTGTTCCACCTAGCCACATACCATCCCACACTAAAGCGCCCGCCGCCACAAAGAATAATCGCCACATCCAGCATTGAAGCCAGTACGGCTACACATAGCCAGGTCGAAGTAACTGTACTCGCTTTCGTTCTTTTGTAGAAGACAATTAATGTAATCAAAGTAATGAGGACAATAGGCAGCCCAAGACCATATATAAATAAGGGTGTTAGCTTACCTTGAGACAGCACAATTGGCAGTTGATTTTTGAAATGCGTGGTAATAAAAGTAAAGCCTGTGATTAGTAAAACGACACCTAGCAGTGTGTAAAGGCCTAATTTCTTAGCCTTACGGGCACTATAACGAACATTCGCATATTTCGATTCAATTATCATATAGAGGGCAATCGCTAGAGGAAAACCTGCGTGCAAGATCACATATAGCCAAGCCGAAGTTTGTGTTCCTGCATGGAATAAACCATTTTCAGCGAAAATACGAGGGAACGTAAGGATATAGACCAAACTCATACCACCGGAGAACAGATACAATGCAAACAGGACGAGTACCGCCGGTGATCGATTGATTTTGAATTGACTATAAATCACGTAAGCAGTAATGAATTCGAAACAAATAACCGTGGAAAAAATGGCTGGCTGATAGGCCTGCAGCTCTACCAACTGTATCCTTACAAACGGGACAGAAAGCAGAGAAATCATAGCCACGATAGCCCCAATAATAAAAGCAAACCGCCGCTGCGAAGGATTGGACTCCAACGTTATTAAGTTATATATCATTGCTGGTGATGCTTGCTCTTGAGTCATAACAACCTCCGCGAATTGATCATCCATTTTCACAAGATTCGACAAAGTTTGGCTCACTTCCTTCTTGCAAAAAGCCTCACTTCTTCCAGTTGCAAGAAGTGAGGCTGCCTATGTAAACTCATGCTTCTTCTTTCATTTGATACTGATAGTTTTCAAGGGAGACATACCGTTTATCCGTAACTATGACACCTTCAGCTTGCAGCAGAAAACTTTGCATATGAGATCCTTCATCATCCATGATGGCAATCTCTCCCTTTGCGTTAATGACTCTATGCCAAGGAAGGCGATGCTTCTTGCTCATGGTATGCAAAATTCGTACGACTTGCCGAGCCGCCCTTGGGCTTCCAGCAAGCCCGGCGATCTGACCGTAGGTCATGACTTTGCCCTCGGGGATTGACCGAATGATGTGAATAACCCGCTCCGTAAAAGGTGTCATTCTGCACTAGCGAACTTGATGCATACCGGTTTAGACACATTTAGCACCTTTCCGTTTGGAACGAGCTTCCCAGATTGAGAGTCACGTGTGAACGATACAATATGATCCGAATCTTTGTTAGCTACCAGCAGAAATTGTCCATCCGGCGATATCGCAAAATTACGTGGATGCTTCCCTAACGTAGGCGCGTACTCCACCACCGTTAACTTACCCGTAATTGCATCAACGGCATACACGACAATACTATCATGCCCGCGGTTAGATCCATATAGGAACTTTCCATCTGGTGAAACATGAATGTCAGCGCAGGCATTTTCCCCATCATAAGACTCTGGGACTGTGGAAATCGTTTGGATTTCAGTCAGTTCTCCTCGTTCTTCATCATAACGGAAGGCCGTGACAGTGGAGCCAAGTTCGTTAATCACATAGCCAAAAGCATAGGACGTATGGAAAGCAAAATGCCGCGGACCTGAACCGGGGGCTATATGCACTTCATTATGAGGAATAAGCCGTTTGGCAGGGATATCGAGCTTGTACATGATAATCTTATCCAAGCCTAGATCACAGACTCCCGCATAACGGTTTGCCCGATCCAAGAAAACAGAATGAGCACGCGGTCTATCCTGCACCGATAGGACGCTTGCTCCATGGTGCTGCTGGATATCAGCCGTTTTGCCTAAACGTCCGTCCGCTAACACAGGAGACAAGCCTACCATACCCCCGTGATAACTGGATACCATCACCACTTGGTTCGTATGGTCTAATGTAATGTGGCACGTTGTTGCAGGCAGTGTGATCTCGTTGTTCAGAAACGTTAATTCACCTGTAGCTGAATCAATATCATAAGAAGATGCCGCCCCGCAGCGCTGTTGATTCTCGTCAACACCTTCTGATAAAGCATATAGTTTCCAATTTCTCGCGTCCACAGTCAAGAACGTCGGGTTTTGCAAACCATTTACTTGATGGGTGACTTCAAAGCTCCCATTCACTTCATCGTATTGGCAGGAGTATACCCCAGGATTATTCGAATCCGCATATGAACCTATAAAAGCTAACGTTTTTTTCTTCTTTTCCAAAAATGCCACACTCCCATTCTTCTGTTATTGATACCAGCATTATCTCAAATCAACTTCTAAGGAGCAACAAAACTTAAACTTATGTATGAATGATCGGTTGAGGCGTGCTGCCGATCCCATAGAAAAACAAATGCACCATTTCCTCGATCAACGTGTCCATATTCCCATGTATACCGGCATATTCCAGCATAGTGTCCGCCTGGCTCGTCAACATTTGCATATACATCATGATAGTGGATGTAGAAAGCGCATCGGTGATTTCCCCATTTTTCTTGCCGTCTTCAATCAGCTGAATGACAAGTGGAATACCCTTGGCCATATATTCTTCTTTGAGGAAATTCCCCATTTCCGGATCGTCGTGCCATATCTGCTTCATGACCTCAAGACTGAACGTTCTGGACGATTTCTTCTTCTGGAAAACTATGTATTCGATCTTCTCCTTAAGAGAGTGATCGCCGGAGAGAAACTCCCCAAATTCTTTCAATGCCGTCCTTGCATAATCTTTGAACACTTCCCGAACCAAGGCTTCCTTGCTGCCGAAGTAATTATAGATGGTTACCTGCGATACGCCAGCCGCTTCGGCGATATCGGCGATCCTCAGTTTTCTGGGATCGGACGTATTCAGCATATTCAAGGTTGCGCGCATGATTTTTTCTTTTTTTTGCTGGGCTCTTTTTTCGTAGCCGTTCATTCGGATCACCCGTTTTTTTGGAATAATGAAATTATAGCATAAATATATTTCAAAAGTATTGACGGTACTAACATTCAGGAGTAACATAAGTTTTGAAATTATTCTTAAATAATATTTCATAACTTTCATATTTGGAGGTGGCCGCGCATGTTGACTGTTCAGCAGCTGACCAAAACATTCCCGAACGGAAAAGGGATTTTTGACGTATCGTTTTCGGTCAAAAAAGGTGAGGTGTTTGGATTTCTAGGTCCGAACGGGGCCGGCAAATCCACGACGATCCGGCATATCATGGGATTCATGAAACCGGATAAAGGCTCAGTGAAGGTTGGCGGACTGGATACCTGGGCTAAACAGGGAACCGTCCAGCGGTATATTGGTTATTTGCCAGGAGAGATCGCGTTTATCGAGGGCATGACCGGGCGAACATTTTTGGATTTTATGGCGGAAATGCAAGGGTCGAAGCATTCGGCGCGGCGGGAGGAGCTGATCGACCGCTTCCAGTTCGACGTCCGGACCCCCATCCGCAAAATGTCCAAAGGAATGAAGCAGAAGGTTGGCATCGTCGCCGCTTTCATGCATCAGCCGGAGGTGATCATCCTGGATGAACCGACATCGGGGCTGGACCCGCTTATGCAGAAGGTGTTTATCGACCTCGTACTGGAGGAGAAAGCCCGGGGCACAACGTTCTTGATGTCGTCGCACAGCTTCCCGGAGATTGAGCGGACATGCGACCGTGCAGCCATTATTAAGGACGGTGTCATCCTTACCGTCAAAGATATCCACGAGCTGCAGTCGATGCAGCGGAAATTGTTCGAATTGACGTTCGAACGTACAGAGGATGCGGAAGTATTCGGGCGGACTTCCGGCATAACTGTCGAATCGCGTGAAGGCAATCGCGTTCGGGTGGCTGTACAAGGAGAATATGCTCAATTCCTCTTAGAGACGTCTAAGTACCCTATCCGAAACCTGGACGTATTCACGCAAAGCCTCGAAGACGTGTTCATGAACTATTACGATCGGAAGGGGACATTACAATGAATTCCGCTCTCTATAAACACATGATGAAGATTCACATAAAAGGGATGATGAACTATGCGTTCGGATCAGCTTTCTATATCCTGCTCATGTTCTGGCTGTTCCCTAGCTTCGCAGGAAATAATGCAGCCCTAGACGAGTTGATAAAGTCCTTGCCGCCCGGCATGACCAATGCGTTCAACTTGGGCAGTGGTTTCGGCACAGTGGAGGGTTTCATCTCAGGCGAATATTACGGACTGCTGCTCGTACTGATCGTTTCTATTTTTTGCATTATGTTCAGCACGCAGCTGATGGCGAAGCTGGTTGACCAGGGATCGATGGCGTATTTGTTGGCTACGCCTACCACCCGCGGGAAAGTGGCGATGACGCAGGCAGCCGTTTTTATGACTGGGCTTTTGTCCATCATGGCGGTTACGACATTATGCGGGTTTGCTGGATATTCCCTGTTTATAGGGGACTTGAGCGATTTTCACGGAGCGGCATACTTGCGTATGAACCTGGCAGCGTTATTGCTGTTCTTCGCGGTCGGCGGAATCGCCTTTCTCGTCTCTTCATTAGCCAACGACGAAAAGAACGCGCTCGGGATCTCAGCCGTGCTTACCTTCGGGTTTTTCAGTCTAGATTTTATCGGCAAACTGAGCGAAAAGATCAATTGGCTGCGCAACCTGACATACTTCTCATTGTATGATCCGAGCGGCATTATCGGCGGTCAGACGGAAACCGCGCTTGCATGGTCGGTATTGATTGTGATTGGTCTTGTGACCTTTGCGGCGGGAATCGCGCTGTTCCGCAAACGTGATTTGCCTTTGTAAGATGAGCAAACTCACTTCCGCGATCTTCTTCCATGTCGATGATAACGACTACACAAAAATGTTAATTCGAGAATTCTTCCCTCTCCAAGATGGGGTGGCACAACATGTTCATTCTCCGCTATACTAGAGTTATTCATTAAAGCTGGTCGTGAAGCACACGCCGCTTTCATCTATGTTCGTAAGGAGTCAGCTCCTCGTGAATATAGATGAGAGCGGCGTTTTGTTTTAGCCAAAAATCGCTGAGAAAGTAGGAATTACGATGAAATTTGAGCAAGCATTCGAAACTTTCATGACTTCGCAGATTGCAGCAGAGACGAACGGACGCAGACGGGAACGGTTAGAGCAGGGGCTCGGACATGGAGAAATGGAATTTCTGCGCTGCGTGTGGTATCCGGCAGTAGGACAGTTCGACCATCTCTACCCAGAATGGGAAGTGCGTGACTTCGCGAACGGCTACCGCTATTTGGACTTCGCTTATAGGCCAGGAGATGCTAAGGGAGTGATTGAAATCCAAGGCTACAGCTCCCATGCCCGCGATCTTGATCTTTGGAGATTCAAAGACCTCTGTCTCCGGCATTGCCATCTTACTTTGGATGGATGGCTGGTTATGCCTATCGCCTACCCATCCATTGTTGAGTCCCCGAAACAGTGTCAGCAGCTTATTCTTTCATTGGTAGGCAAGTTCATCTCATCCAATGTACCAGAGTCACTCTCTTGGCTGGAAAGCGAAACAGTCCGGTTCGCGCGAAGACTATTGCGCCCATTCTCCCCTTCGGACCTTTCCGCTCATCTACAAGTAAGCACGAGACACGCCAGAACTGTCTTGCACCACTTATGCGAAAAGCAGCTATTAGTCGTATCGCGCGGACAAGAGCGGGCTCGCATGTACCGTCTTAATCTGTAAAGAATACGAAAACTGGATCGTGTTGACGTTTTCTGAGGAAATCCTCTTCAGCATTAGGTACGCAATTCAATCGGAAGGCTGAAATCACCTTGCATGTCGGAACGAGTACGTCATCGATCCTACTGAAAGGGAACGTGGGTGCGCTATTTGTGCTAAATTAGCCTGTTTACCTGCTTTAGCGGAACTACAATCTCTTATTTTCCCTTTTTGAACAATATTTCAGCAAAAATGGCAAAATAGCGGATCGACGTTCCCTCTACTCTCTAAACAGTCAGCTATTTTGATAAATAGCAGATCGTAGTTCCCTTCGCTGCTCGGCGACGGATCCTTGAGGCGAACTTAGTCCCCTAGCGTTTCCGCACCTCGGCTGCCGATCCTATAAAAAAAGAAGGCCAGACTCATCGTCTGCCCTCTTCTTCTATGCATTATACTTTACGTGAAGTCAACTTCGCTTGTGTAAGGAGCATGAGGTAGTCGTAACCGCCTGCTTTGGAATCTGTACCCGACATATTGAAGCCGCCGAAAGGATGCACACCCACCAATGCGCCTGTGCATTTGCGATTAATGTACAAGTTGCCGCAGTGAACAGTGTCTAATGCCTCAGAAATCCGCTCCTCATTCGTGGAGTAGTAGGAACCTGTCAAACCAAATTCCGTATCATTGTACATCGCGATGGCTTCTTTCCAATCCTTCGCTTTAGCAATGGCCAAGACAGGTCCGAAAATCTCCTCCTGCATAACGCGCGCTTTGCCGCTTACATCGCCGAACACAGTTGGCTGAATGTAATAGCCGTTTCCTTCAGCCTTATCACCACCAGCAAGCAGCGTTCCTTCGGTTTTCCCAATTTCAATGTAATCTAAAATTTTATCATAGGAACCTTTATCAATAACTGGACCCGCTGCGAAATTGTGCTCAGGCAAGCCGCTTTGAAGCTGGTTCGTCAGAGCAACTACTTTGTCTACAACTACGTCGTAAACAGATTCTACAATGATTGCACGTGAACCGGCCGAGCATTTCTGCCCTTGGAAGCCGAAAGCAGAAGCCACGATCGCAGCGGCAGCCGCATTGAGATCTGCTGTTTCGTCCACAACAATACCGTCTTTGCCGCCCATTTCCGCAATCACACGCTTAATCCAAATTTGACCAGGCGCCACGTCCGCGGCCAACTTGTTGATGCGCAAACCGATCTCCTTGGAGCCGGTAAAGCTAATGAATCGAGTCTTCGGGTGTGTCGTTAAGTAGTCTCCCACTTCCGCACCGCTTCCTGGGATGAAGTTAATTACCCCAGCAGGCAGACCAACTTCCTCCATAAGAGCCACGAATTTGTGAGCAATAACAGGCGTGGTTGAAGCTGGCTTCAGCAAAACGGTGTTACCAGAAACAACCGCCGCAATGGTCATACCCACACAAATCGCTAGCGGGAAATTCCATGGCGGGATAATAACGCCGACGCCTAATGGGATATAACTAATTTGGTTTTTTTCACCAGGAATTTTGGCTAATGGCTGCGTCTCGTTGATTTGGCTCAAACGAATCATTTCACGCGCGTAGAACTCAATGAAATCGATCGCTTCTGCAGTATCTACATCCGCTTCAACGTAGTTTTTGCCTGACTCCAGAATCATCAACGCTGAGAACTCATGCTTGCGATCACGCATTAGCGCAGCAGCTTTAAATAAATACTCCGCACGCTCTCTAGCGGGAACCTTTTTCCAAGTTTCGAATGTTTCGAGGGCAACGTTCATCGCTTTTTCAGCAAGTTTCTGATCCGCTTTGCTTACATATCCAATGATTTCGTCTACATTCCCCGGGTTAATCGAAGTGATCTTAGCCTCAGTTACAATTTTCTCAGTACCGATATAAAGCGGGTATTCGCGCCCTAGCTCACTTTTCACTTTGGCAATGGCGGCTTGCATCGCATTCACATTTTCCTCTAGACCAAAATTAGTAAATGGCTCATTTGCATACGGACTAACCTTCGTAAATGTATTCATATTATTGCTCCTCTCCAAATGGGAAACTTGGGTGTTATTTAAACATATTTTTTAGAACAAACCAGACATTCGCTGGGCGCTCTGCTAGCCTTCTCATGAAATATCCGAACCAATCTACACCGTAAGGGACATAGACACGAACCCGATATCCTTCTTTCACTAATTGCTTTTGCAAATCTTCACAAATCCCATAAAGCATCTGGAATTCAAACTGTTCGATAGAGATAAGATTTGACCTTACAAATTCTTTCGTAAAATGAATGATCGCCTCGTCGTGGCTCGCAATAGCTGTATAATGACCGTTCAAAAGATGCTTTTGAATGATTTTTTTATAATTTTCATCAACCGCGCTTTTTTCTGGAAAAGCAACTTCCGGAGATTCCTTATAAGCACCTTTCACAAGTCGCAGATTGGCTCCGAGTGCATGTAAATCATCGATATCCTGCATGGTGCGGAACAAATAAGCTTGAATGACGATGCCAACGTTGTCATATTCTTGTCGAAGCTCTCTGTAGATATCGAGGGAGATTTGACAATGCGCATAATCCTCCATATCAATTCGCACGAAATTTCCATGCTGACGAGCACAATCAAGAATTCTTTTCATGTTGTTTACACAGAGCTCTCTACTGATATCTAACCCAAGAGAAGTCATTTTAAGCGAAAGATTGGATTTGACGCCTGAACTAGCAATCGCCTCTAGCGTTTGAATACACATGGCCGCTGATTCCAATGCTTCTTCTTCACTAAAGACGAACTCTCCCAAATGGTCCAGTGTCGCAATTCGGCCATCTTGATTAAGCCCATGCACAGCTTCGATGGATTGCTGGATGGTCTCTCCTGCTACAAAACGCGCTGCACCAAAGCGTAAACCATACTTTTTGGCTATTCGATTGGCAGTTCTGCTTTTGCCTAAAGATTGAAACATATTTTTCATGATCGTTTCCATCTGTTATTCCCCCAAAAGGAATTATACAATACTGTTAAATTTATAATTTTATTATACACTCTAATCTAAAATTTGAACACTATTTTGTTTATGTGAAAATATTTCTTAGATATTGAACAGGTTTTGTTTCTTTACCTTTATCATACTCACCTTCTCGGCTTCTTGTGTTGAATCTCCCTTGCTTTCATGGTAAATTTAAACCAAATAAATGGTACAAATGAGGTCAATTATGTTCATTAATGAACACTTTCCGTTGAACAACCCTATGATCACACTCCCTGTTGAAACAACGCTTGAAGAGCTTTCTTCCTATTTAAGCAATGGGACGGCAGTTATTGTCCATTCGCATGACGAAATATGTTTATTTGCACCGGAAGATGCTGGCCTTATGACGGCCTTTTCCGCTAAAAACATCCAAGAACTGGTAGAAAGCAACAATTACTTTGTATCTGCGAGTATTACTGTGGACGATAATACCCCTTTGCCGCTTGTACCTCAACGAACAAATCGGCCGGTACTTTTCAAAGATAAGGATGGAACCATCAAGGGATACTCCGATTTATCCACGTATCTCAATTTCGTCCTATCCGAGCTGCAAAAGTGGTCTGCCTATTTCACCGCACTTGCAGATACCGTCACCGATGCTGTCACGGTCGTTGATCGAGCCGGCGCTGTGATTTGCTGGAATTCCGTCGCTGAGGATCTTTATCATCTTCCGGCAGTAGATATTTTGGGCAAACGCATTGGCGAACACTTTGATATCGAAACACTGATGGTCCTGAAAATTTTGGACGAAGGCCGGATGATTCGTAATACCTACCACCGTCCTCGGCCGGACACTCACGTCCTTATTAATGCGTCACCGATCAGAGATGCTCAGGGGCATATCATTGGAGGCATTGCAACCGAGCAGGATATCACACAATTGGTACGATTGAACGAACAATTAACAACAGTCGATTCCTTCGGACTACCACATAAAGATCAGGCAGAAGATCTCTTTACCTTAATCAAAGGAAAAGGACCTGCTATCGGCAAAGTCATCCAATGGGCCAAAAAGGTGGCAGCAACAGAAACACCCGTCCTCCTGATTGGAGAATCGGGTGTTGGCAAAGAACAGCTCGCTCATATTATCCATCAGTCGAGTTCAAGATCCGAGCAGCCTTTCTTGACAATTAATTGCGGCATCGTTCCCGCAGGTTTATTGGAAGCCGAATTATTTGGCTATCAAGGGGGCGCCTTTACGGGAAGTGAAAGTGGACAAGCCGGCAAATTGGAGCTAGCCAAAGACGGCACGTTGTTTATTAATGAAATCGAGAAGCTTCCATTAGAGCTTCAAGCTAAGCTTTATCATTACATTACACAGCAAACGATCGTTCGCTCTGGAGGAAGTCAACCTATCAGTGTGCGTACGCGAATCATTATCGCAACTACACAAGATTTAGCTAGCAAGCTGGTCAATCAAGAATTCCGCTCGGATTTGTACTATGCGCTCAATGTGATTTCCATTCGGATTCCGCCTCTAAGGGATAGAACCGAAGACATTCCTGCCATGGTCCAAATGTATCTCAAGCAGTTTTCACCGCAATACCAGAAGCCTGTTCCAACACTTTCGCCAGAGGTCATCTTGGCTTTCACCAACTATTCATGGCCAGGAAACATCCAAGAATTGAAAAATGTCATCGAGCGATGCATCATTCTTAATGATGAAGACCTGATCACCTTGGAACATTTGCCAGTCACTTTACAGGAGCAGCAACCAAGTCTTACTTCTTCAGAAGGAGATTCTGCGACGACTTCATTAAAAGCGAAGGTGTCTGATGTGGAAGAAATCCATCTGATTGAAGAAGCACTAGCCAAAACGGCAGGCAATAAAAGCGCAGCAGCCAAACTACTAGGCATCTCCCGCGGCACCCTTTACAACAAGATGAAGGAATATCAGCTGGAGTAATAGGATGAACACCCGCGTATTTTGCGGACGCTGAAAAAGGACCATGAATTCTACCCAGTAGATTTCATGATCCTTTTTATGTGTAGGGAGTAATCGGATGGTCCTCATTGTTGTATTATTTGTGCTAAATGGTAGAATCGCGATGCAATTTCCGATACACTACAATTACTTAGATGTTCATCAATCGTCATTGGGGAGGAAATAGGTTGGACACCGCTGCAAAACCACAGCAAAGCAAACGAAGAGCATTGCTTGAAGTATTTCTCGTATCAACAAAATTAGGATTGACGTCATTCGGTGGACCCATTGCCCATCTGGGCTACTTTCACAACGAATATATTCAGAAACGTAAATGGATGGATGAGAAAAGTTATGCCGATCTCGTTGCTTTATGCCAGTTTCTCCCTGGACCAGCCAGCAGTCAAGTAGGTGTTGGAATCGGTACCATTCGGGCTGGATTGTTGGGAGGCGCAGCTGCTTGGCTTGGGTTTACTTTACCTTCTATTATTCTCCTACTACTCTTTTCCCTGCTGATGAAAGCCATGGATGTTAGCAGCACTGGCTGGATTCACGGTCTCAAAATCGTCGCCGTTGCCATCGTCGCACAAGCTGTTCTCAGCATGGGAAAAAAGTTAGCATCAGATAAAAGCACGGCCTCCATAGCTATCGCGGCAGCTTCAGTAACCTTGTTATGGCAGACGGTCTATAGCCAAGTTGTTATTATTTTACTCGCCGGACTCATCGGACTATTTGCCTTTAAAACCGTTTCGAACCAAGATAACAGTACCATTCAAGTGCGCGTTCATCGCTCTGTTGCGATCCTTTGCTTGATCATGTATGCGCTGCTGCTGCTGCTTCTACCAATTTTCAGCAGTCTATGGCATTCACAGCTCTTATCCCTTTTCGATTCATTTTATCGGGTCGGTTCCTTGGTCTTCGGCGGCGGCCATGTCATTCTCCCCCTTTTGGAACGCGAAGTTGTCCCGCAAGGTTGGGTTAGTAAAGAAGTCTTCCTGGCTGGATATGGGGCTACGCAGGCAGTTCCGGGTCCGCTTTTTACATTTGGCACGTATTTGGGCGCCATGTTTGACGGATTCAGAGGGGCTATCGTGGGAACCTTGGCCATTTTCCTGCCTGCCTATCTCTTGATAATAGGGGCTTTGCCTTTTTGGAATTCATTACGAACAAATGTCAAAATTCAAAGTGCTTTCGTAGGCATTAATGCGGCCGTTGTCGGTATCCTGCTGGCGGCACTTTATAACCCGCTTTGGACAACCGCCATTATTCGTCCTTATGATTTCGCACTGGTTATCGTATTGTTTGGCCTTTTGGTATTTTGGAAATTACCGCCTTGGTGCATCGTCCTCTTAGGAGCTATTACGGGTCAAGCTTTGTATTATTTATAAAATGAATCACTACTTCGCATATACCAGTGTCTCACCCGGTTGGAAAATATGAAATTTCTGCCCCGGATGCTTCTGATACAAACGGTCAACGAAGGGTGCGATCCCTTCACTATTGTTTGCATACATATCGAAGTGCACAGGCACAACGATATCGAACTTCTGGTGAGCTGCTAAGTCAGCCGCTTCCAGAGCGTTCATGTTGCCGACGACACCGAGGCGGTTGCGGAAAATGTCCCTTCCGTTAATCGGCAGAAAACCTACATCAATAGCGAAGCCGGTCAGCGCCTCGACTAACCCCTCTGTCAGAAGCGTATCCCCTGCATGATAAATGCACAGTCCGTCCCATTGTAAGACGTAGCCTAAGTAGTGATCCCAGCCTTCACCATCTCGCACACGTTCCTCGTGCCAAGCCGGAATGGGGTGAATGATCAGATCAGCGCCGTATTGAAATGCCTCATGGGTCCCAAGCGCATGCAGCCGCTCTGCTGAAATGCCGATCGCCTCCAGAGCAGGCAAACACGACTTCGGAGCACCAAACTGACATTGGGGAGATGCCACCGCGATTGCTCGCAGCGTATCTGGATCCATGTGGTCCATATGCTCATGCGTACAAAGCACAAGATCCAAATCCGTTAGTGTCTCCGGCTTCACAGGAGGAGCATATCTCCGCTGCCAAAAACCCTCCGGAAAACCAGGAAGATCATCAACAGAATCCGTCAAATACGGGTCGATCGCTATAGCGAGATCTTTTTTACGCAGAATAACACCGACCTGGCCGATATATTGAATCTTTAAATGTCTATTCTCATTTGTCATAGAACCTACCCTTTCCGTTCCTCATGCTGTACTCCGAATGAATGCGTCTTCGTACCTCTCACACCTGGCTTTACCGCAAAAATCCCTCCAGCATGTGGTTGATCCCCCGCCTGATCCTCCTGAAGACCCTTTCGGGCGGTCGTAATGTACAAGGTGTCTAGCTCGTCTCCACCGAAAATACAGGAGGTTACTTTAGCTGCAGGAATGGCAATGCTGTCTATCTTTTGAGCTGTTTTTGGATTCCAACGGGACACCTGCCAACCATCCCAATGGGCGATCCACAGCATCCCTTCTTCATCGATCGTCATCCCGTCAGGGAACCCTATTTCACTCCGAAAATCGATCCGTATTCTCGGATTGCTAATTTCACCTTTATCCGGCTCATACTCAAATGCGAGCACTAGCTTTTTCATAGAATCGATATAGTACATTTCTTTCTCATCTAAGCTCCAAGCGATCCCGTTGGAAACGCCCACTCCCTCGTAAACCTTGCGATAACTGTGATCCGTTTCTAGCACGTAGAGTGCACCTGTTGCCTCTTTTTCTATAATCTCCATAGTGCCCGCCCAGAATCGCCCGTTAGCATCACATTTCCCATCGTTAAACCGATTTTCCGGTAAATGTGATTCTGGATCAACAAGAGGCGTAAGCTTTCGCTGCTGCATCTGGTACTTTTGGAATCCAGATTGTGTCGCTAACACAACCTCATTTTGGCCGGCACAGACAACCGCGCCGACATATTCTCCAATGAGAAAGTCTTCGTTTAACCCTGTTTCAGGATCAAACCTTCCAAATTTTTTTCCTATAATATCAACCCAATACAGCAAACGCTGTTCCGTATTCCAGCACGGACCTTCAGCTAATGTGGCTTTGGCATCAAGTACCAGTCGCACGATTGGTGATCCCATTATGCATCAACTCCTCTCTCTAATTGTAAACCGTCCTCATAGAGATTGGAAGATGCAGGAATACGTCTCTGAAAGAATCGCTTTAATTTACTTTGGATTCTTACCATGACATGTTAGAATGTAGTTTTACAACAGCATTGTTCTAATTTATCTAGGAAGGTTAAGGTCATCATGAATTCTTCAAATTTATTGCGTTCGTTTAACTTTTTGTATTTTGCACTACTGGCTATGTTTGTTTCATTTCTTCCCGTCTATTTAGATGCGCAAGGACTTCCAGCAACGAAGATTGGTCTCATTATAGGAACGGGAGGCTTCATTGCCATCTTCTCGCAACCATTATGGGGCATGATCAGTGATCGAACGAAGACCATTAAGAAGGTTATGTTACTCCTATTAGGATGTTCAACCATTGTGGGGTACTTCTTATACGCCTCATCCAGCTTTATTGTGCTTCTTCTTTTTACAATGCTTATGTATTTTTTCTTAATGCCTCTCGATCCCCTGACAGAAAGTCTAAATTTCCAAACAGCGGAGGCTAACGGGGTAAGCTACGGTTCCATTCGAACCTTCGGAGCTGTCGGTTATGCGGTCATGTCCTTGGCCGTTGGTTATACCACACAATTTTTTGGAATCAATAGTTTGGCGTTCTTGTTCGCAGGAATAGGCATCATTAGCATTCTAATCTGCTTGCCCTTGCCTGATGCGCCTGTAACTGGGAAACCGATTTCACTAAAAAGTCTACGCAAATTCTTAGGAAATAAAGAAACCATTTGGTTTATGTTACTTATCTTTATTGTTGCCGTGCCACAGCGGATCAACGATACTTTTCTTGGTGTCTATATTCGAAAATTAGGCGGCACCCCCGACATGGTCGGTTTGGCCTGGTTTCTAGCAGCTGGAAGCGAAATTCTCGTATTCGCTCTAAGCTTTTGGTGGCTTCGCAAAGGGAAAGAGTTAGCGATTATTTCTTTCGCTGCTGTGTTTTATTTCATTCGCTTTTTTCTATCCGCGTGGGTAACAGTTCCTCATATTCTCGTGTATCTTCAGCTGCTGCAGACCTTTACATTTCCGATATTTTATTCAGCTGCTATCCAATATTTATATCGTATTGTTCCTGAAGAATGGCGTGCAACGGGACAGACTGTGCTTGCGATCCTTTTCTTTGGCGTATCGGGTATCGTCGCCTCCTATTTGGGTGGCTGGTTCTACGAAAGCTTTGGAGGGAAACAATTATATCTATGGATTTCAGGAATGTCCTTTGCAGGTCTACTGTTTAGTTTCGTTCTAAATGCGGTCTATGGAAAACGTAAGCTGGTATCCTAGGCATTTTCTGATAGAATGGAAGCACAGAGAAAGAACGGGGGCTACATCATGGACTACATTATTTTGGACATTGAATTCAACGGTCGCAAGTTTGCGAGCGATTTACCTATGGAAGTTATTGAAATTGGAGCAGTTCGCTTAGACTCTTCCTTACAGGCTATTGATGAGTTTTCATCTTTAGTCAAACCCGTTTATTTCTCCAAATTGAATGGGTTTATCAAGAAAAAAACAGGCATCCCCCAAGAAGATATCGATCAAGCCGACGGCTTTCGTAAAGTCATTACGGATTTCATGGAATGGCTAAATAAAAGTGAAGCTTTCCTGCTAGTCACCTGGGGTGGCGAAGATTTGAAACGCATCGTGTTTGATACGCGGATGCATAAGTTGGATGATGCATACTGGATGGCCGCCAGCTATTTTGATCTACTGAAAGGGTTTATCCGTTATAAAAATGTGACGAATGATGTCAGTGTCGAGGCTGCTTTGCTCGATCTTAACATTGCTGCTGAAGGCTCCGCTCACAGAGCATTGGACGACGCGCGTATGACAGCTGAGGTATTTCGAGCTATTTTTACGGAGTTAGATTTCGAGCGCAAACAGCAATACATCGACGTGTACGCTAATGCCAAGGAACGAAGGCTGGTTAAGACCGCTATTCGAGCCATGATGGCTCAAAAGGTAACTCCTACATGGGAGTTGCTGGTTGAACACTATTTCACCGACAAAGTGACACTTACCGACCCCAGAAAAATCACAGAACTTCAGACTCTTTTTGCCGCGGAAGTCACAAAAGAGAAACAAGTCTCAACCAAGGCACCTATACAGTAAGCGGGAAAATATAACTAAAAAGCCAATCCATTAGACGACATGCAGGACATGTCTCTTGGATTGGCTTTTCTTTGATTCGCCCCATTAAAACTGATCAACACCTAAGCGGTTATGATAGTAGGACGGAAATATATCACGCTCGCCGCGTTTCGTGCCATTTTGTTGAATAGCGAATAATTTCGCTGACAATTCATTGAACCATTGCTCGTCTCTCGTTGTTAGCGCCACATCAATCAAGCTCTTTACTTGATCTTCTATATCAAACTCGCTTATCGGTAATTTCTTTACGTCTTGACTGCTTACTTCCATTATTTTTCCGATGGCAGTTTCACGATCAGATGCAATAACGTGCACCCGAGCAACGCCTAACAGCACATCAATAGACTCAATATAACCATGCAGCAATTCATCTTCATTTGTAGTTGCCACAACCCAATCACTGATTACAAAGTTCATGATTATCACCGCCATTAACTTATTTTTTGTAAGGACTCGATACTGTAATTATAAATATTACAGTATGGTTTGTCAAGACCTACAAATTCCTCTTTGAATAATCAATGGCAGTGATGGCTAAAGCGAATACGGCCCCGTCAATTATGTATGCCAACGAATAAATCGTCTATAAACGAAGCATATTACCCTATACCATTGAAAGGGTGAGAAGCATAGATTACTTAACCAATAACAGAGACACGAACTTTGAATCTACGGTTGATGCTGAAGGTAACTCGGATGATTCCAACGAAAACGGGCCTGATGATACGGTTATCAGAAGCTCCGAGCACACTAGTCCTGAAACATGTCGAGCAGGTTTTGACGATTAGTTGTTAGAGAAATTAAATAAGCGTATGTTGGTTACGGGATAGTCCCGTGAGTCAACATACGCTTTTCAATTTTTATAAGTGACTATTCATCATTTTTCTTGTTATCTTTCTCTACATCTTCAATTGTATATTTCATGCCTCCAGTACGAGCATGATCCAAGACGACATTGACCTCCTTGGATTGTCCGCTTTTCGGATCGTATGAAGTGACAGTTTCTTTTTGCTCATCCATGGTTTCTTTCACCTCCGAATATAGACTGCTCATTCCTTGGAAATTCATCCGTATCCCTCACCCACCAACAAGTGGGCTTGCAGGCTATCGTTAAAGCAGCGATTCAGCGCCGTCAATAAACAGCTCCGTGCCGGTAATGTGGCTCGAAGCTTCCGAGGCTAGGAAGGCTACCAGATTAGCTACTTGCTCCGGCTGACCCGGTGCGTGTTCCAACGGCTGGCTTCCTTGCGGATATTTGACTGGAATTTTGATTTTCTCGAGCTCCGGCGTCGGCTGCGTATTTTCGCCAATGTTGGTCTTGATTGACCCTGGACAGATGGCATTGACGCGTATTTTGTAGCGGGCCAGTTCTAATGCGGCCATTTTGGCGAATGCCACTTGTCCCGCCTTTGAAGCGCTATAGGCTGTCATCCCAAATCCAGAGAAGGCGCGGCTGCCGTTAATGGAGCTTGTGATGACTATGCTGCCGCCGTTCTCTTTCATATGCGGAATCGCTTGTTTGACGCACAGGAAAGTCCCCTTCAGATTGACGGACAGCGTACGATCCCAATCCTCAGATTTCATATCTTCGATCGGCGCCAAAACCCCGTTGATGCCAGCATTAGCAAAGACGACGTCTAGCCGTCCCCAGGTTTTTACCGTTTGCTCGAACGCTTGGGCAACACGGTCCGGATCAGAGACATCGACATCAACGGTGATCGCATGACCGCCTGCAGCCACAATATCCTGTTTCGTCTGCTCTACTCGGTCATCTTTCAAATCCACTAGACATACTTTCATCCCTTGCTGTGCCAGCATCTCAGCCGCTGCCTTGCCGATTCCGGACCCCGCTCCGGTGATCAATGCGACCTTATCCTTTAAATCCGGCAGTCCCATGCGCGGTTTTTGTATCGTTTGCACGCTAATGATCTATTCACCCCTAACCCAAATAAGTAGTGGATTGAAAAAGAATCCATACTTGGTTTGCCCGATAGGGATGAAAAATATGTGATTAGTCTTAAAGGAGTCACCTCCAATAGGGAGACTTAAAAGAAATGTTGCACATCGTACAACAATCGGAAAGCTTTCCAGCGATTTCCCTGCGATTGTTGTAAAAAATACAACACTTTCTCGCAAAAAGAGTCCAATTGGGTAAAATAAGGTTAAATTGTTGTACAACATACAACATCTTCAGCTTGATGAGAAAAAAGTCCTATTTTTGTTGTACGTAGTACAACATTCCCACAATACTATTTCATCGGTTAACATTATGTTACTTTAAAAACCAGTCCGGGTGGTCATCCTTCGTTAGGACGGCATCCAATGGAAATATCATGTCGATAAACTCACCTGTATATGCATTAATATCAATGCCAACACCATCAATTCAAGTCAACAAAATGTCGCTCAAATAAAAGAATCCCCACCTTAGAAAGATGGGGACTCATTGTGACTGTATTTTCTTTTATGAGTTTAAAAAATAGTATTACGGAAGCTGCTTCACCGTCAAAACAAATGCTTTTGTTTCGGCATATCCGCCGCTCGTAATAACAGCCGTCATGATAACAGCGGTATCTCCGCTGGCAGCTGTTGGTCGAGTGACGACACCGCTATTAGAGATAACTGCCGTATTGCTCGAAACCCAAATGACATTGGAACCATTCGGCCCACTTACAGGCAGGGCAATATTGTTCTTTACGCTGGATGCAGAATCGGAAGTTCCGAAAGTGATGGCCAGTGCCGCTTTATCTGCAGTTACGCGCTGCGCATCCGTCAATTGCTGTTTTACCGTTACTGTAAAGACCTTAGTGTCGGAATAGCCCCCGGCTGAAATGATTGCACTAACAACTACCGTTATATCCCCTTGTCCGGCAGCTGGACGATTTACCGTTTTGCCGTCGTTCGAAATAACGTATGGATTGCCCGAATACCAGATGACGGATGATCCGTTGACGCCCACAGTGGGCAGTGTTAACGCTTGAGTGACACTGGATAACGTATCTGTCCCTCCATAAACGATGGCCAAGGCCGCTTTATCTGCAGCAACTCGCTGCACGTCCGTCAATTGCTGTTTTACCGTCAACGTAAAGGTTTTGACATCCGATGAGCTGCCCTTCGTTATGATCGCCGTTAGTACCACCGATGCATCGCCACTGCCAGCGGAAGGTCGCTGCACGGTTTTACCGTCATTTGAAATGACGGATGCATTGCTAGATACCCAAGTGATCGTGGAACCGTTAGTCCCGCTAAGCGGCAATGTCAACGGTTGTGTTACACTGGTTGTTGTATCTGTTCCGCCGAATGTGATGGTAAGCAGCGCTTTATCAGCAGCTACTTTCTGAGCATCGGTCAACACCGACTTAACTGTCAACGAGAAAGATTTTTTTTCCGAGACTGCACCATAGGTTATGGTAGCTGTCAAAGTAACTGCGGCATCCCCTTGCGCTGCTGTTGGACGGTTTACCGTTTTGCCGTCATTCGAAATTATCGCAGCATTGCTGGATACCCAAGTAATCGTAGAACCGTTTGTTCCGTTAAGCGGCAAGGATAACGGTTGAGTAACAGCGCTAGCCGTATCCGTCCCACCGAAAGTAATCGCCAACGCCGCTTTATCTGCAGCAACTCTTTGGGTTTCCGAGTTCTGCTGCTTAACTATTAGGGTAAATGTTTTGGTTTTTGATACTTCACCGTAATTGACAGTGGCTGTAAGCGTTACCTCAACATCCCCTTGCCCTGCGGAAGGTCGAATTACGGTTTGTCCGTCATTGGAAATAACCGAAGGCGTACTCGATTCCCAACTGATAGTGGAACCATGAGTTCCTGCAAGCGGTAGCGCCATAGCCTGAGTGACTTGATTTTTCGAGTCAGTACCACCGAATGTAATCTCCAATTCTTTGAAGTCCGCCGCAACTCGCTGCTCTATCGTCCAGTTATTCTGATCGTGCTTTCCTTGCTTCCGCTCCATTGCTCTGCGTATAGCTTCACGGGCTGTTTCATTCTTGTTCCCTCGTTCAAGAGCATTTTCTAAGCCAGTTTTCTTCTCCGCATGTTTGTTCGGATGCTCATCATTAGCGAATGCGGCTCCCGTTACCATCAGGCTTAGGATCGCTGTGCAAAATAAGACTTTTGACTTCATTCAGTTGCTCCTCCTCACATTCTTTCTTCCCCTAATATACTTTCGAGAAATTTACAATTTTTAGGGGGTGCTGGCCTACTTCAGAAATAAAGAATAGTTAAGGATTTTAGATGGCCCTGCCAGCTGTTATAGCAGCTTGTTTGTCATGCAATTTATTTTGTTCCTTGATTAGCGCTCTTCAGCTGCTAAAAAGGAACCGCGGCTACATTGCGCCCGGTTCCTTTTTCATTACGTTTTCCTATTATGCTCGCTCTTTCATATTCCTTTTATAGGCGACATAATATCAATATAGACACTGCCTCTTGCGATAATAGGCTTATAGGTATCCAACCCTTTTAACACCACCCTGACCGCGTTTCCCTGTTTATCGAATTCGGCGCCATGGCATGGACATAAGAAGAAAAGATCCTTTTTCCTACTTCGTTGCTCTATCGTTGCCGGCAGCACATCACAACCCAAATGCGTACAAACAGACGAAATAATGAGTAGATTCCCCTCCGGCCCCTTTGTGATATAGACAAATCCTTTGTTGGATTTCTCTACCCATCCATCCTTGATCGTTACCTCATAGTCCACCTTTTCAACGCTAGTAATCGCGTTTAACCGGTCGAACTCGCCGAGCTTCACGATATGCCCAGGTATCTCGATAGCAGACTTCTTACTTTCTTTTTCCTGCTGAACAGCTCCGTAATAAAATAAAGCCGTGTTCCCTGCTAGAATCCCTGTCGTCCCTATAACCCATTTACTTGCTGTGTTCAAGAATTTTCTTCTAGTAATCTTTCTAGGTAATCGTCCCTGCATGACGTACACCTCCTGAGAAGATGAATGACTTAGCTAGAATATTCTTGCGCAATGATTCTACTATTTTCTTCGTGACATTCTTCTGTAAAAGAGGATTTATAAGCATGCTCATCACCAAGCGCGGCGATAGCATGTTCATCTTTTGCAATGACCGCCTTAATAAGCCGTTCCAAATGATCCGAAGACATGTCCAAACGCCTTTTCATCTCCGCCATATCGGTAGTAACTTGGCCATGCCCCGGAACTAACAGTTCGATGGTGTGTTGATCTAAAATCTGACTTGCCGTATTCAACGTTTCCTTATAGGCTTTGGCACTATGATAAATAAACGGTAATTCGAAATCAGATAAATAGTCGCCCGTAATCCATATACCCAACGGCTCAATGACAGTAAATAATCCATCCGGCGTGTGTCCTGGGGATTTATAGAAGGTCAATAACGTATCCCCTATCCTTAGTTCCTCGGCATCTTCCGAGATGATGATATCAAGGACTGGAAATTCGACGGGATAATTTCGATTAATATAATGTTTCCTATCGAATTCTAGAATCAATGCAATCTTATGGTCTTTCTTCGGGTGACAGCTTAGTGCATAACTCCCGATGGTTTTAGCGCCGGGAAACGCTTTATAACCAATAATGTGATCAAAATCGCCATGTGTAAATAACAGGTATAGGTCCCGATCAGCTTTGACCGAATCAACATAGTTCCGAATTTCATCAACTTCATTTGGAAGCCAGTTCGGATCCACAATTAATACCATTTCCTTCGTCAGCACAACGGTTGATGTCGTTTGATATAATGCGCTTTGAAAAACGGTTATGTGTTCATTTTGATATGTAATCATGAGTATTAACTCCTTATATAAAACTTTTCTTTGTTTCTTATACTACCACGTGTATTTGAGTTACGGTATCTTCCGATTCGCATTGTGGGTTACAAGAAATGGTTCAGCGTATTGAAATCAGGTTAATAAATTAGGAATTCAAACAAAGGAGTGATCATGATGAGTTCGCAAACTGAACACATTCAAACGTTACCCCCGCAGCATCAGAATCGTAGGCCCGGTCTGGAAAGAGATATGACACCCCGTCCAATTTCGGTTGACCGGAAGTACAAGGGCAGTGAAAAGCTGCTTGGCCGAACAGCCATTATTACAGGCGGTGATAGCGGAATTGGAAGAGCCGTAGCAGTCTGCTATGCGGCTGAAGGCGCAGATGTGGTTATTGTTTATTTGGATGAGCATGAAGACGCAAAGGAAACCAAACGCTTAGTTGAAGCCGAAGGTCGAGAGTGCGTGCTAATTGCCGGAGATATCGGTGAGGAAGAATTTTGTATGGATGTCGTTAAACAAACCGTGAATAACTTTGGTAAACTAGATATTCTCGTTAACAATGCGGCTGAGCAGCACCCTCAGGACAGGATAGAGGATATTACGAAAGAGCAGCTTAAGAAGACGTTTCGTACGAATATCTTCTCGTTCTTCTATTTGACTAAGGCGGCTATGCCGCATTTAAAAGAAGGTGCTGTCATCATTAATTCAACCTCGATTACAGCTTATCAGGGAAATGCAGGGCTGCTTGATTACTCCGCTACCAAAGGAGCTATCGTATCGTTCACCCGCTCACTGGCCTTGAACGTTATTGACAAAGAGATCCGTGTTAACGCAGTTGCACCCGGTCCAATCTGGACGCCGCTCATCCCTTCAACTTTCGATGAGGAAAAGGTATCCAAATTCGGATCCAACAGTCCGATGAAGCGACCCGGGCAACCTGAGGAACTTGGACCGTCCTACGTGTTCCTTGCCTCGGATGATTCTTCCTACATGTCAGGGCAAGTGCTGCACGTGAATGGTGGACAAGTAGTAAATGGCTAATCAACTAGGATAATTTGACAAGGTCAGCGCCTTTTGTTGAAGGCATTGACCTTTTTTGCCTATTTCCCTTCATATTCAAAATTTGATAATCCATGCAGTTTCTCGTTCCCTTCCACATAATGGTATAATAAATCTTACATACCACAGGCTAGGCATGTTCATCTAATCATTGAGGGGGGAAAGGTTATGAGAACTATCCTTGTTATTCTAATAGCTTTATCATTTGGGATAACCTCTGGCTGTACGCCGAATAAGGAAGTTAATGAGCCATCTCCAGATCAGACTTCAATTATACAAGTGGATATACCCTATACAATGGAAACAGTCGCCGAAGGTCTTAATGTCCCTTGGGAGATGGATATCGCGAAGGATGGACGGATTTTTTTCACAGAAAGACCTGGTATGTTGCGTGTGATTGAGAAGGGTCTTCTGAACCCTGAGCCGCTAATCTCTTTCGAGGCCCCCTTCATCAGCGAAGGTGAGGGAGGATTGTTAGGGCTTGCGCTTGATCCCTCTTTTATGGAAAACCATTATATCTATGTCTATCACACCTATCGAGTGAAGGATCAAGTCAACAATCGTGTGCTGAGACTTATCGAAAAAAATAACAATGCGCAGCTGGATAAAGTATTAATTTCCGGATTACCAGGGGCGGAAAACCATAACGGCGGAAGGATTAAAATTGGTGTCGATAAGCTGCTTTATATCACCTCTGGCGATCGGTATGATCCCCCTTTAGCTCAAGACCCAACTAGCACGGGAGGCAAAATATTACGAATTGCCCTAGACGGTTCTATACCTGCCTCTAATCCTTTTAAGAATTCACCCATCTACAGCATGGGACACCGTAACCCTCAAGGGCTCGCTTGGCATCCTGAAACAGGGAAATTGTACAGTTCCGAACATGGACAATCCTCACATGATGAGATTAACCTTATTGAACCTGGGGGCAATTATGGTTGGCCATTAATTGAAGGTGAAATATCCTCGAGTCCAGAGAAAGCTAATCTAAAAACGCCAATCCTCCAAAGCGGAAAAGAAACGTGGGCACCATCAGGCGCAGCATTCGTTAGCAAAGGGCCTTGGAAAGGCAGCCTCTTGGTAGCAGGATTGCGGGGAGAACGGCTTCTAAAAGTAAACCTAAAAGGTCCAAAATACGAAACTGTTACCAACGTGGAACATTTATTCCAAGGGAAATTCGGCAGGCTTCGCAATGTCTATGAAGGACCCGATGGATCACTATATCTCATGACGAACAACCGTGACGGTCGCGGCAAGCCAAATAAAGGCGATGATAAGATCATTCGACTGAAGCCAAACTTTTGACTGCATAACTTAGTTGAATATAACGTTGATTTAGTTTCTGCCCTTGCGCTTCCAAAAGATGCGTTTAGGGCATTATTTGTATATTTAAAGGGATGTCTTGGTTACCAATGTTGTAGTTATACAACAATTCACACCTCTAGAGGCTGTTTTGCAAGATGAAGTTGCAAACTGTACAACATTTCGAACCCACTTGTTGCGAAATGGCCTATATGGGGTCCAAGTGTTGTACTTTATGCAACATTGAAGGTAATTTAGCGGGAGCTAGGCGGTATTGTTGTACTCCGTACAACATTCGCCTGAGAATATGGATTCACCCCCTCCTTTCACCAGTCCATCCATCCATCCATTCATCCCCAACTCCAGTGAGCCTATATGACGATGAATTCCGACTGAAAACACTCCAATGTAGAACCATTTTGGATAAATCAATTAACGGTCTCTTCATATTAACATCTGATGTCGTTTTTTCTTGAAAGTCATTTGCTTTTGGGAACGCAACAAAAGAACTTCGGACGCATACCTCAAGAAAGTTCAGGAAATGATGTTTATATAACAACATCCTAGAACTTGGAGAAAATACCACATGCTCGCTCATTGGCTGCGCTCCAAAAAGAAGCCTATCCCTCCTTCGCAGAACACAATCGTAGAACCTAGGGCATCCATGCCTTTATTCTCAACCATTCAAGAAAATGTTGATTACGTTCGACAAAGTCTCGGGAACAGCACAGACATTGTTATTCGAGAATTTACCTATAATGCCATTACTGAAGGGTTAGCCCTCTTGTATACAGATGGTCTAGTTGATGCGAAAGTCGTCAATGATTTCATGATGAGATCTTTGATGGCTGATTCCACGGAAATTGATCCAGAGCAAGACCCATTTGATGTATTAACGATGCATACACTGACGATTGGTGAAATTCAGAAGGTATCGGATATGAAAGGAATGCTACATCATATCCTATCGGGCGATTCGGTCATATTGATGAACGGGTATACTACCGGGCTGGCAGCCGCCACCAAAGGGTGGAAAGATCGAGGCGTTACAGAGACGAATGTAGAAACCGTCGTGCGCGGGCCGCGGGAAGCTTTCTCCGAATCCATTCGAACGAATACCGCCTTGATTCGAAGAAAGATCAAAGATCCTAATTTATGGATGGAAACCTTCCAGGTAGGCCAGGTTACCCAAACTGACGTTGTCCTTATGTATGTCAAAGGGATTGCTCTAGATTCTCTAATTCTCGAGGCCCGCAATCGTTTGACTCAGATTCACATTGACGGAATCTTCGAGAGCAGTAATATTGAGGAACTCATTCAGGATGAAGTGATCACTCCTTTTCCAACCGTATATAACTCAGAACGTCCAGACGTCGTCGCACTTGAATTGATTCACGGCAAAATTGCCATTCTCGTAGATGGGACCCCCTTCGTGCTGATTGCTCCTGCTTTATTTGAAACTTTCCTCAAAGCATCCGAGGACTATTATCATCGTGTTGATATTAGCACATTAATAAGGATACTTCGTTATGCTGGATTTCTCATTGCCTTATTAGCCCCATCTTTTTATGTGGCAATAACAACGTTCCATCAAGAAATGCTGCCGACTCAACTGCTCATTAGCCTCGCTGCACAAAGAGAGGGTATTCCATTTCCAGCATTCATCGAAGCCTTATTGATGGAGATTACATTTGAAGTTTTACGGGAAGCAGCCTTACGCATGCCGCGAAGCATAGGTTCTGCCTTATCGTTTGTTGGAACGCTAGTCATTGGACAAGCAGCAGTCGAAGCCGGAATTGTTTCGGCAGCTATGGTTATCGTTGTTTCCATTACGGCGATTTCCAGCTTTGTTTCCCCTTCTTACGACTTATCAAATGCCATTCGCATCCTACGATTTCCTCTGATGGCTCTGGCTGCTTCATTTGGATTTTTCGGCATACTGGCAGGTTTACTAGGACTTATTCTGCATTTGAATAGTTTGCAATCGTTCGGTGTGCCCTATTTAAGCCCTTTTGCTCCACTTGAATTGAACAAACAAAAGGATGCCTTGTTTCGATTTCCTTTTCAATCGTTATTTTCACGAGCTCGTATCGTTAATGCGAGTAACGTAGTCAAGAAAGCGAATAGAAAGCCCTTCAAACCTTAGAAGGAGGAAAGAGGCAGATGTGAAATCATTTATTCGACTAACAGCTTGCTTACTTACCATAGTCTTACTGTTAAGCGGCTGTTGGAGCCGCAAGGAGCTTAATGATATTGCCATAGCAGAGGGAGTTGGCATTGATATTTCCGGTGAACAGTTTGAGTTAACCGTTCAAATTGTTAATCCGGGCAGTGTAACGAAGGCAAAGGGAGAGCATGAAATTCCCGTTATCGTGTATTCTTCCAAAGGCGATACACTAAGTGAAGCTGTGAAACGATTGACTTCATCGATTTCGAGAAAGATCTATTTCGCTCATATCCGCATTCTTGTGATTTCCGAGGAATTAGCCAAGAAAGGGATTGTCAATTCGATGGATTATTTAATGAGAGGGAACGAATTTCGATCTGATTTCAACGTGGTCGTAGCGAGAGAAGGCACAGCTAAGGAATTATTAAGTGTGATGACACCTTTGGAAAAAGTTCCAGCCAATTACATCTTTAACTCCCTCGAAGCAGCTAAGAAAGAATGGACAGCTTCAGTAACGATTCAAATAGATCAATTATCGAATGCTATAGTAACCCCAGGGAAGAGTACGGTCATATCAGGAATTCAGATTATTGGAGATCAAAAGGTAGGCAAAAGCAAAAAAAACATTGATTACTCAGGGCCTCCTGTACGATTAAAATACTCTGGTAATGCGATTATCAAGAGAGATAAACTTGTTGGTTGGCTTAACGAATATGAATCTCGTGCTTATTCCGTTATTACCAATCAATCAAAGCGGTCTGCCATACATCTGAATTGTCCCGAAGGAGGAAACATCGGTATTGATGTAGCTCGTATCAAAAGCAAGATTCACGCAGTTGTAAAAAACGATAAACCAGAGATATTTATTGAAACTAGAGCAGAGGGAAATGTTTCCGATGTGGAATGTAAAATCGATCTATTCAAAGTCGAAACGATCGATTACTTAGATAAACAATTTGTTAAATTTGCATTGGCTAATATGGAAAATACAATTAAGAAGACACAAAAACTAGGTGCGGATATATTTGGTTTTGGTGAGGCAGTTCATCGCGCTAACCCGAAATATTGGAACAAAGTGAAGAACAATTGGGAAGAACATTTCAAGCAATTGGAACCCCATCTGAATATCGATGCCAAAATTAGAGGTACCGGTACACTGGGTGATTCTGTGGTTAACGATATGAAGGAGTAATAGTTATGTTAATCGGCTTATGTGTACTTGCGTTATCTATTCTCATTGCGTGCTATGAAATTCCGCGTTTATGGAAACAAGGATGTAGGAAGGAGGTTTGGATCTACTGCATACTCATGTTGCTTGGTAATGTGTTGGCGACTCTGAAAGGAATGGCCAAACAAATACCTAATCCGGCCGACTGGATTACGTTTCTAATGATGCCATTAACCAAAATTTTACTGCAACTCGGTTTGATAAAATTGTAAGCATTTATCCTGCTTAGGGAGGCATGTCATGAATAACGAGAACATATTATCTGCTCGTCAACTCATGATCCTGATTATTTTATTTTCGGTGGGAACGACCATTCTTGTAGTCCCGTCGATGTTGGCCGCAGAAACTAAGCAGGATGCCTGGATCTCAGGTGTAATGGGCGTAGGCATTGGTTTGCTTTTCTTATGGATGTATGTGAAGTTAGCGAAGATGTATCCCGATTGTACGTTATTCGAAATGAATGACATTGTATTAGGGAAATGGTTAGGCAAAGCTGTAACACTATTTGTAGTCTTTATCGCAGTTGTGCTCAGCGCACAGGTCCTATATTATATTGGCACCTTCATGACTACTCAAATTATGCCAACGACACCTATACAAGCCATAAATATTCTTATGATTACTTTTGTTATTATAGGCGCAAAGCTAGGCGTAGTTGTATTGGGGAGAACCGCGGAAATTTTTTTCCCGTGGATTCTTCTGTTATTTTTTCTATTGGTGATCTTTGTAACGCCGCAGTCTCAAATTAAGAACCTTTTGCCCATAGGTGAAGCAAGTATAATGTCTATTTCACGGGCATCCATATTTATGCTCGTTTATTCTTATTTTCCTATCATTTTTACGCTTTGCTTGATAGCAAGCGATGTAAAATTCCCTAAGAGTTTAACTAAATCATTCCTCTATGGGGGGATAACGAGCGGATTTATTATGATTATTGTAGCTTTTCTTAGCATCCTGGTCATGGGACCCGACCAGTCGTCAAGACAAGTATATGCCACCTATGCATTAGCAAAGAAAATAAGTGTAGGGAATTTTTTGCAGCGTATCGAGGTCACTGTTGCATTCTTGTGGTTTATTTCCATTTATTTCAAATTAACACTATATTTTCACGTAGCGATTAAAGGAATTGCCTCATTCTTTCAGATCCAGAATTACAAATCTCTTTCGACACCAATTGGGTTTATCGTCACAGTGCTTTCGTTAGTGGTATATCCAAATGCGGCTTATACACACCAATGGGATATATTGACATGGGTTCCACTCACGTTTTGTTTTGGATTCGTGTATCCACTCTTATTGATCGGTCTTAGCTACATACGAAGAAAAAAGGATAAATGAGGTAAATAAGGGACGTGTATATATGCGTACAGATCAAATTTCCCCGCGACAATTCATGATTATCGTCATCCTATATGCCTTTGGAACAGCTATCTTGGTTATTCCGGCATCTGTTGCGGCAGATATGAAGCAGGATGCATGGATGCCACAATGGCTAAGCATTGCTATGGGTGTCGTTCTCGTTTGGCTTTATGTATTTATTTCCAAGAAGTTCCCGCAGTGTTCTATTTTCGAAATTAATGATAAAGTTTTTGGCAAGTGGTTGGGGAAGTTCATAACGTTAAGTCTTGCACTAGTAGCGCTCATTCTGAGTTCACAAGTTGTTTTTTATGTAGGTCATTTTATGATTACTCAAATCATGCCGGAAACGCCAATTCAATCTATACACATCATATTCATGCTAACTGTCATATTTGGAGCAAAGCTAGGGATGGTTGTCATGCTAAGAACAGCAGAGATCTTCTTCCCTTGGATCGTGCTATTATTTATCTTGTTCATGGTCACTAGTATTCCTAATATGGAACTTAACAATCTATTACCGATTGGGGAAACAAACACCCTTCCAGTCATTCGATCTGCCATAAGAATCACCAGTTATTCTTATATGTCTTTGTTTATTACGATTGGTACCATCATTCATCAAGTTACTAGTATACAAAAGGCTAAGAAAGCTTATTTAATAGGCATAATCATAAGTGGGATTATACTTCTTCTAATCATTGTCTCAAGTATTCTTGTATTAGGAGCAGGTAATACCGCTATGCAAGTGTATCCTAGTTACGCCCTGGCGCAAAGAATAAATATCGGGAATTTTTTACAACGAATAGAAGTAATCGTGGCATTTTTATGGCTTGTTTCGATTTATTTCAAACTATCTATGTTTTTTTACACAACGATAAAAGGCATTGCGCATGTGTTCCATTTTCGTGATTACAAAATACTTTGTTTTCCATTTGGACTGATTATTACGGTCTTATCTCTTGTTGTTTATCCAAATACAGCCTATGGAGATAAATGGGATACTTTAACGTTTATTCCCCTCGCTCTCCTTATAGGTGTTGTTTATCCTCTCTTGATTGTACTGATAAGTTGGATGCGAAAATCGTCCATTCGTGTGTAAATGGCATGGCTAAATACACTTTTCGCGCTCCAGCCAACACTTGTCTATCCAAAAAGCAATTGTAATACCGATGACATATCTAAACAAATCAACTGTTAAATATCCTCTTCCAAGTACGAGGGATCCAATGACCGTATTTCTTATTTCGATTATCCATTCTGCTTGATATAACTGACTACATTCAATAGCAAAGCTAAATAAGACACTGATTATAACTGCCCATTTTAAACTTCTCTGTATAAAAAGAAATCGAAATCCAAAATAGACCATACTTGCCCAAAGCACGTCTCCAGCATGTTTAACAATAAAATGAGGGATTAGGCCGGAGAACGTTCTTGAACTTAAGCCTAGAATGACGGAAGTTATTATGGCTACAAAATACTTTATCCGAGTTTTCAAATAGAATCATTCCTCCTATTAAATAGACTCACTGACTGGTGTATCCTTCTCATTTGTTATATGATTTGAACATATTTCTTCAAATTTACATGATCAGCTTCACTATTTATACTAAAAGATGATTTTGATTATTGAAAGTGGAAAAAAAGGAGTTATTCGATGAGTTCTCCCATTATAAACGATGACCAATGGTTGGAGCTGCTGGAGCACGTAGCCGAAACTTATAATGACGTTACCCTAAGTCGAGGGTTTACTTACTTTAAACAACAGCGAGTAGCTTCCTTGATCATATCTGAGACTCGAGTCGCTCAGGCACGGGTGGAAGAGGAAGAATCCGGAAACTACCGCGTCACTTTGAATTTAGACAAGCCCCGCTCCAGTCAATGTAGTTGCCCAGTACCAGCTGCTTGCAAGCATATGGCAGCCGTTTGGATGGAGCTTGGGGATCGTCTGGGTTACCCCGCTTCCCAAATTATGAATGCCAAAATGCATCTCAAGCGGGCTACTTCAATAACCTCACTGGAGTCTACGCTCACCCAATTGCCCAAAATGGATGTATCCGGCTGGCAGAAGTTTCTGAACCATTACACGTCTCTCATTAAGGCGACATATGATTTGGGCAATTATGTGGATATGCTGCGGCAGCAATTGCAAAACATCGAGAAGATCACTATTCCTTTTTCTGATATTGATCAGATTTTTTTTGAGATGCATCAGGAATTATTTATCCTAAGAAAAATAAAAGAGCAGAACGCACAAGGTGGTGTAAGTTACTATACTTCTTCCACCCTTTACCGGGTTTATGATGAGGCTCATACTTGGCTGAAGCAACATTCTCCCCTTCTCGACTTCTCGGTTTCCGGAGAGCGCCTTGAGCAGACGTTAAATTATATCAGACAGCAGATGTCCGAAGAATCGGGTCATAATTATCAAGATTATGGCGTCTATAGCGCGCTTTGGAAACATTGGATTGCCCCGAGTCCCGAGGCAAGTCAATATGTAACTAAGGAGATAGAAGCTCTTGAGACGATGACAATGGATAGTCCCTCTCCTTCTCTCTCAGCCGCAAAGGCTTTCTTGTACTTGCAGCAATCCAAGAGTAAAGAAGCCTGGGAGGCTTTGGAAACGAATGGTATTTTCAAAGAGGCCCCTGCCAAACTATTTATTCCTTTCCTAGACTATCTATATGACGTCCAGAACTGGGAAGAGCTTGTGAATTGGTTGAGAAGATCAGTCTCTTTTTTCAATCGGAAACGGACCAAAGAACTTGAGGTTTATGCCGGTTTTTGGACAAAGGCCATCGTTCATCTTCCTCAAGCGGAAGAACACATGTGGAGCGCTCTAGAAGAGCTTTTGCCTTATTCTTTCCGGATTATTGAGGAAATGCTGTACGAACAAAGAAAATGGAAGCCATGGTTGGAAATGCAGATCCTTCAGGGGCATGACCCTCTTTATCATCGCGTCAATGTCCTGCAGCCGATTGAGAAGGATACACCAAAACTCCTTCTACCCTATTACCATCAAGCCGTAGATTACTATGTCAGTTTGAAAAATCGGCATGATTACAAATTAGCTGTCAGGCTCCTCAAGCGGCTCGATAAAGTGTACAAGAAAATGAAACAAACTGAGCGATGGGAACATTTCTTTTCTAGTTTCGTAGAACGACACAGCAGGCTGAGGGCGCTGCAAGAGGAACTTAGGAAAGGAAAGCTACTCGGATGAGCACAAAATTGCATGATATGACATTGAACGTGACCTTAACGGACAGTGGAGATGCCTTACTCTGGGGGCTGCAGGACGGACGCGACGTGCCTGGGGATAAATTTCGAAAGCTGCTGTTCGCATGGCACGAGCCATCTTACTATGGGACCATTCTGGACCAACAGCTAGCGGGAGAGTTGACACTAACGATCCTGCCCGTGGAGATGGTGCTCCCCTTCTTCGCAGAACCCTACTTCATGGATGTTCTCCGGTGGGAAGGGGGAAACGAAACCACGAAGGGACTGCTAGAAGTGGCGCCGGTTCTATACCGAGAAGCTAGAGCAGGTCATTACATACCCAGTTACAGTGCATTCCGAAATGGGAAATTGGCTTGGACTTGGGATGTCGAAACGGAGTCACTGAAACAACTTGATTGGAATGCACTAAAAAGCATAAATGGCTTAGGTGAGGGAATGTCTGGCTTACGTGCTGCCTTCTCCGCTGTGGTTTCGGCTGAGCACTACCCCAATGAAGCTGCCTTATCCGATCTTCGGCGTGATTATCCAGCCCTGTTCCGAGCACAGAAGTCTGCGCCTACCTCGGCTGATGCGTTCACCGACGAAGAATGGCTTGCTTCCCTCGGCTGGAAACCGGACACTGCTCCCTTCCGCCCTGCTCTGCAGCTGCTGGAACCGGACGAAAATGATGATACTTGGCGTCTCCGCTTGGTACTGCAAGATAAAAGTGAAGGATCGGTTATAACGCCAATTCGCCTTAATGCTGACGGACGCGCTTCAGGCACGTGGGCTAGCGATTGGAGCCCGTATATCCTAGAGCGTTCTCTTGGCTGGGCTACTAGGCTAACAGAAGCTTTGCCTGGGCAGAATAGCGGCGGCGAGCTATTAGCAGAACCATTAAGCGACGGAGCGGCTTGGTCGTTTCTGACAACAGACAGCCGTCTTTTGTTGGAAGATGGCTGGAATGTCATGCTCCCCGGTTGGTGGGAGGCCGCCTCGAAACGGAAGCCTCGGTTGCGCGCAAAGGTTTCCTCAGAAGCTGGCGGCAAAGGCGAGTCGCTATTCGGGCTGAACTCGCTAGTAAACTTCGATTGGCGGATTGCCATTGGCGATTCCGACCTGAGCGAAGCTGAATTTGCTGGGCTGCTTAGCCGCAATGAAAAGCTTATCCGCTTCCGTGGACAATGGGTGATCTTGGATCCTTCTTTATTGGGGCAAATTCGAAGGCTCATGGAAAGCGTGAATCCCGAAGAAGGTTTGTCCCTGCAGGATATCTTTCAGCTTCACCTGCTAAGTGAGTCGGAAAAGGAAAGAACCCAAAAGGAAAGTCTTACAGCGGAGGAAGAAGCGGAAAATGAAGAACGGCTGAAGCTCGAAGTCGAGCTGAATGCTCACCTCTTGGCGCTGCTGCGTCAGCTTGGGCAACCTTCGGAATTAAAGGAAATTGCTGTACCTGAAGGGTTGCGCGCTGAGCTTCGCAAGTATCAACACGAGGGCTTCACTTGGCTGAGCTTCCTTAGGAAGTTCGGACTGGGTGCCTGCTTAGCCGATGATATGGGACTCGGAAAAACGGTTCAATTCATCACGTATTTACTGCATCATAGAGCAGAGTCGGAACACCCTGCCCTACTCATCTGTCCCACCTCTGTGCTTGGCAACTGGCAGAAAGAGCTAGTTCGCTTTGCTCCGGAGTTAAAGGTTTATCTTCATTACGGGAAGGGACGTTTAAGCGGCGAAGCTCTTTCTCAGGTTTTGAAAGACACCGATATTGTCCTTACCTCCTATACGACAGCTTTGATGGATCAAGAGACTCTGCAAGAAACCACGTGGAGTTCCCTTTGCTTAGATGAGGCCCAGAATATCAAGAATGCCCACAATAAACAATCCGCAGCGATCCGTACGCTCAAAGCTCGGCACCGCATTGCATTGACAGGAACACCTATTGAGAATCGATTGTCCGAGCTGTGGTCGATCTACGACTTTCTTAATCCGGGATATCTCGGGAACCAACGCGGGTTTCAGCATCGTTTTGCGAATCCGATAGAGAAGCACCACGACGAGGAGCGAACGGCACAGCTGCAGAAACTCGTCAAACCTTTCATGCTGCGCCGCAAAAAGAAAGATCCGGCGATCCAGCTCGATTTGCCCGATAAGCTTGAAATGAAAGTCTATATCAATCTAACAGCCGAGCAAGGCGCACTCTATGAACGATCCGTCAAGGATCTCATGGAACGCATGCAAAAGCTGGAAGGCATGGAACGCAAAGGAGCGATCCTAGCAGCCTTAACGCAGCTAAAGCAGCTATGCGACCACCCTAATCTGCTAACGAAGGAAGCTAATCTATCGGAGGAAACTCTGCTTGCTGAAGAGAACCGCGAAGCCTTCGTCATGCGATCCGCGAAGCTTGAACGGCTGGTTGCCATGGTCGATGAACTTCGGGACGAGGGCGACTCCTGCCTGATCTTCACCCAGTATGTAGGGATGGGGCGAATATTGGCTGACGTGCTTCGGGCACATCGCAACGAACCGGTATTGTATCTGAACGGAAGCACGCCAAAGTCAGAGCGCGATAAGATGATTGATACGTTCCAAGCCGCAGATGGAACAGGGCCGGGTATCTTCGTTCTGTCGCTGAAAGCCGGCGGAGTCGGACTCAATTTGACCGCAGCGAACCATGTTTTCCACTTCGACCGTTGGTGGAATCCTGCCGTTGAAAACCAGGCCACGGATCGCGCCTATCGGATGGGACAAACGCGCAATGTACAAGTACATAAGTTCATTTCCCTGGGCACATTGGAGGAACGAATCGACGAGATGCTTGAGAGCAAGATGAGTCTAAGCGAGAACGTGATCTCTACCTCCGAAGGCTGGATTACGGAACTCTCAAACGACGAATTGAGAGATTTGTTTGCACTTCGCAAGGAGTGGTGATTGAAGAACGATAGCCTCCTCAAGCATGAGGAGGTTTTTTCATTTCATTGCCTTATTCCTTTAATCACTCATATCGTGCGCTCCATTTGAGATCATATCCATTTATTTACATGATATCTGGCAAATAATACGCCACTTCCCAGACTATCGTTTGGTTTTCAGTAATTCTGCAAGTCAAGCTGAGGATCATTTCTTTCCCTGTTCGTGAGTTCCCGAGAGCGACAGATATCGGATTTACGATCACGTATTTACTGTATCCAATATTAATTAGTATCTACATTCTCCTTGAGCCGCGGCGCTCGCGGGCGATAAGAACCCTCTATCTGCTGTTATGGTGCGCTGCTCTTGCCTGGTTAAATGATATGATAAATCAGTACACACAATTGTTAGAATATAAGTTCCTCGACTGGTTCATGGGCAGTATGTTCTTTATTTTCTTACTGGCATTAACGAAAGTGATCGTTCGCTGGTTTTATCGATATGGAGAACAAGAAGCATATGAAGCTGAAATGGAGGAAGTTAAGCATGAGCAAGGATAGATGGGTGCTAACTGCTGTGTGGGTTCTATCGTTTGGGCTCATCTTCACCATCCCACGTCGTAAAATCCGGCTAGCGGTCATGTCCTTCCTATTCAAGCTGATGCTTACTTGTCCGATTGGCCTGATAGTTGTAGAGTATAATTTAGTGGCTTATCCTGTGGTAGAGCTGCCTGATGTGAGCCGAACCAGCATGACTTACGAGTACTTTGCTTATCCGATCATCTGCATGGTGTTTAACTGCTATTATCCCAGCGGCCGGAGCCGCTGTGTGCAGTTTAGTTATTACATCATTTTCTGCATGCCACTCACGATTACGGAAGTCATCCTAGAACATTATACGAATCTCGTCCGTTATGTTCACTGGAGCTGGTTCTGTACAATGCTCTCTCTAATGATTACATTCTTATTAAGCCGAATGTTTTGTGTGTGGTTCTTCAATAGGAAGAGGGCGCCTGCATCTAACATGTAATTCTCGTTCATACGCATGTCCTTTGGAAGCGATGAGAACAAATAAAAGGGGCTGTCCCAAAAGTAGATCTTGAGGATAGCCCCTTATTATGTTAGGCTAGGTACTTCTTGAGAGGTTCCCAATAATTTGTATGCCAACCAGGAGCCAGGTGAGCTTCTTGTCCTTCAGGAAAGCCTGTATGGCTAAAGATTAGGCGGGTTTCCTCGCCTTGCCCTTCCAATTCAAACTTCACTAGGGAATATACGCCTTCCTCCCAATTCGCGACACGCCATGCTTGAACGATTCGCTTGTTTGGCTCCAGTTCAATATTTTTCCCTACGATCATCCCCCCGAAGCAGGAGAAGGAACCGCCAGCCTCCGGAGTTATTTCTGTAGGTGCTCCACCTGAGACTTTGCTAAACTGGGCGGCATCAGTCAGCGCTTCATAGATGCGTTTCGGATTTGCTGCGAAAACAACCTCCTGATGAATAGCTGTAGAATCGCCTAATTGCTTGTCTTTTCCCATTAACCATTGTGTAAGCTGCTCTACAGACATGCTTTTCAACATATCAGTATGATCGTGAATCGCATGATGCCACATCTTCGCTTCAACTTCGTATCGGTTTTCCTCTTCTACCTTGAACCCACAATCGCAAGATAATGTCGTCATTCTCTTCCATCTCCCCATAAGCTTTTTTTATGATACGTATTATTTAATGCATGGCCTTAACCGACCAAGGATCTACCCCAGGATCTCCACCCTCAGCCAACGTTTGGAGTCTAGTTGTATAATGCATCCAGCCTTCTGTGTGGCCGGCGACTTCTTCGACTGGCAAGTCGTAGTGAGTTAATAGCAGAACAGTACCTTTGTCTTTAGCTGTGAAATTAAATTCGAGCGTGCTTGATCCAGGTGGAACCACCTTGGATTTCTCCCAGCCCCACGACATAATGATTTTCTCGTTAGGAATAATTTCTTTATACTCCCCCATCGCAATATCCGATCCATTCACATCGATCCGATATTTCCCTCCGATGCTTGGCTCCAACAGAATATGTCTGCCCATCCAACGAACCATCTTCTCAGGGTCGGTAAAAAAGGAGAATAAGATCTCCGGACGGCAATCGATGAACATCTCTTTCCTAATCGTATCATTAGTCTGATTCGTTTGATTCACGGTTACGCTGTCTCCTCTCTTCTTCTTCTGCGGCTTCCTTCAATAGCAGTAGACTATCATCCCAGAAACGGTCAATGTACGCTTTCAGATCAGCAAAACCTTCCCTCCTCATACGATAATACCGCTTGGTTCCCTCTCTCCGAACCACAAGTAGTCCGGATTCCTCAAGAACCTTAAGATGTTGTGATACTGCTGGCGCCGAAATGTCAAAATGGGACGCGATGGAGCTAGATGTAAGCTCTCCATCACGTACGAGATATAAGATATCTCTGCGTCTTGGCTCTACTATGGCTTGGATCACTTTTTCGATCATGACGTTACTTTAGCACACACTTAATTAAGTGTCAACTTAAATAATGAAACTATTTAAGTTGACACTTACATAAGTGATTGCTAAAATACGGCAGAAGAAGCATTCAAGGAGACTTGAAACGGCTTAAGTCGATTATGGAAATAAAAATACCACATTGAAAGGAAGTTTTCTTTATGTCCATGCCTCGTCCTGATGAGGAGATGAAACAATTTTTCGCTGACGTTATGCCCGGTGATCCTCATATTCATATTCGTCCCATGTTCGGTAATCTGGCCGGTTTTATTAATGGCAACATGTTCGTTGGACTTTACGGACAGCAAATTTTTATCCGCCTGCCGGAAGACGCACGTGCTCGTCTCGTCGAGCAAGAAGGAGCATCATTGTGTTCCCCCATGCCAGGCAAACCGATGAAGGAATATGTCACCTTACCGGAACAGTGGCGGGAAACGCCTGATACAATTACGGCGTGGATCGAGCAATCCTTACAATGGGTCGCAGCAATGCCAGAGAAGATTCCTGCGAAGAAAAAAACGAGCACCAAGAAGAGTAAAAACGTATAGCCGTACTTTCCTGACAAACCAAAGACCATCCAGTACGCACAGGATGGTTTTTTATTGAAGTAAAATAGAGCTGCGTAACACGAATACGATTCCCTTCACGTAGATAGTAGAGCGTTACGTTCGATCGCTCCAGGCATTTTTTCCATCCAATCATTCTTTATCATCAGTTCTGCGCCATCGTCTGCATAGGTTCCAATTTCACCGGTAAGCCGAAGATATGCAGTTGTCAAATCCCTCCTCATACTTGCTGCAAGAGAAGCTCCATAGTTTCCCATTCCTACGGCTGAAAGAAAGACCGTATGGTAGAGCATTAGCTTATCGGAAAATGGGGACTCCTTAGAATTTGAAATTTCTGTTTCCCAAGTCGTTGGTGCCGGCAACTGGTCATCGCGCAATAAATCGCTGAATACTTCGACATGCTTCGAGGAGATATCTCTGCCGCGCACGATATAAGCAATGACTTCTTTAGCTTGAGCAACTTGAGAAAAACCTAACATCAATGCTTGACCCATGCTATTTTTCATAATATTCAAATAAAGATTCGCGATTTCCGCTGCATTTAAAGGTCTACGATCGCCTAGCAGTCCATTTAACCAGCTTTCTTTGTGCACGTATTCAACGGAATTGGGATACGGTAAATAAGGACTCCTAGTGAGAATTCCTTTAGATTGCAATATAGCCGTAGATTTCTCCAGCAGTTCAGCCGTAGTTTTCAGATTATGTAGAAAGAATGCACGAATATCCTGTCTTGAACTGCTTGCTAATGCCATTCCATAAGTAACAGTGCCAGCAATGCCCATATGTCTAAGATAGAGCAGCATAAAACCATCTGAAAATAGTCTTGGCGCTTTTAGGTTGACATCCTTCTCTGTAAAGGCGTGAGGGATAGGAAACTGTTCGTCTTTAAATAACTTATTAGCAAATTCCATATGTTCTGTTATCAATCCAAGAGCAAATTCAATGATTGGTTTTATTTCACCATCCTCAACAGTATGCAAGAAATGCTTAAGAACACAATTGACCATACTGTCACTTAAATATCCTCCCCATAAAGGCGCGATATCACCAGAAGCTAGTTGAATATGATGCTCATCTTGACTCATTGTATTGCCCCCTAATATGATGTTTTACGCTATTGGTTAGAATTCCATAAATACACAACTTCTATGTAGAATCGTAATAACAAAAAAAGCCTACCGAATATTCGGTAAGCTTCCAATAAGATTGTTCTTATTTAGTGAAGCCCTTCTAACGCGACTTCTTGTTTCACAGCCTCATTAGGCTGTGTCTTATCACGGCGAAGGAACAAACCTAAGAATATCCCACAGATCGCAATAATGAGCATCACGTGGAAAGTCTGGCCGAAAGCTTCGGGCGCTACAGCAAACATAGCCTTTTGCATATCAGCAGGACTGTTTATTGGAATGTTTTTTGCAGCTATGGATGAGTTCACGCGCGAGGAGAGAATAGTCACCAGAGTAGCAACTGCAAAAGAATTGATAACTTGCTGCATGGCACTAGTTAAAGAAGTAACTCGACTTACCAAATCATGAGGAGCTTTCTTAATTAGATGTGAATTAAGAGGCATCATCATGAGTCCCATACCTGAACCAGCCATAATAAGCGGTAAAATTAAGTCATGTCCTTCTGTCGTTAGATTGACATGCGAATATTGAAAGATCGCACCGGAAACAAGACTGAGCCCAGCGACAACTAACCAGCGAACACCGATTTTATCAAACAAGTATCCGCCAATCGGCATCATAACGGCCGAAGCTAACGCTTGTGGGAATAACGTCATCCCCGTATCGAACGCACCGTACCCGCGGGCTTGCTGAAGAAATTGCGGAAGCAGGAAAATGGCCCCGAACAAGCAGAATTGCAGTACCCACTGTACGAAAATACTGAAGGAAAAATCCACTGATCGGAACACTCTTAACTCGAGCAGAGGGAGCTTGGATTTAAGTTCAACTATGATAAAGGCGATCAATGCGACAGCTCCAATGATGATGCCCCACAATGTTTTATCGGAAGTCCAGCTTTCAGCACCTTGTGTGATCCCATATGATAAGGATGCAAAGGCAATAGGCCCTAGAATCATACCTGGTAAATCAAAACCAGCTACCTTCTTACGTGCGACAGCCGGCAGCTTCCACAGTCCAAAGATAAAGCTGAAAATACCGACGGGAAGATTAATTAAGAAAATCCAGTGCCAGGAATGGTACTCAACCAGCCATCCGGATAAGATTGGCCCAATCGCAGGCGCTAGCAGAATGGGTACACCCAACATCCCCATCACTTGACCAATTTTGTTCGGAGGACTCAGCCGGAATACATAAGCCATTGCAACAGGCATAACGAATCCGCCGCCTAAACCTTGAAGGATACGGAAAACAATCAACCACTCCGCGTTGTTCGGTGTAGCACATAAGACCGATGCAACGGTGAAAAGAACGACAGAGGTGAGGAATACATTCTTCGCCCCAAATCGGTCTGATAACCATCCCGCTAATGGAATGACTGCCGCTGTCGCCAGCATATAGCCTGTTACGGTCCACTGTATGGTTGGTAAATCTGTTTTAAAATCGATGACCAGCTTCGACAATGCCACATTCATCGCAGTCGTATCGAGGATAACCATAAAAATACCCGATATGATAGCGATGAGCGGTACCAGAATACTCGTAATCTTAAACTCCGGCTCCGCTTCACCAGATGTTATTGGTTTACTCATGTTGTGTTCCTCCTTCACAATATCTACTCCATCGTGCTACAATAGTTACGGACAATTGTCCGCAACATCATGATACGGACAATTGTCCGGAATGTCAATTATTTCTTTTGTTAAGATTGTTCTTATAGGAGGAGCACGTGTGAAACATCCAGATACCAATGAGAATTCATTATATAGCCAAGATATGAAAGCCATTCCACCTTGCGGTCGACGCGAAGAACGTGATTCAGAGTATCGACGGCGTATTCTTACGTCTGCCAAAAGCCTATTCGAAACCAATCAAATTGAATCCGTTACCATGCACCAGATTGCCAAAGAGTCGGGCGTGGGTCAAGGTATTCTTTATCGCCGTTACGCCCACATTGGCGAGGTTTGCAGCGATCTGCTACGTTCAACAACATCCCAATTTATTGCTTCTCTGGAAGCTAGTATTGCTGATCCCGGTCCCGAGGTAACAGCTATGAACCAATTGTCGGACACGATCGTTCGAATTATTGATTTTGTGGACGGTAAAGCTTCTTTACTGTCCGTCATCAACACCATATATACGGACAAACATAGCTTCTATTTACACAAAAAGCCCATTTATGTTCGACTCCACAACCTTCTCGCTCCTTTGATAACTCGTGCCGTTCAACAAGAGGAGATTGGACCGATCGATGTCACTTTGACTGTTAACACCATACTTGCCTCGGTAACACCAGAACAGTACTTGTATCATCGAGAAATTCTGGGCTATACCAAACAACAATTTATTGATGGCATTTGCCGACTCTTCGTGAAAGGAATATAAGCGCATGAGAATTGATATGAATCCTAGCCAGCTCACCTTCTGGAAGAAATATATTGCTAAAGCGAAGCTTGATTTATCCTATGCTGCTTACACCAAGGTACTGAGATCCTGGAACGATGAGAACGCTGCTTGTCCGTTTAATCGCTTGTATTTTATTATCGAAGGAGAAGGCTTTGTAAAAGTTGGGGATCAGACCTATTATCCGAAACCAGGCGAACTTTATCTGCTTCCGGCGGGGAGTAATCAAGCTTATGGAACTATAAGCGATCATACTTTCGGAAAATACTGGTGTCATTTCACGGCCAAAATCGGGGATTTGGATCTGTTTCAGATTTTGCAAACATCCGCTTTCATTACGATCAAAGATCCAGAAGCTTTACAAAATAAATTCGAACAATTGATAGCCTATATTAAAAGTGAAGAATTAACTTCCGCCTTTAGAGTCAATGCGATTTTAAGTGAATTCATTGCCGAATTCATTGAACAAAGTGAAACCGTCAAGCTGAATCTGGCTTCTACCCCTACTTTCGAGAAAATGAATAGTGTGCTGCACTATATGGAACAGCATATTGCTGATAACGTATCCGTAGATACATTATCCCAAATTGCGCATTATCACCCTAACTACTTTATTAATGCCTTTAAACAATTTACGGGTTATTCACCGATTCAATATATGAACCATTTACGCTCAGAAAAAGCCAAGGATTTACTCATGATGACGGAATTAAATGTTTCACAAATCGCTGATTCGTTGGGAATGGAATTATCGTATTTTTCCCGGATGTTCCGAGAACAAACGGGTTTTACACCAACTTCTTTCCGTGATTTGAAACCGAAAATGCTCGATTACAACGAACTATGATTCAATGAAAATGGAAACAACACAAAGAGGGCAAAAGTTAATTTGCCCTCTTTGTCTATCTATTTTGCGCGTTTACGGGTAGAACGCATTAGTCTTAGTCGTTGTCGGGCACCAGCGGGAATTAAGCAGAAACTTAATGAGCGTATTCTTAGCCCGTTCCGTGCCGATATAATGCAGAGATTCGGCAGCATGAGCACGAACATATCTGTTCTCATCATCCAATGCGATTTCCAACTGCGGCACAGCTGCTTCCGCTTGAGATCCTAATCGGGACAAGGATAAACTTGCCATGAAGCGAACTTGCGCGTTCTCATCTTGTAAGCTTCTACCTAAGCTTGACACGATATCTTTCACTGGTGAGTCCATGAATCCAAGGGCATCTACTACGGCACAGCGAACAAGTTCAGCAGGATGTTCGAGCAGCTTTATGAAGGTAGGAACAGCTTCTGCCGCTAACCCTCTTAATTCACCAAGCGCAAATATTGCATGTGTAACGATGTTAATATTCTCATGATGCAAAGCTGCAATTAGCCCGTTAACTGCCTCGCTTCCTGAAACTGATAATCCATAAGCGGAAATTCGCGATACTTGGTTATTCTCGCTATTTAAGCCTTCGAGTAAAGCGTCCACTCCCTGCTGCCCTCTTCTTGCCAGATCATAGGCCGCATTGATCGCTAGCGGTTCAAAGCCATCCAACTTAGCGGCTAATTCCTTAATTTGATCCGGATCAGATTCAGCTGTTCCTGCCAGACTGCCTATTTTTCCAGATAGCCAGTTCCAAGTTTCTTCCCACATCAAATCATGCTCAGCGATTGGCAAATGTAAGTTAGCCGGCTTCCTCCATGCTGCCTCTTGATTATTCCAGCTAGGTGCTTTCGGCAGCTCTGTACGCATGAATTCAAACTTCAGCATATAGCGCGGCTGACCTAAGACATTAGGCGTGGAACGATGCCAAATATCATAATGGATTAGTGCAAAAGTACCCGCCTCGCCGCTTGCTAAGACTTCCCCTTCTTGTTCATTGGATTCAAAAGTCCGAGTCTGGTAATTTTGCGTGCCCGGCATAACACCTGTTGGTCCTAATTCTACTGGTGTATCCTGCGGGAAATACATAATCATTGCCCAATTCGGGTGATGATTGCGCATTCTGTCATAGCCCCAATAGCTATCCTTATGCCAGCCTCCAGCCGTTGCTGAAGCATTGAAATGCCCATGTCTATGTGCGTGCATCATATAGTTCTGCCCTAATACACTTGTTAAAGCACCTGTCACAACTGGGTGATCGAATACTTTTTGCAGCTCACGAATGCGGGGTAGTAAATTATTGCCGGGGTTCCCCTCTTCCGTATAAACCGTGTTTAATTGTTCTACAAGATTGCTGTGAAACTCGCTCGAAAAATCGGTTTTGAGGATTAAACATCCGTTTGTAATAAACTCTCTCATTTGCTCATCTGTCAATAATAAAGGTGTGTTTTCCTGCATGGCTGTTAGCCTCCTTGGCTTTGAATGAATGCGGTAACAATGACCTTATTATAAGAAAGATGTCTCTGACTAAAAATAGACGATCTTAATCAGAGCTAGCACAAAACTAAGATGGACTGAAAGTGACTCATTAAACAGGGTTTGGAATGTAATCTCCACCACGGCAGCGTTTTAAATAGTTCAATGCATGCACTTGACCCGTCATCTCGAGCTCATCACGGTAGACGGGATCATGCCATCCTTCAATGTCGATTGTACCTTGGTAGCCTGCCTGACGCAGAATCGTAATAATATCGGACCAATTCGTATCCCCAAAGCCAGGTGTACGGTGCCAAACGAACTCTTGGCTCCCATGAATCCCATATTCCCGCACAATATCCCACGCAATTGTTGCATCTTTGCCGTGTACGTGGAACACTTTATCGACCCATTTACGTAACTGCGGAATCGGATCGATCAGACTGACCATCTGATGACAGGGCTCCCACTCCAGACCAAGGTTATCCGCCGGTACGGCATTAAACATCAGATTCCAGGCAGTTGGGTTATGGGCAATGTTCCAATCCCCTGTCTTCCACGTTCCGCCCATATCACAATTCTCGAAAGCAAGTCGCACACCGCGATCAGCGGCTCTCCTAGAAAGTTCACCAAACACTTCCTTGAACTTCGGTATTGACTCATCAATTGGACGATCTGGGATACGGCCAGTGAAACCGTTTACGATATCGGTACCAAAGAGATGTGCATGATCAATAAGCCGCTCCCAGCTTGCGAGTGTATCCTTATTATCTCCTGTTCCCGTGAGTGGATTTCCGAATACACCAATCGTAGATATGACGGCGTCGTGCTCTGCCACAATGTCGGCTACCCGCTTTGCCGTTTCTTTGAGATCGATATTCCCGGTTGTTTGCCAAAAGGATAAACTGTAGGATTCAAATCCGTGCTTGGCAATTTGGGGGATGACGCGAACGGCATCTCCGCCACCAATTAAAGTACCCACTCTAAGCTTCTTATTCATAATTGAATATCACTCCTATATTGGTATAAGATAAATGAATATGATCATTATAACTACGAATATCGGCAAATTCTCTACCCTATCTTGCTCCAAATAGGTCTTATCTTGATACATAGGAAAGTGAGGCAGCTCATGACATACCCTCAAGATTTAATGGAAAAGACACCACCCTGGGATAGCAGCTATCCCATCCGCTTTTACCGAAACCGACCGCAAACGACTGCTAAAGACGATAACATACTCTATCTTCACTGGCATGAACATTTTGAGATCATTGATATGCAGGTAGGCAAAGCGATATTTCACATTGATAGTCGGCCTTATGAGGCCCGCGCTGGCGACCTGCTATTCGTACCTGCCGGAGCTTTGCATGTTGGCTATAACGCAGCAGATGAGGCAATGGAGTATGTTGCTGTCGTGTTCAATGCCTCCTTGCTGCGAGTGATGCATCCGGATCCCGTGCACGAACGATTCATCCTCCCGTTTCTGGACGGGCGAGTTCCAATGCCTGCCAAATTACTTGCCGAGGATGAACTTGCTGCCCCTTATCGTCGACTTATTCGTGAATCTACGGCTGAATTCGAGAATAAAAATGCCGCTTATGAACTCGTCATCAAACATAATTTCCAGCTGCTTTTCGCACTGCTATCTCGTCAATTTTTGCCGGAGAAATTCATAGATAAAGCTGCTCCTGCCCGTCATTCGGAGTCTTTCAAGCCGTTAATCCAGCATATTGAAACCCATATTGCCGAGCCATTGTCGGTTGATCAGGCTGCGAGGATGGTCAATTTGAACCCGTACCATTTTTGTAAAACGTTCAAAAAGCTTACCGGACGTACCTTCGTCGATTATGTGAACTGGCTGAGAATCAACGAAGCTGATCGTTTACTTCGTGAAACGGAATGGACGGTAACCGAAATCGCCGAGCGAATTGGCTGCGGAAACGCAAACTATTTTACGAAGCTATACAAGAAATATAAGAGTTTCCCGCCTTCTGACGTTCGGCGAAGACGGTAGTCCGCTATCAAGTCAGTCCCCCCATTATCTTAGTCTTGTGCTAAATGCGTGAGAAAAGTCTCTATTCAATTCCATTTAACTCTTAAACTAGAAATGAAACTTGAAGTTTTAAAAAACTCTAAGTGCAAGCATACTCTGAGGAGGGTTCCAATGTCACATGACATCATTCACGGGACAGATAGTCTTGTCATGAACGAAAAGGACGATATGATTGGTTACGCTGAACAAGTTCCAGAGCATGGCTTATACTTTATGGATTCACCGGGAAATGACATCGAATGTGTCTCCGGAATGGCTGCAGGCGGCGTGCACATTGTCTGCTTCACGACGGGTCGCGGAACGCCAACGGGTTCTGCTGTTGTCCCCGTGATCAAAATTACGGCAAACAAATTCACCTACTCCAATATGGAAGACAATATGGATGTGGATGTGAGCAGCATGCTCGCTGGAACCTTAAATTTGGAGCAAACAGGCGAACAAATTTGGCAGGAAATTTGCGAATTGCTGATGGCAAACTGACCAAGGCCGAGATACTGGGCCATCAGGAATTCAGCATTAACCGTATCGGTCCGAGCTTATAGATCCAGGTATTATGCAGATGTCAGCCTGCCGGACACTAGGCCTATTTTCACCCCTACAAAACGGCAGGCATCACATAAGCATATATGGCAATAAAGTGGCAGCTGCTTCCTGCGAGTACAAACAAATGCCAAATAGCATGATGATATCTTAACCTTCGCCAAAGAAAAAATGGCACACCAATGCAGTAAAAAGCGACTCCGAACATTAACCAAGCTAGAGCCATAGAGGGAAGAAGTTCACTTAATGGCCCAATTAATGAAACCATGAAGCCACCCATCAACAAGTACATTAGAAGGCCCCAAGGCATAAACCGCCTAATGATCAAATGAACATAGCGGACGCCTCCCAAAGCTAGAACCCATATCAATAGCAGCAACGTGTACCCAAGTGTTCCTTGCAAGGTAATCAGTAGGAATGGCGTATAGGAACCCGCAATCGCAATAAAGATAGCTGCATGGTCCATGATCTCAAAGCGTTCGCCCCACTTCTTCGAGCGAGAGCAATGCAGCAGGGTCGAAGAGAGATATAGAAGGCAAAAAGATACCCCATAAATCGCATTACTAACGATATAAGCAAGATCTTCGAATAGAACGGAACGTTGTAAAAGTAAAAAAAGACCGAAGGCGCTTAGCGCCGCGCCAAAGCCGTGGCTTAATGCGTTTAACCGTTCTTCCCTCAGAGCTAATCTATCTTCCATGCGTAGGCTCACTCCTTTCTGCTTAGCCCCTAGTTTTTCCTAATGTGAAGCCTAGTATGTAATGACTTTGCCTTGTTTATAGAACAAATAAGCGCGAAAACCGCGCTTAATCTGGAGCGCCCCAACAAATAAGAGGTAAGCAATGCTTACCCCAATCCCTCTCGAACAAAAAAATGGATCCCGGCATCAATGGCCGAGATCCATTTATTTATTTCTTCATCGCCTTTTTAAATAAAAAGCAAGCTCATATCTATGGGTATATGCGAGCACTAGAAAATTCCCTAACCAAACCCAGAGGATCGCAATCGAATAATCCCTCATATACAAATAGATACCTACCAACAAAAAACCGACAACGACCTGCAAGCCATCTGCCTCAGTAGATATTGACTTTCCTCTGTTGATCACCTTGATTGCACTCAGTAAAATGGCCAAAACTACGGCAAAAGCAAGAGAAGCTTCAAAGTTGGATAAAGCACTCCATACCCCGAAGGTCACAGCGATTGCTTTACCTCCTTTCCCCTTAAGGAATGGAGAAAAGGCATGCCCGATAATCGGGGCTAGTGCGATAGAAATAATGAAGTACCCTTGAATATTCTCATAATGCAATATATAAAGGAGGATAAGGTATCCTTTTAAAAAGTCGAGAATAATGCCAACAACACCAAGCTTAAAGCCAGCTGCCTTCCACAGATTTAGTGCCCCTGGATTACCGTCACCGACCGTCTTCAAGTTTTTTTTTGCGATAAGTCCAAGCCAGTAAGAAAACATGAAAGATCCTGATAGAAAGGCACAAACCGTCCAAACGATGGTCATTGCCCCCTCCTGCTTCCTACCTTGACGTGCCGCCCTTTCCATGAAACATGCCCAAGGAATACAACCTGATAAACAGAAAACAGCATGACGCAGATGAAAAATAACGTTGAGAGAACATGCAAAACAGGCATGATGATTCCAAACACTCCAACATGTTTAACCAAATAAAACAGCTGTATCATGTATAAGAGATATCCAATAAAAAGCGGTAGCGCCCACGAAGTGTTGATGAATAGGAAGAAAGTTTCTGAAGCAATCAGCCCGATAACCCAAATCGCAACAAGGAGAATCGTACCCGGACTTAACGTTGATGTGCTTAGGACCGCTCCTTTCCCGAAGCCTTGAACCTCACTTTTGATCCCTTGTGGATACATACGAAAAGAAACCAGGCCTCGCCCGATAAAATTCGTCACTTGAATCCCGGCATGCCGATAGGTAGCCCCAAGGTTCAAATCATCCAACATTTCCGACTTGATGCTTTGATGTCCTTTGATCTTCTCATAATCTTCTCTGGTCGTTAAGATGCAAGAGCCATACAGACCTTTTTTCGGATTTTTCTTTTCAAAAGGGGACGTAAAAGCGAATACACCAAGCACATTAAAGATCAGCGCCAGTCTTTCAACGAACTTCTCCGTATAATGGAAGGGAACGACAGAAACGACGCCTCCCGTTTTATTTCTCGCTTTAACCAATGCCTCCAGCGAACGTGGAGCTAAGCGAATATCCGCATCAAGAAAGGCAATTAAATCACCCGAAGCATGCAAATATCCGTTCCATACAGCCCAGTTTTTCCCTGTCCAGCCTTGTGGAAGACTCGTGTTGCTAATCACAGTAACCCCGTAACTTTCAGCAATTTCCTTCGTGTCGTCCTCCGAAAAATCATCAACAACGATAATTTCAAAGGCTTCCAGCGTTTGGACCTTGAGTGCATGGAGGATATGAGGCAAATTGCATGCTTCATTCCTAGCAGGGATTATGATAGACAGCTTCACATTTTTCGGAACTTGTTCCTGACTGACGGTGATCACATTTTTTCTAAATAACAAGAAACCACATAGACATCCGATGACAAATAATAAGAATATCGCCACCCTCGAACCCCCTCCTTCGATTCCCTCATAACGGATGGATGGAAGTGCTGCCACTACAATATGGAGAACAGGTTGTATTCATCTATATGAACTTGGAGGTGATTTTAAAACATCTTCACAGGCAACTGGATGCAGAAAGTGCAGCAAAACGTTTGTACAAAATTCGGCAAGATTTGAGCAAAAAAAATTGCCATCGACTCACCCAAAGAGGGTGAATCAAAGGCAATCTTTGTGATTATTTAAATAACATAGCAATGGCTATTACGCCTAATAGAAAAGCCCAATATTGCATAGGGATGAAAAATAAAGAGTGCGGTGTACCCATTTTAAATTGTTGATTCGTCTGTTGATCCACGAGAACACGTCCTGCACTTTTATTCAATGCTTTCCCACTAAACCAAATGCCGACAGCAGCGGCAATCAATGTTAACGTATATGGCCAACCATGTAATACGTCTTTGCTTGATCCGTAGATCAAACTTTCAATCAGAATTCCTACGATAAACCCGGCACCTGCCATTAGTACCGCTAAAATGCCCCAACCCTTCCAAATAACCAATTGCTTGTTCCCCCTTGAAAATTATAGAGTTATGTAAATTGCAATTGGTATAATTCGACAGGATCATACATAATCCTATCCAAATTTAATAAAGATTTGATAAAGATTCGTCCTATTGTCCGCAGTTCCTTTGCAATTCCTCCCATTCTCCGCTCATCAAGCGAACATTTCCGCAATTGTGTTATAATGTTCAATATCAAAATACTGGAGGCACAATGGCATATGAAAATATATGTTATCCTCTCCTTCGATGGCGAAGGAATGGAAAATGTTTATGTAGGCGCAGATGAGGAGAAAGCACTTTCTCTGAAGCCGGCTGACTTTGAAAACTGCGAGGCCCTTTTCGTAGAGATTTGGGAAGATGGCGAGAAAACCGACGATTACCGCTTAGAATAACTAACGATACATACTTCCAAACAAATAATAGAAAGGCGGAGATCTCGTGGTCCACGCGTTTACCATCCAGCCCTCTTCGTATAATACTTTCGAAGACGAGACTGAGCAGCTTGAACAATGTAAAGAATGGGGCTTGCTTTCGGAGAAAGCAGCGAAAACAAAGGCATTCTTCTACAAGGGGAATGGCATGAATCTACCATGCGGCATTGTTGGTTTTGTGGATAAAATGACGGCTGTCATTGAATTCGACAACAAGCAGCTGCACTGTATCCACCCCTCTTACCTGAAGGAAATGCAGGCTGCCAATTACAGTCAGAGGGGTGCAGGAACCGCTGACGCCACAGAGGCGGAAGTCTTAGAGCTTGAGACTTTGCAAGAAGATGCTCCAGTTAGCGTCGAAGCAAATGTGGGAGTTAATGCGGATACTAGTGTCGAGGAAGTTAAAAAGGCCCCCAAAGAGCCGAAAAAAGAGAAGGCAAAAAAAGAAAAAGCTCCAAAGCTTCAACTTCCCGAAGAAAAAGTGAAAATGATCGCTACTGTAAAGGAATTTACAACGGTACCGAACAATTTCTCTGATACTGAAGATGAAGTCGTTATCTACGAGGCTGTTTCCCTGACAGAACCAGAAATGGAGATCGGCGAAGCTTGGTCCAGCCACAGTGCCACACTTAAGAAATTGGAACTGGAAATCGGGGACAAGCTCTCATTCGAATGTAAAATTGTAGCGAAGAAGCTCTCGAAACATCCGATACCTTATAAAATCAACAATCCTGCTAAATTACAAAAGGTAACATCCTGACTACTTGGTATCCCGATATCCTGAAAACATGTGAAGCTGTACTTCGTACAACATTACTGCTCCCATTCAGCGTTATCCTTGCCATTGTTGTAATTAATGCAACAATTCCAAGCAATATTGGCCATTTCGAATGAAATATGGCTAATTTGTTGTATGAAATACAATATCTCCAGCCTGACGAGCAAAAATCAAAGAAATTGTTGTACGCCGTACAACAACTCCCGCAACTACGCAGGAGATGTCAGTCAAATTCATATGCCTCGCAATAAATAAGGGTTAGGCTGCAATTAGCCTAACCCTCAAAAATCCAATAAATCCCAACGCCTTCAAGGGGAGTATGTCATTTCATACTCCCCTTTTTATCTGCCTGCTGGCAGTCATTTTCGCGTTATCTGCAGACAAAAAACTTTAAGATCATCACTTTCTGCCCTGTATTATATTGCCCATATGTTCCACGAATTCTAAGTTTGGGCTATTCACGACCGTGAGATGACACAGAGCAGCTTAACTAATGCCTCATCTTTCTTCTTGCTTCTAGCTCCTTCTTCAACGCATGTTCAACGGATTCTGCTAGGATATCGAATTTCTCTGCAACGGTGTAAGTTAGGATCTTCCCACAATGGATGCAGCGCTGCATCTGAAGTTCTGTGAGTTTCGAACAATTGGTGCATTTAATCATCGTATGGAGACCACCCTTTAAAAATATCATACTTCTATTATACACATATACATCAAAAAGCCACCTCTCCCCTCCCGAATGAACCCCCTTTGTGACACCAGACTTACTAGTTATTTACGGTAATCATTACTTATTCGACCGTATTTTAACTCTTTTCACTTCTGCCTTCTACTCGATGAAGCCTTTTCGTTGCAATAATTCTTGCGTATCATTCCACAGTTTTCTTTGAATTTTGGCATCTCCGCCAGGGGATATTGGCGTAATAGAGTCCCCGGTTCCAACGTTGAAGTAACCGCCGGTCACATCCTGGTATTGCGGATCAACAGCCAACCGTGTAATAATTTCAGCTCCTTTGCGTGGATCTCCGACATGCAGAAATTTAAAAATACGTTCAAGTATTGCAGCAAACCAGAGCTCACGTCCGAGACCCGTTACATTGAAGCCCGGATTTAGCGCATTAACAGAGACCCCCGTTCCAGAAAATTGACGTGCCAGTTCTCCAGTAAACATAATATTGAGCAGCTTCGTTTTACCATAATGCGAAGACGAGCCACTAGCAGTAAAAGATGAGGTATCGGTCAAATCCTCGGGAAGCTTGAGCTCACCATGATTGCGCGATGCCTCTGAGGCGACATTTACAACCCTTGCACTTCCTGATTTCATCAATGAATGTTGTAATAAATGGGTGAATAACCACGGAGCCAAATAGTTAACGGCCATCATTTCTGCAAAACCCTCAGATGTAATTCGCTGCTCAAATGCATGCAATCCTGCATTATTTATTAGTACATCAATCTTTGGATATGAAGCTTTGATTTCAGTTCCGACCTTCCTGACATCTTTCATTATCGATAGGTCTCCGAAAAAAAAGTCCACTTTTGTTTTCGGCGCGATGTCCTTTAACAGTTTTACAGTCGTTTCAGCCCGATTTTTGCTTCTGGCTGTTAACACAAGATGAGCCCCGCGTTTTGCCATTTCCATTGCAGCAAGTTGGCCGAGACCGCTAGTAGCGCCAGTAATTACAATAATTTGGTTAGTTGTCATAATAAGTCCTCCCTTGCGGTTTGACACGTAATGGATAAATCAATATACTTGATATATGTCAATCATATGTATTTGTTTGATATATGTCAAGTTGTTTTAGAGATTACTACTCATTTGAGGTGAACTATGAAGGAATTGACTCCAAACCAACTTACTGAGAGAGAGCAGTTGGAACTTAGGCTCGGCGAACAGTTAAACGCACTTATTAGCGCCTCCCATGCGCTCAATGTCAGAGCTGCGGCACGTTTCGATTCATCCCTGCAACCCGCAGCGTTTCTTATTGTCCGATGGCTCTTCTCGTACGGTCCTGCAAGCGCTACTGTTTTAGCGGAATCTACAGCAATGGACCGTAGTTCTGTTAGTCGTCTTGTCAATCAAATCAAGGGATTAGGCTATGTGCAAAGTGAAACGTCCCCTGATGATCGTCGAGGCGTACTGTTATCACTGACTCCGCTTGGACGACAAATGACCGTAGATGCTCTAAAAGAAAAAGAATCCGTCTTTTTTGAAAGCATTGCAAAATGGGAAGATGACCAGCTTGAATCTTTTAGTGAAATGCTCAAACATTTCAACGCTGCTGTCAGCCATTTAAAATAACAAGTTAACCGAATCGAATGGCAAGTAATTTTCTCAAGGAAGCCATTGGAGATTCATAATAAAGAAGGACAGTCGAATCATTCGACTGCCCTTTTTTAATGATGACCGGAAGTTAAGCCGGGTAACACCAGCTGCCAGACGGCCTCCAACCATCTAAGCCATAAACAATGGATGATCGCATTTCATGCATGTATAATCGTACAATTCTCCTTCACTTCACTCTCGTGTAAAAACTGCCGACCACACGGAAAGTGTCCAAAACCATTTGGCCGGATTTCCCGGATCCATTACGCATCGCTTTGCGGATCGAGTCTTCCTGGATCGTCTGAGCCCGCGCCTAGAGCAGTACTTCATTTTGATACGTATCCAGAATACTTTCGTAGGCCCGGATCACGTCGGTCCTGATTACTATTACTCATAACGTTAATAAAGTTGTAATACTTTGTTCAAACCGTATTCACATATCATGTGAAAAAAATCACATACATCGAGTAAGATAGAAACATATAACAAATCAAATTGAAAACAGAAGGTGATACCGCTTGAACCAATCTCGAAAACATGAAAAACGATTGATGTACCTGATGTTCATTGTTGCTTTTGTCATGTTCCTCTCTTTTATCCGCAAGTTTTTTTGAACTTATGAAAGTTAACAAAGGAGATGAGTCCATATGCCTATCTACGATTCCGTATTTTATAGCCGCCTACTCACTGAGACCACACTGGCATTTCATATCATTTTCGCTACCATCGGCGTTGGCGTTCCGGTCATGATTATGTTGGCTGAGTTAGCCAGCATTAAACGTAAAGATCCCTATTATGCATTGTTGGCACGAAGATGGGCTAGGGGATTCGTTATCACCGTTGCTATTGGAGTGGTTACTGGTACTGCCATCGGGCTTCAACTCAGCCTATTGTGGCCGAAGTTCATGGAGATTGCCGGGCAAGCCATTGCGCTTCCATTATTTCTAGAGACTTTTGCCTTTTTCATCGAGGCTATCTTCTTAGGCATTTATTTATATACATGGGAACGATTGAAACCTAAACATCATCTGCTACTACTCGTACCTGTTGTCATTGGCTCCTCTGCTTCAGCGTTTTTTATTACGACAGTGAATGCATTCATGAATACGCCGCAAGGCTTCACTCTAAAAGATGGCTTAATTACGAATGTACAGCCGATTCTAGCAATGTTTAATCCATCAATGCCCACCAAAGTGGCACATGTGCTTTCCTCAGCCTACATGACCAGCGCATTCATCTTGGCTGCTATAGCGGCCTACTCCCTTCTCAGGAAAAAGGGGGACACTTTATACGCCAAAAAAGCATTAAAACTGACCGTTACTGCTGGGCTAGTGTTCGCTATAACTACGGCTATGATCGGAGATCTATCAGCCAAATTTCTAGCTCATAATCAACCTGAAAAGCTTGCCGCAGCCGAGTGGCATTTTGAAACGGCTACGAATGCACCGCTCGTTCTTGGTGGTATTTTGACTCAAAATAATGAGGTTAAATATGCGTTGAAAATTCCGTATGCTCTAAGTATTTTGGCAGGTGGAACTCCAGGAACTGAGGTAAAAGGGCTGAATGATGTTCCTAAAGATCTTCGTCCTCCTCTATACGTGCATTATTTCTTTGACGCCATGGTTGCTATAGGTATGTTTGTGATCGTCGTTGCCATTTGTCATATGTGGTACTCACGTAAGAAATCCCGTAAACCTTATCCGAGATGGCTTCTAGCGATTATCATTGTGTGTGGTCCTCTTTCCATGCTAGGCATCCAATGTGGATGGTTTTACGCGGAGGTTGGCCGCCAACCATGGATATTGCGTGGATATATGAAGGTAGCTGATGCCGCTACAACTTCACAAGACGTGGATACCATGTTACTGCTGTTCTGTTTACTTTATATCGTTTTAGCATTGACCGCAGTAAAAGTGTTATCCAAACTTTTCAGAAAAAACGATGTTGCAGATGAACTGATTGCACTTGGTATTTTCGGAGGGAGGACCAAAGAATGAGCCTAGAACTAATTGGAATAACTGTTTTGTGGATCTTTTTATACGGGTATTTAATTGTGGCATCCATTGATTTTGGTGCTGGTTTCTTCAGTTACTATTCGGTTATTACGATGAAAAAGCATATCATTCATAAGATTATTGAAAGATATCTGTCTCCTGTCTGGGAAGTTACCAATGTATTCTTAGTTTTCTTCTACGTCGGTATGGTTGGATTCTTCCCTGAAACAGCACGTTATTATGGTACTGCGTTACTCGTGCCAGGCAGTGTGGCTATCATATTGTTAGCCATAAGAGGAGCCTACTACGCTTTCAGCAACTATGGTTCCAAGGATAATAAATGGTACATGCTGCTCTATGGAGCTACGGGCTTGCTCATCCCTGCAACCCTTTCTACGGTACTAACCATATCTGAGGGTGGAATCATCGTTGAACAGAACGGCATGATTTTACTAGATTGGAGTAAGTTACTTGGGAGTCCTTATACTTGGTCGGTCATCCTGCTATCGCTGGTCAGCGTCCTTTATATCTCGTCCATGTTCCTTTCCTTCTATGCCTATAGAGCAAAAGACTATCCCGCTTTTAGAATTTTAAGAGGCTATGCTCTCTTTTGGAGCGGACCTACTATTCTTGCAAGTCTGCTTGTCTTTTTCGCCATAAACCAGCAAAACCCAGAACATTTCCGCAACATGCTTAACCTTGGATGGATGTTCGGAGCATCATTTCTCTGCTTTTTAGTTGCCGTCTACTTCCTTTGGAAACAAATTAAGCTAGGTCTAGCGTTCATATTGGTGCTTTTGCAATTTGCTTTTGCTTTCTTTGGTTATGGTAAGGCCCATTTACCGTATCTTTTATTTCCATACATCTCCATTCACGAAAACTTTACGAATCAAGCAATGGGAACTGCGTTAGTCATTGCCTTAATTGCAGGGCTTGTTATTGTAATCCCATCTCTGTTTCTGCTTATGCGTCTATTTCTTTTTGATGCTGATTATGTACAAGGTAAATTTATAAAGAAGGGTGACTAAACCTATGGAAAACATGCTAATCCAATATGCTCCACCGATATTTGTTCTATGTTCACTTGTTTTTATGATTCTGTGGGTTCCAAGGGCATCCGACGTGACAGAATAATCCGTAAGACGAATAAGTCGACTATTTATTAGTCGACTTTTCTTTCCTTATGATTCGTGTTCAATATCCTTTTCCATGTCGTGTTTAAGCTCTTTAGGCATTTTTTCTGGTTTACTTCCGAACCACTTCGTATAGAGAGCTTCATAAGTTCCATCTTTGGAGACTGCTATAATGGCCTTATTGATCTTTCCCATGTACATGTTCCGCTTTTTAGCAACGATTGCGTAGCTATCTTTGTTGAAAACTTCCCCTACTTTTTTAGCTTTTCCTTCTGCTGAGTTTTGCACATAATCTTGAATGCTGTGCTCTTCAAAAACAACTGCATCAACGTTTTTATTTTTCAAATCATCGTAAGCATCGGAGATATTCGCATAGCTCCTTATTTTGATCCCTTGAATTTCACTCGCAACATGATAAGCTGTCGATCCATTCCTAGTTGCCACCACTTTCTTGGCCAAGTCATCTTTGCCTTTAATCCCCTCGTTATCTGATGCGGTGAGTATCGCTTCTCCCGATTGAAAATAAGGATCTGAATAGTCTAATTTGTTTTTGCGAGCATTCGTAACGGTCATTCCGGCGATTGCCAAATCCACATCGCCTGATTTCACACTTTTGTTCAACTCACCGTATTCCATAGCTACCCATTCATATTTTAGTTTCGCCTTTTTAGCAATGGCTTGCCATAATTCCACTTCGAAGCCTTTCTTCTCTTCCCCCTCTGTATACGTAAAGGGACGGTTATTTTTCTCGATACCGACTTTGATCGCTTCATCTTTCGAACATCCTGTGAAAGCTAGCGTTACCAAGAGAACGATCAACAGCATGATCCCCTGCTTGCTTCGAACTCGTATATTCATTGCCTTTTATGCCCTCCTTATCAAGTAAACAACGGTATTATTTGTAAATTGTTAATCGGTTATGCAGATATGGCAGCACATATTGTGTAAGTTTTAATTCAGGAGTATTAAAAATATGAAAAAGACCAATCCGCAAAATTGTGGATTGGTCTACTATTCATTCTACTTTCTGCTTCTCTTTGGAATCCTCTTCCAACAATCCCTTCGTTCCTTGCCTAAACTCCTTAATCGTTGTACCGAATGCGCGGCCTAACTGCGGAAGCTTCGAAGGTCCGAATAAAAGTAACGCAACTGCAAAGATGATGACAAAGCCTGATACGCCAATGCCTGATAGCATGATGTTCACCTACCCCATATTATGGTTTCTGAATTAAAATTTAACCATGAGAGCTGTCACATACATAATAAGAATTCCTGCAGTTAAACCTCCAAAATTCATCCAAGAAACAGGAGAAAGACCTCTTTTCTCGGATTCTTTAAGAATCATTTTGGAAATGACATAGATGACTTGCAGTATAGCACCAGCGCCTATACCGAAGAATAGCGCGGCTAATGTATCGTTAAAAATAAATCCACCTGCCCAAGTTCCAATAATCGCGGGTCCACCGGCGATCAATGCTAAGGTGACAAAAGTCTTCCAGTTCGGACGATCCTTCAGTAAGGGTGCCGCAATCCCCACGCCTTCCGTGATATTGTGAAGAGTAAACCCGATGATTAAGAAGGTTCCCAAAGCAGCTTCTCCGACTGCAAAAGCGGATCCAATGGCAAGCCCTTCGCCAAAATTATGAAGACCAATACCTGTAGCGATTTTGCTCGATACCCTTCTTCCCTCCAAAGAACTGCTGCTTAGCTTGCGATCATTCGACTGATCCACCGCTATTAAGAAGAGACAACTGAGCAGTGCACCAAACCATACCAGTCCGGTACCTTGAAATACACCTGGAGCCTCTGAAGCCATTTCAAATCCTTCTTGAAAGGTGTCGATCACCAGAAAGAACAAAAGCCCTATCGTCAATGCGAGAATAGCATGCATCCCTCTAACCGAAAATCTACGTAAAAATGGATACCACATGAGTCCTAACCCAACAGGAACAACCCCTACGTAAAATCCTATTAATGCATATTGCCAAAAAAGTTTACCATTTGGTACAGGTGTTGCAGCTGCGGCCGCAACTTCACCGGTAAAAATTAATCCATTTGAGGTGATTAATTTAACTTCATGTGGATCTCCTTGCACCCAGGGGTAAGGGATTTTGACTGTTCCACGTTCAAATCTTTGTAAGGTATCACTTGGCGAGAATTCCGCATTCCAAAAGGCTCCGTCCACGACGACTTGGGCGATCGTAATTTCCTCCGGTCCTGAATTAAGCACCTTAAGTTGGATTCCTTCATCATTGAGCGTTATTTTCTCCACATTCAGAACTTCAATAGGAGCAGCCGGCTCATTTTCGACTCCTGTTCCTACTTTTGCAATGGTAGTGATAATCGCAATTAGTAAGATTAGGGGGAGAATTCCCCATAGGATAGCTTTAAATTTGTTTGGAGAAATTTTATTTTCGGTTTGAACATTAGTACTCATCGTACGCTCACTCCTCCTTTCTTATTCAGCTATGAAGAAGCCCATCCAACCGAGCTCAGCGAATTCACTTTGATGAGCATGAAACATGTATCGCCCGGGAGCTGGAAACACAATTTCTAAAATGCCACGTTCTCCCTGACATTGCATAATGGTATCTGTAAAATTGGGACGAGCTTCAGGATCCGCGCCAGTTGCATAATAGTTAAAAAAGTTCGCATGAAGGTGAAAAGAATTAATGGGATCAAATTCAGTAAGATTACTGAGATAAATACGTACGAGTTCCCCAACTTTCACCTTAATTGGTTCTTGCTGATAGGCAAATGCGTATCCATTCACCGTGTAGACTTCATTTTCGCCATCTAGGTCAAGATCATAGCCGTTCATAAGCATATTGATTTCTTTTGCTGCTGCTCTTGGTTTTTTCGGATCGATGATGAAGTTACCATAAAGTCCTTTATGAATATGTCTGGCGAGAGGAGCAACATGACAATGGTAAACATGCATACCAGCAGGCTTTGCTTCAAACTCATATGTGAATGAACCACCTGCATTAACTGCTTCCAGTCCATCCATGTTGGTAGGATGCATACCATGAAAATGAATCGAATGCGGATGGCTGGTTGCATTGGTAAACTTCACTCGAAGGACATCCCCTTCGGTACAACGAATTGTGGGTCCAGGTATCGTGCCATTGAATGTCCACCCGGGAAACTTGATCCCTTTCGCGATCTCAACGTTAGTTTCATATGATGAAATTTCGTATTCCCTTAACGTTCTTCCATCAGGAAGCTTACTAACCTTGCCATAATCAAATGCTGTGAGTGCTTTCTGTGCTGCTTTAAAACCTTCAGTCACTTCTGTACTCGGAACATAACCATGCTTCATACCATCATGCAATTGTTCTTTCATAGCATTATGAACGCTATGCTTATCCGCAGCTAATGTTGTTTTACCAAATGGATTCAGTAAAGCACTGCCAATGACAGCAAAAGCCCCAGCAGTTCCCATTTTCAAAAGATTACGTCTTGATACCTTATCAACCGGTTTACGGAACATCGTCATGCCCTCCTATTTAATATTGCTTGTTTACAATTATTTTGTATTAGGGAAACATTTTAGTCAAAAAAAATTTTATTTCCGATGGGACAAAGAGTTTACCAAGGGAAACACCTTTATTTCACTATAAGCCTATATCCAGAGTTTGTAAACCTATTTTTTCCTAAAAAAAATGCCATCATTTCTATTCTTCTCATAAGAAAGCTTGCGTTCAAAAAACCGGCTTACACCGACCTTTGACGAGACTGTTTGTAAAGTTTGATGCAAAGTTTGTTACACCCTAGACGTAATTGATTCAAACATTCGCTTGATCATTCGTATCTTGTTGCATTTTGTACAACATTACGCAAGCTAATTCAAGTTTTCTGCTTTATTGTTGCAAAAAACTCCTAGGCCCCCTAAATAAACTGGAGTCCTCCTTTCAAATAAATTAAACTTATTTACAAAGGGGATGATCCGGAATGGGAAAAAGATTAGGAGAAGAGCTCCTAGGCCCCCTAAATAAACTGGAGTCCTCCTTTCAAATAAATTAAACTTATTTACAAAGGGGATGATCCGGAATGGGAAAAAGATTAGGAGAAGAAATACGCTTGAAAGCTGTGCGAGAAGCGTTAGCTGGGATTAAGGTGGGGGCATTGGCCCGCATGTATGATGTGCACCCAGAAACGATTCGCGGATGGATTAGAGATCATCGAGATGAGGTGRCTCCGGAAGAGATTCCAATGACAGATGAGCACCTGCAAGAGCTTCAGCGGCTTCAAGAAATTGAAGCGAAGTACGAGAAAGCAATGAAGATACTTGGTGAAAAAGAACTTGAGAATGAGATTCTAAGAGAACTTATAAAAAAGAGGAACCCCGCTTATCCGAAAAGTACGAAGTAGCTGACCAGTTCATTAAGCGGGGAGAAGTAGCAGCGCTGGTTCTGCGCATCACAGGGCTTTCTATGTCCACTTATTACGACCGGAGAAAACGCATTTCAAACACTACAGCGCCTAAGGCAGATAACCAAAAAGGACGCCCTCTGCMTGGCTTTTCTCGAACGGTAACAGGTGAAAAAGTAAGTGACGAACAAATAACAGAGTGGCTGCTAGAGCTTCTTGAAGGTGAAGAACATGTCTATGGATACAAGCTTCTTGCTCAATGTCTCCGTAATGAACGAGGTTTAATATTGAACAAAAAGAAATCCTATCGCCTTTGTAAAGAACAAGGAATTCTTCAGAAACAACGTGAACGTAAGACGAAACATCCACGCAGATTACCGAAAAACCGAATCGTGACGGGGCCYAACGAACTTTGGCAGATGGATATCAAATATGGTTACGTGACGGGATGCAGACGTTTCTTTTTTATGCTTAGTATTATTGATGTGTTTGATCGTGTCGTCGTTCAGCAGTACAGAGGACCGGTTTGTGAAGCCAAGCACGCCGTACAGACGCTATGGCRGGCRTTAGAAAGCCGRGTAAAGCCTGGGGAAGAGCTCCCTGCTATTCGTACAGATAATGGTCCTCAGTTCATCAGCCAACTATTTGGCGACACGTGCGAGAGCCTCAGTATGGTTCATGAACGGATACCGCCGCGCTCACCTAATGCTAATGCCTACATTGAATCTTTCCATAGCCTGCTTGAGCGTGATGTGTTCGGTAGAAGGGATTTCATGACATTCGATGAAGCCTATGAAGCCCTTGATCATTACATGGACTTCTACAATAACCGTAAAATGCACGGTAGTTTAAAAAAGATGGCGCCAATTCAATTCTCCCAATGGGTGATGACACWGGAAGACCGATCGATATTCTATAAAGCAATGTAACTGTTAGCACAAAGAAGCAATCTTACGAAAATTGGCTTTTTTAACGGGAAGACTCCAGAATTCGGGGGCCTAGCCG